>DATGUM010000001.1:0-11381 GCA_035301345.1 Bacillota bacterium
CGCCTGCGGGAAGGTAATGAGATAGGTGGTAACCTATTTCATTACACGTATCCGAAAATCCCTAGAACCGACATGATAATGGAGGTTCTAGAAGTTGAGGTCGTCCCGCGGCAAGCGTAGTATAGTTCTGAAACGATCACCCGCAAAAAGTGAAGTATATATCACCTGTGGTGATTTAAAAGTTATTTAATAAAATAATCTATACAAAAGATGGTATTTTGAACGTATATATTAAATACCCACGAATATTTGACTCAATCGAAAATTAGAAAATACTCTGTAACTGATTAAAAATTTGTTATACTAAAGAGACGGATGTAACAAACGGAGGAATAACGAGTGAATAATCAAATGAAACATTGGCAACATGTGTTTAAACTAGATCCAGCAAAAGAAATAACTGATGACGCCATCGAAGCTATTTGCTTGTCTGGGACGGATGCAATTATCGTAGGCGGCACAGACGATGTGACCGCAGAAAATGTTTATGACTTATTGATGCGGATACAGCGATATGAATTGCCAATTATTTTAGAAATTTCAACAATGGATGCGATTGTTTACGGATTTGATTATTATTTCATTCCGATGGTTATGAATAGCAAAGATAAAAAGTGGATGATGGACATCCAACATGAAGCAATCAAGCAGTTTCGACCATTTATTGATTGGCAAGAGATGGTCGCTGAAGGGTATTGTATTTTAAATGAACGAGCGAAAGCATATGAACGAGCAGCGTGTAAAATGCCAGATGAAGATGCCGTTATTGCTTATGCTGACATGGCAGAACATATATTTAATTTTCCAATTTTTTACATAGAATATAGCGGAACGTACGGGTCCCCCGAGCTCGTCGAACGAGTGAAGTATTCTTTAGACCGTACATTGTTGTTTTACGGGGGCGGAATAGCAAGTGAGACCGAAGCGAAAGAAATGAAAGAACACGCAGATGTGATTGTCGTTGGCAATGTTATTTATACGAACCTACCATCTGCACTACAGACAGTTTCTGCTATAAAAGGTACTGAAAAGATATAAGGTGGTGCAACAGTTGAGTCAAACGATTAATGAATTGTTAACACAGTTAAATAAAGAACAACGAGAAGCAGTGAAGCATACAGAAGGACCACTTTTAGTTATGGCAGGAGCAGGCAGTGGAAAAACGCGCGTGCTAACATACCGAATCGCTTATTTAATTCAAGAAAAATTCGTATCGCCACACAATATTTTAGCGATTACGTTTACGAATAAAGCAGCTCGAGAAATGAAGCAACGTGTGCATGCATTAGTTGGTCAAGGAAGCGAGCGAATGCTCGTGTCAACGTTCCACTCGATGTGTGTGCGTATTTTACGAAGGCACATTGACCGGATTGGATACGATTCGAACTTTACAATTATCGATCAAACGGATCAAGTGTCGGTTATGCGACAAGTTTTAAAAGACTTAAATATCGATCCAAAAAGCTATCATCCACGTGCGATGTTAGCGCAAATAAGTACGGCGAAAAATGAATTGAAAACGCCGAAGCAATATGCAGAAAAAGCGCACGGATTTTATGAAAAACAAATTTCAGATATTTATACAGCTTACCAAAAAATGTTAAGTAAAAATGAGGCGCTTGATTTTGACGATTTAATTATGCAGACAGTGGTATTGTTTAAGCGTGTACCAGACATCTTGACGTATTATCAAAATCGTTTTCAATACATTCACGTTGATGAGTATCAAGATACGAACTATGCTCAATATTATTTAGTGAATCAATTAGCAAAACGATATAAAAACTTATGCGTCGTTGGAGATTCTGATCAGTCAATTTATCGTTGGCGTGGTGCGGATATAAAAAACATCTTGTCATTTGAACAAGACTATGAGCATGCGAAAGTTATTTTACTTGAGCAAAACTATCGATCGACAAAAACAATTTTAGAAGCGGCTAACGCTGTTATTGAAAAAAACACGAGTCGTAAGCCGAAGAAATTATGGACGGAAAATGATGAAGGTGAGAAAATCACTTATTATAAAGGTAATACAGAACGTTATGAAGCCTTGTACGTCGTTGAGCAAATTCACGACTTGTTGAACGATAAAGGATACGCACCTTCAGACATTGCTGTATTATACCGAACAAATGCCCAATCGCGTGCTATTGAGGAAGCGTTAGTGAAGTCAGCGACTGATTATCAAATCGTCGGGGGCACGAAATTCTACGACCGAAAAGAAATTAAAGATATGATAGCTTATCTTCGTTTATTAACGAACCCGAATGACGATATGAGTTTTGAGCGTATCGTTAACGAACCGAAACGTGGGATTGGTGCAACGTCTGTCGAACGACTGCGAGCGTATGCGATGATGCACGATATTTCTTTTTCAGAAGCGGTTAAAGAAGTTGATTTTACAGGCGTGACGAAACGAGCCGCAAATGCTTTGGCAAATTTTGGTGAGATGATTGAATCACTTGCTAAACAGCAAGAGTTTTTAAGTGCAACTGAGATGGTTGAGCAAGTGTTAGAGCAAACAGGCTATGAAAAAATGTTGCTTGAAGAGCGCACATTAGAAGCACAAAGTCGACTAGAAAACTTAGAAGAGTTTAAATCAGTTACGCAAGAGTTCGAAAAAAATAATGCAGAAAATACGTCGCTCGTTCACTTTTTAACAGAACTTGCTCTTATTGCAGATATCGATTCTGTCGATGAAGAAGATCCAGAAGCTGAAAAAAAGGTGACACTGATGACGTTACACGCTGCAAAGGGGCTCGAATTTCCTGTCGTCTTTTTAATCGGTATGGAAGAGAATGTCTTCCCGCATAGCCGGTCAATGACTGATGAAATTGAGATGGAAGAAGAGCGTCGTCTCGCTTATGTTGGGATTACACGAGCGGAGCAAAAGTTATATTTAACGCATGCAGCGATGCGCACATTATACGGGAAAACGAATTATCATACGATGAGTCGCTTTATTACAGAAATCCCGGAACAATATATCGACGGTCTTAAAGAAAGTGCACAGCCGCGCTCAATGACTTTTGATGAAGGAATAAACGCGGACGTGCCGAAGAGAAAATCGAGAAGAATATCTACGAAGCGTGAGTCAGGCGCTGAACAAATGGCTTGGCAAGCAGGAGATAAAGCAAAACATAAAATGTGGGGTGTTGGTACAGTCGTTAAAACGAGTGGACAAGGTGATGACTTAGAATTAGACATTGCTTTTCCTGCACCGACAGGGATTAAACGTTTATTAGCAAAATTTGCTCCAATTACGAAAGAGTAAATGAGGTGTTAGTTTGTTAACGAAAGAACAAGCGAAAGAAAAAATAAAAGAATATACAGATACGTTAAATCGATACGGACACGAGTATTATGTGCTAGATCAACCAACAGTGCCCGATGTCACGTATGACAAAATGCTCCGAGAGTTACAACTACTAGAAGAAGAGTATCCAGCACTCGTTCTAGCGGATTCACCAACGCAACGTGTCGGAGGAGAACCACTTGAACATTTTGAAAAAGTTGAACATATAGAAGCGATGTATAGTTTAGGGAATGCTTTTAATAACGAAGAGCTTCGTGAATTTGATCAACGAATCAAACGAATCATTGGTGAGTCTGTTGAATACGTTTGTGAGCTTAAGCTAGACGGCTTAGCTATTTCATTGACGTATGAAAACGGATGGCTCATTAGAGGTGCAACGCGTGGTGACGGTTCAATTGGTGAAGAGATTACGAGTAATTTGCGAACGATTAGAAGTGTCCCGTTATCTGTAGAAGAAACAGGCATGTTCGAAATACGCGGAGAAGCATTTATGCCTCAGCAATCATTTATTACATTGAACAAAGAAAGAGAACAAAATGATAAACAACTTTTTGCGAATCCACGTAATGCTGCAGCAGGGTCACTCAGACAACTTGATCCGCAAATTGCAGCTGATCGAAACTTAGACGTTTATTTATTTGGAATTGGTGCATGGGAAGGAAAGCACTGCGAAACTCATAGTGAACGATTACAATATTTAACGTCTTTAGGGTTTAAAATTAACCCTGAGTGGCGCCGCTGTGGAACGATTGACGAAGTGATTGCTTACGTCGAAGAATGGACAGATAAACGCGCGCAATTACCGTATGATATTGATGGTATCGTTATTAAAGTAAATGATCTTAATCAACAAGAAGAACTAGGCTATACCGCACGAAATCCGCGCTGGGCTGTAGCTTATAAGTTTCCTGCAACAGAAGGAATAACTAAAATTATTGATGTTGAATTAAGCGTCGGACGAACAGGTGTTATTACGCCGACAGCTATTTTAGAACCAGTTTTTATCGACGGTTCAACGGTGCAACGAGCGACACTTCATAATAAAGATTTTATTGACGAACACGACTTTCGAATTGGTGACACAGTCGTTTTAAAAAAGGCCGGTGACATTATTCCAAAAGTCGTTCGAGTCGTCGAAGAAGAGCGAACTGGAAACGAATTACGTTATGAAATGCCAGAAAATTGTCCCGCATGTGATAACGAACTCGTTCATCTAGATGACGAAGTAGCACTTCGCTGTATGAATCCTAACTGTCCTGCTCAAATATTAGAAGGTGTGATACATTTCGTCTCACGTTTAGCAATGAATATCGACGGTTTTGGCGAAAAGGTATCTGAACAATTGTTTAATGAAGGACTTGTAACAACACTTGTAGACATATATCGACTAGAGAAGGAAAAGCTACTGACACTTGAACGAATGGGTGAAAAATCTGTTAACAATCTATTACAAGCGATTGAACAGTCAAAAGAAAATTCTTTAGAAAAGCTACTCTTTGGTTTAGGTATTCGTCACATTGGTGAGAAAGCAGCTCGTATTTTAGCCATGTCATTTGAAACGATGGAAAATATCGAACGAGCGACGTACGAGGATTTTGTCGCTATTGATGAAATTGGCGAAAAGATGGCCGATTCATTAGCAATATATTTCCAAGAAGAAAAGGTCATCCAATTACTAAAGGAGTTTAATGACCTCGGAATAAATATGACGTACAAAGGACCAAAGCTGCAAGCGGAAGAGACGAATATTCACTCTGCTTTTACAAATAAAACATTTGTTTTAACAGGAAAGCTTGAGCAATTTACGAGAGGCGAATTAAAAGAAAAAATTGAAAATAAAGGTGGCAAGGTTACTGGCAGTGTGAGTGGCAATACAGATGTCGTCGTTGCCGGTGAAGCAGCAGGTTCAAAATATACACGAGCAGTAGAATTAGGCATTGATATTTGGGATGAAGAACAACTACTCACTGTATTGGCAGAGGAGGAATGAATGTGAACAAGAAAGTTACGTATAGTATTTTCATAGTATTGATACTCCTCATAAGTGCAAGTTGTGCGCCGAAAGAAAAAGAGGAAGAAGTATTACAATCATCTGATGAGCAAGAAGAACAAGAAATTTCAATTGTTCCGAGC
Source organism: Bacillota bacterium (assembly GCA_035301345.1). Lineage (GTDB taxonomy): Bacteria > Bacillota > Bacilli > Bacillales > Amphibacillaceae > CALAMD01. Next base: position 5,450 of record DATGUM010000001.1, read on the forward strand.
TATCAATTGTCTAAAAAGAATTACCGCATGATTTTACCGTTTCGCCCGAGTGAAGCACGCGGAGTGATTACCGGGCAAATAAAAAACCGTTTAGATATTGATGAAATGGAAGACGCACTAAGACGTCATTCAACAGAAGCATTTGATCCTGAAAAGTATTACTATGAAGAAGGACAATACTTAGATGAAAAAATGGTTAAAAAGTTAATTGATGATTTAAACCCTGATCGCCCAAGTCCAGATGCTAAGAAAAAAGAACACGAAGAAAACCCGCGAATTTTATCGCATATATTAGAACAGAACTATTTAAACAAAACAGAAAATAACTCTTTAGAGCTCGTCGGAGTTTCTATCGGCATTGCACTTAAATCCGTTTATGAATTTGAAGCAGAGGGAAAAGGCCCATACTTTCACGACATTCCAAAAAGTGAACTATTGAGTAAAGGGAATGAAATTGCTGAAGATGTTTTAGCTGAACTGCGTGAAATAGAAGAATTAGCTGATGTACCTATCATGATTGCCCTTTACCGTGAAGAAGAGGAATCATCGCCTATTCCAGGGAATTTCGTTGCGAAAACTCTCGTTGAAGGTGCCGGACAATCACTTGGTAAATGGGAAACGATAGAAGAAAAATATGTGTTATTCCCGTCAGATAAGGCAAAGGATGACTACTTTGATGATTATGAAGTAGTGAATGAATTCGGGAAGAAAATTTCGACGTATTTCCCTAACTATGTCGGAGTTATCGGAAAAGGGTTTTACTTACACGATGAATTGAAAACATTAAGCTTGGAAGTGCCGATAGAATTTTACGGCAGTGCTGAAGTCGTTGGCTTCTCACAATATGTGTATGGACTCGTCTTAGAAATGTTCCCGGAACATTATGATTTAGAAATTAAAATTACGTCAAGTGATCAAGTAGAGAGCATTATTTATCGCGAAGCTGGTGAAGAAGAACCAACTGTCCACGTTTTCCATTAAACGACGAACGTATGTGATATGAGAGTTGGATTTGCTACAATAACAAAGCTTCTGTTATCATGAAAGACGGTGCATTATGTTATAATAGGGATGCATGTAATTTTTTAAACAGATAAATAATCATAAAAACTTATAAAAGCATAAAGCGTTTTGCTGTTGTGCACGTTTACGGAGGTGGATAAAATGACACGATTATCAAGTGAACAAATAAAGAAAATCGCTGACGCTATTCGCGTAGCAGTGACAGATGAAGAAGCAGAGAAATATGCGGCTGAATTAAGTGAACAATTAAAAGTTGCGGGAGAACTTCAAGATTTAAATACAGATGAAGTTGAACCGACAACTCACGGAAATATGGCTTTCCACAATGTGATGCGAAAAGACGAACCGAAACATACGATTACACAAGAAGAAGCTTTAAATAACGCTCCAGAACACGAAGATGGACATTTCAAAGTACCAGCAATTATGGAGTAAGGAGGACAAAACATGTCATTATTTGGATATACAATTAAAGAACTTGAAGAAAAGCTACATAAGAAAGAAATGTCTGTTTCTGAATTAGTAGATATGTCATTTGACCGTATCAATGAAGTAGAAGATGACGTACAAGCATTCATTACGATTGATGAAGAGCACGCGAAGTCTCAAGCGAAACAGATTGACGAAGCAGGCTATAAAAAAGAAGGCTTAACAGGCTTACCTGTTGGTATTAAAGATAATATTGTGACGAAAGATTTCCGCACGACGTGTGCGAGTAAAATATTGGAAAACTTCGATTCCCCTTTATACGATGCAACAGTCGTACAAAAGTTAAATGATGCTAACGCAGTGACGATTGGTAAACTTAATTTAGATGAATTTGCAATGGGTTCTACGACTGAAACGTCAGCTTATAAAGTAACGAGAAACCCATGGAATTTAGACCACGTACCTGGAGGTTCAAGTGGTGGTTCAGCGGCTGCAGTTGCAGCAGGTGAAGTACTGTTTTCACTAGGGACAGACACAGGTGGATCGATTAGACAACCAGCATCATTTTGCGGTATTGTCGGCATGAAACCTACATACGGTCTCGTCTCTCGTTATGGACTTGTTGCGATGGCTCCGTCACTCGATCAAATTGGTCCGATGACGCAAACAGTTGAAGATAATGCGCGTGTATTAGAAGCAATAGTCGGTCAAGATAAACAAGATGCGACGAGCATTGCTGCAGATATCGAATCATATACGAAATCATTAACAGAAGATGTTAAAGGGCTTCGTATTGCCGTTCCTGAAGAATACTTAGGCGCAGGAGTATCAGAAGAAGTAAGAGAATCTGTAATGAACGCTCTTAAAATGTTTGAACTACTCGGTGCAACAGTTGATAAAGTATCTTTACCACACTCAACGTATGCTGCATCAACGTATAAAATGATTTCATCAGCAGAAGGCTCAACAGCACTCGGTCGTTTTGACGGTATTCGTTTCGGTGTTCGCTCAGAAAATGCTGATAACATGATTGACATGATGAAAAACTCTCGTGGCGAAGGATTCGGTGAAGAAGTTAAACGCCGTATCTTATTAGGTACACACGTATTAAGTTCATCAAACTATGAAACGTACTTTGAAAAAGCACAAAAGCTTAGAACGTTAATTAGTAAAGAATTTGAGACAATCTTCTCAACATATGATGTCGTCATTGGCCCAACAACACCGACAACGGCATTTAAAATTGGTGATGATTCAATCGATCCACTCGTTAAAAAGATGAGTGATATTCTCGTGGCACCAGTTAACTTAGCAGGACTTCCGAGTATTTCTGTTCCGTGTGGATTTTCTGAAGAAGGACTTCCATTCGGCTTACAAATTATCGGAAATCATTTAACAGAAGGAACGTTATACCGCGTGGCTCATGCATATGAGCGAGCAACAAATCACCATAAAAAACGTCCAATGTTGGGAGGAGCAAACGAATGAATTTTGAAACAGTCATTGGATTAGAAGTCCACGTTGAATTAAAAACGAACTCAAAAGTATTCAGTTCTAGCCCTAACGGATTTGGAGCTGAACCGAACTCGAATATAAGTGTTATTGACTTAGGTTACCCAGGAACATTACCTGTTGTGAACGAAGAAGCAGTTAACTTTGCGATGAAAGCAGCAATGGCTTTAAACTGTGACGTTGCAACAGACACGATGTTTGACCGAAAAAGCTATTACTATCCAGATAACCCGACAGCTTACCAAATCTCTCAAGATGAAAAGCCTATCGGAGAAAATGGCTGGATTGAAATAGAAGTAGATGGTGAAACGAAACGCATTGGTATTACACGTCTTCATTTAGAAGAAGATGCAGGAAAACTTTCTCACGAAGGTGATAGCTCACTTGTGGACTATAACCGCCAAGGATCACCACTTATTGAGATTGTCTCTGAACCAGACATTCGTTCACCAGAAGAAGCGTATGCATATTTAGATAAATTAAAAAATATTATTCAATATACAGGCGTATCAGATTGTCGAATGGAAGAAGGGTCGCTTCGTTGTGATGCGAATATTTCTTTACGCCCAGTCGGCCAAGAAGCATTCGGTACGAAAACAGAACTTAAAAACTTAAACTCATTTGCGTTTATTCGTGATGGTTTAGAATACGAAGAGAAGCGCCAAGCAAAAGTACTTTCGTCTGGTGGAGAAATTGACCAAGAAACACGTCGTTACGACGAACGTGCCAAGAAAACGATCTTGATGCGTGTGAAAGACGATGCGGATGACTATCGTTTATTCCCTGATCCGGACTTAATTCCGTTGCACATTGATGATGCATGGAAAGAACGCATTCAGGCAGAAATTCCAGAGTTACCAGATGCGCGTAAACAACGTTATATTGAATCGTTAGACTTGCCAGCTTATGATGCTGAAGTTTTAACGAGTTCTAAAGCATTATCTGATTTCTTTGAAGAAACAATTGCTGAAGGGGCAGACACGAAACAAGCATCTAACTGGTTAATGGGAGACGTCTCTGCATATATGAACAAGCACTTAAAAGAATTAGATGAGCTTGCGATAACTTCAGAAGGATTAGCAAAAATGATCAAGCTTATTGAAGATGGTACAATCTCTTCAAAAATTGCTAAACGTGTTTTCGCTGAACTTATTGAAAAAGGAACAGATCCAGAAGCATACGTGAAAGAACAAGGACTCGTTCAAATTTCTGATGAAGGTCAGTTAAAAGAGGTTGTGTCACAAGTACTTTCAGAAAATGAACAATCTGTCATTGACTTTAAAGAAGGAAAAGACCGAGCACTCGGCTTCTTAGTCGGTCAAGTGATGAAAGCGACAAAAGGTCAAGCGAATCCACCAATGGTTAACAAAATCTTGAAAGAAGAAATCGAAAAGTTATAAAATAAAAGGCTGGGACAAGGTGGCTAAGTTTGCTTTGTTCGAGCCTTATTTATTAGTTACTTTTCATAAGGAGGTACACGTTTGAAAGCACGAATCATTTATAACCCAACAGCCGGACGTGAACAATTTAGGAGAGAACTTGCGACTGTCCTTGAAAAATTAGAAATAGCAGGTTATGAAACGTCAGCTCATGCAACGACTGGAGCTGGTGATGCACAATATGCAGCAAGTTTAGCGAATGATAATGGATTTGATTTAATTATCGCAGTTGGTGGCGACGGAACGATTAATGAAGTCGTCAATGGTATATCACGTAAGAAGAAACGTTCAAAAGTGGGAATTATCCCTACAGGAACGACGAATGACTTTGCACGCGCACTGAACATTCCACGAGACATTGAAAAGGCAGTTGATATTATCGTTGCCGATCAGTCGATGAAGTTAGATATTGGAAAAGTAAATGAACAGTACTTTGTTAATATCGCTGGTGGTGGCGATTTAACAGAATTAACGTATGATGTGCCAAGTAAGTCAAAAGCAATGGTCGGCCAGCTTGCTTATTATATGAAAGGCATTGAAATGTTACCGTCGATCCGGCCTGTGCGAACGACCATTGAATATGACGGGCATGTGATTGATGAAGAAATCATGCTATTTTTAGTCGGTAATACGAATTCAATCGGTGGTTTTGAAAAGCTAGCTCCAGATGCGAAATTGAATGACGGTTTGTTTGATTTAATCATTTTGAAGAAATTAAACATTGCTGAATTTATCCGCGTCGCAACAATGGCGATGAGAGGAACGCATTTAGATCATAAAGATATTATTTATGCACAAGCTAAGAAGATAAGAGTAATGCCCGTTGATAAAATGCAGTTAAATATTGATGGTGAATTTGGTGGACTATTACCAGGCACATTTGAAAACTTCAGAGAACATATTGAGTTTTTTGTTCCTGAAACATTTAAAGAAAAGCAAAATGAATAAAAATGTACCCTCCTAAATAGAAGGGTACTTTTTTATTTTAGTAATCGTAAATGTTCAAACACTTGTTTTAAATCATTGATTAAATCGTCAGCGTGTTCAAGTCCTACGGAAAACCTGAGTAACTTATCACAAACGCCGCGACGAATTCTTTCTTCTTCTGGAATATCTCCGTGTGTTTGTGTTGTTGGATACGTAATAAAACTTTCAACACCTCCAAGACTTTCAGCAAATGTAATAATTTTAAGATGCTGTAAAAATGGATCAATCCATTCACTCTTTTTTATACGGAACGAAACCATACCACCTTTTCTTGGGTAGATAACGTCTGTCACGAGTCGTTCACTCTCTAAAAACTGCGCGATTGCTTGCGCATTTTCTTGATGGCGGTCCATCCGTAAGTGAAGTGTTTTGAGCCCACGAATAAGTAGCCAACTATCTGACGGAGAGAGAACAGCGCCTGCTGCGTAATGTTGTTTTGCTAATCTTTCACAAAGTTCATCACCTTTTGCAACGACAAGTCCTGCAAGAACATCATTGTGTCCGCCAATGTACTTTGTTGAACTGTGCAATACGATATCCGC
>DATGUM010000002.1:0-4835 GCA_035301345.1 Bacillota bacterium
AGATTTTTTTATACCATTACTTCGAAAAAACGATGTCAGTCACCCAAAAGATATTACGGATATATTTTCGCCGATTAGGAAAAATAATATGGCAAAAGCGTCCATTGAAGGGTCTTTCTGGGATTTGTATGCGAAAAGTAAGGATATGTCGCTTAGTGAAGCGCTCGGCGGCAGTCGAAAAACGATAGATGTCGGGATTAGTATCGGTATGAAGGAATCAATCGACGAACTTATTCAGTCAATTGAACAAGCTTTAGAGATAGGTTATAAACGAATAAAGTTGAAAATTGGTCCGGGGAAAGATATTGATATCATTCGCGTAGTAAGACGTCAATTTCCGGCTGTTCCTCTAATGGTTGATGCAAATAGTTCGTATACATTAGATGACATTGACCATTTAAAACAGTTAGATGCGTTTGATTTATTAATGATTGAACAACCACTTGGGCATGATGACATCGTTGACCATGCGAAATTACAGAAAGAATTGTTAACGCCTATTTGTTTAGATGAAAGTATTCATTCGGTTGATGATGTAAGGCGAGCTGTAGAACTAGGTAGTTGTAAAATCGTTAACGTGAAAATTGGACGCGTTGGAGGATTAACTGAAGCGAAGCGGATTCATGATTATTGTCAAAAGAATAAAATAGATTTATGGTGCGGCGGTATGCTTGAAGCTGGCATCGGAAGAGCCCATAACATTGCCTTAACTTCTCTTACGCAGTTTACATTACCAGGGGACACAGCAGGATCGAGCAATTATTGGTATGAAGATATTATTACACCAGAAGTTGTCGTCACGAATGGTGAAATAAGCGTTCCTCAAGGACGAGGAATTGGTTACGAAATAAATACGCGTGTTTTAGATAGACATACAGTGAGTGAAAAAGTATTTACATTTTAATGAAAAGGAGCATTCATCATGAATATAGGAATCATTGGCGCAGGGGCGATTGGTCAGTTCGTTTTACAAGCATTAAATAAAGAGCAAGATGAAGGGATGCAAGTAAAAAGTGTATTCGTACGAGATGAAGCAAAGTACAGCCATTTAATAGATGAGTATAAGATAGACCTTTATACAGACTTGCAAACGTTTCTCGATTCAGATATTGACGTCGTTGTAGAGGCGGCAAATATCGAAGCGGTACAAAAATATATACCCGAGGCACTTAAACAGAAAGACGTCGTTATTATTAGTATCGGCGCTTTAGCTGACGACGCATTTTTAAGTGAAATAACGGCCATTGCTGAAAAACATCAGCAAGCAGTTTATTTACCATCTGGTGGCATTGGTGGTCTTGATTTACTACAAAGCGCAAATGCATTAGGTGACGTGGAAAAAGTGACACTAGAAACGCGCAAACCTGCACAGTCACTCATTGATGAGGTGCTTGATAAAGAAAAAGTCATTTTCTCAGGCACTGCGTCTGAAGCTATTAAATTGTTCCCGAAAAACATTAACGTCTCTATCGTTTTATCATTAGCAGGAATAGGGACTGAGCAAACAATTGTAATCATTGTCGCAGATCCAGCAATTGAGAAGAATACACATACAATTACGATTGAAGGATTAGCTGGGAAAGCAACGATTGTTTCTGAAAACAGTCCTCTTGAAGCGAATCCAAAATCAAGTAGACTTGCCGTGTTAAGTATTATTAGTACGTTAAAAAAGTTAAATAAACGAATAAACATTTTTTAACGCTCAATAACATATGTTTGAATGTAGCTATTTTAGTCAGTGATATTGACTAGAGTAGCTTTTTTATTTACGTCATAAAAACTTTGACAGCGGTTTCTAAGGAGAGTAAACTTTAGATAACAATAAATTCACAATTTTGACACAAATAGAGGGAGAAGACATATGACAAACAAACATTTATATTCACATCCTTATATCCCTAATTCTCATCCGAACATAAAGCGACAAATGCTTGATGAAATCGGGATAGACAGCATTGATGAATTGTTTAAAGTAATTCCTGAAGAACTCCATTTCAACGAAACATTGAATTTACCAAAAGCTTTAGATGAGTTTCGTTTAAAACGACATGTAGAAGCAATTCTTGAAAAAAATGAAAGCGCTGACGACATGATTAATTTTTTAGGTGCAGGTTGTTGGCAGCACTTCGTTCCTGCTGTTTGTGACGAAGTGAATCAAAGGGCAGAATTTTTAAATGATTACGCAGGAAAAACGTATGAAGATTTCGGACGATGGCAATCTTTATTTGAATATCAAAGTTTAGTCGGTGAACTTGTCGATATGGATATTGTTAACAATCCTATGTATGACTGGGCACAAGCAGCAGCTACGTCCATTCGAATGGCAGGAAGAATAACAGGCCGTACGGAATTTATTATTCCAAAAGCGATTCACCCAGAAAAGTTAGTTATTATTAAAAATTATTGTGCGCCTCATATGACACTTATTCAAGTGGATTATGAAAAGGATTCTGGACAAATTAATTTAGCAGAACTAAAAAGTAAACTTTCGAAAAATACAGCAGCTATTTATTTTGAAAATCCGTCATTTTTAGGTTTCATCGAAGAACAAGGACAGGAAATATCGGATTTAGCTCATGAACACGGTGCGTTAAGCGTCGTTGGTGTTGATCCTAGTTCACTTGGCGTGCTAGCTCCACCTGCTCATTACGGGGCAGATATCGTTTGTGGGGAACTACAACCATTAGGCATGCATATGAATTATGGTGGTGGACAAGCTGGATTTATAGCGACGCGAGATGAGAAGAAATATGTTGAACAGTACCCGTCACGTATGTTTGGGATTGCACCGACGATTGAAGGTGAATATGGATTTGGTGACGTTATGATGAGTAGAACATCGATGCGTGACCGAATAAATGGAAATGAATTTATCGGTACGATGACTGCACTATGGGGCATTACTGCAGGTGTTTATCTTTCTCTACTCGGCCCTGAAGGTATGACAGAATTAGGCGAGACGATTTTCCAAAAAAGTAAATATGCAATGAAGCAATTGTCAACGATACCTGGGGTGAAAGCGCCACTCTTTAAATCTGCACATTTTAAAGAATTTATCGTTGATTTTAACGACACTGGAAAGACAGTTGAAGAAATCAATAAGTATTTACAGGAAAATGGTATATTCGGTGGCTTAGATTTATCAAAAATATTTCCTGAACTTGGAGAGTGCGCGCTATATTGCGTGACTGAAGTTCATTCGAAAGAAGCAATTGATCATTTAGTTCATACGATAAATGAATACGTTTAAAAGAACATAATTAAGGAGTTGTAAAAGATGTCGAGTAAACAGCCGAGAAATTTTCATGCAGCTAAATGGGACGAACCGTTAATATTTGAACTCCACAAAGAAGGAGAGCGTGGTGTTCTTTTACCGACGACGGAAGAAGAGATTATTTCACATATTGGCGAAGAAATAGATTTACCGGAGCAAATGAAGCGAAAAGAAAAGCCAAAATTACCAGAAATATCGCAAGTAAGAGTGTTACGTCATTATTTACGTTTATCTCAGCAGACGTTAGGTGCTGATTTAAACATTGATATCGGACAAGGGACGTGTACGATGAAGTACGCTCCAAAAGTAAATGAGCAATTGATCCGTACATCAAAAGTGAGTAGTATGCATCCCCTCCAATCTGAGCATACGGCCCAAGGAATGTTAGAAATTATTTATCGTTTTGATCAAATGATGCAAACACTTTCAGGAATGGATTATTTTTCGTTTCAACCTGGTGGAGGATCGCAAGCATTGTACGCAATGGCTTCCATCGTTAAAGCGGTTCATGAGAAAAACGGTGAAGGAAAGCAGCGTAATGAAATTATTACGACTAAATTTTCACACCCATCAGCGGCAGCTTCAGCCGTTTTAAAAGGGTTCAAAGTCATTATTCTTGAACACGATGAAGATGGCTTGCCAACGATTGAAGAACTTAAAAGTGTCGTATCTGAGCGAACGGCTGGATTTATTACGTCAAATCCAGAAGATACTGGTATTTATAATTATAAAATAAAGGAATTTACCGATATCGTTCGTGAGGCAGGTGGCATTTGTTATTATGACCAAGCAAATGCTAACGGTACGCTAAGTATTACACGAGCGCGAGAAGCAGGATTTGATATGTGCTTTTTCAACTTACACAAGACATTTGGCGCTCCGCATAATAGTGGTGGGCCAGCATCAGGGGCACTTGGTGTTATTGAAGAACTAAAAGATTTCTTACCTGCACCAATTGTTGATTATGACGGAGAGAAGTATTTCTTCAATCACGATTTAAAACATAGTATCGGAAAGATACGCTCATTTCACGGAGTACCGCAAACAATCGTAAGAGCTTACGCTTGGGTGCGCAGCTTAGGGGATGAAGGAATAAGACAAGTAGCTGAAACAGCCGTATTAAATAACAATTACGTGTATCATAAAGTGTTGCAAATTAAAGGAGCAGAAGCGCCTTATATTGAAGGTAGTCGTTTAGAACAAGTACGTTATAACTGGGAAAAGATGGCGAAAGAAACAGGCGTAACGACTGACGACATTCAGCGTAGAATGACTGATTTTGGTTTTCACTACTGGACGAGTCATCATCCGTATACAGTTCCAGAACCAGTAACAGTTGAGCCGACAGAAGCTTATTCAAAAGAAGATCTTGATGAATATATTTCTGCATTAGAACAAATATCAAAAGAGGCATATGAACAACCAGATAAAGTTAAACGAGCACCTCATCGTAGCGTCATTTACCAAATAGCTGATGAAAGTTATTTTGATGATCCGGATAAATGGGCACCAACATGGCGGGCGTTTAAAAAGAAACATAAAAAAGAAGTGTACAAATATT
>DATGUM010000003.1:0-27385 GCA_035301345.1 Bacillota bacterium
TGATGTGATAAAACGTGAATTGAAAGAAAGGTATAAAATACAGATGCAGCTTTATAAAAGAGCTGTTGAGGATATATTGGGTAAAGAAGTGAAGCAGATAAGTTTATATTTTTTCTCGAAAAACTTACTGCTTGATTTTGACTTGTTCGATATGTGAATGAAGTATAGCAATTAATAATTGAACAGCGTGCACTCGGCTGGGGATTTTTAATTATATCTGGTTGTATTATTTTATACGTCATCCAAACATTCTTTATCGACCCTGATGAGTACGTATAAGCCTCTAACAATCCTTTTTATAAGAAGTATGGTATGTTGTCTATGCAATTATCATTAAAAGGATTTTGGAGAGAATTTATATGAGTCATTTATTAGAACAAAATAATCAACGATTGAAAGGTATCATTCTCGTCTTAACGGCTGCGGTGTTTTGGGGTGTTGCAGGAACGGTTGCGCAATTTTTACTAAGTAAAAGCTTCACTGTTGAGTGGCTCGTATCTATGCGTTTAAGTGTTTCCGGAATTGTACTGCTTACGTTTTTGCGGATGACAAGAGGGAAGCAAATATTTGCTATATGGCGCAAAAAAGAAGACGTCATTCGACTTTTGCTATTTAGTTTAGTAGGGATGCTCGGTGTTCAATATACGTTTTTCGCTGCTATTTTTCATTCAAACGCTGCGACAGCGACTGTTTTACAATATTTAGCACCGACGATGATCGTCGTATATGTTGCCTTACGCATGAAGCGGTTGCCGAACCGTCAAGAAGTTATTGCTATTATACTTGCTTTAACAGGAACAGTTCTTCTCGTAACGAAAGGTCAACTCGGGACGTTATCTATTTCTAGTTGGGCTCTTTTCTGGGGAATTGCTTCAGCAATAACACTCGCATTTTATACGTTGCAACCATATAAATTAATCGCGAAGTGGGGAGCTATTACAGTTATTGGTTGGTCTATGTTTATCGGTGGTGCTGTATTTACATCTATTTATCCACCGTCGTTTCAGTCGATTGAATGGTCGACGATAAATATCATCTCTGTACTGTTTATTGTCTTTTTCGGTACGTTAATTGCTTTTTATTTCTATTTAGAAAGCTTAACGTTTATTAGTCCATCAGAAGCGAGCTTACTTGCTTGTGTCGAACCGCTTTCAGCTGCTGTACTTGCTGTTGTCTGGTTACAAGTAACATTTACGATGGCAGAATGGATTGGAGCTTTTTGTATTATCGGTACAGTAGCTGTTTTATCTTTACGAAAGAGCAAGTGACAAATGTGTGAAGTACATATGTTTTTATAGGCAAAAAATTTCATCCATGATATGATTAATAGTGTTATGTCATTATTTTTTAAAATTTAGAGGAGGATTTTTAGATGAATACACATCTCCATATTACGTCATGGGTGCTCGCGTTTATTTTGTTAATTGTCGTTACACTTTTACATAAACAAGGGAAAGCAAAAGCAGCTAAAATTGTACAAATGATTTTACGTTTAGACTATTTACTCATTTTATATTCTGGTGGATCGTTATTATCGATTTACTTTGGCGGAGACTTAGTCGCGTTAGCGTTAGTGAAAACGATTGCTGGTATTTGGGTTATTGCATCAATGGAAATGGTTTCCATTCGCACTGGAAAAGGTAGACCAGCTCAAGGGGCATGGATTCAGTTTTTCATTGCACTTATCGTAACGCTCGTTTTAGGATTCGGTGTTTTATAAAATTGTTTAAAGAAGAAGCTATTTCATTTTTGAAATAGCTTTTTTTAGCGAAATATTATAACGGTTTTGTGTAAGGGAGGAAAAAAGATGAAACGTTTATTCGTTTTATTCATCGCTTCAATGTTCTTTTTTACGAATCAAGTATCAGCAGAAACAAATAATATTCGTGAAGAACTTATTTATGATATTTTTGTTGACCGTTTTAACAATGGAGAAGCTAGTATCCAAGAAGGTGTAGATGTTGAAGACCCGTTAACTTATAACGGTGGAGACATTAAAGGAATTACGAAAAAGGTTGATCATATAAGAACGTTTGGATTTACGACGATATCATTATCATCTGTCATGAAAAATGCTGAAGATGGTTATCACGGGTATTGGATTGAGGATTTTTTTGAAGTAGAAGAACAATTTGGGACGATGGACGACTTAAAAGAACTCGTTAAAGAAGCGCATAGTAAAAATGTAAAAGTCATGTTAGAATTTGCGCCTAACTATGTTGCAAACACTCATCCGTTTGTAGAAGATGATGAGAAGTCTGACTGGTTCATTGAGCAAGACGTCGAAGCGAAAGATGCTTTATATTGGCTAGATGATGTTGAGCGTTTAGATTTAGCGAATGAAGACGTTCAAGACTATTTATTAGAAGTTGCTCATTTCTGGAAAGATGAATTTAATATTGATGGATTTAATGTTCATGCAGCTGATCAATCAGATACGGCATTTTTGGAACGTTTTACGAATGAGTTTGCTAGTGATGATTTTTATTTAGTAGCAAATACGTTGTCAAATGATCATGACGTTCAAGTAACTGAGGATATGGTGTTTGATGCAGTCGTCAATAATCAATTACTAGAGACATTTCAAGACATACTTATAAAACCTGACCAACCAGTATCTAAGCTATTTGAAGCATGGGAACAAGCAAGTGAGGAAGCATTACCGTTGTTAACAGTAGATAATAAAAATGGTAAACGCTTTTCACATATGATGCGAGAAAATGGCCGAGATACAATTACTGTTTGGAAAATGGCGCTAGCATTTCTTTATACAGCAGAAGGTGTTCCGTTTATTTACCAAGGGTCAGAACTGCCGATGTACGGAAAAGATTTTGAAGAGAATCAATGGCTCATGCAATTTAACAGTCCAGACCCTGATTTAGAAGAAGTTTATAATCGATTGTCATCGATTCGTTTAGAATTTCCTGTTTTAGCTCATGGGGATTATGAAGAAGTGGCGACGAATGATTATTTAACGTTATTTAAACGTACGGATGGAAAAGATGATATGTATATAGCGATTAATAATGGGAGTGAATCGAAGTCAGTTTCTATTACAGAGATTGATTCTGATTTGCAACTACGCGGGTTATTAGATGATAACACGGTACGAGAAAATAAAGATGGTGAGTTTGTTGTCGGTATCCCTCGCGAATCCGCTGAAATTTATATGGTGGAAGATAATAAAGGGTTTAACTGGTTGTTAATCGGATTTGTCGTTGGTGTGTTTATTTTATTCATCATATTCGTTATTATGATGTCAAGGAAACAAAAACAACGTGAACATAAGAAACATGCTTAAAGTGAATCAATGATTCGTCGTGTTTCTTAGGCATGATGAAAAAAACGAAGAGTGTTACATTCAAGTAGTGTAAGTGCTATGTTTTGGATAAATTAACAAGCAACGTCTTTTTTAGACGTTGCTTTTTCTCATTATTTCGCTTGATCGTTAAGGAAAAAGAGCGCAATTGTTCCAGGTCCTGAATGAGCACCGATAACTGCCCCAACCATTTCAATAATAATATCTTTTGGAGCGAAGCGTTCTTTAATTAAGTTTGCCAACTTTTGTGCAGTTTCTAAATCATCGCCGTGACTTATACCAACGGTTTGATTGTTAAAGTCTGTTCCCCGTTCTTCCATAATGTCTAGCATACGGCTAAGCACCCGTTTGCTCCCACGAATTTTTTCAAGAGGAATAAGTTTACCATCATCAACGTGTAAAAGAGGTTTAATTCGGAGTAAGGATCCGACAAAAGCAGCCGTTTTACTCACGCGACCTCCGCGATATAAATATTCTAAATCATCAACGGTAAAAATATGCTCCATATGGTTTGCATAATATGTAGCTGTTTCAATCACTTCATCTAAAGAAGCATTCTCTTGCACGAGTTGACAGGCACGAAGAACGACTAAACCGTAGCCAATGGATGCACACTTCGTATCAATAACATGTATTTGTGCTTCTGGATAAGTTTCCTTTACTTCAGCTTCCATCATTTTTGCTGTTTGAAACGTACCTGAAAGTTCAGACGAAAATGCTAAATAAACGAGAGGTTCATTTTTTTTAGCATAAGTAGTAAAAATAGACTGAAACGTTTGTGGTGTCACTTGTGAAGTTTTCGGTGCAGCACCATTACGCATTTTATCATAAATTTCTTTCGGCTTAATGTCGACGCCATCTCGATAATCATTGTTATTTACGTGAACAGATAAAGGAACAACGTCAATAAAGTCGAATGCATGTAATTGATTGCTTGATAAGTCACATGCAGAATCAGCAAGAATATTTATTTTCATTTTTATCACCTATATTATTATTTAATATATTCTTCTTTAGTTTATAGAAAGAACAAAAGATAGTCAAAAGCAATTGTGACGTTATTTTGTCGGTTTAAACGGTTAATCTCTGTAAATATATGTACGTTAATGTTGTCTGTTTATTTAATTCTTGATATAGTTTGGTCATATGATTAGCGAGTAATTGCTTATAGAAAGGTCGTCAACATGATGAGATATATGTTTATCGTTTTTAGTTTATTTTTAGTCGTTGGATGTTCTTTCACTGCAGATGAAGAGAGTAATGCAGAAGAAGAGGAAGAAGTTGTCGATAAGCGTCAAGAAAATATCGTTCGCTTTGGTGAAGTCGATATTAAAGTACTGCACGAAGTCGTTCACGTAAAAGGACTTGCTCGTTCAAAATATGATGAGTTTTATTATGTTTTAGAAATGGGCGAAGACATATTGATTGATGAAACTAAAGAGGAATTTTTAGACGTTGAGGAAGTTGAAGGTTGGCGTGAGTTTGAGTTTGAGATTGATATTTTAAAAACAGAATTAGAAGATGGTGAGACACCGTACATAACGCTTTACGGGAAAGAAGATGGCGAGATTATGAATAAACATTTCGTGCCAATCGACATTTTACAATACTAAGTCATAATAAAGACTGTACTATGCTTAATTAATCGCATGGTACAGTCTTTTTTTGGTAAATTAATAGCCGTGCTTTGAAAAGATTTCCAACACTTTTGGTGTTAAAGCGTCCCATTCAACGTCAAAGTGTTTATTTACAGTAATGAAGTTTTGATAACCAAAAACGTTATCGACCTCATCAAGTTCCATCAGATCATTCATAATTTCATGTTCGCTCGTATCTCCAGCCATAACAGAAATACTATCTGTTCCTTCAAAGATTAATTTATTCGTCGTAAATTTTAGAGCGTTTGGATTAGGTGTTGCTTCAGGTCTAACTCCCATCTATAAAAACCTCCTATAAACATATATACATCTATATTAGCAGAAAAAAACAGATATCAAAAGCTATTATGTGTTTATTAATGAAGTTCTAAATGCTCGTTAGACAGTTACTTTTAATTGGAAGTAATCTTCTAAAAATGTACTTACTCCATTTTCTTCATTTGTGCTCGTCATGTGACTAGCAACTGCTTTTAATTCAGGCAGTGCATTGTCCATTGCGACACCTATGCCAGCATAGTCAATCATTTCTACATCGTTATCACCGTCACCAAAGGCAATAATTTGTTCACGATTAATACCAAAGTAATCAGCCACTTGTTTTAACCCTACAGCCTTATGAATACCTTTTCGTGTCACTTCTGTTATATGCCACGGTGCTCCCCAGTTTCGATGTTCCACTTCTTTGTTGAAATTGCTATCAAGCGTTTGAGCGAGTTCTGAGACAGCAATTTCTTTAGGGAAAATAAGCATGGATGTCGGATCTTCTGTTAAAGCTTCTTTAATGTGACCAATTTTAAATGGTGGAAATTGTTTTGTTGCTTGTAATTTTCCAAAAGCCTCAATTAATTGATTATCTTCGGATTCAATATAAACGTCATTAGCGACTTTAGCGATAATGTTATTAACCTTTAAGTCATAGCAGTCATCAAGTAAATTAATAGCTGTTTTGCGTGATAGAGGCGTATGTGTAATTTTCCATTCGTTATTTGTCGGATGGTGAATGTAAGCACCATTAAAATTAATCATCGGTGTATTTAACGCTAAGTTTGTGTAATATTGTAAACTTGTTCGATGAGAGCGTCCTGTTGCGATGACGACGATATGTCCTTCATCCATAAGTTTTGTAAGCGTCTCTCGTGTTTGTTCACTTATTTCTTTTTTGTCGGTTAAAGCTGTGCCATCTAAATCAATGGCGATTAAATGTTTTTTCTTTTCCATTCATTTCACCTCATCTATTCTCATTCTATAATTCAAAGAGATAGTTGTAAAGTTACATACTTATCAAGCGGTTTATCTGTTTGAGCAATGCACTTTAAGATGAATATAACCATGTTATAATATTGGATATATGATTTAATTGTTAAGTAAGATAGGAGAAATGACACGAATGATTACTGTTAACAATCTATTAATTGAAAATATACCTACATTAGTCGTTGAAAAAAAGGACATGCAGAACGAACGACTTCCTACTGTTATTTATTATCATGGATTTACGAGTGCGAAAGAACATAATTTACCGCTTGCGTATTTATTAGCAGAAAAAAATTACCGTGTATTATTACCAGATAGTTTATATCACGGAGCACGTGAAGAAGATGTCAGCAAAGAGCACGTGCAGCTATCGTTTTGGGAAATTGTTTTACAAAACGTTAAAGAATTTAGAACGCTTTACAATTACTTAGTGAATAATCACTACATACTTGATGAAAGAGTAGGCGTAGCAGGAACGAGCATGGGCGGGATAACGACAGCTGCTACACTCGTCCAATATCCTGAAGTTAAAACTGCTGCTATATTAATGGGAACACCGAAACTAACGAGCTTTGCGACAGAATTAATATCATTTATTAACAAAGAGAAAGAAGTTGTTAGTCATGAAGATAAAGAAGAATTATTAAATATGCTCAAGCCATATGATTTATCACTACACGTAGACGCATTAAACGATCGACCACTGATGTTTTGGCATGGAGAAAAAGATGAGACAATACCTTTTAATCAATCATTTTCTTTTTATGAACAGTTGAAGAGAAGTAGTGATGATAAGAAAAATATCATTTTTTATCGTGAGGCAAACAGTGTTCATAAAGTGAGTAGATATGCTATAATAAAAACAGTTGACTGGTTTGAAAAACAACTATAAAAAGTGATTTAAATCATTTTCAAAAAGATATGTTTATGGTTCAATAAGAATAAGTATATCGTTGAGGAGGGTAATGGAAAATGAGTGATGCTTTAAAAGAGAATATGATGGGCGCATTGGAAAACGTTATCGACCCCGAATTAGGAATCGATATCGTTAATATGGGGCTCGTTTATGATGTAGAATTGAATGACGAAGGATTGTGTACAGTAACAATGACATTAACATCTATGGGATGTCCATTAGCAGGACATATCGAAGCGGATGTTCGTCGAGCGTTATCTGACATACCCGAGATTAAAGATATAGAAGTAAATATCGTTTGGGACCCACCGTGGGGCAAAGATAAAATGTCGCGTTATGCTAAAATTGCTCTCGGCATTCCAGATTAAGCATTTGCAAAAGTTGATTCATTCAGTTGAATCAACTTTTTTATTAGGAGTTGAGTTTATATGCAGGATCAATTATATACGTTTCCAATCTGTCAATTTGTCGGCTTTAAAGGAAGCGGGAAGACGACGTTGATGAATACATTTATTTCACAATATGAAAAGATAGGCAAGCGTGTCGGTACGATAAAGCATCACGGGCATGGTGGCAGGCCTGATGCTGTTGAAGGTACAGATAGCTTTTTACATATGACGTCAGGTGCAACTGTGAGTTCTGTTGCTGGTGAAGACATTGTTCAATTAACCATTAACGATGAACATTTCGCGATAAATGACTTAATAAAAATGTATGAGCAGTTATCTGTTGACGTATTACTTATCGAAGGATATAAAGAAGCGTCATTTCCGAAAATTGTTCTCGTGCGTGATGAAACGGACTTACAATTAGTCAAACAGTTAAATAATATTATTGCTGTAGGTGTGTGGGATGATGAATTAATGAACGATATTAGCAATTATTACACGTTCAATATTCATCATATCGATAAAAATTTGCACCAACTATTTGATTATATTACAGTAAAGTTAACAGAATCGATTAATTTAACGTGAGAGAAGGAGACTTTATGGAAAAGTTATTTTGGGTAACGAGTGAACCAATTGAAATAAATGACGTCATAGAAAAGGTTGTTAGAAGAGAAGCAGGTGCTATTAGTACGTTTACTGGTATCGCTCGCGAATTTACTCATGGCAAACGAACATTGTATTTAGAGTATCAAGCATATGAGTCAATGGCTGAAAAGAAATTAGCTGAGATTGGTAAAGAAATTGAAGAAAAATGGGAAAATACAAAAACGGCAATCGCCCATCGAACAGGTAGGTTAGATATTTCTGAAGTAGCTGTTGCTATTGCTGTATCTACGCCACACCGAAACGACGCGTTTGAAGCAAGTCGTTATGCTATTGAACGAATTAAAGAGATTGTGCCGATTTGGAAAAAGGAGCACTGGGAAGATGGAACACTATGGCTCGGTGACCAAAAGGAACAACAATCTTATGAAGAAAAAATCCCTGAAAAAGAGGAGATGTTAGACGAATGATAGATGTATTATACTTTGCTGAACTAAGAGATGTTATAGGAAGTGATAAAGTCTCTTATGAAGCGGCAGGATTAACTGTTGCGCAGTTTAAAGAGAAGCATTTAAGTGATTATCATTTAACGAATCTTGATGAAGCAATGATTGCCATTAATGAAGAGTATGCTTCGGAAGAAACTGTTTTACAAACAGGCGATACATTAGCATTTATTCCACCTGTCAGTGGTGGGTAAAAAAAGAAACGTAGATAGCAAATAACGCGCATCTACGTTTTTTTATGTTAATGATTCATTTTTTAAAGTTGATAAAAAGACAATTAAATGGCCGTCTTCATCAGTATCAATAAGAGCGTCTTTCTTTAGTTGGCTAAGCGTTCTGCTCACCGTTTCGCGGCTTGATCCAATCATATTAGCTAGTTCGCGATTCGTAAACTTTGTCGTAATTTTATACATATCTTGTTGAATCTCCTTGCCGTGTCTTTTTGCTAAACGAATGAGTAACATAACGATCTGCTCATGTGTGTTATGCATGATTTTCTGTTCTAAACGGCTTTGTAAATCAACAATGATGTCACCTAAAACGCGGAATAATTTAATACATATTTCTGGATGCGTAATTAAAAATTGTTCGAATGACTTGATAGGAATATAAATAAGCTGACTATCTTCAATTGCTTCAGCGTGGGCGGGATAATTATCTTGGCGAAAGAACCCTTGATGTGGAAACATTTGCCCTTTTTTTAAAACGTTTACTATTTGTTCCTTTCCTTGAACGTCTGTTTTATAAATTTTAATAACGCCCCTGTCGATAAAGTACACGTTCGTTAGATCATCGCCTTGCATGAAGATGTGAGTACCCCGACGATAGATGCGTCGTTTCGCTAAATCGACAATTGGTTCCATTTCAAAAGAAGTTAAATCTTTAAAAATAGGAAAACTTTGCAACAACTGTTTAATAGATTCAGTATGCACAATGAATCACTACTTTCATCAGTCTATTTTTATTTATACACGTCTATCTTATCATGCTTTATAATAACAGTTAAAAAAAGAACACCTTTTTATTTTCAAAAAAGATGTTCTTCATATGTTAAGTCGTATGTATGTTGGTGAAAGATTAATCTTCTGTTTCTTTTAATACACCTTCACCTAAAATGATAACAGCAAGACTAATTAAAGTGGCTACTGCCACTGTAGCTGTAATGTTGAATGGTTCACTAGCCATACTTGATAGTACGTAAGAAATAACTCCACTAATAACAAAAGCCCAAATGATTGGTAAAATAAAACGCATGACGTACACCTCTTTTATCGTTCATAATTTTATAAAACATCATTAAACATATTCCATAACTATTTTACCAAAGTTTATAAGAAAATAAAAGTGAATTCCTTATGAACTTCTTTATACGTTTTTATGTAAAAGTAAGAAAAATTAACGTACAAAATATGAAACATTATGATAGTCTTAGTATATGAACAAAGTTTATGCTTCTAAAGGAGTGAAGCTATTTGTTTTCGCGATTAACGTTAACAATTATATTGGTGGCTATTATAAGCACTACTTTATTAATAAGCTGTTCAAAAGGACCAGCAAATATTCAGAATGTCGGAATGATTTTAGAAACAGAAATAAAAGACCATCCGTGGAATGAAAAGGGATATATAGGGTTAGAAAGAATTAAACGAGCATATCAAGTGAATGTATACGTTAAGGAAAATATTCAGACGAGTTTAGAAGTTGAGCGAGCTGTAGACGATTTAACGAGTAGTGGGGTTAATCTTATTTTTGGACACGGGCCAACTTACGGTAAGTATTTTTCACAGCTTTCTCGTCATTATCCAGATACTCATTTCGTATACTTTAATGGGAACTTTTCAGATGTGAACGTTACGAGCCTTAATATTGATCCACATGCGATTGGTTTCTTTAGTGGCATGATTGCAGGTGAAATGACAGCGTCTAATGAAATTGGTATGATTGGCGCTTATGAATGGCAACCTGAATTAGAGGGTTTTTTTGAAGGTGTTAAATATGCTAATGAAGATGCGAACGTGCATATGGATTTTGTCAATAATAACGATGAAGCGAATATAGCGCTTTCTATGTATGAGAATATGGCTAAAAAAGATATCGACGTTATTTTTCCAATTGGCGATTCGTTTAGTGAAACGGTTATACGTCAAGCGACGAATGACGGTCTATATGCTATGGGGTATATGGAGGATCAATCGTATATTAATGAGCATCTCGTTTTAACGAGTACGATTCATCACGTGGAAGATTTGTATGAATATGCTGCACGTTCATTTGAAAGAGGTAAGTTACAAGGTGGTATATATACGTTTGATTTTGCAGAAGAAGCAGTTTCTTTCGGTCAATTCAGTGATGACATTCCAGAAGACGTCATTAGTAATGTAGAACAAGCCGTTGAAATGTATATCGAACTAAACACTTTACCGAATGAGAGAGAAGCTTACTGACGGAATTATTTTTAAAAGTTTGCATGTTTCATTTAATTCGATTAAAATTAGTACCAAGTCATAAGTTTTGGTATTAAAGATAACTAAGGAGATGTATTTTAATGAACGTTGGTATTATAGGTGTTGGACATTATCTCCCAGATAACGTATTAACGAATGAAGATTTAGAAAAAATGGTAGATACGAATGATGAGTGGATTAGAACACGTACAGGAATAGAAGAGAGACGTATTGCTCCAGATACTATTGATACGTCTGATATGGCATACTTTGCAGCAGAAAAAGCGATAGAAGATGCGAAACTAACAGTTAAAGATATTGATTTAATTTTAGTTGCTACAGTAACGGCAGATGTTCCATTTCCTTCTGTTGCGTGTATCGTTCAAGAAAAATTAGGTGCATTCAATGCAGCGGCAATGGACATAGGAGCTGCTTGTGCAGGTTTTATTTATGCAGTAGATACTGCTGAAAAATTTATTAAATCGGAGCAATATAAAAATATTTTAGTCATTGGCTCGGATAAATTATCGAAAATTACAGATTGGACAGACCGTAACACATGTGTTTTATTAGGTGATGGTGCCGGAGCTGTCGTCGTTAGTGAAGTGTCAGAAAATCGCGGTATTTTATCAACAGAGTTAGGCGCTGACGGTTCTGGTGGCGATCATTTACGGCAAAATAGCGACGGCTTCTTATCAATGAATGGTCGTGAAGTATTTAAGTTTGCAGTGACGCAAATGCCTGAATCATCAATTAATGTGATTGAGAAAGCGGGCTTGGCAAAAGAAGATGTAGATTATTTAATTCCGCATCAAGCGAATATTCGTATTATGGAAGCGGCGCGAAAACGATTAGATATCCCCGAAGAAAAGATGGCAACGACGATTGCGAAGTATGGAAACAATTCATCGGCATCTATTCCGATTGCTTTATCAGAGTCGCTAAACAATGGTAAAATTAACACAGATGATTTAATTGTATTAGTAGGATTTGGTGGGGGCTTAACGTGGGGTTCTATTGCTTTGCGTTGGGGACTATAAAACTATTTATTTTATAGGAGGTAAACTAAAAGTGGAAAATAGAAGAGTAGTTGTTACAGGATTAGGAGCAGTTACACCTGTAGGGAATGACATACAAACAATTTGGAAAAATATAACGAATGGGCAGTCAGGCATCGACTTTATTACAAAGGTTGATAAAGACCAATTTCCTGTCCATGTCGCTGGTGAAGTGAAAGATTTTGATCCGAGTGACTATATGGACAAAAAAGAAGCGAAACGAATGGATCCTTTTACACAATATGCAGTCGCTGCAGCGAAAATGGCTGTTGAAGACGCTAATTTAACGATTGACGATTCAAACGCAGAGCAGGTAGGCGTTTGGATTGGATGTGGAATCGGTGGGATGGATACATACGAAAAACAGCTTACGCGTTTTCAAGATAAAGGTTATCGACGCGTAAGTCCGTTTTTTGTACCGATGTTAATTCCTGATATGGCGTCAGGTCAAGTATCTATTCATACAGGTGCTAAAGGGATCAACAATTGCTCGGTAACAGCTTGTGCGTCAGGAGCTAACTCAATTGGAGATGCTTTTAAAGCAGTACAACGTGGGCAAGTTGATTATATTATTACTGGTGGAACAGAGGCACCGATGACGAACATGGCATTTGCTGGGTTCTCATCTATGCGTGCTTTATCATTTAATGATGATCCGCAAACAGCAAGCCGTCCATTTGATAAAAATCGTGACGGATTCGTGATGGGTGAAGGTGCTGGTATTTTAATATTAGAATCATTAGAATCAGCACAAGCAAGAGACGCACATATTTATGCGGAAATTGTTGGCTATGGTGCAACAGGAGATGCGAACCATATTACAGCTCCTGCAGAAGGTGGCGAAGGTGGTGCTCGCGCAATGAAACAAGCAATAGAAGACGCTCGTTTAGAGCCTTCAGAAGTTGATTATATTAATGCGCACGGAACGAGTACTGAATTAAATGATAAGTTTGAAACGGCTGCTATTAAATCTGTCTTTGGTGATCATGCTTACAACCTTGCAGTGTCATCAACGAAGTCTATGACAGGTCATCTACTCGGTGCAGCAGGTGGAGTAGAAGCTTTAATCTCTGTTAAAGCAATTGAAGATAGTATTATTCCAGCGACGATGAACTATGAAACAGCAGATGAAGACTGTGACTTAGATTACGTACCGAATGAAGCACGTAAACAAAACGTTGACGTCGTGTTAAGTAATTCACTCGGATTTGGTGGACATAATGCGACATTAATTTTTAAAAAATTTGTTGAATAATCAATAGATAAACTGATATGTTCCTCAGTGAAATAAAAAAAGGTAATTCTAGTAAAAATTAAAACTTACTAGAATTACCTTTTATTTTTATATCATTAACTTTGTCGCTTTATTCATTTGAATCATTAATGACGCGTTAAGCCCATAGCACGTTTTGCATTTAAGAGTGTATGTTGAGCTGTTTCATTTGCTTTCTCTGCTCCTGCATCTAAGATTTCATCGAGTTCATCCGACTCAATTAATTCATAGTAACGTTCTTGAATTGGCTCTAATAAAGAAATGACTGCCTGAGCGACGCCCGCCTTAAAATCTCCATATCCTTTACCGTCATACTTGTTAACAATTGTATCGATAGATTCACCTGTACAACTTGCGTATATAGAAAGTAAGTTTGACACGCCTGGCTTATTTTCTTTATCGAACGTGACAATTCCTTCAGAGTCAGTCACAGCACTTTTAATTTTCTTCTCAATCTGCTTTGGTGTATCAAGCATTGAAACAAAACCTCTTACATTTTCATCAGATTTACTCATTTTCTTCGTTGGTTCTTGTAAAGACATAATTCGTGCGCCAACTTCTGGAATTTGGACATCTGGCACTTCAAATGTTTTTCCGAAACGATTATTGAATCTCTCTGCAACGTTTCTCGTTAATTCTAAATGTTGTTTTTGATCATCACCAACAGGGACGACATTCGTTTGGTAGAGTAAAATGTCAGCGGCCATTAATGCAGGGTATGTAAACAGTGCTGAAGATACGGCATCTTTTCCATCTGCTTTATCCTTAAACTGTGTCATTCGCTCGAGCTCACCCATATAGCTAATGGACTGGAGCATCCAAGAAAGTTCTGTATGAGCGGGCACTTCTGACTGGATAAATAGTGTAGATTTCTTCGGGTCAAGTCCTGCAGCAATATATAATGCAGCTAATGAACGACTGTTTTGTTTGAGCTCTTTCGGATCTTGAGGAACTGTTATTGCGTGATAGTCAACAATACAATAATAACAATCGTGTTCATTTTGTAATTCAATAAATTGTTTAATTGCACCGAGGTAATTACCAATTGTTAATGTGCCGCTCGGTTGAATACCAGAAAAAATTGTTTTCATTAAAATTTCACTCCATATTAATTATATATTAGTCATCTTTTAACAGTGAAAAAACTCATTTTTTGAACTAATGTTCAATGAAAATGAGCGTTAAATCATTATGAGAAGCTCGTTCACATAAATGTAAACGTATGTATCAATTATATAATAGATGAAAAATTGAATGCAAGCAATTGTTTACGTGTCTTTCATGTATATAAAAAGTATAAAAAAATATCGTCTGTCTATTTTTAAATGATAGTTTTTCATATATAATTAGATGAAATACAAAGATGGATGAGGGATATTTTGACAACGAGAAGAGTACTACTAACAATTATGACCTTTTTACTTTTAACACCCGGATTAGTATTTGCAAAAGAGAGTGGATTAGTCGCTAAACCTTATCATGAGCGATTAATGTCTCGTGAACTAATTGATGTTAATGATATATTGATGCGTTATTATACGTCAGACTTAACATTTGATTATCCAGATGCTGTGCGCGGTATTTATGTGACAGGTCCTTCAGCAGGAGGAGAAAGATTTAAATCACTTACTGAACTTATTTCGTCGACAGATTTAAATACGATGGTTATCGACGTAAAGGAAGATTTCGGTAAGTTAACATTTAAACCGACAGAATCATTATCTTTTGATTATGAATATGATGATTATATAAAAGACATAAAAGAAACGTTGAAAACATTAGAAGAAAAAGAAATATATCCGATTGCACGTATTGTCGTTTTTAAAGATTCCGTTCTTGCTAAGGAGCGACCAGACTTATCATTTACAGAAGATGGTTCAGTATGGGTGAATGGTAAAGGAGAAGCGTTTGTTAA
The DNA here is from genome assembly GCA_035301345.1 of Bacillota bacterium. GTDB lineage: Bacteria > Bacillota > Bacilli > Bacillales > Amphibacillaceae > CALAMD01. The sequence continues at coordinate 15,339 of DATGUM010000003.1, forward strand.
TCCGTTTGAGAAAGAAGTGTGGGAATACAACGTAGAATTGGCAAAATATGCCGCAAAGCTCGGGTTCCAAGACATTCAATTTGATTACGTACGTTTCCCAGAAGGGTTTGAAACGCGAGATGAATCGCTTGAATATACGTTAGGGGATTATGAACAATCAGAAGCAGAAAACGTTCAAAAACGCGTCGAAGCAGTGACTGAATTTGTTCAATATGCAAAAGAAGAATTAGAACCATATGATGTAGACGTGTCTGTTGATATTTTTGGGATATGCAGCGACTGTTACGGAAACACCAGGCATTGGACAAAATTTTGCGAAAATATCAGAAAATGTCGATGTTATTTCATCGATGATTTATCCGAGTCATTGGACGTCACATTTCGGAATAGATAATCCTGATCGAGAACCTTATAAACTCGTTTCTGCTTATGCTAAATTAGAAAACGAATTGTTAGATCAGTTAGATGAACCGCCTATTTCACGACCATGGATTCAAGACTTCGAAGCGCCGTGGCTTTATGACGGACCTCCTCAGACGTATGGAAAAACTGAAGTAGAAGCACAAATAAAAGCGTTAGCAGAAAATGGTATTGACGAATTTTTATTATGGAATGCTGGAAATAGTTATACGCAAGACGTGAATTATAAAATAAAGTAATTTAAAGAAGTAAATTTAAACGAAGGTAATTTCAGTCGTTATTATGGCAAAATTGTATATGTATAAAAAAGAAACTGTGTTTAAAAAATAATGTATCGGGAATAATAAAGTTAGGATTGATTATGAACACTTTATGAACTTTTCCAAAATCATGAAAAATCATGAAAATACACTACCGTTAGCGATACTAATATAGTATAATCAATATATAGGGTAGTTAGGAACAGTTAAAGACTATACACATATTAGAAATGAGGAGTGAAGTTACAAATGGTTACACTTTATACCTCACCAAGTTGTACATCTTGCAGAAAAGCTAAGGCGTGGCTTGAGGAACACGATATTGCATTTACAGAACGAAATATATTTTCAGAACCTTTGTCACTAGATGAAATTAAAGAAATTTTACGAATGACAGAGGACGGAACAGATGAAATCATCTCAACTCGCTCAAAAGTTTTTCAGGAGTTAGATGTTAATATTGAAAATCTTCCTCTAAAGGCTCTATTTGATCTTATCCAGAAAAATCCGGGATTATTACGACGCCCGATTATTCTAGATGAAAAGCGACTGCAAGTTGGCTATAACGAAGATGAGATTCGTCGATTTTTACCAAGGGAAGTTAGAACATATCAGTTATTAGAAATCCAACGTATGGTTAATTAAATATTAACGATTCGTTAATCAAAGATAAGCGCAGAACCTTCATTGGGACTGCGTTTTTATTGTATAAAGTAATATACCACAAGGTGACGATAAAACAAAATGAAATCATATATAAATTTAGTAAGTTGTTCTATTTCCAAAAAAGGTTGATGTGTCATACAATGAAAGTGAAAGGGACGTTTACTAAAATAAATAAAATGTTATATAATAGAAAATCATCCGTTATAGAAAGGGGAGAAAAAGATGGAGATAGAAAGAATTAATGAAAATACGATAAAGTTTTATATTTCATATATGGATATAGAGAATCGTGGTTTTGGGCGTGAAGAGATTTGGTATAATCGTGAACGTAGTGAAGAACTGTTTTGGGAAATGATGGAAGAAGTGAATGATAAAGAAGAATTCACAATAGAAGGCCCGTTATGGATTCAAGTGCAAGCGATGGAAAAAGGTTTGGAAGTTATTGTTACACGAGCAAATCTTTCAAAAAATGGTGATAATATTAATTTACCAGATGATCCATCAATGAATATCCCAATCGATCAAAATATCGCAAAAATGTTAGAAGATAAACAAGAACATGTTGCTGCCGCAGATTCAGAAGAAGATGATTTAGAATTAGTAGAAGAATCTATGACAATGATGACAGTCGCATTTGCTAGTTTTGAAGATGTTATTCAATTAAGTCATTATGTTGGTGACAACAGTGTCGAGTGGCATACGTTAAACACATTATACGTGTACGAAAATGAATATATTTTAAACATTGAATTTGCTAACGAGATTGATTCAGACGCGTTTGAAAATATCGTCAGTATTATTTATGAATTTGCAGATGATACTGAGATAACATCTCATATGTTAGAAGAGTATGGGAAAAAGATTTTTTCTGAAGATGTATTTTCGCAAATTCGCTCCTACTTTCCCGTTTAAAAATTAACTTTAAATAGAATATTTTAGATTTTTTCATAAAGAAACGAGCGATAAACAGCTCGTTTCTTTTTTTGTGAAAAATAATAAATGAGCTATTCTTTTCATAAAAAGATAGGGGAAAAAAGATGTTACAGGCGATGACAAAAGAAGGAGAATTTATTCAATTAATTAATAAAACAGAAACTGAAATAAAAGAGTTGCGTACGACACCGTTTTATTGTCCAGTTTGTAGCGAAAAAGTAATTATGAAAGCAGGTAGATTAGTAGCTCCACATTTTGCTCATTACGTAAAGGCGAACTGTCTTATGGCAGTTGGTGGAGAAAGTGAAGCACATATACGAGGTAAAAAAGAATTATTTCATTGGTTACAGAAGCAAAAATATAAAGTGTCGTTAGAACACTTTGTGAAAGAAATAAAACAAATACCAGATATTATGCTATTTTTTAGGCGGAGGAAAATAGCGATTGAATTTCAGTGTTCAATAATATCAGTAGAAGAAGTAAATGAAAGGAATCAAGGGTATAAAGAGCAGGGGATATTACCTATTTGGTTTCTGCATATAAAGTATTTTAAACGATTAAGTGATTGTACGATAAGAATAAATTCTTTTTTGAAGCATTTTATTTTTGAGTTAACTGATAAAACTCCCGCGACATTATTGTTCTTTTGTCCAGAGAGACGGATTATTTTACTTGTCCAGCACTTATACTTTACGTCACAAACGCATGCAGTCGGAACAATCAAACTGATGCCCTTAAATCGAACAACGTTTGCACATATTTTTTCAAAACAGCCTCTTGAAAAAAATAAGCTTATGAATGTTTGGAAGAAAGAAAAATTTAACTTTCGTATGGGTAAGAAAGAAATAATAACTCGCAACAGAAGACCATTTTACGAGTGGTTATACAACAATCATTTGCATATTGAATATTTACCAAATGTCGTTTATTTGCCAGTGAAAAATGCATGGATGATGAAAGTTCCTATATGGGAATGGCAAACCCGCCTTTGCGTCAACTTCTTATCAAAATTAAATGTAGGTGATGAGTTTCATAAAATAGATTGCTTGAAAGTTTTGAAACGATATTTGCATAAAAAAGAAACTTATCCACTTGTATACACGTCTACTCACCCAGTGACAGAATACCTCGCTATTTTATCAACGATACGAATCATTCATCCGACGTCAAACAACACGTTTAAATTGTTAAAAAACATTTCATATTTAGATCATATTGAGCATTCGATAGAGGCTGATAAACTTGTTATGAATAAACTTTTAATTTACAATGAGTTTCAACATGTATAACTATGAGAGATTAAAGGATAGAAATAATTTGGAGGCGATTGTTAAGTGGCAACTGAAAAAGAACTGAAATCAAGAGCTGAAATACCTGAACATTTAACTTGGAGACTAGAAGATATATTTGCAACAGACGAAGTATGGGAAAGTACATTTGAACAATTAAAAGAAGAAATCCCGAAGATTTCAGAACTTCATGGGACATTAGGTGATTCACCAGATGCTTTACTGAAAGCTTTTCAAACTCAAGATGAATTGTCAGGACGTTTAGGAAAGTTATACGCTTATTCACGTATGCGTTATGATGAAGATACGACGAATTCGTTTTATCAAGACATGAATGGAAGAGCTGAAACATTATTAACGCTGTACTCAAGTCACACGAGCTTCATGACGCCAGAAATATTGTCACTAGGTGAAGATAAAATCAAGCAATTTTTATCTGAACAGGAAGAATTATGTTTATATGAAAAAGTTTTAGAAGATATATTAAGGCAACAGCCACACATATTATCTGAAAAAGAAGAAGCGCTTTTAGCATTAGCTTCTGAGCCGTTAGATAGTGCATCACAAACATTTAGTATGTTAAACAATGCGGATTTAACTTTTCCGACGATTGAAAATGAAAATGGTGATGAAGTCGACTTAACGCACGGGAGATATGTCGGATTTTTAGAATCGAGTGATCGAGAAGTAAGGAAACAAGCATTTAAAGCGATGTACGACACATACGGTTCATTTAAAAACACATACGCTTCAACGTTAACAGGTGCTGTTAAAACAGATAACTTTTTTGCGAATGTCCGCAATTACGATTCAGCAAGACATGCAGCATTAAGTGGTAATAAAATTAGTGAAGTCGTTTATGATAATTTAGTAGATGTTATTAATGATCATTTACCGTTACTTCATCGTTACGTGAAGTTACGAAAAGAAATATTAGATTTAGACGAACTGCATATGTATGACTTGTATACACCACTTATAAAAGATGTTGATATGAAAGTGACATATGATGAGGCTAAACAATATACGCTAGAAGGATTACAGCCACTTGGAGATGAATATGTACGTATTGTTGAAGAAGCGTTTAATAATCGCTGGATTGACGTAGAAGAAAATAAAGGAAAAAGAAGCGGTGCATATTCTTCTGGAACTTACTATACGAACCCTTATATTTTATTGAATTGGCAAAATAAAGTGAATGACTTATTTACGCTCGTTCATGAATTAGGCCATTCAGTGCATAGCTATTATACGAGAGAAGCACAACCATATCGCTACGGTAATTATTCTATCTTCGTTGCTGAAGTTGCTTCAACGTGTAACGAAGCGTTATTAAATGATTATATGATTAATCACTTAGAAGATGACCGTCAAAAGCTTTATTTACTCAATCACTTTTTAGAAGGATTCCGTGCAACTGTATTTCGTCAAACGATGTTCGCTGAATTCGAACACGATATTCATGTGCGCGAGCAAAACGGTGAAGCTTTAACAGCCGAACGTTTAACAGATATATATTATGAGCTTAATAAAAAATATTTTGGTGATGACGTTATTTCCGATGAGGAAATAGGGTTAGAGTGGGCAAGAATCCCGCATTTTTATTATAATTACTACGTCTATCAATATGCTACAGGGTATGCTGCAGCGACGGCTTTATCTCATCAAATACAAGAAGGTGGAGAAGGAGCTGTTGACAGATATATTGACTTCTTAAAAGCAGGGAGCAGTGATTATCCGATTGAAGTGTTGAAAAAAGCTGGTGTAGATATGACATCTAAACAGCCTATTATTGATGCATTAAAAGTTTTTGAGCAGAAGCTTACAGAAATGGAAAACTTATTAAAGAAAATGAAGTAACCTCTTGACATAAAAATTGAAAATACAAAACCGGCTATAGTCATCAAGAAGGAGTTATGAAAATCTCCACGATGAGTATAGCCGGTTTTTAATTGTTTAGTTAAGCACTATTTTCGGTTGTACTTCCAAAACGAGTCATGTTTTGACGTTAAACGATTCGTTATTTGCATAATTTGTAATTTTTTTAAGCGTCTATTTGCTTCATCAATTGTAAGGTCATATACAGTTGATACGTCCTTTGTAGAAACAACGTCATAAAAAGATAAGAAATCTCTTATTGGCGGTTTAACCGCAGGAAGAGGTTCGTATTGTAACACTTCATGAAGTACGTGCTTATAGATGTCATACGTATGCCTTCCAGGAATTTTAATGCCATGTTCCTCATTTAAATGATTAAAGATAACGACAGTTGGTGTTTCTGTAACGTCCATTTCTTTTTTTAACTTTAAGTCACATTGAAAAGCTTTTTTAGCATAATGTGAAAATAAATCTTTTTCAAATTCGTGTACATCTAAATCCGACTCTTCAGCACATTGGATAAGGACACTTTTATCAGCGATATTTTTGTTTTTAAGGAAGAAATATACTTGTAATTTACGTAAAAATGTTCGTCCAGCATTTATTCCTTGCAGTTCCGCCGCTTTAATGGCTAAACCAATCCACGGAAATGAAATGCGCTTTTGTTCATTTGTTTGAGGTCCATCGTTGTTTTTAGTTAGTACATCGAGTGAACCACTAATGATTGGTCGTACTGTAAAAAAACGTCCATATTCAATAGAAAGCTTTTTAAAGTACGGTTCTAACGCCCAACTTTCCAAACATAGGGGATCAATAAAAACATAGATTTCAATTGGTTTTTTGGCAACATGATAAAGATTGTGCTTCTCCGATGTGTTTATTACGTTTGAGTCGTAGGTTTTTAAATTATTCCAACCCACATCGATTCTCCTTTCTACTTATGACGCCCATATGAATGCATTTTTTCAAATAATGAACTCCTTCAATGATTAATTATTTATCAATTGAGTTGAATAACGATTTAAAAGTTATTCGCTTTCTTATATTGTAGCAACGTAACCCGCTATGTTCAAATAATTCAATTGATATTTCGAGTAAATAGTAATGTTTTTTATAAAAATCATCTCGTTTCTAGAAAACGGATAATTTTAGGAACTGCATCTCTTTTACGTATATGATACGTGTTCAAAATGTCTATTAAAAAAGAATGCGCCATTGACGAAGACTCTGCTTCAACTTCAATTTCAAAATCTTGTTGATTATTATATGAACTTTTATCTAAGAATAAAGTGACGTGCTCGCGCGCTAATTGAAAGCGAGTCGTCGTTAATTCTCCTAAATAGTTTAATTGGTTAATCGGAAAATTATTTTGTTTTAAATGTGAAACAATTTTGTTCGTTTGATTAAAGTTATTATTTAGCCACTTTTCTGCATCAGCTTTCGATAATGTCTCGTGTAATTCTAATGTACCGTCTCGATAAGGTTCTTTATACGTTAATGTGTATTGTTTGTTTATCAGTCGAATACGAAGTGCACATTTATTTTTATGAAGATGCTTTTTAGCAGTGTCGAAATAATAATTTGTTTGTTCAATTTTTTCAGTTGGGAATTCATACGCCTGAAGTAATGTAAAAAATTCTTCTTCAGTTAACAAATTTTTACTTTCGTATTCAATTTCTTTTCGCACAGTTACCCTTCTTTCATTCGATAATAGTTGAATTATCGCTAATAATCGGTATATATACAATAATTATTACTTGGATTATGTTATGATAAAAGAAATTAAGTCATCAATTTTAAGACTAGAGGTGGTTTACTTGATGGTTAATTGGGAAACATATCTTGCACCTTATTCACAAGTTGTTGAAGAGTTAAAGGTGAAATTAAAAGGAATGCAAGCACAGTTTGAATGTGAATCAAAGCATTCTCCAATTGAATTTATTACTGGGCGAGTTAAGCCGATTCCGAGTATATTAGAAAAAGTAGAAGAAAAAAGTATCTCTTTAGATCATATGGACAAAATTATTCAAGATATTGCAGGTATTCGTATCGTCTGTCAGTTCGTTGATGACATATATAAGACAGTAGATATGATTAAGTCACGAAAAGATTTAACGGTTATCGGAGAGAAAGATTATATAAAGAAAAATAAAGATAGTGGGTATCGTTCTTATCATTTAATTATTGAGTATCCTGTTGAAACGATCCACGGGGCAAAAATTGTTTTAGCTGAAATACAAATAAGAACGTTAGCTATGAATTTCTGGGCTATTAACGAACATTCACTAAATTATAAATATAAAGGTAGCATTCCTACCGAAATTAAGTCGCGCTTAAAAGCTGCTGCAGAGGCGGCATTTAAGTTAGACGAAGAAATGTCTAAAATAAAAAATGAAGTACAAGAAGCTCAAAGAGTGTTTCACCGGATGTGATGTTATAATAATTTTTGTTGATAAGCGATAAAAGGTGGGAGCAGTTATGAAGTTTTCGATAGTTTCTAGAGGTGATGATCGTTCAGACCGAATCAAGCATACGATTAGAGAGAAGCTTATGCATAATGGTTTGTCCTACAATGAAGATGTACCAGACTTAGTCATTTCCATTGGAGGAGATGGGACGTTTTTAGAAGCATTTCATCGTTATGTCGACCAGTTAGAAACGACAGCTTTTATTGGGATGCATACAGGACATTTAGGGTTTTATGCAGATTGGGTACCTAGTGAACTTGAACAACTAATTCAAACAATCGTAAATACACCGTTAAGAATAGTAGAATATCCTTTACTAGAAGTCGTTATTCGTGAAAAAGATGAAGTGAAAGAAGAACGCTTTTTAGCCTTGAACGAAACGATGATAAAGACAGCATATGGCTCAGTCGTTTTTGATGTGGAGATTCGCGGGGAACATTTTGAAACATTTAGAGGTGATGGCTTGTGCGTGTCTACACCTTCAGGAAGTACAGGATATAATAAAGCGTTAGGTGGGGGCATTATCCATCCGTCTTTAGAAGTTATTCAATTGACTGAGATGGCATCAATTAACAATCGTGTCTTTAGAACGATTGGTTCACCACTCATCTTACCGAAACACCATACGTGTTTGCTTAAGCCGATGGTTGATACTGGTTTTATTATTTCAATTGATCATTTTAGTGGTACATACAAAAACATACGCTCCATTCAATGCCGTGTGGCAGATGAGCGCATTCGTTTTGCTAGATTTAGACCGTTTCCATTTTGGAATCGTGTGCGAGACTCATTCGTTTCAGAAGGTATTGTCGCTCATGATGATGAAATGTTTGGAGATTACTTAGATGCAATGGATAATAAATGATGAAGTAGCACATATGACTGTAAATGATTTTTTGCGAAAAAAACAGTCCTTTTCACGCCGGATTTTAACGGCTATTAAATATGATGGTGGTTCAATAGTAGTAAACGGCGCAGAAGTAAGGACGACTTATAAATTACAAGTCGCTGATTGCTTACGAGTTACTTTTCCGAAAGAGTCAAGAGGTCCTATGTTGACGCCAGAAAAGGGTCCTTTAAATATCGTTTATGAAGATGATTACGTATTAGTTATTAATAAGCCAGCTCATCTTGCTACGATTCCGTCTGCGATTCATCCGCGAAACACGTTAGCTAATCGAATCATTCATTATTATAATGAAAATGATATTCATTCGACGATTCATGTTGTGACGAGGCTAGACCGAGATACGTCAGGATTAGTTTTAATTGCAAAGAATCGCTACATTCATTCGTTACTTTCACAACATATGCATAAAAAATCTATTCGTAGGAAATATTATGCATTAGTTGAAGGGAATTTAGAGCAGCAAGCTGGAGAAATAAATGCACGAATAGATAGAAAACAAGGATCAATTATTGAGCGTGAAGTGACTGATCGCGGAAAAGCAGCATTGACTGTTTATCGAGTATTAAAAGAAGGGCCACGTTATTCATTGTTAGACGTTGAATTAAAAACTGGGAGAACCCATCAAATAAGAGTGCATTTTTCGCATATAAATCATCCATTACTAGGAGATGATCTATATGGAGGAACAACGCAGGTAATGATGAGACAAGCGTTGCATTGTTATTATTTATCATTTAACCATCCGACGACAAATGAATATATCGAATTGACAACGTCATTACCAGAAGATATGCAAGAAATAATCCTATAATTACAAATGAAAAGACATCCGAAATGTGTTAGAGGATAAAAACTCTAAATATTTTTGGATGTTTTTTTGTAAAAATGTTTATATACAATGATTTTAGGATATAAGAAAGACAAGTATTGTTGTCTGAATATTCCGATATAAAGGAGTGAGTGAGATGGGATATATTTTACCGATTCAGATGGATACACGAACAAACTACCATCAACGCATGATTGCAGAAGATGAAGAACCGTTTTACGTTGAAAAATCATATAAAGTGAATCATCTCATTAATAATAAAACTTCAAATGATGAACAGAGAAAAGAGAAATATACACCATTACTCGTTGAACGTCGAAAGAAAATGAAGCAGTTATATGATGAACGATCAATGGTTATTGAAACTTCTATTACCGGCAAAGGAAAGCAAGTGAATGAACGTATATAAAGCAAGATTAACAATCAAATTCAGTTAATCTTGCTTTATTGTTTGCTTGAATTTATTTTAAAAGCTTAGCCATCGTAACGTGGGGAATGCCGGCATCAAGGAATTCTCCTGAGACGACTTCATACCCTTGTTTTTCATAAAAGCTAATTGCTTTTACTTGCGCGTTTAAAATAGCCTCTTTTAACGCTCTTTTTTTGACTTCTTTTTCCATCGCTTGGATGATGAGAGAACCGTATGATTTTCCGCGATGTTCCTTTAAAATACAAATTCTTTCTAACTTTCCGTAATGTCCGATAAACCGTAATCGACTTGCTGCAACAGGTTCATCGCCAACGTATCCAACGTAATGAATAGCTTCATCCTCATATTCATCTATTTCTTCCTCTAAAGGGACGCGTTGTTCATCAACGAAAACGACTTTCCGTATGTTGTAAGCATCCTCAATTTGTTGTTTTTCTGTTGCAATTTTGATATTCATAGCTGCTCCTTCCCAAAAACGAACGATTGATAAACCGTCCAAGATCCATTGTCTAGTTGATATAATAAATGAAAACGATCGACATAGTCTTCATAAGCTAATGTTGTCATTTTTAATTGACCAAAAACATCGGCATATTCATCGGTTGTTAATTGTTGAGCAATCGTAATATGCGGAACGAACGGATGAGGTTCATTAGTAGGAAATTTACTATCGTGTATTTCCCGGTACAATGACTGAATCTCTTCATTTGGTTCAATTTTAAAATAAATCGTATGATTAACAGGTGCAAACGAACGACATTTTTGAATACTTATTTTAAAAGGACTCATATTGTTCGCGACATGTTTAAGTTCAGCGATTAATGATTCTTTATCATTTTCAGAACAAGTGAATGGCGACTTTAAAGTAATGTGGGGCGGTATAAGCGCATACCTTGGATCATATCGCTTCCTGTAAGAGTTCGCTGCATCTTGAATGCGTTTTGAAGGAAAAATAGCTATGCCATAATTCACTTATAAAACCTCCCCAAAATATTTTAAAGAACGATAATAAAGTTAAATATTTATTTCACATGTTATTTAATATTATAGCAAATTAATAAATGAATAAGAAGTGTATATTTATTAAGTATGAGTAAAATGTTTGTGGGACTATGTCCTATTTATTGTGTAAAGTTTTCACTTCAGAAATGTACTTCGCTTGTCGCGGGCCTACCTCAACTTCTAATCCCTCCACTTCCGTGTCGGTATTAGGGATTTTCGGATACGGCTATTCCCGCAGACGTCTCCGTACATTTCTTTCGTTCAAGTTAATTTACACATGAAGATAGGCTTAAACGTTTGTTGCGGGAAAACATACGGGCTATTTCTTGAGTAATAAGCATGAAAAAAAGGACCTTCTTTTGTATAGTAACAGTCACGACAACCACTATAAAAAGAGAAGAGGTCCTTAAATGAAGAATATCATCTCTCAAATCACAATGGAAGAGTTAGAACGTACTGTTTATCGTGCTCTACAGAAAAGCTTCTCCGAAGCTGGTGTAAAGAGAAGGCATTACTAAGTTTAGTAACGTTATGGTTGCATTAATGGATGGAAAGTACATCCAAACATTACGAGAAAATCTAACGATAATTCATCTAGATAACGTCCAAGAAAAGCCACCTAAACACTTTGTAGAACGACTTTTTAAACAAGTGACTGAATCAACGCGTGATAATATTTCATATCTGAACCAAAAGGTTCGTCAACCTGTAGATTATGGCTTAAAGGGATTAAGGGGCTACTAATTATTAAACTTAGGTTTAAAAAGTCTCACGTTGACGTATTTATTTAAATGAGCAGGTGAAATATACGTAGACAGAAGAAAACGACTAAAAGAAACACGCAAAGCTTTCAACAGCTCAAGTGAAAGACCTATACGAAGACGCCAGTGGGAAGGTAATGAGATAGGTGGTAACCTATTTCATTACACGTATCCGAAAATCCCTAGAACCGACATGATAAT
>DATGUM010000004.1:0-2079 GCA_035301345.1 Bacillota bacterium
TCTTTTTTTCATGCTTATTACTCAAGAAATAGCCCGTATGCTTTCCCGCAACAAACGTTTAAGCCTATCTTCATGTGTAAATTAACTTGAACGAAAGAAATGTACAGAGACGTCTGCGGGAATAGCCGTATCCGAAAATCCCTCATACCGACACGATAGTGGAGGGATTAGAAGTTGATGGTGCGAAGAATACACTTCAATTCTTCGTGGACAAGCGAAGTACATTTCTGAAGTGAAAACTTTACACAATAAATAGGACATAGTCCCACAAACATTTTACTCATACCGTGTCATCTTGTCGTTGAAATTAATTAGTTTTTCGTATAGAGTAACGTTTAGATACATATATCAAAATGCTATTTACGAGGATGTGTGATAATGGATCATTTTGATGAAGAATATTTAATTGGTGACGTCGCAAAAATGTTTAACATTAGTCCTGGAACAATTCGTCATTATGAAAAAATTGGACTTATTCAGTCCGTTAAAGAAAGTAATAGTAACTATCGCCGTTACAATTTATTCGTTTTAGATCAGCTAAGACATATTATTTTATTACGCTCCCTTGAGCTATCGCTCGATGAGATTTCTTCGATTCAAAACTCTTTTGATGATAATTTAGATGATGTTTTACACATTTTACAAAACAATCATAAGCGAATTAAAGAAAAAATTAAATATTTCGAACGTGTGAATGAAAAGACAGACCTTTTAATCGATGAATTCGAACGGTATAAAAACAGTTCAAAAACGATTAAAATTAAACGTTCTCCAGACATGCAATTCGCTTCATCAAGTGAAGTGCTTAATTTAAAAGAATTAACGAAAAACTTCCACTCAGCATTAAATGAACATGATTCCATACCAAAGTCGGCATTTATTATTAAGAAAGAAAGTTTATTAAAAGAAGACTTTGATAGTAGCTCTTATATTCAATTCGGTGTGCTTATTGAAAACGAAACAGAAGCGATGCACGATGCCCCCGTTATTAAAAGCAAAACATGTGCTTATTCAATGTACAGTGGCTCTTTAAACGATATGCGGGATAAATACCGAGACATGTTAAATTGGATTGAAGAAAATGAATACGTCATTGCTGACGACGCGATTGAAGTGTGTAACTTTTCTGTAGGTGATCATTACTTTTTTGAAATTTATATACCCGTAGACAAACGATAAAGAAACACCGCCAGTTCCGATAAAGCGTTAGGAACTAGCGGTGTTTTATTAATTATTTTGCGAATGATGATTGTTTAATCATTTTTGTTGCAACGTCTACAGCAGCACCTTTTTGAATCGATGCTCCTCTGTCTAATAAAAGTTGCTCTAACAATGTAAGTACTGTAATCACATTGTTAGGCTGACACGAATGACCCATCAAGCCGATACGCCAAATTTTACCATTTAATTCGCCTAACCCTGCTCCTATTTCTAATGAATAATCTTGCAATAACTCTGTACGAATTTCTGCTTCATTAATCCCTTCAGGAACGATAACCGACGTTAATTGAGGTAAACGATACTGTTCATCTACATGAAGGTCTAAGCCCATTGCTTCTAGTCCTCCATGCAACGCTTTTCCAAGCTGTTCATGACGTTTAAATGTATTTTCAAGTCCTTCATTAAGAACGATTCTTAACGCTTCATGTAATGCGTAATTCATCGTAATTGGAGCTGTGTGGTGATATGCTCGTTCACTTCCCCAGTAATCACGAATCATTGATAAGTCTAAGTACCAACTTTGTACTTTTTCTTTTTTCTTCTCCATCACGTCAAGTGCTCTCGGGCTAAACGTTACAGGAGCTAACCCTGGAGGGGCACTTAAACATTTCTGCGTTCCACTATAACACGCATCAATACCAACTTCGTCAATTTTAATTGGTGAACCCGCAATAGAAGTTACAGCGTCCGCAATTAATAAAGCGTCATGTGCGTGTACAATTTTCGCTATATCTTCTAGCGGTTGAAGAGCACCAGTTGATGTCTCTGCATGCACAAGCGCGACAAATTTTGCCTCACTATTTTCTTTTAGTGCTTGTTCGATTTGTTCTGGTTGGAAAACATCCCCCCAAGCCGCTT
>DATGUM010000005.1:0-69089 GCA_035301345.1 Bacillota bacterium
CAAATTAATATCTTTATTATAAATGCATAAAGTTAAAACTAGGTTAAGTTTCAAGAATTATTTGATTATTTAATTAAATAACATAGTGACAACTACAATTAACACTCTCTGTGCTCCCTTGAAATAGTTCTTAAACCATTGGTAAACATTAATCCCCCCTCCTAAGCAAAGCGTAACTACATGAGAGCGCAGGATGGCGTACGTAGAGGTGAAAGCGGGCTTGCTGACTTGAAACCGAGCAAACACATAATCTCAGGCCACTTAGGACCACTTTACTGGACTGAATTCGAGCAAATGCACTAACTCAGGTCACTTAGAACATCCTTGCTGGACTCAATCTGAGCAAATCCACAATCTCAGGCCGCCAAGAACCACCTTACTGACCCGAATTCGAGCAAATCCATTAACTCAGTTCACCAAGAACCACCTTACTGATCCGAATTCGAGCAAACCCACAATCTCAGGTCACTAAGAATCATCCTTATCTACACGAAAGTGTCGGACGGCGTGGGTTCGTGGAGGTAAGCGCCTCCTTACCCACATGAACACATGGATTGGCACACATCCATAGAGGTAAGCACCCTCTTACCTACATGAGAACCTAGATTGACGCACATTCATCGAGGTAAGCACCCTCTTACCTACATGAGAACATGAATTGACGCCTATTCATCGAGGTGAACACCCTCTTACCTACATGAACACATGGATTGATGCACATTCATAGAGGTGAGCACCCTCTTACCCACATGAGCACCTAGATTGACGTCCATTCATAGAGATGAACGCCTCCTTGCCCACATGAGAACATGAATTGAGGCACGTTCATGTAGTTAAGAGTGGATTTACTGGACCCAATCCGGGTAGACGTGCCATTCCAGTCCACCAACATCGCGTGCACACACAACCCCACTTCCTCCGACACACAAAAAAAACTCAGGCGTTAAGCACGTGTGTGCTCGCCTGAGTTAAGTATGATTTATTATTTCCAGTAGTTGTTCGCTGCTGCGACTGTTTGGAAGTGTGTGGCAACAACGTGTGATGCCATTGTTAGACTGTCGCCATTTTCAGCGTATTCTGGTCGTAGTTTTTCGCGCATTTCCGCTGATGGCTGTGTATAAGCAACGCCTTTACGGGCGAGTAGAATGGCTAACTCGAATCCCTCTTCTGGCGTGTCCGTAATTAAACTTGGTAACCAACTTGACATAAGATCATCCCCTTTTTAAGTATATTGTACTATAACCGAAAAAGGGGTGTATAAACATACGCTTACCGTTTAGATGTAGTTAATTTGAACATTCAAGTTCGCATTTCGTTCGCGAATTTTATCTATGAGGTTTTGATCACTCACATTTTCTTTCATGACAATTTCATATTCGAGTGTAATCATCGTTCCTAAATTCGTCGTTGATACGCGCATGAGCGCTCTGTCAGACAACAACTCGTCGAAAATATCATCAAATAACCCATCATACTGTAGATTTTCTGGTATTTTAATTCTCAGCAGACGATCGGCGCCAGTTTTCTTTCCGTAATCTGTCACGTACAGTACGTATATGAGGATAGAAAGCGTAATTGTAAAGGCAATTGCAATTAAATAAAAGCCTAGTCCACATAAAATACCCGCTGCCATCCCGAAAAAGATAAATGCGATATCTTTCGGATCGCTCATCGCACTTCTAAAACGAATGATTGAAAACGCACCGACTAAACCGAAAGCAACTGCGATATTATTTCCGATTGCTATCATAATGACCGAGACGACAACTCCCATAATAATGACTGTATGGATAAACGACTGTGAGTAGTCACGGCCACGATATGTTAATTTATACACTCGCGTGACAATTAACGTCAAAATAAAACTGAGTATAATCGCAATAAAACTATCAATCACTCGTGCTTTTGTTGTTAAATCCAATCCGTAAAATATACCTTCTAAAGAATCCATTCAAACGTCTCCCCGTTTATTTTTTCTCAAAAACTGCTTCAATTTCCGTGTCTTTTGTCAATGTCACTTCAACTGTCTCTTCATCACTTTCAACGTCACCCGACCAACCGACAAACGTATAGCCATCTTTTGGCTTCGCTCGTAACGTTACTGGTACCCCGTCAAAATATGTTCCCTGCCACGAATAAACGCCCTCAGACTGAATACTTGGTAAAGAATCATCAAGCACAATACTATTCGCTTGAATAACTCCTTCAGAT
The DNA here is from genome assembly GCA_035301345.1 of Bacillota bacterium. Lineage (GTDB taxonomy): Bacteria > Bacillota > Bacilli > Bacillales > Amphibacillaceae > CALAMD01. The sequence continues at coordinate 2,212 of DATGUM010000005.1, forward strand.
AAATCACTCTTCATTGTTAAATCATGAATGCCCGATACCTCTTGGAAATAATGAATCGCATGTGCACGCATAAGTTCTGGTCTTTCTTCGGCAAACTCAATTAATTTATCAATATTCTCTTGAAAAGCATCATCATCTTCACCGATTTTCCGAGCGTTTTCTTCAGCAAGTGGTTCGTATTTATTTTCATATTTTTTAATAAGCGACTTCGCATAATCAGGATGGAAATTCGTATTTAATAAGTCAGCTGTACGACTAATGAAATGCTCACGGAACTTATCGTTCGTCAACATCGCTCGCAGCGGCAACGTCGCCTCTGGCCCTGTACTTAACGTCGCTGGCGCAAAATCTGGAAGCGTGTCATACAACTCTGCCATTTCTTTTCCAGATAAGACAGTATCCGCTCCTTGCTCCATTTGGCTCGTATTATGAATAAATCCATCTATTCGCAGTCCGCCATACGACCCGTAGCCCATATCTAAATCGTAAACCATCCATCTAAATCGCCCATCTTCTTTCAGATTGTCAGGATTGATTGTTTTAGAACGCCAGAAATTCACGTTTTTACCTGGTTGGTCAACGTTCATCGTATACGTTTGGAAAATATGATAATCCATAAAATTATCAATATCCATCATGTCGTCTATTTCAGCGTACACATCATCTGTTAAATCTCTTTCGTTTTCCTTAAATAGACTGTATAGCTTTTTGTATGCTTTATCATCACCGTATTTTACTTCATCAATGTTCGTTAAAAAGTCAATTTCCTTAATCCCGTAATGATTTTTAATGTAATTATCATCGAAACGGTCACGAATATTAAAGACACCCCAATATTCGCCATTAATAAACACGACAGCTGGTTCATTGTACTGAAAATCAAGATCCATCACATCTTTGACGAGATCAACTTGAAAGCCATCTTTAAAACTTGTTCCACGATGCCTTAATAAAAGCCTGTCGTGATTTGCAATATCTTTGTCTTTAAAAAATGGATAGTTCATCGTATTTGTCGTCAACTCATAATCAGAACGCGCATAAAGCCTTAAACTTTTTACAGGTGCTTCACGCGTTGATGACCCGTGAATACGCGCACCTAAATTTTGTGATAATCCGAGCTGACCTTCTTCATCAAAGTATTCAAGATGAATCGGGCGCTCCCAGTCCTTCCCACGTTCTAGCGGATTATCGCCCATAAACAGTCCATCTTCTTCGTCAAAAAAGTTCTCTTTATCCGTTGCGATAGAAATTACTGGTACGTCATAACGATCATTAGCACCGATAAAATACGTCTCTGTTGCTACATCACTCGTCACATCTTCCTCAATCGCAATCGCACGAATAACTGTTCCTTTAAAAACAGATCCTTTCGGTTTCTTCCACGCTAAAAAATCATCACGATTATTTAGCGGAATATCTGACAAACGATTGTCTTCATCCGTCCGATCAACCACTTCAATTGGCTCTTCATATTTATAATCATTCACTGTCGGTTCTGACCCGTCTAACGTATAATAAATCGTCGCACGTTCATCCGGATGACTTAACGATATATACTGTGGGTCTTCGTAAAAACCACCATTGATAGAAAACTCAACAGGATCTGAATGAATCGTAAAATCTGTCTCTTCAATGTCATCATAAATCGCATCAAGTACCCGCACGTCCTCTAGGGGGTTACTTGATATATAAAGACGCTTCGTTAAATGCTTTAAATCAGCGAGAGGACTAACGTCTGACACACGATTCTCACGCATATTTAAATTTTCTAAGTTTACTAATTCACTGAGCGCCTGAATATCTTGCACGTTATTTTCACGGATATTCAGCTTGCGTAATGACGTCAAACCGATTAAAGGATTCAAGTCCGTCACTTGATTTCCGCGAAGATTCAACTTCTCGAGCTTCTTTAACTTATTAATTGGTGTAATATCTTTTATGTGATTATCACGTAAATCAAGTTCTTTTAAATTCGTTAAATGCTCGATTCCTATTAAACTATCAATGTTCTCACCGCGCACTTTCAATTTCTTTACTTCGCCGAGTTCCTTAGCTGTTAGTTCCCCTTCAAAGTCATTTAACTCCATTCTCACTGCCATCTCCAAACTATCACTTTTAAAAACACCTTTTGCCGACACTGTATATATTAAAAACCATACAATTAAAGCAATTGGTATCATTATTATTAGTCGCCTTATTTGTACTTTCAATCCTTCTTCCAAAATCTAATCACCCTTATACATTCTAAACGTTCATCATTTCTTACATTTTATCATATTTAACTTTTGAGAGCATTTCGATATATGAATCGTTTTTGAACTTTCTATTTGGACATTAAAAAACCAACTCATCTTTTAAATGAGTTGGTTCAGTTCATATCACTTAATTTAATTCTTTAGCAATTTCTATTGAGAACTCCATGCAGTAATGGCCTGCTGTTTCTTAGTATGACTAATCCATTTAATTTCATTTTAAAAACGAGTCAATCCATTGATTAAGAAAGTCTGTTTCTATTTTGCTTCAATATTTTTAAACCTAGCTAAAATTCGAGCTTCTGTTGGATGCTTAGGTCGCATGCGTCCTTTATTTAAGTTCTTCTTTCGGATATTATATATAATTTTTTTAGTCGCTTTTTCATTCTTACGCGTATTCTTTAAAACTCTTTTTTGTATGTCTTTTAATGTCAAAGTTTGCATATTCATCACCCTTTAACTGTCTTATAAAATAAAAGCTTATCTACTCTTATTATATATTACGCGAGAAATCATATCAATAGATGGTTCTTCTAGTTTTTAGGCAATGTTCTAGTAATAACTAAACGTTAAAAAACCAACTCATCTTTTAAATGAGTTGGTTCAGTTCATATCACTTAATTTAATTCTTTAGCAATTTCTATTGAAAACTCCATACAGTAATGGCCTGCTGTTTCTAGGTCTTCTGTGTCGTCATCAGACACTTCGGAGTTCGAGATAATTCTGACGGATAAATATGGAACATCATTATTTTGCGCAACTTGTGCAACGGCTGCTGCTTCCATTTCTTCACCGTCTGTTCCGTGTTCTTCATGGAACCAGTTAATGCGATCGATTTCTCTATTCCACACGTCAGCACTACCGATTTTACCTTCAATGACTTTACCGTTTTCATAGTCATCTGCTATCCCTAAGGCTGTTTCAACGAGGTCTGCATCACTCTCGAATACGTCATACATTTCCATGTCATCACCTTCACGCATACGTGTCGGTTGCATCTCCCAGTCTTTCGGCTTGATTCCATCACCTTCACCTAAATGATCTGTGTTATACATACCGATATTCATGACTTCTGTACCGATAATAATATCAAATACATCAAGGTCAGGATTATGACCACCTGCTGTCCCCTGGTTGATAATGAGTTCAGGGTCATATGTATCGATTAACGTTGCTGTGGAGGCTGCTGCGTGCACCATACCTACTTCTGTTCGTGAGATGACAAGTGGTGTTCCATCAATTTCACCGACGTAAAATGTGTAATTATCATGCACTTCTGTTTCATAATCATCCATTTGCTCTAATGCTGCTGAAACTTCAACGTCAAGTGCCCCTTGAATAGCAATTAAATTATCCGGCACATCATCTGTCGCATCTTCTTCCGTATCAACTTCCTCTGTTTCTTCCGCCGTATCTGCTGACGATTCTTCATCCGTAGTATCTGAACAACCGACAATAAATAAAGCTAAGAAGATAAGCATAAAATAAAACTTAAACTGAAATAATTTTTGCACGTCTGTTCCTCCTTGTTTTCTGCATATTTTTGAATATTGTGATAATTTTACTATACAGAAAATCATAGAGAAATAGTACAAAAGAACTAGATTGAATCCTTAAAGAAATATTGTGTACTCGTGGCAAGTTATGTTAAGCTCACGTTAAGCTTTCTTAAAGTCGCATAATAATAAATGAAAGCATAAAAGTATAGTGGTAATTTCATTGGACTATCGTGAAATGCTTAAAACATAATAATCTTTCATAAAATCTTGTCTTCTTTGCATCATGTGGAGTGTCTCAATTAAATCTGGACTCGTTTGACTTCTCATTTGAGACTTTTTAACGGTTCGATAATGAGGAATAGATAGTTGTTCATTTGGTGGTTCTTCTAGAAAAAAGTATCCTAATGGAGTTGAAGTCGCTCGTGAATAATCTTCTAGTTGTTTTAATGTCGGTTGAAGCCGACCTTTTAGCCAGTCGTCTAATTTTGAAAATTTATGATGCAAATCACCTTGCTTCATTGAACGATTACAAGCCCACTCTAATAGCTTTGTTTCTACGGGGACTCTCGCTACCATACATAATCACCTCCACTTAGTTTGCTAGTTACTATTACTTATCATATTAAAGGATTTACAACATTTTTCCATTGTATAAATAAAAAAGCCTATGCAAGAATTAACTCGCATAGGCTTTAATATCTTTCATTTAATTAATTAATTACTAATTGAAACGTTGATTGAAACTGGTGTATCTAAGATGTTGTAGTCGCTGTTAGCTTCAACATATACTTTGTTAACAACAATTGTAAATGAAGTTGATTTTCCTGATCCTAAAGTAACAGAATCACTCAATGAACTTAAGGATACGGCTTCTCCTTTATTGTTAGTTATATCAAAGTCTACATCATATTTAGTAGCAGTTGTTACTGGTGATGCCCAGAAGTTTCCAGTTGCTAAGTTTTCTTCAGCACCGTATACATTAACTCCTAAGTCAATGATATCTCCTACTTGGTCTTTAATTGTTACAGCCGGTTTATTAAATTGGTATCCACCGTTTTCAGCCGCGTTCTTAACAGCAATAATACCTGCTGTTTCATCTACATCATCAATTACTAATTGATCTGAATCAACAACTCCGAATAGGATTTCCTCAACTGTAATTGCATTTTGTTCTTCTTCTGAAAGATCAATGGCAATTGATTTGTTTGATACATCTGCAGATGTTGGAATACTTAAGCCGTTGTTTACATCAATTGTTTGTGTTGAAGTAACGCCAGAAGCCGTAATCTCTACATCTACATCTGAGTCCTCTGTCATATAAACTTGAGCTGCCGGTAAATCTATAAATTCTAATGTATTACCATTGACGTCAACCCAATCACTTGAAGATGTATCCGTAAAATCAACTTCTGATACAGAAGATGTATTTAATCGGTTTCCGTCTGCATCTAATGTGTAAATAGTAGCATCGTCGTAATCAATGTGGTTCACCTGAGGGAATGTCGGGTTTGCATAAACTGCAGATGGTGCCACCACATCAATATTTTGAACCGTTGCGTCTGCATCAACATCAACAACATTTACATCAACTGTTTTCGAGAATGCCGGATTGTCATCATTTTCATTTTCAAAGAAATTGATTTTAACTGTTCCTGTAACAATTTCATCTCTTTGGGATCTTATTTCAAATGTGTCAGAGCCATTAGATAAGTCTAATTCATCTTTAGTAATGTCTAATCCATCAGTGTCAACGGATACTGTAACTTTTCCATCCCCATCGTAATTAAAGAGGCCATCATACTGGTCTAAGCTAGACACTTTAATTTTTTGAGTGTTTACACCAGGAATGTACTGATCTCCTGCAGATGTTTCATCAGATAATGTAACTGATGTACGGTCAAGTTCAAAGTCAGTGAATTCTGGCTTTTCTCTTACTTCTACTTCAAAGTCAATTGTTCTGCCATCTTCAAGTTCTAAGACAAACTTAGCCTTACCAGTTTGTGTTTCACTTGCAGTAACTTCAATTTCGCCATTACCGGTATCCGCAGTTGCAATTGTCGGATTTTTAGCCGTAATTGAAGCACCTTCTAGGTCATTACCATGGATGTGTGCAATTGCTGGATCGCCGTCAACTGTATCAAACAATGCAACTTTCTCTGTTTTACCGTTAGTAATCCATGTCTTTTTAGCTTGGTTATTAAAGTCAACAGTGTTTGCCGGAAGGCCGAATGGAACTGTTTCATCTTCTATGATTTCTTCAGTATATAGAGTAAATCCTTGTGCAACATATTCTTCTTCAACTGCAGTAACGTTAATGTTAAATGTGCTTCTTAGAACAGTTCCATCTGCTAATGTAACTTTCGCTGTTACCTCAGCCGAACCTTCTTTAACACCTGTCACCTTGATACCTTTAGGTGATCCACCACTTCCTGACACTTGAACAACGTTCGTGTTTGAAGATGCAATTTCAACTGTAGCACCTGAAACATCTTTGTTGTCCTCGTCTAATACAGATAACGTAGCTTCTTCGCCTTCTTCAAGATCTGTTTTAGATAAGTTAATAGTAATTCCTTCATCAACAGACCAGATAAACTTACCTGTTAATTCTCCTGATTCTTCACCTGCACTATTCTTAAGTTCATTTGCAGTTAAAGTATACTCTTGATTACGTGTAAATGTTTTATCTACTTTAATTGTTGCTGACTTTCCGTCATTTGCTAAAGTAGCTTTTGTAACATTTAATCCGCCACTAATTGAAAAGTTTGTGTGGTCAAGGCTTTGTACTGCTGTATTAAAGTTAACTTTTGCCGTTGACTCATCAATTGCTTCAACACTATCAATCTGAACCTGAGTTTCTTCAGTCTTAAGAATATTCATCATGATTTGTGCTACTTCTGCACGAGTAATTTCATCATTTGGAGCTAATAGAGTTACTCCACCTGAAGCCTTACCATCAATAGCGCCGTTAGCTACTGCAATGCCGAATGAATCTTTTGCCCATGAAGGTAGTTTGTCAACATCTGGATATCCAGATAAATCCGTGCTGCCTTCTAGTCCGTAAGCATCAACAATTGCTTTAGCTGCTTGTGCACGTGTGAAAACTGCTGTAGGACTAAACTTTTTACTGTTATCACTACTTGTGTCACCTAAGATCCCTTCTGAGATAACTGCATTTACAGCATCTTCATACCAAGACCCAGCTTCAACATCAGAGTAACCTGAGTTTTCAGTCGGTTCTAAATCTAATGCGTTCGCGAAAATTTGTGCTGCTTCTGCACGAGTAAGTATACCGTTCGGATTAAATCTGTTTTTACCAATACCTTGCATAATACCATTCTCTGTTACATAATCAACTGCTTCTTTATACCAGTCAGTCGATGATACGTCATTGTATCCTGTATCAGCTGATACTGCTGCTGGTACAATTGCCGATGCTGCTAAAGCTGCTGATAGCGTAGTAGCTGCTACCTTACGAGCGTTTTTCTTCTGCTTTACCATTAATAAATTCCTCCCTTAAAATGAACATACTATACCTAGAGCCCTACTAAACTACTTAACCTAGATATAAGTACACTAGACCTTTAAATAATCTTTTATTACATATAAATAAGCTCTACTTGATAGTGTAGCTATACCTAAAGAAATAGTCAAGTGTCTCTAGTCAACGTTTTGGCACTAGAAAAGTAGTGTCTTTTACTGATGAGTTAATCTTACAACAATTTCTTATAAAATCAAGTATTTTTTTCCATTCTTTACGATTTTTAACCTAAATGTCAAATTTATTCATTATATACTATTATTCTCGTAAACTCGCTTCGATACTTTTGGCTAGAATTGCTGAAAATTCTGAACGTGTGACTTGTTTAAGTGGTTTATACGTTAAATCTGTATATCCTGTCACAATTCCTTTTTTATAAAGGCGGTTAATCGCTCCTGCATAATAGGCATCTGCTGGGATGTCAGACAGTTCACTTGTCGATTCTTGGGGTGCGTCCAGTGCGCGTGCGATCATCACGGCTACATCTGCACGTGTAATCGGATCGCTCGGGCCAAAGTTGCCATCTGGATAGCCCGTAATAATGTCATTCGTCGCTAATGTTTCAATGTGACTTGCTGCATAATGTGTAGCTGGCACGTCTGTAAACTGTTTTGTGCCTTTTTTATTAAACGACATTGTGCGGTCAATTAATGTAGCGACTTCTCCGCGTGTAATATTTGCGTCCGGCCGATACGTCTGATCCGAGAAGCCAGTGACCCAGCCATTATCAATCAGGTGATGTACGGGGCGCTCATACCATGCACCAATCGTTAAATCATGAAAGGCTGTTTCTGGACTACGAATAAGTCCGTGGCCGTAATCATTGTCTTTCCCTTTTTTGCCAAGGTCTAGTGTATTGTTAAAGACGACTTGTTTCAGCTCATTTGCGGATAATTTAGGAAACGCTTCCTTATATAGTGCAAATACACCTGATGCATAAGCGGTCGCCATTGATGTACCACTCACAGTGGCATATGTATTGACGTTGTCACCTTTCGCTTTGTACGTGCTATATATTTTTTCACCCGGAGCGACGAGATCTAATGAAGGGCCGATATAAGATCTTTCAGCTCGTTGTAAGTGTTTATCGACAGACCCTACACCAACGACGAAAGGAAACCGAGCAGGATATAAGATATCGCTTTCAATTTGTCCAATCGCGTTTAAGACATTTCCAGATGACGCAACAACAATCACACCATTATCTGTCGCGCGTTTTAAGATGCGGTTAATGGCTATCAGTGGCTTTTGTTCTGATGACGATAAACTTAAATTAATAATATCTACGTTCTGCTTAAGCGCCCAATCAATACCAGCTAGAACATCTGATTCCGTGCCATCGCCCTTCTCATCAAGCACTTTAGCAACGTAGAGGTCAACTCCTTGAGCGACTCCAGACATGTTACTCTGCTCGCCGCTTGCTTTAATGATTCCGGCCACGTGAGTACCGTGGCCATGGTCATCTTCATATGAGTCTGTGTACGGCATAACGCTTATACCAGCTTTATATGAAAGTGCTGGATGGTTTTTGTTTATTCCAGTATCAATAACAGCTACTTTAATACCTTTACCTGTTAAATTTAGCTTGTCCGAACGTTCACTAACGACTGCTTCTTTTCCCCAACTCTCCTCTGTTTGATTGATTGAGACGTGTTTATCTTCTTCAACCCAATCTACTTTAAACGTTTGTTGCCATTCTCTTAGTTGCTCTTCTGTCGCTTGTATCGACACAGCATCGAGTGAATCGTACGTATGCGTGACTGTTTCTAATTCAGTAAATGCTTTTAATTGGTCTTCATTCGTAAAGCCTATCATATACGTTTGTACATGTGCTTTTGCCTGTGCACTTCCTATAAAGAGAAAGAAAAACATCATGAAGACGATTGCCCTTCTCATGTGATTCATATTCATCTGTTCAACCGCCTTCTTTTAACTAGGTTATTTTTTAAGTAAGTAATTGCCGATACCGTCGCTAATCGCTTTTGCCGCTTCATTTTGCTTCGTTTTCAGTATCTTTGCGTCGTCTTTATTCGTTAAGAATCCAAGTTCAGCGAGGACTGCTGGCATTTTCGTTTGATTTAAGACAGCAAAGCCCCCACCTGGTGGTACTTTAACACCACGATCTGACATTTTAAGTGCTTTGACAAGCTCCTTTTGAATTTCTGCTGCGAGTTTTTTTCCTTCTTTAGAGTTGGCATGATAGAAGGTCTCTGTTCCGTTCGCACTCGCCGAGCTAAATGAATTCAAGTGAACACTGACAAATATATCTGTCTTCACACTATTTGCAATGCGGGCACGCTCACCTAGAGCAATATACGTATCATCTTTTCGCGTCATGATTACTTTTGCTCCACGATTTTCTAATTGTTTCTGTAATTTCTTACTGACAGCAAGTGTCACTTCCTTCTCAACGAGTCCGTTACCTGATGCACCTGGGTCACTTCCCCCATGGCCCGCGTCAACAGCAACTGTGAATCCTTTTAAGTCATTCTTTGCTGGTGGTTTCGGATCTGTCGGTGGTGTCGTCGTCACAGGTTTGTCGGATAATTGTTTCGACTGGACGTACCCTGTTCGCTTCCCGCTTAATGTGTCACTAGTAATCTCGTACCATGAACCACTTTTCGCATGGACGACTACTTTCGTATTTTGTGATGCCCAACCAGCTGCCGTACTATTAGCATCTGGTTTTGAACGAATCGTGACCATTTCAGGTGAAATATACTTTTCCCCAATGACTGGCTTTTCTTGTTCAACTTGGAAACTCGGTTCTTTCGCACGCGCAACCATCACTGAAAACTCTTCACGTGTAATCGCTGCATCTGGTTTAAAGCCTTTCCCTGTTCCGTTTGAAATGCCTGCATTCGTAATCTTCGCAATGTCGTCATAATGTGGATGACTCTTACTGACGTCCGAATAGTTAACCGATGATTTATCCGATAAATTAAACGCTCGCGCAATAAAGCTCGCCATTTCTGCACGTGTTAAAGACCGTTCAGGTGCGAACTTCCCGCCACCGACGCCGCCAGTGATTTTTTTATCAGTGGCTGAAGCAATGAATCCCGATGCGTAATGGCTCTTCTTCACGTCAGAGAACTTCGTTGCGCGTTGTTTGCCATCTAAACCGACTGCACGACCAATCATAACGACTGCTTGTGCACGGTCGACTTTATCCTTCGCATGGAAATCGCCGTCTGGATACCCTTCGATAATTCCTTTGTCAATTAAATAATTAATTTCTTTTTCATACGCCTTCGGTATGCCAGACACTTTCTTCGCTTCTGCTTCATTTGGTAACTGAAGCGTCATGAGTAAAACAATTGATAATAGACTAATAATAAATTTTCTAGTCACTTTTCATCCCCCTGTTGAATATAATCGTTTGTCGTGTGAAAAATTGTGCAATGTATGTTAATCGTGATAGCTATTAAATGAATAACTATTCATTTTTCGTGTAGCTACCGAATAATATTTTTTTATTTCGAGGTTTATTGCGTGTCAGTTATAGTAAAATATAACATATTTTTTGCTCTTTTTAGAGAGTTTTTTAAAAGAAACATCAAAAGGACTATTTCTTTTTTACGATTTCTGATAGATTATAAAGGATAAAGAGTTAGTTGAGGAGGTTTACGTGAGTGGCATTTTTGCAAAGTAAAAGACAGTTAGTGACAGGATTTATCATTTTTATTTTATGTAGCTTTTTGACGACGAATGTTTTTGCGAAAGATGAATTAATCGGACATTATGCAGAGCAGGAAATTCGTGCACTGATTGAATTAGAGATTATGGAAGGTGACAGTTCAGGGAAGTTTTTACCTGAAAGAGACATTACGCGCGCTGAATTCGTGAAATTAATCATTGAAGGGTTAGGCGTAGAAGGTACTGGAGCAGACGTGACATTTGAAGATATTCGTTCAGACGAATGGTTTTATGAATACGCCATTATCGCTGCACAACACGGTATTGTTGAAGGTGATGGGTCGGCCAATTTTGTTCCGAACCGAACGATTACCCGCGAAGAAATGGCTGTTATGATTAAGCGAGCACTAGATACAGCGGGTGTTACACTTAAGCCAGAGTCACTTCCTTTTGTTGACCAACATAAAATTAGTGACTGGGCGATTGACGATATTAAACAACTCGTCAGTGCAGATATTATTAAAGGTGAGTTGAAAAATGATCAACTGTATTTCTCACCGAAAACTGAAGCACCACGTGGACAAGCGGCAGCGTTTATTTACCGAACGCTTCACACGATTGACCCAGAGACGTATCCAGAGTTGAAGCCAATTCCGACGCATAAGGAGACAAAATATCCGTATACGTTTGACTATATGGTCGATGCTCAAGTGAAGAGTACACCGAAAGTTGACGGAGCAGGTAAATATACGGCGAGTAAAGCACTCGTTGAGTATTACGCCAACCCGAGTAACTTCGGTAAAGATACGGCTGAATATTATCAATTCCTTATTTTATCAGAACCTGCGGGAACAGTTGCAAGTGAGCTAAACAAGCAATTTTTAAACGGCAAAGGAACGCTTGATAAGCAAGGTAAAGCATTTATCGAAGCTGCGAACAAAGAAAACATTAATGAACTTTATTTAATTACACACGCACTCCATGAAACGGGTAATGGGACGTCATCACTCGCAAAAGGAATTAAAGTTGGGAAAGATAAGAACGGCAAGCTCCAACTCGTGACAGATAAAAATAAAAAAGATTTAACGAGTATTAAAACGACGTACAATATGTTCGGGATTAAAGCCGTTGATAGTTGTGCGAAAGAGTGCGGGGCGAAACACGCGTATGAAGAAGGTTGGTTTACGCCGCATGACGCAATTGTCGGTGGCGCAGTATTTATTGGTGAAGGTTACATTCATTTTGAGGACCCAAATGGAAAATATTCATCTTTAGACACGTTATATAAAATGCGCTGGAATCCTGAAGGTAAGATTACTCCAAACGTTTGGAGTAAACAATACGCGACACACGTTCAATGGGCGACGACACAAGGACGTAAGTTAGCAGAGATGTACGACAAGATTTCAACGTATCGTGCGCGCTTTGATATTCCCGTTTACTCGGGTCACCCAGGTGTCACGAGTTTACCGAAACCAGAAGATCATTACGCCGTATTACCGTCATCCGTAGCAAAAGCATGGACGACTGCTAAAGATACGAAACTAAACGTTCGTAAAGGACCGACAACGAACTTTGAAATTGTAACGACGTTATCGTACCGGACAGAAGTGAAAGTACTCGGTAAAAACGGTAGCTGGTACAAGATTCAGTCGGGTAGTCACGAAGGTTGGGTCTCGGGAGATTATATATCAAGTGAGAAACCTGATAAGAAAAAAGACGTGAAAGCTGACGCGGCATTAAATGAAGATGTTGTTGTAAACATCGAAGCAGACGTTTCATTCGGCCAAACGGTTACAGACACACCTTTTTATGATGAAAGTGATCGTTCAGGTGAGGCTGAAGTGACATTACCAGCTGAAACAGAAGTTGCTATTTTAGGCACTGTTGATGATATGTATGAAGTTGAAGTCGACGAAGTTAAAGGGTTTATTTTACAAAGTGACGTTGAACGAATAAATAACTAATCATTCTTTCATCCTGCACTTCCTTTTCATCTATATGTTTCGTTACATGAACACATATAAATGAGTGGAAGGCAGGATTTTTTTATTATATACTAGATGTTATTATATTTTACATGTGATTGAATATATTTTTACGGGGAGTTCTTTACATACAATGAAACGAGTGTCGATTTTAAACGTGCCTTTTACATATATTACAAAACAAACGCTTATTGAGACGTTGCAAACGCACGTGGAAAAGCGAGAGAAAGCTTTCGTCGTGACGGCGAATCCAGAAATTGTCATGATGGCAAGTCGGGACGATTCTTTTATGAAACTCGTGCATGAAGCAACGTACGTGACGGCTGACGGAATCGGTGTCGTTAAAGCCGCGCAAATATTAGGTAGCCCGCTCCCAGAACGTGTCACTGGTTTTGATACGATGATGGGGTTACTTGACGTGGCGAATAAGCAACAGTTTTCTATCTTTTTACTCGGCGCGACAGAAGATACGCTCGAAAAAACAGTAGCGACGATTAAAGAAACGTATCCGGATATCCGCATTGCCGGTGCAGAGCACGGATTTTTCTCAGACGCTGAAGCCATACATAAGCGTGTACGAGAGGCGAAACCAGATATGACGTTCGTTGCACTCGGTGCGCCGCGACAAGAAAAGTGGATTGCTGATCAGATGAACGTGGCTGAGCACGGTATATTCATCGGTGTCGGCGGGAGTTTTGACGTTTTAGCAGGTACGGTGAAACGCGCTCCGAAAATGTGGCAAACGTTGAACCTTGAGTGGTTATATCGCTTACTGAAGCAACCGAGTCGCTGGAAACGTATGTTGGACTTACCACGATTTGGCATTCGCGTGTTACTCGTTCGATTGCGAGGGAAGTCGTCATGAGTGCATCAACATTTGTCAAAAGTACTGTTATTTTGTCAGTAGCTACACTACTTTCAAAAATTCTAGGGAGTATCTTTCGCATCCCCTTGCAAAATATCGCTGGTGATGAAGTGCTCGGTATTTTCAGTATGGTCTACCCGATTTATATGGTGGCGCTCATTTTATCCGTCGCGGGAATTCCGATCGCTATTTCGAAATTAATCGCTGAAGCCCGAGCGGAAAATGATGAAAAAATGATTTATTATACGTATACGACGGCGCGCATTTTAGCGTTATTATTCGGTGTGACGAGCTTTATTCTTATTACGATTATTTCTAAACCTCTCGCGCAATTATTAGGTGGTGGCGAAGCGCGAATTGCACTTATTATCGTGTCGGCGACGTTATTAATCGCTCCATATATGGCTGTTTTCCGAGGCTTTTTCCAAGGGTTTGAAGATATGCGTCCGACAGCTATCTCACAAGTGATTGAACAATTTGTACGTGTCGGGTTTATCATCGTTATTGCTTATTATTTAGTAGTAAACAGTTACGCGAATAATATTGTCGCTGGCGGTGTCATGGTTGGATCCATTGCCGGAGCGCTCGCTTCTTTTATCTATTTACGCATTAAACATTATCGTTCATCTTTAAAATTACAGAAAGTGCCTGATTTTTCATTAGCGATTTTTAAAACGTACGGACGGAAAATTTTACACATTTCTATTCCAATCGCTATCGGAACAATTACAATGGCATTGCTTAACTTTATCGACGCGTTAACGGTACCGATTGGTTTACGCAGTTCGGGCGTCGAGCCACAAGCGATTAATTATTTATACGGTATTTACGGTCGTGGCCTTGCACTCGTGCAAATTGCAACGATTTTCGCAACGTCGATCGTTTTACCGCTTATTCCGCTTATTACGAAAAAATTAGCAGAAAATGATATAATAGGAACTAAGAAAATAATTACTGAAACCCACCGAATGACACACATTATTTCATGGCCCGCAGCTGCAGGCTTGCTTGCACTCACTTGGCCACTAAACCTTGCGTTGTTCACGAACTTAGAAGGTAGTTCTGTGTTAGCGATTATTGGTTTTAGTTCATTATTTACATCGTTAACGCTCATTGGAACGGGGACGTTGCAAGGAATGAACCTTTCCCAACTTGGAGCAATTATTATCGTTGGTGGGGTTATTTTAAAAACGTTTACGAATATTTTACTCATTAAAGTGTTCGGTTTAGATGGGGCTGCCCTTTCAACGCTAATCGTTTATATCGTTTTATTTGTCGTCAATACGCATTTCATTTATAAACGTGTTCCATTTACACGATTTAATCTTGAAACAGTTAAAATTATTAGTTCAGCGACAATTATGGGGCTTATCGTTGGGTTACCGACGTTATTCTTTAACTTTGCTCATTGGTCGCGTATTGAAGCACTGATGTACGTTGGTGTAACTGCTCTTATCGGCGCAATTATTTATTTTGCTTTATTATACGTATTAAAAGTAATTAATAAAGAAACATTAGAACGCCTTCCGTTCATTCGGAAATAAAGTTACTTTTGTAGCAAAATGAGTAGGCGAAATGGGGTTATCAATCGATGATTAAACAAATAGCCATTTCTTTTTATTTATTCGTTTTTACTATTTTTTTCAAATTGTTTAAGTTGTTTCCGCAAAAAAATGTGACGACGTTTGTCGCTTCATTTGGGGATAATATTTTATTTGCGATTAAAGAACTTGAAAGACAAGATATTGAACAAAAAATTGTCATTTTAGAGACGAGGCGCTGTCACGTTCCTTTTTACGATTATTCTGATCGAACGATTTTAACGTTTGAACCTTTTCGTCCGTTTCAGTGGATTCGCTCGATTTACTATATAGCGACGTCAGATAAAGTGTTCGTCGATAATTATTATCACTTTCTCGCTGTGACGGATTTCCATCCACACGTTGAATGTGTGCAATTATGGCACGCTGCTGGTGCAATTAAGCAGTTCGGTTTAAAAGATCATAAAGTGAATAAGGAATCAGCGTATGCACGCAAACGTTTCCGCCGTGTATACGACCGATTTAGCCACGTCGTCGTTGGCTCAGAAAAAATGGCGGACGTTTTTCAAGAAAGTTTCGGGCTTTCTAATGAACAAATGTTAAAAACAGGCGTGCCGCGAACAGACTTTTTCTATGATAATGATGAAATTAATTACGTGAAACATTTAATGTATATGGAGTTTCCTATTTTTAAACAGAAGAAAGTTATTTTATACGCGCCGACATATCGTGACGGAGAATTTAACGTTTCAACGCTACATCTTGATATTAAGAAAATGTACGATCAACTAAAATACGATTACGTTTTATTATTAAAGTTGCACCCCGCAGTGAACGGGACGTTTGAAAATAAGCATCCGGGCTTTGCGTTTAACATGTCGAATTATCCGAACGTGAATCATTTGCTCACGATTGCTGACGTGCTCGTGACTGATTATTCGTCTGTGCCATTTGAATATTCCATTTTGCGTAAGCCGATGATTTTTTACCCGTATGATTTAGACGTGTATGAAAAAGTGCGCGGGTTACAAGATTCATATGAACAATTTGTTCCAGGGCCTGTCGTCGCGCATACGGAAGAGTTAATTGGGACGATTCGCGCGAATGATTTTGACTTGGATAGGATTGATGCATTTGCAGAAGAGTGGAATGAATATTCGACAGGTCACGCGAGTGCGAGCCTTATTCAAACGATTTATAACATTAGTGAGCATGATATCGTGCCGAAGAAGAGTATTTTAGATACGGCGACAGCGGAAAGTATTGCTGCTGCAAGTGCTTTTGAAACGAATGTTATCGATGATTATGATAATTTGTGATGTGATAAATAAAGGTCATTCTAGCCAGTTTACTTTGCTAGAATGACCTTTTTTTGAGTTTTTGTTGATGTCGCTTCAGAAATCTACTTCGCTTGTCTACGAAGAATTGAAGTGCATTCTTCGCACCATCAACTTCTAACTCTTCCACTTGAGTAAGCTTTACGATAGCTAATTTAAAGACTTGATTATACTTTTCCATAAAAAAAACACCCCTAATAGGGATTGCTAGTAGTGATGAAAATAAAATATGCGAAGTGACAGGCTTTGAGCGGGTGAAAAAGTAAATATCACAAAAGAAAAGTAGAACATACATTCCCTGTTTTTATTGGCTATTCTGTCTACTTATGATGAAATAAATAGGTAGCCAAAGTTATATGGGTGACGGTTGTCACGTATTGTCCTTTTCTTGTTTTTCAAGGAAAGAAGGTGAACAACTATGGAAACTTTCTTCGAGTTTAGTAAAGAAGTGTTAAAAGGAATCGTACGTGCGATTAGTGCGTATCTATTTCGGAAAACCTTTTTAGACAAAGAGAAAACCACCCGACGCCGTAGAAAGCAGGGTGGTTTTCATAAGAAATAATTTTTTATGACAACCACCGCCTGTACGGCTGAGGCTGCAAGAGGAAGGATAGCAGTCCTTCCTCTTTTTTATCTATATCCATTTTAACGTAAAGATATGCAAAAATCAATAAATTTCATTTTACAATCCTCAAAAAAAGCATCACGAAGAGAACCACCCAAAGTTAGATTTTCAGTCTAGCTTTAGAGGTGTACATCAATAATCCCAAACACTTTTAAATCGTTATGTTCTGCTTTTTATTTGAAATCTTATTTCACTCACTCTTTTGTTCGCGCTTTTTACGGAATGGTCGGGTAATTAGGCCGAGTACTGGTCGCTTTCCGCCGAGGACGATGCCAGCGAGTTCTGCGAGAATGTGTATGAGCACGAGGACGAGAAATGTAATAACAAACGTCAACGTGTAGCTCGCATATGAGAATAAGATGGCCATTGCCCCGAATAAAATACTAAATACGTAAACAATTAACACAGTCGTTCGGTGGCTGAAGCCGCTCGCGAGTAACTGGTAATGAATATGTTTGTTGTCAGCAATCATAATCCCTTCTTTATTCGCCGCTCGTCGGACGATCGCAAACAATGTGTCAAAAATCGGTACGGCTAAAATAATGACTGGAATAATGAAGCTAAAGAGCGCGACATTTTTAAACAAGCCGAGCATGGAAATCGCTGCAATCATGTAGCCGAGAAAGTTCGACCCTGTATCACCCATGTAAATCGTTGCTGGGTGAAAGTTATGAAATAGAAATCCGAGGTTCGCTCCGATTAAAATAACGCATAAATAAACAGCTGCAACGCGTACGTCAATGACTGCCATAATGAGCATACTCGTCAGGGCAATTGTCGACACGCCCGTCGCTAAGCCGTCAAGTCCGTCAATTAAGTTAATCGCATTCGTAATACCGACGACCCAGAGCACAGTAATGAGCACACTAACAAATCCGAGTTCAACGACTCCGAGAAATGGTAGTGTGATTCGTTCAATGATAAGACCTGATGAAATAAGGAACGACGCTGCGATAAGTTGTCCGCTTAATTTAACGACTGGGCGAATGTCGTAACGATCATCGAGCATCCCTGTAATGATAATGACGACTGCGCCTAAAAAGATCGGCATCATATGTTCATGCGTCGGTCGTAAGTAAATAGCTCCAGCAAGTGCTCCAAAAAATATTGCTAAACCGCCAATGCGCGGGGTAATTTTCGTATGTATTTTCCGGTGGTTCGGGACGTCTAATGCTCCAAACCAAGTAGCAAAGCGTTTTACAGGATACGTTAAAACGAGTGTTGCTACGAAAGAAATAAGTAAAGCAATCAATAATTCTGTGTAGTTAAACATGTTATTCTCCTTAAATGTACTTTCATCATTGTATCAGAAATTAGCTTCATAAGGTGAATAATTATATGTTTTGCTCGATTTTGTTGTGAAGATGTGTTTATTTTTCGTCACGTGGAATCATCCGGCCACTCGGATAATTTTTTGACGGTAGTTGCGCGATAAATGGTGATAGTTTTTCTTGCGTGATTTCAAGCACACGGCGAAGTTCCGTGACAGGTTCATCGTGTTCGTCTACGCGTATGTCCATGAGTGGATACGGCTCGTCACGAACGACGTAAAGTGCTGCAGACTGTTTGCCCCGTTTATCCCCTCCTGCGCGCTCCCCCGCTTCAAGTGCTCTTATTAATCGTTCTGTTAGAGAATTTTCTTTCGCTTGAAGAAACGCTCGTTGCATGTTTTCTAAAACAGTATCGTTCGCCAGTAAATTTCCGGCGATTGCGTACCCTTTGCCTGTTATACTTCCTTTTATGTCAGGACACTTTTCCCCTGTATGAATGGCGACTTCGCCTGTTACGTCTACGATACTAATTTGCCGAAGTTCTGCTGCTTTATCTGCTGTAACGACGCTTGTTAGTGCTTCTTCTGCTGTTTGACCGCTTTCAAGTGCGCGTAATCCGTTAATGCCTGCGTACGGATTGACGAATGCTTGTGTCGCAATAGCGCCAACATTCGCTCGTACGTACGGAACGAGGCTCCCAACGGCTGGCAAAGCTGTCGCAACAGCAACGCCTAACTCATTTGTTCGCGGACATTTAGCAACGATTGAAAACGTGTGACAGACGACCATTTACTCACCCTTTTTCATATGTATTTTAACGATTGCTTGAAAGTATTGCTTTACATTACGTCTACTTTTTGCCATACTACAATTGTAACGCGTTACAAAAAGAGAAGCAAAAGACGTTTTGTTTCGACCAATTAAATAATTAACATTGTGTATGTAGGGGGGCTCGTCATGAGCTGAGAGTGTATCTAAATTAGATGCTGACCCTTGGAACCTGATCTGGTTGATACCAGCGGAGGGAACATCATTGAATGCTTATCATATCATGATTATTACCGTGCGCTAAAGTCAACTTTTAGCGCATTTTTTTACGCTTATAAACGTAAAATACATCCGATAACAATCAGGCAAATATGTTAGGAGGATGGTTCATTGAGGAAGTTTGTCATAAGTATTATTTTTATTAGTTTAATTTTCACTACAGCTTGCGGACAAAATGACGCGAGTGAAAATAGCGAAGATGCAAGTGGTGAAAGTACTGACGATTTAAAGAAAGTAACGTTCGTGCTTGATTGGACACCGAACACGAATCATACAGGTATTTATGTTGCACAAGAGCAAGGTTTTTTTGAAGAACATGGGCTAGACGTCGAAATTATTTTACCAGGAGAAGTAGAATCGAATCAGCTCGTTGCGACGGAAAAAGCGGATTTCGGTATTAACTACCAAGAACGCATTACGATGGCGCGTGCAGAAGATCTACCACTCGTTTCAATTGCGGCCGTGATTCAGCATAATACTGCTGGATACGCTTCGCCGACAGATCGCAACATTAGTCGTCCGAAAGATTTTGAAGGAAAAAGCTTTGGCGGTATTGGTGCGCCCATTCAAGAAGCAATGATGCAAATGATTATGGAGGCAGATGACGCCGATATGAGTGAAGTTGATATCGTTAATATCGGGCAGTCAGATTGGTTTACCGCAGTTGAACGTGACGTTGATTTCTCAACGATTTACTACGGATGGACAGGGATTGAGGCAGAAGTTCGTGGGGTCGATATAGACATGATGTATTATATCGACTTTGCTGAAGAGCTCGACTTTTATACACCTGTTTTAATTACGAGTGAAGCGATGATTGACGAAGATCCAGAAACGGTTGAAGCGTTCGTTCACGCAGCGACGAAAGGGTATGAATTTACGATTGATAACCCTGAAGAAGCAGCCGATATTTTAATCGAACGTGAACCAGACCTTGACCCAGAGCTAGTTAAACGTAGTCAAGAGTGGCTTGCTGATAAGTATCAAGATGATGCAGACCAATGGGGTTTACAAGAGCTAGAACGCTGGGAAGTCGTCATTGATTTCTTATATGAAAATGATATTATCGCGAAACAAATTGATGCAGCGGATTCATTTACGACAGATTTCCTGCCGTAAAGTTGACTGAATAAACATTAGGAAATGGCTTTTCGGACGTTCATGTTCTCTCCGTTCATGAGCGTCCGCTTTATTTTTATTTACTTCATAAAGGAGGTTCTCATATATGCGTTCATTGTCGTTTGAATGGCGGCCGATTATTGCCATGATTTTATTTATTATTTGTTGGGAAGTCGCCGTCCGAGCGTTTCAAATAAAAGAATGGTTTCTGCCTGCTCCGTCGGCCATTTTCAAGGAAGCACGTGACGTATTACCGACGTTCATGCCACATTTTAATGCGTCTTTATCGTTAGCAATTTTCGGCTTTATTATCGGTGTGTCGATTGGTTTACTCATCGCTATGGCGTTACACGTCATACCGGGTGTGCGCCGAACGATTTTCCCGTTTATTATTTTATCGCAAAACGTCCCTGTTATCGTACTTGCTCCTTTGCTCGTTATTTGGTTCGGGTTCGGATTTTTGCCGAAATTAATTATTATCGTTATTGCGTGCTTTTTCCCTGTCGCTATTTCCACACTTGGCGGTTTACAAGAAACAGACCGGGAACTCATGCATTATATGAAAATGATGGGTGCAACGAATAGGCAATTATTATGGAAATTACAATTCCCCCATGCATTACCGAGTATTTTTTCCGGATTAAAAATCGCAGCGACGTATAGCGTGATGGCAACAATTATTTCTGAATGGCTCGGCGCTCAAGAAGGTATTGGCGTATATATGACGCTTGCGCTTTCATCTTACCGAACGACACGCGTATTCGTGGCGATTATTATTGCGATGTTACTAAGCTTAGCTTTTTTCGGAGCTATTTTATTGTTAGAAAAGTGGTTCATTCGTGGTCATAAGGAGGAACAGTCATGAAACTAGTTGTTAAGCATGTGAGTCAATCATTTGGGGATAAGCACGTGTTAGATGATATTAATTTGACCGTTGAACGTGGTGAATTCGTTTCACTGATCGGCCCTTCTGGTAGTGGAAAAAGTACGTTGTTTAGTTTAATTGGTGGGTTACTTACGCCAAGTAGTGGTGAGATTTTTATGAATGATGAAGCAATTACGGGCAAACGCGGATTTATGAGTTACATGCCACAGCAGCCTGCGTTATTTTCGTGGCGAACAGTGCTCGATAATGTTTTAATCGGTCAGGAACTAAGTAAACAGCGTGATGAAAAGCGAGCAATCAGTATGCTAGAAAAAGCGGGTCTCGGTGACGTCATTCATGCCTATCCACACGAATTGTCAGGTGGGATGAAACAACGGGCAAGTTTTATCCGGGCGTTATTAAGTCCGCAATCGTTTCTCTGTTTGGATGAGCCGTTTTCTGCACTTGATGAATTTACCCGATTAGATATGCAAAAGTGGTTGTTAAATATTTTAGAAACGTATGAGCGATCGATTTTATTTATTACGCATAGTATTGATGAGGCGATTTTTTTGTCAGACAAAATCGTTATTTTATCAACGAATCCTGCGCGTATAAAAACAGTTGTCGACATTCCTTTCTCACGCCCTCGTGATGAGTCGTTATTATTATCTAGTGAATTTTTAATGTGGAAAAAGAAAGTTCTTGAAGCGATTGAAATGTAGTTGGGATCCTTGTTACGAATAGAATCTACATTTCATATCGGTTAATTAGCCTGCTAGTCTCACCGAAAAGGAATCAATCGATATGACCTAGCTTAAAAAGACTTCTATTTGATATGTTTATTTAAATAAGCAAGTAAGTATACGCAGTGTGATGAAAAATATATCCCCATTCTTCGTGGGCACGCGGAGTACATTTCTGAAACAATTATTACTCAATCTCCCACGACACAATAGTGGAGCATTCTTTTTCCTTATGATAAAATATAATGACTGTAAACATTTAGGGAGGATAGTCATTGAATTCGTTAAATATATTTATTTTTGTAGCAGCAGCTGTTTTTAACTCACTACCTATTCTCGTTATTTATAAAGTACACATTAACAAAATTATGAAAGACCCGCGTTCATATAGCGCCATTCAGCGAAGCTTTTTCATCGGGGCGGCAATGAGTAAAATTATTCCGATTATTTTATTAATCTTTGGGATTATTAAAATGAGCTCTGTTGAATCAGCAAACGAAATTATCGTACCTGTCGCTGTCGTCATTGCTTTCATCATTATTCCTGTCATATACATTTTGAAGCAGAGAAGTGGCGATTATCCGGCAGACGTGAAGCAAGGTGTTCGAACGTTATCAACAATTACGTTGCCACACGTATTTTCCGTGCCGATTATGGCGCTCGTATTTATCTTTTTAATGTTATAGCAGATGAGAAAGAACGAACAACATATGATTGTCGTTCTTTTTTTATTTGTCGATACAATTGTTTGAAGGTGGTTAATCGATGGAAAGTAATTTAGATATCGCAAATGTTTGTATACTTGCAGGAAAAATTATGTTAGAAAGTGGTGCAGAAACGCATCGCGTGGAAGATACGATGAACCGAATTGCCGCTGTTTATGGTGCGGAAAATGCGCAAAGTTATGCTTCGCCG
Organism: Bacillota bacterium; assembly: GCA_035301345.1. GTDB lineage: Bacteria > Bacillota > Bacilli > Bacillales > Amphibacillaceae > CALAMD01. The sequence goes on from DATGUM010000005.1 coordinate 25,456, forward strand.
ACAGCGATTCATTTTTCTGTTGATTTTGCGGATGTCACGCATTTTATTCGGATTTCTAATCGTTCGACTGATTTACATAAAGTGGCGGAAGTGAATCATATTTCACGAAGGATTGCTTCAGAAAGTATTCCGCTTAAAGAAAGTATGATTTTACTTGAGACGTTAGAGAAAAGACGACTCACTTTTTCCAAGTGGATTCAAGTCGTTGCAGCTACTTTATTAAGTGGTTGTTTCGCGATTATGTTCGGGGGAATGATGCCAGACTTTTTACCAGCGGCGATCGTTGGTGGTGCGGGGTTTGCCTGTATGTTAATTGTTTTCCACTTTATTCGTATTCGTTTCGTCGCCGTTTTCTTCGCTTCCGTATTAGTCGGTGCTTTAGCCGTGACGGCAATTGAAACGGGTGTCGGTTTGGAACTTGATAAAATTGTCATCGGAGCAGTCATGCCACTCGTGCCCGGTTTACCGATTACGATTGCACTGCGGGATTTGCTCGCTGGTCATCTCGTCGCTGGTATTTCTAAAGGGATTGAGTCCGCATTAACAGCCGTTGCAATTGGTGCAGGTGTTGCAATTATTTTAGCATTTTACTAAAGGAGGGATTGTATGGTCATAGGTATACAGCTCATGACGAGCTTTGTTGGTGCGTCAGGGTTTAGTGTTTTATTTAATGCGCCGCGGCGGATGGTTATTCCTGGTGGTCTCATCGGGATGACGAGTTGGTTTATTCATTTTTCTTTCGTGACAAATTATGACTTCAATCCACTTCCAGCTACTGTGATTGCTTCGATTGTCGCAGGATTGTTAAGTATTATTTGTGCACAATTTTTTAAAAATCCGGTGCTTATTTTTTACGTCTCAGGCATTATTCCACTCGTGCCTGGAGGGATTGCTTATAATGCAATGCGTCACTTTATTGAGCATAATTATTATTCAGGTGTTGAGCTATCGGTTGAAGTCATGTTAATTTCTGGGGGGATTGCGCTCGGGTTAATGTTATCAGAAGTTGTTAATCAAATCTTTACGAGGGTAACGAAGACACAACATAAAGGGTGAGTGTGTTTTTTAAAAAAATAAAAGCTTGAGACAGTGTCAGTTAAATAAACTGCACTGCTCAAGCTTATTTTTATGCTCTCTTCTTTCTACGTGTAAACTTTTTCGTTATGTCGTCGAACATTGTGTAGACGACAGGGATGAGTATGAGTGTGAAAATACTCGATACTGTTAATCCGAAAATAATCGTTATTGCTAATGGTTGTTGCATTTCTGCTCCTTCACCGAGCGCAAGTCCGAGTGGTACCATTCCGAGAACAGTCGTTAACGTCGTCATTAAAATCGGACGTAAACGTGAACGGCCTGCTTCGATAATTGCGTCATATCGCTCCATGCCTCGGCGCCGCAAGATATTGATATAATCGACGAGTACGATGGAGTTATTCACGACAATTCCGGCGAGCATGATGATCCCGATAAACGCTGGAATGCTGAACGCAATGCCTGAAATGTACAAGCCACCGATGACCCCGATAATTGTTGCCGGCATCGCAAACATAATGATGAACGGGAATAAGAAGTTCTCAAATTGTACAGCCATAACTGCGTAAACGAGGAAGATTGAGAAGACGAGTGCAAGTGCTAAGTCAGAGAATGACTTCACCATATCTTCTGCTTCTCCACCAATTGAGTAACTATATCCTTCCGGGAAGCTCATCGCATCGAGTTTTGCTTCGACGTCTTTTAACACGCCACCTAAATCACGATTCATAATTTCGCTTGAAACGTTCATTTGTGGTTGTTGATTTTGTCTCAGTAACGTAACAGGTCCTTGTTCTTCTTCAAATGTTGCGACATCTTCTAACGATATACTTGCGCCTGTTGGTGATTGAATCGGCATATTTTGTAAGTCGTTAATAGTTGATCGTTCATCTTCTGGATAATATAAATAAACGTCAAGTTCTTCGCCTTGTTCACGATATCGTGTCGCCATTTGTCCAGTGAACTGTAATTGAATTTGGCCAGTCACTTGTTCTTCCGTTAAACCGTACATTTTCGCTTTCGCCGCGTCAATGTGTACGGCCATTTGTGGTACCCCTTCTGAAGCACCTGATTCTGGGTTAAATACACCGTCAACAGAAGACATTTCCTCGACTACTGTTTCAGATAAATCACGTAAGACTTCGTGTTCTGGTCCGCTTAATTGGACTTGGATTGGTTCTCCCATACCCATGCCTTCTTCCATCTCACTCACTTTAATCGTTGCAGAAGGAATTTCTTGGAAGCTTTCATCCATTTCTTCAACAATTTCAGCGGTTGATTTATCGCGTTCACTTGCAGGCAGTAGTTGCATCGTAAAGGATGCTTCACTTCCGCCAGCAGACATCCCGTCAAATCCGCCGCCTCCTGCTGAGACGAAGTTCATTTCAATATATTTTTCAAATGGTTCAATCTTTTCACTGACACGGTCAATAATAACTTCCGTATGGTCGAGTGTACTACCTGGAGCCGTTTCAACGTCCACTTGAATTTGTCCTTGATCAGATGACGGAATAAATTCTGCGCCGATGAATGGCGTTAATGCTAAACTCGCAACAATCGCAATTCCGACGGCGATAAATGTCGTTTTACGGAATTTCAATATTTTTTCTAGTACGCTTTGGTAAAAATCAGCGACACGTTCTAATAATGTGTTGAACCAGTAACGTTTGCCTTGCTTATCCATAACACTCGAGAGCAATTTCGACGAAAGCATTGGCACGAGTGTAATTGCAACAACGAGTGATGCAATGAGTGAAAACGACACGGTTAATGCGAGCGGCGTGAATAAATCCGACGCTATACCGTCAACGTAAACGATTGGTAAAAAGACAACTAATGTCGTCGTCGTTGAAGCGATAATAGCAGGCGTTAATTCAGATGCCCCTTTCGTCGCTGATTCATAGAGTGAATACCCGCGCTGATGGTATGAATATATATTTTCTAAAATAACGATGGAACTGTCGACCATCATTCCGATACCGAGCGCGAGCCCTCCGAGTGTTAATATGTTTAACGTTTCCCCGGTGAAATACATGAGGGTGAACGTTGAAATAATCGCGATTGGAATTGATAGTCCAATGACAATCGTTGCGCGAATACTCTTTAAGAATAAGAGTAAAATAAAGACTGAGATGAAACCACCGAGTAAAATGTTTTGAATCACTGAATCGATGGACATCGTAATGAATTCAGACGTATCGATAATTGTTTCAAGTTCAACACCGTCTGGTAAGTCTTTATTTAGTTCTTTCATACTTGCAAGGACGTCTTCCGCTACGTCAACGGTATTACCATCTGTCTTTTTCATCACGGAAAGGACGAGTGACGGACTTCCGTTAACGAGTGTAATCCCGTCTTCTTTTTTAAACGTATCTTCGACAGTTGCTATGTCAGTCAGACGAATAACTGAATCATCTTCCGTTTGCATAATCGTTTCTTCAATGTCTGACACGGATTCATATTCACCGACGACACGTAGTTGTAAATCCTTTGATCCTTTATCGACTGTTCCGACAGAAGAGGATTCGTTCGCACTGTTTAAAGATTGAATAATCGTTTCAGTCGTTATACCGTACGTGTTCATTTTACTTCGGTCTAAAATCACTTGAATTTCGCGTTGTTTCTCCCCTTCAATCGTTACGGAGGCAACACCGTTTAACCGTTCAAAATAAGGAACAACTTCATCTTCTGCAACTTTCGTTAATGAAGCTGCATCTTTTCCTGTAAGACCGACCCAAATAACGGGTAATTGATCCGGGCTAAATCGAATGATACTCGGATCGCCCGCTTCGTCAGGTAACATCGGTGCTACTTGGTCAACGTTCTCTCGAACATCGAGTAATGCTTGGTCTAAATCGACCCCGTTTTTAAACATCATTAAAACGAGTGAAGAGCCTGCTTGTGACTGCGACTGGATCGTGTCAATTCCTTCAACAGAACTAATCGCAGCTTCGATCGGCTGACTAATGACATTTTCAATATCTTCTGGTGCAGCATCTTCATAATTCGTCGCTACAACAGCAACTGGTAAGTCAATTTTCGGAAATAAATCAATGACTAAGTTACGAGCAGAAACGACTCCTAAGGCGATAATCGCTAAGACGATGATGATTACCCCAACTGGTCGTTTAACGGACGTTTCAACTAATCTCAAGATTCATTCTCCTCTTCGTCGTCCGCTTCCTCATCTTCCACAATGACAACTTTCGCTTCATCGTAGAGCGTCAGTTGTCCGTTGACGACAATTTCATCGCCCTTTTCAACGCCGCCTTCCACAGCAGTTACGTCTGTTTGTGACTCAACAATATCTACTTCGACTTCACGCGCGACGTTATGCTTAATAATATAAACGAATGCACGGTCACTTTCTTCAACGATCGATTCTGTCGGGACGAGTAGTGCTTTTTTAAGTCGTTTTTCTTGGATACTTAATTGAGCAACCATTCCTGCGACTAAATCGTCGTCTTTGTTTTTAATTGTTGCTTTTACAGGAAAAAGGCCTGTGTCATCAGGTACGGAATCAATCGAGGTGATTTTCGCGTCATACGATTCACCTTCAATCGTTGCTTCAGCTTTATCGTCAACTTTTAATAAATCACGAACTGAATGTGTCACATTAACGTCAACAATCACGTCATCCATATCTGTAATAACGAGTAACGGATCAGATTCAGATAACATATCACCTTCGCTTGCTGATAAACTCGCGATTGTTCCTGCTTTATTTGCGGTAATTTTTTGTTCGCCTGCCTGTGTAAGGACAGTTGCTAAATGGTCATCCTTCTTTACTTCGTCACCATTTTTCACTTTTAATTGGTCAAGTTCTCCTGGACCTTGTAACATGACAGGGGTCGTACTTTTTGGTGATAGGCGGCCATAAATGTCTTTCGTTACTTTAAGATCTTCTTTTTTTACTTCTTCTGTTTTCACATATACTTCCTGTGGTTCTTCGTTGTCAGCCGCTTCTTCATCGTCGTCACTACACGCGACGAGAAAAACAGCGAGACATGCTGATAATAATACGGTTAATACGAATTTCCTCATGCAAATCCTCCTGTGCGTTTACTGTTTGTTTTTAGTTTATTTTGAATTTTATATGCGTAATTTCTAGCGCTTAATGACGTTTTTTCTACTTTTACATGAATAAATTATACACGTTTTTTAGCTATGAATATATAGATGTGCATTATTTGTATCACAAAATACTGACTTTTCTGCTTACAAAAAGAGAGTGAGCAGTTATGATTGCTTCACTCGAACATTTGAATAAAAATGTAAAAAAGTAGTCCCATAGTATTGGAACTACTTTCATGTGTATGATTTATTTAATCGCAAATGTAATTTCTGCTTGGCAAGCGAGTTCGCCGTTTACTGTAGCAATCCCTTTTCCTTTGCCAATTGGTCCCTTCATTCGTGTGATTTCTACTTCAAGCTCGAGCGTATCACCTGGAACGACTTGACGTTTAAAGCGACATTTATCTACACCTGCTAAAAAGCCAATTTTTCCGTGGTTATCTTCCATCCCTAATACAGCAATTGCACCAACTTGCGCGAGTGCTTCAATAATGAGCACACCAGGCATGACAGGGTAATCAGGAAAATGCCCTTGGAAAAATGGTTCGTTAATCGTTACATTTTTTATTCCGACGACGCGTTTTCCTTCTTCGATATCAGTCACTTTATCAACGAGTAAAAAAGGATAACGGTGTGGAATTGTATCTTTAATTTCTTGAATATCCATCAATAAATCCCATCCTATCTATGTATAAATTAGACGTCACCTTTGACGATATTTATAATGTGTTTCCACGTGTCGACTTTTAGTACATCAAGTGGGGCGCCGTCACCGAGAACACCATAGCCAATAATCATACCAACAATAATTGCGAGGAAGCATAATACGATAACGAGAACAATGCGCAACCAAATCGGAATAAGTCTTCTTCTTGGTAGCTTGTCAGTTTTTTCTTTTGAATCATGAGACGCGTTCTGTTGCTTATCTGACTGATTCATCTCTTTTGAACGCGAGTTTTTCTGCTTTGTTTCTTCTTTTACATGTTTCGTTGACATAAATTGTTCTCCTTCATCCACTTGCCCTCCCAGTTCACATTATCTTAACTGGTTAATGAGGCCAAGCATTTGTTCACCCATCGTAATTGTTCGGGCATTGAACTGATAAGAACGTTGTGCTGTAATCATATCAGTCATTTCTTTTGATAAGTCGACGTTTGATTGTTCAAGAACGCCACTCTTTAAGATTTGTTCATCTGGATTTACTTGTTGGACAATTTCATTCAAGTTATAACCGAGTGCATCTTCATCAGAGATTCGGAAAAAATTATTCCCTTCACCCGTTAAAACGTGTGGACGAATGACTTCAACGACATTTAGTTGTCCGACCATTTCACTCGCTTCCCCACGTCTAACGTAGACAGCCCCATTATCTTGAATCGTAATATCATCTATATCACCAGTTATTGTGATTGGTCCATTTTGTCCGAGGACTGGGTGGCCATCACTCGTCGCTAAAACGAGCGTATTTTCATCTGGTGTTCGCTGGAGGTAAAACGATCCGTCACGCGTATATAATGTTTCTGCACCAGCACCACGATCAACTTGCACTTGGAACATATGACTTTTATTCGTTAATGCAACGTCTAATGCACGGTCTGTCGTTTTCATTGCTCCAGCGCTTAAGTTATTATTCGTAGAACTAACTCGTGCACCTGCACCAACACGCAAACCGTCTGGTGTTAGTCGTCCTGTCGCATTTTCTTCGTGCGTTAAGTTGTTGATCTGTTGGAATAATAATGACGAGAATTCTGTTTCTCGACTTTTATATCCTGCCGTATCACTGTTTGCAATATTATGGCCGACAGAATCTAATTGTTTTTGCAATTGATTCATCGTCACTGCTGCTTGAACCATCATTCGCGACATCGTTCGTCCTCCTTGTATTTATATCATTCATTGTTTATTTTTAACCAATACGACCAATTTCTGTGACTGCTTTTTCCATACTTTCATCGTAAGCTCGCAAGACACGCTGATTCATTTCAAACACACGATATGCTTCCATCATTTCTGTCATCGTTCGTCCTGCGTCAACGTTTGATCGTTCAAGAAATCCTTGAGCGACTTCGAATGTTACGTCACCTGGAACGGGTACACCTTCACCCGCAAACAAGTCTGTTCCTTCTTTAACGAGCTCATCAGTGTTTTCAACGTAAGAAATACCGAGTGGAAAATCGCCTGCTACTGTTTGCACGACACCATTTTGTGTCACGTTAAATTCAACACCGTCAGTGTTTATCTGATTGCCATTGCTATCTAACACATAATACCCGTCATTCGTTACGAGAAAACCTTCTTGGTCAACTGTAAAGTTACCGTTTCGCGTATAACGGATATCTCCTGCCCCATTTTGTACGGTAAAAAAGAGACTGCCATTTTCATCAGGCATGTTACCGTTCATAAGCGCAACGTCTGTCGGTATTTGTGTTTCACGCATATCACCTTGCACGTGGTTTGGTACCATTTCCTGTGCGTACACACCTGTATTGAGTGGGCCGACTTCGTTCGTTTGCCTAATGTTCAGCCCGTTCTCTGTCGGTACGTGGTTAAGTGCCCCTACTTGTTGTAAAAGCATTTCTGGAAATGCCCTTAACGTCGTCTGGTCTGCTTTGTAGCCTGGTGTATTAGCATTCGCAATATTATTGGCTAATGCTTCTTGCTGACGTTGTTGTGAGATCATTCCAGATGCAGCTGTATAAAATCCCCTTAACATATTTTTCCACCCCTTTATTCAAACGCACGTTCATTCTAGTGATTAGATTGCACGCTTTTTCTTCACTTTATCAAGTTTGCTTAATAAAATACCTGTTCCTTTTGCTACACAATTCATCGGCTCTTCTGCAATGAATACAGGTACTTTTAGTTCTTCGGCTAACAGTTGGTCAATACCATGAATCATCGCTCCGCCGCCTGTTAAAATAACGCCACGATCAATAATATCTGCTGAAAGCTCAGGTGGTGTTTTTTCTAAGACGAGCTTTGCAGCTTTCGTAATGCCTGAAACTGGCTCACGAAGTGCTTCTTCGATTTCTTTCGATTCTACCGTAATCGTACGTGGTAAACCACTTACCATATCACGTCCACGGATTTCAATTTCTTCATCACGTGAACCTTCAAACACTGTTGCAACATTTACTTTAATGTCTTCAGCTGTACGTTCACCAATTAATAATTTATATTCGTTTTTAATGTATTGTAAAATAGCAATGTCGAAGTTATCTCCTGCGACTTTGATTGATTCTGCTGTTACAATATCACCCATTGATAAAACCGCAATGTCTGTCGTACCTCCACCGATGTCAATAACCATGTTACCGCTCGGTTGGAAGATGTCCATACCTGCTCCAATCGCAGCTACTTTCGGTTCTTCTTCTAAAAAGATTTGCTTACCGCCTGATTTTTCCGCTGCTTCTTTAATCGCTTTTTGCTCAACTTTCGTAATGTTCGTTGGGCAGCAAATGAGCATGCGTGGCTTCGATAAGAATCCTTTCACTTTGATTTTATCAATAAAGTGTTTTAACATCGCTTCAGTGACGTCAAAGTCTGCAATAACACCTTCTTTTAATGGACGTGTTACTTCAATATTTCCTGGTGTACGACCGACCATTAAATAAGCTTCTTCACCGACGTCTAAAACTTTACCCGTGCGGCGTTCCATAGCAACTACTGCTGGTTCATTTAAAACGATTCCTTTACCCTTTATATGAATTAAAACGTTTGCTGTACCTAAGTCAATACCAATATCTCTGGAAAACATTCGTAAAATCCTCCTAATTATAAATCCTTCTCACACGTATGCAAAATACGCTATGCTACTAACTATACATTTTACCACAAATCTCATCTGTAAAGAATAAAACTAAACAATATATTGTAATTTTTAACAAATCGTAATAAAGATGAGACATTCTTCTTTTTCCTCGATAAAAAAATAAAATCGGTGATGTTTATCTAATATTCGATAAGCATGACCGATTTTAACGTCTATAGATGTAAATGCTTTTATGACATGTTATAACGATTTAAATAACTTGTTCAAATGATTTTTTCGATGTAGGTGTCGGTTCTTCATCGTTGATGCGTTTAATATCTGCACCTAAGCTAGCTAGTTTTTTCTCAAAATCGACGTACCCGCGATCGATATGACGTAGTTCAGTAACACGTGTATATCCTTCTGCGACTAGTCCTGCTAGAACGAGCGCTGCTCCTGCACGTAAATCTGTTGCAGCAACTTCTGCGCCTTGTAATTTGCTAGGTCCTTCAACGACGACGCTTCGTCCTTCGATTTTCGTTTGTGCGTTCATGCGGCGGAATTCTTCCACGTGCATAAAACGATTTTCAAACACAGTTTCTGTAATGACACTCGTTCCTTCAGCAACAAGCATAAGTGCCATCATTTGCGATTGCATATCTGTCGGGAATCCAGGATGTGGCAACGTCTTGATGTCTGTTGCTTTAATCGTCTCTGGTCCTTGAACGCGTAAACCATTTCCTTCTTCAGTAATAACGACGTTCATTTCCTCTAATTTAGAGATAACTGAGCGTAAATGTTGTGCCTCAACATTTTCAACGAGAACGTTCCCACCTGTAATTGCTGCAGCAACCATAAACGTTCCTGCTTCAATACGGTCTGAAATCATCGTATGCGTCACACCTGTTAAGTGGCTTACACCAGTAATTTTAATCGTTTCTGTTCCTGCACCAACAATTTTTCCACCCATTTTGTTAATGAAGTTAGCTAAGTCGACAATTTCAGGTTCTTTTGCACAGTTTTCTAAAATTGTTACACCCTCAGCTAAAGATGCTGCCATAATAATGTTCTCTGTCGCACCAACACTTGGCATATCTAAGTAAATTTTCGCTCCTTGTAAACGACCATCTACTTTTACTTCAACGTACCCATTACCTAAATGGACGTCTGCACCCATTGCTTCAAAACCTTTTAAATGGAGGTCAATTGGACGCGATCCAATTGCACAACCACCTGGCATAGCAACTTTTGCATGTCCATATCTCGCTAATAAAGGTCCTAACACTAAGAAAGATGCACGCATTTTTCTGACGAACTCAAAAGGTGCCTCTGTCGTCAGCATGCCTGTTGCATCAACTGTTACTGTTTCATTTTCAAATATTACATTTGCATTCATATTCGTCAAAACTTCGTTAATCGTATAAACATCTGCTAATACAGGTACATCTTTAATAACACTTTTACCTTCGCTCGCTAGTAAGCTTGCAGCAATCACTGGTAGTACAGCATTTTTCGCCCCAGCAACTTTCACCGAACCGTTGAGTTGCTGACCGCCTTTAATGACGATTTTTTCCATGTTTTTAATCTCCTTCAAATTCCATTTCTATCTTTTGTATGTTTCATTATACGTTTAATGTTTAGTTGTATATTTATTATGATAAATATTGTCAGTTTCTTTTTTAGTTAAAAGTTTTCATTTAAAATTAAGCCCACAAAAGATATTATATCATGGTTGACAGAGATTGTAAAAGCGTATTTTATAGGACTCTTAGCCTTATTTTGAACATTTCATGGCAAAAGGTGTTATTTATTAAAATAAATACATTAAATCTTGTGACCATTGTAAAATATCTAGGAAAAATCGACTAACAGAACTACCGATTACGATTGTTAAAAAGACAATTAGTATTCGCGCTTCAGTAACTTTTCCTTTCCGAATGAGTGGATCTAAATTAATAGAAGATAAAACGCGCCACGTTAAATAAATAAAAATAATGTGTGAAAAAATACTAACAATTGCTAATTGACCAATAAGTAACATACATACCACCTTACTTTTTATTTCTCTATGAGTGAATCATATTTCCTGGGTAATATTTTATTCGTTCATTAATTGTGTGACTTCCCCGTATGGCATCACATCATCCATCATGCGGTGGAACGTTCCTTCATTAATAAGTTCCTCGCCAATGTGTTTAACTAGTGTTGCAGATGCTCGAAATGGCGCCGAACCTGAACTTACTCTTTCGATGCCGATGTTTGTTAAAGTTTCCATTGTCGGTAAAGCTTGTGCTGCTAATAAATTAATCGGTACGGAGATTTCCTTTCTCACGCGTTCAATCGTTGACTCATCTGTTAAACCAGGAATAAAAATACAATCAGCGCCTGCTCGTTCAAAAGCGTTTGCGCGTTTAACTGTTTCGGTGAATTTCATTTCTTCATCGCCGACGTTTAACCAGTACGTATCTGTTCTCGCGTTTAGAAATACAGGGTTTTCTTCAGATAATTGTTTTATTGCCGTAATTTTTTCTACTTGTGCGTCAAGATCGTGTAATGGGTCAGACGCATTTCCTGTACCATCTTCTAAGTTAATGCCGACTGCTCCTGTTTTGATGATTCGCTTTATATTTTCTATGATTTCAGTTGTTGTCTCGCCGTAACCAGTTTCTATGTCGACGGTTACTGGGATATTGACGGATGATACGATCCGTTTAACAGCAATGAGCATTTCTTCAAACCGTATATGTTCACCATCTTTATAGCCGAGCGATGTAGCGATGCCTGCGCTCGTCGTTCCAAGTGCTTTGAATCCGCACTGTTCAAACATTACGGCGCTTATAACGTCCCAAGCGTTCGGGAGAATAAACGTCGCTTGTTGTTCATGTAATTGACGAAAGGTTGTCATCTGTTGTGAGTTGTTTTTCATGTGTGTGATAGCCTCTTCTCTACATTTTCATTTGTATGTATCATAACATAATGTTATTAAGAGAAAGAATTGATATGGTTCGAAGGATAAAAAACAAAAAACCTCTTATGCCTAATTAGGATAAGAGGTTTTACATTTAATTTGAAACAGATAAGCGATTAATAGCTCGTCTAAGTGCTAATTCTGCACGACGGACATCAATGTCTGCCGTTTGTTGCTCAAGTCTTTTTTGTGCTCTTTCTTTTGCTCGTTGTGCACGTTCAACGTCAATTTCATCTGCATTTTCAGCAGATTGAGCAAGAATTGTTAATGATTCTGGCCTAACTTCTAAAAATCCACCGTTAACTGCCAACTTCTTTTCTTGTTCATTTTGTTTTAAACGAACAGTACTAATTGCTAACGGAGCAACTAATGGAATGTGCCCTGGTAAAATACCGAGCTCTCCACTTTCTGCTTTACAGCTAACCATTTCAAAGTCATCAGTTAAGACGGGACCATCAGGTGTAACAACACTTACATTTAGTGTTTTCAACTGTAACCCCTCCTAAACATACACTACTTTTATTACCTACTCGCTCAAATCATCGAACGAGTCGCTTTCGCTTTTGGTTTTCATCTAGCTTAAGAGATCAATGACTAGCAAACTTCAAGTTGCTGACTACGATAAGTCAACATCAGCTCCTTACGTCGCTGTGTTTCCTTTTTGTACGTCATTAAACGATCTCTTTCGCTTTTGGTTTTCATCTAGCTTAAACGCCTAGTCCCTCGAGGTTTTAAGTCACTCTTCTATGTGGCAAAGTACGCTACTTAGAAGAGTGTCTTAAACTTGTCGGGGCTACCAAGGTGCTTTCGCTTTTGAACTTACATATTTTCTGCTTTTTCGAGTACTTCTTCAATGCGTCCGACTAAACGGAATGCATCTTCAGGAATGTGGTCGTATTTACCAGAAAGGATTTCTTTGAATCCTTGTACTGTTTCTTCTACTGGTACGTATGATCCTTCTTGTCCTGTGAACTGCTCCGCAACGTGGAAGTTTTGTGATAAGAAGAACTGAACACGACGTGCACGTGATACAGTTTGCTTATCTTCATCAGATAACTCGTCCATTCCAAGAATAGCGATAATATCTTGTAGTTCACGGTAACGCTGTAATGTACGTTGAACTTCTAATGCAATTGCATAATGCTCTTCACCTACAACTGCAGGGTCAAGTGCTCTTGATGTAGAAGCTAACGGGTCAACTGCTGGATAAATTCCTTGTTCAGTTAGTCCACGGTCTAAGTTCGTCGTTGCATCTAAGTGTGTAAACGTAGTTGCTGGTGCCGGGTCCGTGTAGTCATCCGCTGGTACGTAAATTGCTTGGATTGACGTAACTGATCCTTTGTTCGTTGACGTGATTCTCTCTTGTAACTGACCCATTTCCGTTGCTAATGTTGGCTGGTAACCAACCGCTGACGGCATACGGCCAAGTAAAGCAGAAACTTCTGAACCTGCTTGTGTGAAGCGGAAGATATTATCGATAAAGAATAACACGTCTTGTCCTTCTTCATCACGGAAGAATTCTGCCATTGTTAATCCTGTTAAAGCAACACGCATACGTGCACCTGGTGGTTCGTTCATCTGTCCGAATACCATTGCCGTTTTATCAATAACGCCTGAGTCCTTCATTTCGAAGTATAAGTCGTTACCTTCACGCGTACGCTCTCCAACACCTGCGAAAACGGAAATACCTCCGTGCTCTTGTGCGATGTTGTTAATTAATTCCTGAATTAAAACTGTTTTACCTACTCCTGCGCCACCGAAGAGTCCGATCTTTCCACCCTTGATGTATGGTGCTAATAAGTCTACAACTTTAATACCTGTTTCTAAAATTTCTGTTTCTGTTGATAAGTCTTCATATTGTGGAGCACTTCTATGGATTGGGTCACGGCGTGCATCGTCTGCAACCGGCTCATCTAAGTCAATGTTATCTCCAAGAACGTTGAAAACACGTCCTAATGTTACTTCACCTACAGGAACAGAAATAGGGTTATTTAAGTTCGTTACTTTCATGCCACGTTGAAGTCCATCTGTAGATGACATAGCGATTGTACGTACTGTGCTATCACCTAAGTGTAGGGCAACTTCTAACGTTAGTGCTTCTTTATTATCAGCATCTTCGTTCGCATCATTATCAACGACTAGTGCTGTATAAATATCCGGTAGTTGGCCGCCTTCGAACTTTACGTCAACTACAGGGCCCATCACTTGGATTACATACCCTTTACTCATCAAATTCCCTCCAAACTTACTTTTGAATAATTTATTCTAATGCGGCTACTCCACCAATAATTTCCGTAATTTCTTGTGTAATCGCGGCTTGACGTGCTCGGTTATACATTAACGTTAAGTCTCCGATTAACTCTTCTGCGTTATCTGTTGCACTACGCATCGCAGTCATTCGGGCAGCGTGTTCACTCGCTTTTCCTTGTAATAATGCACCGAAAATTGCACTTTCTGCATATTGTGGTAATAGCGTCTCTAAAATTTCTTCTTGACCTGGTTCGTATTCGTAGTCAGCGCTCATACCGCCTTCATCACTAAAGTCAGTGATTGGTAAAAGCTTCGTTGACGTTGGAACTTGAGATAAAACACTCTCGTAATGGTTGTAAAAGATGTTCAGTTCATCAATCGCTCCGTCAATGTACATTTGTACAGCTTGTGAAGCTAGTTCTTTGATGTCTGCGAACGTTGGATGGTCAGATACACCTAGTATACTTTGCGATACGGGAATGTCTCGATTGCGACAATAATCATAACCGATACGACCGACAGCGATCACTGTATATTCGTCAGTTGATTGATGTTTTTCTTCAATCGTTTTTTGGAAGTGACGAAGCACACTACTGTTATATGCCCCGGCTAATCCCCTATCTGACGTAATAATTAAATAACCAGTTTTCTTTACGTCACGAGTGACGAGCATCGGATGTGATGGGTTAGATATTTTTTGCGCGATATTCGTTACAACTGCACGGATTTTTTCACTGTACGGGAAAAATGAACGTGTCTTTTCTTCTGCACGACTCATTTTTGATGCCGAAACCATTTCCATTGCTGTCGTAATTTGTTTCGTTTTAACGGTCGAATCAATTCGACCTTTTATATCTCTAAGCGATCCCAAGTATTTTCACCACTCTTTCTTTGCAGATATCGTCTGCTCTGTATAAGTGTCTTTAAAATATGCGACATATTAAGCAAACTCATATGCAATGATTCATTACATACGATTTACTTATGATTCTGTCGGTACAAATTGCTTTTTAAACGCTTCGATCGCTGCGTTAATATTATCTTCATCAGGTAAGTTACCTGTTTCGCGAATTTCGTTTAATAGCTCGACGTTGTTTTCTTCTAAGTAACGTGATAACTCAGACTCAAAGCGAAGAACGTCCTTCACTGGAATGTCGTCTAAGTAACCGTTCGTTAATGCGTATAAGATCATAACTTGCTTATCAACTGCTAACGGTTCGTTTAAGTTCTGCTTCAGTACTTCTACTGTGCGCTCTCCACGGTTTAATCGTGCTTGAGTCGCTGCGTCTAAGTCTGAACCAAATTGTGCGAATGCTTCTAGTTCACGGTATGCTGCTAAGTCAAGACGTAGCGTTCCCGCAACTTTCTTCATCGCTTTAATTTGAGCGTCTCCCCCAACTCGTGAAACGGATAAACCTGCGTTAATCGCTGGGCGTACCCCTGAGTGGAATAAATCACTCTGTAAGAAAATTTGACCGTCAGTAATTGAAATAACGTTCGTCGGAATATATGCTGAAATATCTCCAGCTTGTGTCTCAACGAATGGTAGAGCTGTTAAAGAACCTCCACCTAAATCATCACTTAACTTAGCTGCACGTTCTAATAAACGTGAGTGTAAGTAGAATACGTCACCTGGGAATGCTTCACGGCCCGGTGGACGACGTAAAAGTAATGATAATTCACGGTAAGCAACTGCTTGTTTTGATAAGTCATCATAAACGAGTAATACGTGCTTGCCGTTATACATGAATTCCTCACCCATTGATACACCTGCATAAGGTGCTAAGTATAACAATGGTGCAGGGTCAGATGCTCCTGCAGATACAACGATTGTGTAATCAAGTGCTCCGTGGCGACGTAACGTTTCTACTGTTCCACGTACTGTAGACTCTTTCTGTCCAATCGCAACGTACACACAAATCATATCTTGATCTTTCTGGTTAATAATCGTGTCAAGTGCTACCGTCGTTTTACCTGTTTGACGGTCACCGATAATAAGTTCACGCTGCCCACGACCAATTGGAACTAATGCATCAATTGCCTTTAGTCCTGTTTGTAGTGGTTCATGAACTGATTTTCTGTCCATAACACCTGGTGCTTCACTTTCAATTGGACGAGTTTTCGACGTTTCAATCGCGCCTCTTCCGTCAATTGCTTGTCCTAATGGGTTAACAACTCTTCCGAGAAGTTCCTCTCCAACTGGTACTTGCATAATACGTCCTGTTCGACGGACTTCGTCACCTTCAGTGATTTCCGTGTATGGCCCTAAAATAACGATACCTACGTTACTTTCCTCAAGGTTTTGTGCCATTCCCATCGTCCCATTCGAAAATTCGACGAGTTCTCCAGACATTACGTTATCTAGTCCATGAGCACGTGCGATTCCGTCACCTACTTCGATGACAGTTCCGACATCACTAACTTCAATATCTGAATCATATGATTCTATTTGTTGCTTAATCAGCGTACTGATCTCTTCAGCTTTTATGCTCATTCCATTTCACCTCAGTCATCAATTGTTTACTTTCGTCATATTACGTTCGATTCGTTTCAACTTTCCACTAACTGAGCCATCATATATAGTGTTCCCTATACGAATTCTCAAACCACCGATAACGGATGGATCTACTTTATTTTCGATTTTAATTGCTTGTTTGTTAAAACGTTTTTTAAAGTTTTCTTCTAATGCATTTAATTCTTGCTCACTTAATGCGCGTACAGAAGTTACAGTTGCTTCTGCTACTTCATTCTTTTCATTGACCATCGTATTTAAATGTTCCACTAATTGCGGAATAATTGTTATACGGTGGCGATCAATCAGGAGTTGAAGTGTGTTTAAAACATCTGCAGAAAGGTCTGTGAATGTCTCTTTTAAAAGTGACTTCTTCTTATCTGCGCTCATACGAGGGTGCTCTAAAAAAGGATAGAGTTGCTCGTTTGCTGCAAACACATCATTTACGATTTGAAATTGCTCGAGCAATTCATTAAGTGTCGATTTTTCATCACCGATTTGAAAAAGAGCTTCTGCATAACGCTTTGCTACTATAGCTTCACTCATCGCTCTTCTCCTACCTCTTTAATATATTCGTTGATCAGCTTTTCTTGATCGTCTGCTGTTAATTCTTTCTCAATCACCTTACTTGCAATGAGTACAGAAAGAGATGCTACTTGATCTTGTAAAGCTTGTACTGCTTTTTCTTTTTCGTTCTCTATATCTGCTAATGCGGCATCTTTAATGCGCTCCGCTTCTACACGGGCTGCTTCAACAATTTCTTGTTCTTGCTTTTTACCAGCAGACTTTGCGTCGTCAAGCATTTGTTGTGACTCTTGGCGCATTTGCTTTAATTGCTCTTGCGCTTTTTCAGAAGCTTCTTCTGCTTCTTTACGGCTTTTTTCTGCTTGGTCAATTTCGTTTGCTACGTACTCTTCACGATTTTTCATCATGTTCATCACTGGGCCCCATGCAAACTTTCTCACGAGGACGAGAAGCACGATGAAGAAGAATAATTGCGCAAGCATATCACCGACGTTTAATCCGCCTAGTGCGGAGTTGATCGTTAAAAAACTAGCGAATGACTGCAAAGTATCCACTCCTTCCATTCTACTGTTGATTAAACAATTTCGTATCGATCTTTATTTTTAAAAGTTTAGTATGTGAACGTTCTGGTTCTTATATTGCAAATATGCTTTTTTTCGTTAAATTACATTACCATTAATGCGATAACTACTGCGATAATAGGCATCGCTTCAATTAAACCAATACCGATGAACATTGTTGTTTGTAACTGTCCACGTAATTCTGGCTGACGCGCGATTCCTTCAACTGTCTTACTCACTGTTAAACCAATCCCAATACCAGCTCCTAAAGCTGCTAATCCTACTGCTACTGCTGCTGCTAATGCACTCATCTTTAAATTCCTCCTAAATAAAATCCATCTTTTTTATTTTTAATTTTTTTGAAAAAATTTATTACTATTTTTTACTAATCACTTGTTACCTTTTGTGAAATATAAACCATCGTTAATACTGTAAATATGAACGCTTGAATACCACCGATGAAAATACTAAATCCTTGCCAAGCTAACATCGGCACTGCACCTAACACGAAGCCTAATACTGAGCCACCTGTTACAGATGCAAGCATTCCTAGCAATACTCCTCCGGCAAAAATGTTACCGAATAGACGTAAGCCGAGCGTCAATGTGTTTGATAACTCACTGACGATATTAATTGGTAAAAACGGCCAAAATGGTTTAAAGAAACTCGCTGAGTACTCTTTCATACCACGCATCTTAATCGCGTAATAATGCGACAGAACGATAACCATTCCAGCTAGCGTTAACGTTATTCCTGGATCTGACGTTGGCGATGTCCACCACACTTCCCCGTTAAAGGAAACAACTGTCATAACACCTAACATATTACCTACTAAAATGTATGTAATTAACGTTAAGCCAAGCGGTAAAAACATCTTACCGACTTTCCAATCCATCGTATCTGATATTAACCCACGCACGAAATCAATGACCATTTCCATCACGTTTTGTCCGCCCGTTGGTTTCATCTTTAAACTTCTTGCCCCGAGTACGCAAAGAATAAATACAATTGCAGACGCGATAAACATCATTAAGATATTAGACAAGTTGAAGTTTAACCATGATATACCGAATACGTTTTCTAGCATCGGTGCACTACTATCCACCTTTTTCACCCCTTCCAGAATCATCCAGCATATTAACTTTCATAAAATCAATTGCTAACACAAGATAAGAAACCATCAACCCAATGAGCAAGGCGATTACGTTAAAATGTTCTGGGAACCGTAAAACGATGATAACTGCAAATGCTACTGCCGCTAATCTAGAAATAAATCCGAGTCCTTTTGGTTTTTCTGCTCGTATTACCTTCTCGCCAAAGAGGGCGATTTTTCTATGTAATAACAGCTGGTTGTAAAAACTTATGCAACTTCCGAGAAGAAGCCCAAAAAACACTTGACTGTACGGCGTAATAATCGCTCCAATAATAAAAGTCATTAAAATAAAGAGCATGTACTTTCGTTGACGATAAATCATTCGTTCAAACTGTTGCACTTAGCTCGTCTCCCTTTGATTTTCATTATTGGTAATCGTTTTTTCAAACGCAAAAACCTACTTTCTCATAGTCATACCAATCTTATCCCATACTCTCTAATAGTACATTATTTCACCTTTTCATGTCAACGTATTTGAGGCTCAGAAACGTGAATATCTCGTATCTTTTCTCAAGTAAAGGGAAAATAATTAACCAATGAGATCCTTCGTCAATTATCAGACGTCATAAAAACGTTTGTTAACTGACATGGCAGATGCTGAATCCATTCAAATAGCCGATTTAAATCATCCGTATTTAAAAATATATTTAGCATCCTTATAAATTATAGAGGAAATAAATGTCACAATGGATGACATATTTGTGAACATTTTATTTTAAAGGATGGTCAAAGCTACGAGATAGATAGTTTACCCTACGTTCGTATTGTTTTCTCATTTGCTAATATGTAGGCAATAAAAAACCTCTCTCATAAGAACTACCTTACGAAAGAGGCACATATTTATTAACGATTATTTTGTTCCGTATAAACGATCGCCCGCATCTCCGAGACCTGGGACGATAAATCCTTTTTCATCAAGCTTCTCGTCTAATGCTCCTAAATAAATGTCTACATCTGGGTGATTGTCTTGGATCACTTTGATTCCTTCAGGCGCAGCAACGAGGCACATGAGGCGAATCTTTTTTGCACCGCGCTTTTTCAACGAATAAATAGCGTCGTTTGCTGAACCACCTGTCGCAAGCATTGGGTCCATCACGATTAATTCACGTTCTGAAATATCAGATGGTAATTTTATGTAGTACTCAACAGGCTTTAACGTTTCCGGATCACGATACAAACCGACGTGCCCTACTTTAGCTGCTGGAAGTAAGTTAAGCATCCCGTCAACCATTCCGAGCCCTGCGCGTAGAATAGGAATTAAACCTATCTTTTTCCCATCTAACACTTTTGACGTCGTTTCTGTGAGTGGTGTTTCAATCGTCGTATCGCGTACAGGTAAATTGCGTGTAATTTCAAACGCCATCAACATCGCTACTTCATCAACGAGTTCACGGAAGTGTTTCGTTCCTGTGTTTTTATCCCTTATGTACGTAATTTTGTGCTGTATGAGTGGGTGGTCTAAAACGAAAACATTGCTCATCAGTCGTTCACTCCTTCTATCTTCTGCGTGTCATTTTAAAATATCTTTTCTTATTATGTATATAATTTTACCATAATGCAATGATTAATAGCTTATTTTCGTCTTTTATTTTTTCGAGAACGGATGTTTCTTATTCACGCATAAAAAATCCCTCTAAAGAGGTTGTTAACAAATAACTGCCTCTTTAAAGGGACTATTAGTTTCAGACGGCTATGTATGTCTGAGTGTTAATTATCGATTAGTTAGCATAAAGTGGGTTAGCTTTCGTTAAAGCTGCTACACGCTTTTCTGCTTCTGCTAAAACTTCTTTATCTTCATAATTCTTTAATGTCATTGCCATAATTGCTGCAATTTCTTTCATATCCGCTTCATCGAAGTCTCTTGACGTAACAGCTGCTGTACCAATACGGATACCGCTCGTTACGAAAGGTCCTTCTTTATCAAATGGAATAGAGTTTTTATTCGTCGTAATACCGATATCATCAAGCACTTCTTCAGCTAACTTACCTGTGATGTTAAGCGGCGTTAAGTCAAGTAATAGTAAGTGGTTGTCCGTTCCACCTGAAACGATACGAATACCTTCTTCACTTAAAGCTTCACCTAATGCTTTTGCATTTTTAACGACTTGCTCAATGTACGTTTTGAAGTCATCTGATAATGCTTCTTTAAAGCAAACTGCTTTTGAAGCGATAACGTGCATGAGTGGTCCACCTTGAACACCAGGGAATACTGATTTATCAATTGCTTTTGCGTACTCTTCTTTACATAAAATCATTCCACCACGTGGTCCACGTAGCGTTTTATGTGTCGTCGTCGTTACGAAATCAGCATATGGTACTGGGTTTTGATGAACGCCAGCTGCTACAAGTCCTGCGATGTGTGCCATGTCTACCATGAACAATGCATCTACTTCGTCAGCAATTTCACGGAACTTCGCAAAATCAATGTTACGTGAATATGCACTTGCTCCTGCAACGATCATCTTCGGCTTCACTTCAAGTGCTTTTTCACGAATCGCGTCGTAATCAAGTTGTTCTGTTTCAGTATCTACTCCGTACTCTTCGAAGTTATATAGTTGTCCACTGAAGTTCACTGGACTTCCGTGTGTTAAGTGTCCACCGTGAGCTAAGTTCATTCCTAGCACTGTGTCACCTGGCTTCAGTACTGTAAAGTAAACAGCCATGTTCGCTTGCGCACCTGAGTGTGTTTGAACGTTCGCATGTTCAGCACCGAAGATTTCTTTCGCACGGTCACGCGCTAAGTTTTCAACGATATCTACATACTCACAACCACCGTAGTAACGCTTTGCTGGGTAACCTTCAGCATATTTATTTGTTAAAATTGTTCCCATTGCTTTCATAACTGCTTCTGATACGAAGTTTTCTGAGGCAATTAGTTCAATCTTTTCCTCTTGTCGATTCTTCTCCTGCATCATTGCATTGTAAATTGCTTCATCTTCTTTTCTAATAGCTTCCATATTGTTAATCCCCCATCCTTTATTATGTGTCTAAATCATACATTTTAAATTGTTTGATTTAACTGTCAATTGTATATTTAAAAAAAGACATATGAGTTAAACACCACATGCGGTTAGCTTTTGTTACGGTAAACCACATGTGGTGACTTGTCTTTATTTTATAATATAGCTTTTGAAATTTCTCTCATCATACCAATAACAAAAATAAAGTCAATTTAACTTATATTTTTTTCATGAGTATTTATTCATATTTTGCTCGAGGCCCGCCAACTAATTTAGGACGTGAGCGTGCACCGTTTACACGTGCATTACCGATTGATTTTTGTTTAAAACGAAGTGGTACAGCAACTTTTCTAATATGCATACCAATCATCGTTTCACCGATATCAAGACCTGACGTCGCTTCAACATCTTCTACGACGACGGGATCTTTAAAATGCTTGTATACATATGACGTCATCGACCCACCTGCATTCGGGTGCGGAATAACAGACACTTCTGTATAACCTTCTTGTTCCATCGTTTCTCGTTCAACGACGAGTGACCGATTAATATGTTCACATCCTTGAAAAGCTAAGTGAACATTCGCCTCAGTTCTTAAACGATTAAGCGCAGAAAATAGCACTTCAGCAATATCTTCACTGCCTGACGTACCAATCGTTTCGCCGATAACTTCACTCGTGGAACATCCGACAACAAATACATCATTTGCTTTTAAATAACCATTTGCTAACCATTCATCTACGACTGCACTGACATCTTTTTTGACTGTTTCTTTAATGTTGGACATACGGTTCACCTATCCTTTTAAAAGTTAGTGTTTATTCTTGCTTTTCGTACGTCGTGATTTTCTCAATTCTGCGTAAGTGACGATTGCCTTCAAACGGTGTTTCTAACCAAGCCTTCGTTATTTCTCTTGCTAAACCTGCCCCGATAACCCGCTCACCCATTGCCAACATGTTTGAATCGTTATGCTGGCGCGTCGCTTTTGCACTGAATACGTCATGTGTTAGCGCACAGCGAATCCCCTGGACTTTATTTGCAGTAATTGACATCCCAATGCCCGTTCCACAAATTAAAATACCACGGTCAAACTCACCATTTGCCACTCGTTCGGCAGCTGGTAGTGCAAAGTCAGGATAATCGACTGAATCTTCACCTTCACAACCGATATCTTCATAAGCGATACCTAGTTCGTCTAACAAACTTTTCACTTCACTTCGAAGTGTATTCCCTGCATGGTCTGCTGAAATAATCACTTTCATTAAAAACGTCCTCCCTGACTACTCATCTATTAATCTTCATTATAACATGAAAAGAAAACGTTTTGTTCTTAAGACTATGTCGAAAATCTGTCAAACGTTCGTTCATTAAACAGCGCTTGATGTTTTTTCTTGCTCAGAAGCGTCATCTTCTGTAGCAAGCGCGACAATATTTTCTTCTGGCGTTTCTGCTTGACCAGACGTTGTTGTAAATTGAGCGATTTGTGCGTTTAAACTGCGCGACTGTTCATCAAGTGCTTGCGCTAATTCATTCACTTGACGTGATACGTTTGATTGTTCCTCAACAGAAGCATTCACTTCCTGCGTAGCCGCTGACGTTTCTTCCGCTATTGCTGCAACTTCTTGTGATTGACGAACAGTATTTTGAATCGACTCTAACTGCGAATCAACAGTCGTTGAAATCGTGTCTATTTCTGCAACAACTTCAGTAACAGACTGTGACATCGCTTCGATTGCTTCATTCGTCGTCTGCCCACCTGCCGCTTCTGCTTTCGCCTGCGTAACATTCGCCGTAATATTTGTCACAACTTTCGTGACATTCGTTTGCATCGACTGAATCAATCGCGAAATTTGCTGAACAGCTTGCGCACTTTCATCCGCTAATAAGCGAACTTCTTCTGCAACGACAGCGAATCCTTGCCCATGTTCCCCGGCACGAGCCGCTTCAATCGAAGCATTTAAAGCGAGCAAATTCGTTTGCTCAGCAATATCGCCAACCATCGTAACGATTGACTCAACTTCCTGTGTATTAACTTTTAACTGCTCGACATCTTTTAATGACTCTTCTTGTTCATCTGCTAATGTCTGGATTCCCTGAACTAACGCATGAACAGCATTTGTACTTTGTTCAAGCGTTTCTAACATACTAGCCGACAATTGTTTAGAAGCATCTGCACGGCGCTGCACTTCTTCAGCTAGTCGCGTCGCATCTTCAACTGATTCTGCCGTTCGTTGAATCGCCTCTGCTGACGTTTCTGCTCCACGTGAAATATCGTCTGTTGACGAACTAATTAGCTGTGCGTGTTGTGCAGCTTGTGTTGAAGCTTCTTTTATTTTTTCAACTGTTTCATTTGCATATGTAAAATGTTGCTCGATATTGTGAACCATTTCTTTTAAATTCGTGAGCATTCGTGAAAAAGCAAGCCCAAGTGCACGAATTTCATCGTCTGAACGCGAAGGTCTAATTTCATGTGACAAATCTCCTTCAGCTGCTTCTGTCGCCGCATCTTCCAAACGTTCAAGTGGCTTCGTTATAAATCGTGCAGCAATAAACATTAAAACAGCGGACCAGAATATTCCTTTAAGCAACGTTAAAATTGTAAATGTCACTTCGGAAATGTCCCAAAATTGCTTCACGTAATCATAGACGAAATAGATGAAAATCGCACTGAATGAATAAGTAATGACTGCTAAAAACGTCGTTAAAAATACTAACTTCAATTGCAAACTAAAGCGGTATCTTTTTTTCATTGGCTACCTGTCCCTTTCCTCTTCCATCTTCCTTTGCAAATGTTCAATGTTTGTTATAAGTTCTGCAAGTGTTTCGCGGTACGTACTTACATCTGCACCAAATGGATCCGTAATATCTTGCGTACTATAATCTTTCCCTGTTTCGACAAATTCCTTTAATGTGAATGTTTTGTCTGCTACTTCTAAGTATTGTGTGGATAAAATTTCTCGATGTTGAATAGTCATCGTTAAAATGAGGTCGGCCCATAACAACAAATCACGTGTCACAGGCTGGGCTTCATGGTTAATGTGGATATTTTTTTCCTTAAGAACAGTTTCTGCGTGTTGATTAGCTGATCCGCCATCCATCGCAAAAATACCTGCAGACTGTACATTTGCTTGTGGAATCATCTGCTTTGTCACTGCTTCTGCCATCGGACTTCTACACGTATTCCCCGTACACACGAATAAAATATTCATTGATATCCTCCAGTTTACCCTTAGGTATAATATATCATAAATAACTAATAAAACATATCACTTAGGTATTTATACTTACTTATTGTTAGTAGAGTTTTTTTCTGCCGCTCGTTCTAAACGATTCATAATAGCAATGCCAATTCCTTCTTTCGGAAATGTTTCACATATAATCTCATCAACTTCCTCATGAGAAAAAGAGCGCAGGCCACGATAAATATTTTTTGCAATTTGCGACAAGTCACTCCCAAGAGCAAAAGTTTTTCTTGCGATTAATTGACGACTTAGTGCATCACTCGCTAACACACCGACAATTTTCCCGTTAGCTTGCGCATCATCAATATACTGTTGCATATGAGTAACTGATGGACGCATGAGCGTTAACGGCACGTCAGGGCTATAATGCCGATATTTAACACCAGGAGAAAGTGGCTTCTTCTCTTCAGTCGATTGAGCGTTCGCGATTTTTACTTCGCCTACGACTTTTCGTATCTCATCTGCCGTCACACCACCTGGACGCAAAATAATCGGTACATTTGACGTACAATCAACGACTGTTGACTCCATTCCAATCCCTGTCTGCCCACCGTCTAAAATACCAGCTATTTTTCCTGATAAGTCTTCTATCACATGTGACGCCTCAGTCGGACTCGGTTTTCCGGACGTATTTGCACTCGGCGCGGCAATTGGTCGCCCACTCGCCTTAATTAAGGCTAAAGCTACTGGGTGATCAGGTATACGAATCGCCACTGTTGATAACCCTGCCGTGACACGTGAAGCGCACGTCCCATTACTCGGCAAAACGTACGTTATTGGCCCGGGTGAAAAATGATAAATTAATTGTTCAACAAACGGAGGAACGGACGTAACGAGAGAAAGTAACTGTTCCTGCGTAGCGACGTGAGCGATTAAAGGATTATCTTGTGGCCTACCTTTCGCTTGAAAAATTCGCTCAACAGCCTCGTCACTCAGTGCATCAGCCCCGAGCCCATACACCGTTTCAGTCGGAAAAGCGACAAGCTCGCCAGCATTAATCATCGCTGCCGCTTCTTCAATTATTTCGTCATTCGCTTTTTTATCCGTTGCCAACGTCCACTGCTTTGTTTTCTTCACCTACTCATCCCCCCTTCTCTTTACATCCTTTGTGAATTAACATGATTAAACAGTTATGCACAACTCAATTGTTGATAGACTCACGTTATGACATGATTTTTCAAATGTATACACATTTTCTCCTTAAAATTAACACTGTTTCAACAAGTTATTAACATGCACCTGTGGATAATGTGGATAAAGTTGATTGTTACGCGATTTCTCATTCAATATTAATCGATTGAGCTCAGTCATCACTTGAGAACTCATGTTCTAAATAAGCGCTCACTATTCGGTCTTGTCCGTTTATATCTTTAATAATTTCAACAGTGCTGTTCGGAAAAAATGACTTTATTAGTTTCGTCACACGCACGCCTTGTGTATAACCAATTTCAAACATAATAAGCGAAACACTCGTAAAATGATTAGCTATTTGCTTTAATATCGTCTCATAAGCAGCTAATCCATCATTTTCAGCAAATAAAGCTAAGTCTGGATCATAATTTTTAACCGTATCTGATAAATGATCTTTTTCACGATAAGCAATATAAGGTGGATTACTCACAATAATCTGTGGATAAGTTTGATTGTTGATGATTGGTTGCAAAAAATTCCCTTGTAAAAACTGAACGTGTGCACCTAATTGTGTCGCATTAGCTTTAGCTACTTCCAGTGCTCGTTCGCTAATATCCGTTGCATAAACGTCTAGCTGCTCATGTTCTAAAGCTAGAGTCGTTCCAATCACTCCACTGCCCGTACCCACATCAACAACAACAAGAGATTCATTTCGCGAAAAATTTTCATCTATTTTTTTTAACGTTAAATCGACAAGCTCTTCTGTTTCCTGACGCGGGATAAGCACATGTTCATTCACAGAAAATTTTCTCCCAAAAAAATGTGCATAACCGAGCAAATGTTGTACAGGTTCCCCTGTTTCCACATGAATATGTATGAGATTTTCATACGATTTTACTTGTTCATCTGAAATGGGCATTTGCATATTCATATAAAAGGTCGATTGATCAACATTTAGAACATGTTCCAACAATATTTTAGCAACATTCGGTTCTCGTTCGTTTTTTTCTAAAAAAAGAGAAGCCCATTCCAGGACTTCATACTGTTTATACGTTTTCTTCATTTTATCCACCAATTTGTTCGAGTTTTTCTGCTTGTTCTTCTAATAATAATGCGTCAATTAATTCATCGAGTGACCCGTCAATGATTTGATCTAATTTTTGCACAGTTAAACCAATGCGATGATCAGTGACACGATTTTGCGGGTAATTGTACGTACGAATTCTTTCCGAACGATCCCCTGTTCCGACGGCTGTTTTACGTGTTGCATCATATTCCGCTTGAGCTTCTTGTTGTGCTGCATCATACACACGTGCTTTTAATACTTTCATCGCTTTTTCACGGTTTTTAATTTGGGATTTCTCATCTTGCATTGATACGACAATACCTGTTGGGAAGTGTGTAATACGAACAGCTGAATCTGTCGTGTTAACGTGTTGTCCTCCCGCACCACTTGAGCGATACGTATCGATTTTAATATCTTCATTACGAATTTCTACGTCGATATCTTCCGCTTCAGGCAAAACAGCAACAGTTGCTGTTGACGTATGAATACGCCCACCAGACTCTGTTTCTGGCACACGTTGTACACGGTGCGCGCCGTTTTCATATTTTAATTTCGAATAGGCACCATTTCCATTAATAATGAAAATAATTTCTTTATACCCACCAACGCCTGTTGTTTGTGCTTCAATGACTTCTGTTTGCCAACGGTTCGCTTCAGCATAACGCGCATACATCCGATATAAATCTCCAGCAAATAAAGCTGCCTCGTCACCACCTGCTGCTGCACGAACTTCAACAATAACGTTCTTATCGTCGTTCGGATCTTTTGGTAGTAGTAAGATTTTCAGTTCTTCTTCTAATGCTGTCGTTGATTTATCGAGTTCGGAAATTTCCATTTTAACCATCTCAGCCATTTCTGCATCGGCATCATCTTCTAACATCAATTTTGCATCGGCTAATTCCGTCGTCTGTTCTTTATATGTACGATATTTTTCAACGACTGTTTCTAAATCTGATTGTTCTTTTGAATATTCGCGTAATTTATCTATATCACTAACGACTTCTGGGTCGCTTAGTAATTCGTTCAATTTTTCATAACGATCTTCTAACACTTGTAAACGTTCAAGCACCATGCATCACCTCTTCTTGATTAACAGTATAATTATAATATATATAGATGAAGAGGTCAAAAGGTTGATGTCATTTTAACGAACCTTAAAGTCATCATTCATCGCACGCGCAAGCATAACAGAAAATTCAGCACGAGAAATATTCGCTCGAGGCTTAAACACACCTGCTGATGTACCAACAGCAATACCGTTTTGTGCGAGCAATTCGATTTCTGCTTTTGCCCAACTTGACGAAATATCATTAAATGAACTGCTTCCTTTTCCTGATAGTTCATAAGCGTCCGCGATAATCTTTGCCATTTGTTCTCTTGTGAGCGTATCATTCGGTCCAAACGTCCCGTCCGGATAACCACTAAAATACCCGGCTTTAACTGCCGCTTCAACAGCCCCGTAATAGTATGCTTTCTTATCTAAATCTGAAAAGCTCGGTTTATTTTTATCTGTCGAAACATCTAATTGTTTTGCACGGGAAAGCATAACAGCGGCTTCTCCTCGCGTGATCGTTTTATTAGAACCAAATGTGCCGTCTGGTAGTCCATAAACGACTTTATTCGTTTCTAAATAAATGATTTCATCTTTTGCCCAGCTCGGTAAATCAGGAAATGTTTTTACGATGTCTTTAACGACCGTATCTTTTCCTTCACGATCAAATGCTACGTCCCACTCACTCGCCTCGAAATAAATCTTATGTTCATTCTTTGTAATCGTTACTGGTAGTGACAACTCTTTTTTGAGGTCAGGGATCGTTACTTTCAGCGTATATTTTCCAGCAGTTAGTGGTTTTTCCACAACTTGTTCGAACATTTCACTCGTTGCCGTTAAATATGTTTTTCCATTTCTTTCTAATGCCATTTCATAAGATAAACTAGACTCATCTGCAATTTCTAAATGGGCGCCATTATTAATTTCTACGATTAGCTCATCTGGATCATCTTCCTGCCCAATAAAATATACGTCAGTGACGTTAACGTCTTCCATCGTTGTAAATGACCAAGCTTTTGAAAGATCACGCTTTTCCCCACCCACTAACACGTGGGCATCTACAGATACGTGATATGTTTCTCCGTATGATAAAGGTTTTCGTGGAATAATCATGACGTGCTGATTCTCATCAGGGTCACGTTCAGGTGTAACGTCATATACAGGTAAATTCTTACCGTTATTATCTGTCAACTGCACGTGATCAACGACTAATTCATTACTCGTATAATAGCCATCAGGATAATAAAAACTAATCGGATAGCCGACAACTTTTAAATCTTCATCATAAATCCCCCAATAAGATAAAGGGTTTGGTGATTCAATCGCTAGCCAGCTCACTTTAACGTCATTTTGGCCATTTACCGGATAAACGACTACATCATCTTTTGTCGTTCCTGAAGTGGACGACGTATTTCCGTAATTAACAATGAGATGGCCATCTTCATTATATCCCGTGCCAACGTGTGCGTAATTAGGATTCATCATTGGCTCACGGTGATAAGGCGCATCAAATAATCCGTTAATACCTGAAATGCCTGTCGGCGCTCCAAAATTAATCCCTTCTGAATAAACACGTGCTTCATAACCGAATGCTTTCGCTCGATCAAATGGTGAACGACCTGAAAACCCAGGATTCCCTTCGTCTTGATAATGACCTAGTGCATTATTTAAAAATAAGTAATCTGCATGTGATTGACTCGCTTTTTGAACACTCGAATGACTACTTAATGGCTGTAAATTCATTTTTTTACGGTATTCATTCATTTTAAAAATCGCATCATCTTGAATATTGTTTAACGCATGTTCACTGCTGATTGAAACTTCTTTATTAGCATAAATCGTTTGTGTAACAAGTAAAATGAACAGGCACATACTCGTTAATAATAAAAGTCGTCTTCTCATTGGTTTCCCCTTATCGTTTGTTTTTTGTCATAGTTTATAGTGCTTAATGTATGTTTAATAAGTTATCTATGTGCTGGGAAGTGTGGGACAACTTCTTCAGCGAGTTCCTGAACAATTTCCTCCACGGGACGAGTTGCTAACTTTAGCGTGAAAGCTACGTGATTCACACCAATCGCCCGTAATTCGTGTAAATGATTGATTAAAAAGTTGCGCCCTGTTCTGAACCCAAGCGGAATCCCTGTTGGTGGTTCGTTCGGATTTTCCGAAAGGTCAATAAAAAGTGATTGGGCAAACGGTTTAAACTCTTTCGTATGCGTTCGATACTCCTTAATTAAAAGCTCTTGAATAAATAAATCACGTGGATAAAATAACCAGCCATCACCATTTTTAGCAATCCATTCACGCGTTTGTCCGGAATGACCAGTAATTAACGTCGGTATATCCATACTCGAAGGCTTCGGTAACACGTCTGCATCTGTTAAGTTAACGTTCGATGCCTGAATCGTAGGGAATTCCTCAGCCCATGCGCGACGGATCACTCGGAGCGATTCACGGAATAGCTCACTACGCTCTGCTTTATTAACTGAAAACGCGTTAAATTCAATCGGACGATCTCCCGTTGCAATGCCAAGCACTAAACGATTATGAGATAGTTTGTCAATGGAAGCAGCAGCCTTTGCCACGTGTAAAGGGTGGCGAACAGTCGTTACAATACTACCTGTTGCCAATGCAATTCTTTTTGTCTGAGCGGCTAAGTAGCCAAGATATACCCACGGATCATAAATTTGACCAACATCCCCAAATTCAGGGTCAAATAACGGTATGTCACGGACAAATAAAGATGCAAAATGAGCTTCATCTGCTTGCTTAGCCAAAGCCATTTGTTTAACTAAGTCCATTTCTGGAACGCTTCCTTTGTATCCTTCAATCGGAAAGAAAAGTCCGAGCGTTAACTTATTTTCTTGAAACATCGTACGAAAGCCTTGATGCTGTTCAAATGTGTTCATTCGTCTATTCTCCTAGGCTCATTTATTTCTTTGTAAAGTACTTACTTCTTCAACAATTGTTTGATTCTTTCAACTGACAAATTAGTCGCTTGTTCAATTTCTCTCGCTGTGAGGCCATTGCTGAACATTGTACGAACGAGCTCTGCTTGACCCTGTTCCTTTCCTCGATCAAAGTAAGAGTTTGGAAGTTGTGAAACGAAGTCACTTTCTTTTTTCGGTAATTCATCAACTTTTTCACGCATAATTTGTTCCTCCTCTAGTACAGAATTACTTCTTCAACAATTGCTTGATTCTTTCAACTGACAAATTAGTCGCTTGTTCAATATCCCTTGCCGTGAGGCCATTGCTGAACATTGTATGAACGAGCTCTGCTTGACCCTGCTCTATTCCTTGTTCAAGACCCTCTTTCATTCCTCGGTCAAAGTAAGAGTTTGGGAGTTGTGAGACGAGGTCACTTTCTTCTTTCGGTAATTCATCAACCTTTTCACGCATGATTTGTTCCTCCTCTTCGTTTAATTGTAAATACGTTTCGAAAAAGCCATACATCAATTGCATTTTTGCCGGGTCTAACTTCATGCGACTGATCATGCGTAAGAATTCAAACTTTACTTGGATACGTTCTTTTTCTGTGTACCCCATTTTACTGAGTAATGCTGCGACTGCTGGATTATCTTCTTTAATAAATTCGCGCCAAGATTTTTTGATGAGATGTAATTGTAAGTAATGAAAGGATAGTATTCGTACGGTTGGCAATTCGATTGTAAATGTGTCGTCGACAAAGCGAGAATCATCATAACTGAATACGGCAATTGGGAGAATAGGCATGCGGTATTTTTCATAGAGGCGACTGTAGTAGATAAACATGCGTTCATTAAATTCATGTTGTAAAGATGATTGTGGTTCAACGTGGATGAGGATTATTTGCTCTTTTTGTTTCATTTTAACTTCAGCAAGTATATCAATTTGCCGCCGTTCGCCTTTGACAATATCTGTAAATATTTCTTGCTCTAAAAAGGTGACTGTTGAAAAATCGATGTCCGCAGCTTCTTCTGGGAAAAAACCTTCAATAAAAGACTGGAAGAATGTTTGAATCAACTCTTTAAATAAACGGTCATGATCAATATACGACTTTTTCTCTTCATAAATAAGTACACTCATTTTACCACATCCTACTTTATTATGGTGCTTATTCGTGGTGATATTTTCTAAAAAAAGTATAACATGAAACAGCTAATAAGAACAGATGTTCTGTCCGCTATTCATAAAATTGATTTTTAGTAGTTTTTTTGACTTAAATAGAGGATTTTCATGGCTATTGCACGAATACTTTTTAAAAGTGAATGTTAAAACCGTCTAACTATTAAATAGTCATTAAAAAGGTGTCAGTGATTATTCACTAACACCTGTTAAAATATATTTATTTTTCATCCGTCTTATGTCTTATGTGCAACAGACACATTCCCTATCGTAGATCCTACGGGAAATGTTTTTGAGTCAAAATACTCATAAACTAATAATCCACTCACAATTATTAATAGACTAGCAATTATAATTATTATTTTTTTATTAAACATCATGGCGACCGATCCCTCACTCTGATAGCAATTAAAAAAAACTAAAAAAATACCTTTACATGAGGCCCATATCAATGGAATCCTGCACGTAAAGGTCGGTTGCACAACTAGCTCCATACGGTTCCAGTGCCCAATATAAATAAACCGTATATCTTCGCTTTCCTTATATTCACATTCAATTTATGTAATCTTTTTTGCCTAATACTAATTTACTATAAATGATTTAAATATGCAATCTATTTTTAAAATAACTCTAAATAGTAACTAATCATTTGTTCTCCGTAAAAATATGTTATTAATGCTGCTATGCTAATAAATGGTCCGAACGGTATTGGTTGGCGTCTTTTAATACGTTTGCGAGCCATCCAAATAAGCCCGAAGAGAAGACCGATAACAGATGCTAAAAAAAGTGTGAGTAACGTCTTTCCTAAACCTAAAATAATGCCGAGCACACCAAAAAGCTTCATGTCACCTGCGCCCATACCGCCTTTACTTGCAATAATAATAATAGCAATCAACAAAAAACCGACCGCTGAGCCAAGTAACGGATTATACCACGGATCCATTGGATGGATTGTGCGTAATATGACGAGTAACGGTAAGAAAAATAGTAAAACTTTATTAGGAATAATCATATAAGCAATATCAGAAACAGTTATAATCACGAGCATGCTCACAAATAACAGAGAGATTGCTAGTTCACTTTGTAAGCCAATCTTTATGTAACTAAAAGCGAAAAGTAAGCCTGTGATCATTTCAATGGTTGGATATAAAGGTGAGATGCGCGTGTTGCAATATCTACATTTACCACGCTGGATGACGTAAGACATGATAGGAATAAGTTCGGTTGGGCGAAGTGTATTTTCACATGATGGGCAGTAGGAGCGATCGTTATGAAATGGGATGTCTTTTGGTAATCTGAGGCCAATCACGTTGTAGAACGAGCCAAATGTAACGCCGAATAAAAAGAATGCTATTATGTAAAAAATATCCATAGTTATTTCCTCCTTTCATATAGCTATTTATACCATGATAAAAGGCCTATGTAAATACACGATATTATTTATTGTATGGAAGTGCGGAAAATCGTTCATTAACAACGAAACTTTTGAAAGTGGCGTGAAAAAATAAAGCAAAAAATCATTTTAAGACCGTTAATTTTACACTATTTTGTTCGCAGCATAGTTAGGTGAGCTAAGTTTTTTATTATTTTCAAATGAGGACTGTATAAAGGGTGGGGAGCGTTTTAAAAATATCTTATTCTTTTGTAGCACTTCAATCACGACAAAAAAATAGAGGTTATGTTTATCTCTCGGATAAACATAACCTCTTTCCTTGCTTATTTTACTAGGTTGCTAACGATTGCTTTACACTTAATTACTGGAAAAGTAACAATTATTAAACGAAAAAATGTATGTAATAAATCGCTTACTAGTAAAAATGCTTATATAAGCTCTTCTTTTAGCTTGTGCGACTAGAGTCATAGCTCTCTTAGTTATTCTATGAAATTTGTCGTCACGTATTGCTTTTGAAGTCATATATATATAAGCAAATGGCTTTTATAAATGACATGACAAAAACCATTTGCTTATTTGTTATGTAAGATAAGCTAAGGTCACTTGCTGACGATTGCTACGCTCGCTATCCATCAATAAGTTACCTATGATTAGCTTATTATTTCATATTGTACTTTCTCTTGAAGCGGTCAATACGTCCGCCTGCAGTATCTTCTCTTTGTTTTCCAGTGTAGAACGGATGTGTGTCTGAGCTCACTTCCACACGAATAACTGGATACGTGTTTCCATCTTCCCACTCAATTGTTTCGTCTGACGTTCTCGTTGATCCACTTAAAAACTTATAATCAGATCCTGTATCTAGAAAGACGACTTTTTGATATTCCGGATGAATGTCTTTTTTCATTTGTTTCCACTCCTTTTTGCCTTGATCCGATTGATTCAAGGATGTTTTAAAGGTTTTTTATTCGATTCTCAAATACCCATATAAAAAGATTATAACAGTGTGAACATACGATTGCAACAGTAAGACGTATTATTTTTGTGAAAAAATAAGCAACTTTTTATCACTTTTACATCATTATCGTTTGACGTTTTTTCGTTTCATTTCTTTTTCTAAGATGTCTAAAAATTCCTCGTTCGTTTCTGATGCTTTTAAGCGGCGTAAGAAGCGCTCGAGAAAATCGTGTGAATCTTGCATCGTATGGCGAATCGCCCACATTTTCTCTAAATGATTTTTCGATAGTAAAAGTTCTTCTTTTCGCGTGCCTGAGCGTAATATGTCGATTGCTGGGAAAATACGTCGTTCTGCAAGTGAGCGATCTAAGTGTAATTCCATATTTCCCGTTCCTTTAAATTCTTCGTAAATAACGTCATCCATACGCGATCCTGTGTCGACGAGTGCCGTTGCTAATATCGTAAAGCTGCCACCTTCTTCGATATTACGTGCCGCTCCGAAAAAGCGCTTCGGTCGGTGGAAAGCTGCTGGATCAATTCCCCCTGAGAGCGTCCTGCCGCTCGGTGGAATAACTAAGTTATACGCGCGCGTGAGACGAGTAATACTATCCATTAACACGATAACGTCTTGTTTATGTTCAACGAGGCGCATCGCTCGTTCTAAAACGAGTTCTGACACGCGAATGTGGCTTTCTGGTACTTCGTCAAATGTCGAGCTGACGACGTCAACATTCGGATGGACAGATCGTTCAATATCCGTTACTTCTTCTGGACGTTCATCAACGAGTAGGATGATTAACTTTGCTTCTGGATGATTTTCCGTAATACTATTAGCAATTTCTTTTAAAAGCATCGTCTTCCCTGCTTTTGGCGCGGAAACGATTAATCCACGCTGTCCAAATCCTACAGGCGTCATTAAGTCCATAATACGTGTTGATAATTTGTTCTTAGATTGTTCCATATTCATCATACGATTTGGGTATAATGCTGTCAGGGCAGGGAAATGTACGCGTTCTTTTGACGTTTCTGGATCTGCGTCATTTACCGCATCGACATGTAACAGTCCGTAATATCGTTCGTTTTCTTTTGGTGGTCGTACTTTTCCAGAAACTTTGTCACCATTTCTTAAATCAAACCGACGAATTTGTGATGCGGATATGTAGATGTCTTCTGCACTCGGAGAGTAGTTGATTGGTCTTAAAAATCCGAATCCTTCTGATGGGATAATTTCTAAAATGCCGTCCATAAATAAAAAGCCGTCTTTTTCTGCTTGGGCTTTTAAAATAGCGAAAATGAGCTCACGTTTCGTTAACTTTGCGTAATATGATACTTTGAACTCTTTTGCTAATGCATAAATTTCTTTTAATGTTAATGCTTCTAAAGTGGAGATTGTTAATGAAGCCATTGAATCACCATGCCTATTCATTTATTATTAAATACTCTAACTTTCTAGGTAGTTTTTTCATTTGAAATCGCTATATGTTCAGAGATTTGTTTCTTCTTAGATGTTTGACGGATGTTGCTTGTTGAAGAGTGTTAGAAGTTAGAAAAGAAGTGTTATTGGACATTTCACCTTATATTTTACCATTCATGTCCATTTCTATCTTACCTTTTTTCCGAGAAATAAACAACAAAAGGTAAGCTGATGATTGAATCAAGTATTTGTGGGCACCTAATAAATATGTTCAAAATACCATCTTTTGTATAGTTATAGTCACAACAACCACTATAAAAAGAGAAGAAATTCTTAATTGGGTAATATCATATCTCAAATCATAAGGGAAGAGTTAGTTGGTGCGAAGAATGCACTTCAATTCTTCGTGGACAAGTGTAGTACATTTCTGAAGTGAAAGCTTTACACAACAAGTATGGCATAGTCCCACAAACATTTTACTCATACTAAGCTGATTGTTTCAAAGGGTTGTCATCACTAAATTATCGGTTCTTACGCATCTGTTTTATTTCGTGAAAGAAAACTCACCGCAAATATGTCAATAAGCGGTGAGTTCGTCATTATTCAACAATCATATTCGGTTTTATTTTTAAGCTATGTTCTCCTTGGATGAAACGAACTGTTCCACTTTTCGCACGCATAACGACTGTTTCTGTCGTTGCACGTTGTCCTTTAAACTGAATACCTTTTAACAACTCACCATCTGTTACGCCTGTAGCAGCGAAGATAGCGTCATCGCCTGCGCAGAGATCATCCATATAGAATACTTTGTCCATATCTGTGATACCCATGCGATTGCAACGAGCAATTTCCTCGTCATTTGATGGTACGAGTTTTCCTTGGATTTCGCCACCTAAGCACTTTAATGCTGCGGCAGAAAGAACGCCTTCAGGTGCACCGCCAATACCGAATAAAATATCGACACCTGTTTTTTCAAATGCTGTGTTAATAGCCGCTGCTACGTCACCGTCAGGAATGAGTTTAATACGAGCGCCCGCTTCGCGAATTTCTTTGATAAGTTCTTTATGTCGTGGACGATCAAGAACAATTGCTACAACGTCTTCTAATCGTTTGTTTTTCGCTTTGGCAACAGCTTGGATATTCTCTGCAATAGAAGCGTTAATATCTACTTTTCCAACAGCTTCAGGTCCGACTGCGATTTTATCCATATACATGTCTGGTGCGTGTAAGAAGTTACCCGCGTCAGCAATGGCGATAACTGATAGGGCGTTCCATGTCCCTTGAGCAACGATTGCTGTTCCTTCTAAAGGATCAACAGCAACGTCCACTTCTGAACCAACACCCATACCGAGTTTTTCACCGATGTAAAGCATCGGTGCTTCGTCCATTTCACCTTCTCCGATAACGACTGTTCCTTGCATCGGAATTGTATCTAATACGGTACGCATCGCTTCTGTTGCAGCAGCGTCCGCTTCATTACTTTTACCTCTTCCCATCCAACGTGCAGATGATAAAGCAGAAGCTTCTGTTACACGTACGAGCTCCATCGTTAAACTTCTTTCCATGTTGTTCCCACCCTTTAACGTTTATTCAATTATTTTTTCATTTGTATACGTTCTTCTTCAGTTAAATCTTCTCGCCAAATACGTGCACCGAGAGTCGTTAATTTATCAGTAATTTTTTCATAGCCACGATCAATATGATCAACGCCTGTAATTTCAGTGATTCCGTCAGCCATGAGTCCAGCGATAATAAGTGCGGCACCTGCTCTTAAATCCGATGCGCGAACTTTTGCTCCTTCAAGCGCGACTGGACCTGTCACGATTGCTGACCCGCCTTCGACTTTAATCGATGCATTCATTCGTCTTAATTCATCAATATGTTTTAAACGGGCAGAGTAAATCGTATCTGTTATAATACCTGTCCCTGTTGCCCGAGTAAGTAATGTCGTAAATGGTTGTTGTAAATCTGTCGGAAATCCAGGATAGACGAGAGTTTTAATATCGACGCTCTGTAATGTTTTCTTCGGACGGAGGAGCAGTTTCTCATCTGCCGCTTCAATGTCGACACCCATTTCACGCAATTTAGCGAGGAGCGATTCTAAATGTTCAGGAATAACGTAATCAATTAAAATCTCTTCTCCTTGAGCAGCTGCTAAAATAGCGTACGTGCCCGCTTCGATTCGGTCCGGAATAATCATATGATTACACCCAGATAATGAGGATACCCCTTCGATACGAATGACGTCCGTTCCAACGCCTTTTATTTTTGCGCCCATATTCGTTAATAATGTTGCAACGTCAATGATTTCTGGTTCTTTTGCTGCGTTTTCAATCGTCGTGACACCTTTTGCTTTCACCGCTGCTAGCATAATGTTGATTGTTGCCCCAACACTGACGACGTCTAAATAAATACGCGCGCCTCTCAATTCTTTTGCCCGTAAATAAATAGCGCCTTGTTCGTTTGTCACTTCTGCACCTAACGCCTCAAACCCTTTAATGTGCTGATCAATTGGGCGTGGACCGAGGAAACAACCGCCTGGAAGTCCGATGACTGCTTCATTAAATTTCCCAAGCATCGCACCCATAAAATAGTAAGATGCACGTAGCTTTTTCACTTTGCCATTTGGCAGTGGCATACTGACCATTTTTGCCGGATCAATCGCTACACGTTGTTCACCCCAAGTGACAGTGCCGCCTATTTCCTCAACTATTTCTCCTAATGTGAATACGTCTGAAATATCCGGTAATCCTTCAATTGTCACTGTTGAATCAGCTAAAATAGCTGCAGGAAGTAATGCGACAGCACTATTTTTTGCGCCGTTAATTTTTACGCGACCACTTAATTTGTTACCACCTTCAATGAGAAGCTTTTGCATGTTAGACCCTCACTCTCTTCCATCCATTTATCATATGAAAAAGAGGTGGAGATGAACGGACATCTTCCACCTACTTAATCAATTACTTATTTTGTTTATGCCAATCTGATAAAAACTGTTCAATTCCTTTATCTGTCAGTGGGTGACTGACTAAGTCTGCCAGAACATTGTACGGGATTGTCGCAATATCTGCACCGTTAAGCGCTGCGTCAATCACGTGTAATGGGTGACGAATCGACGCTGCGATAATTTCAGTTTCAATGCCGTGCATATCAAAGATTGCCGCAATTGTTGCGATTAAATCCATTCCATCATGTCCGATATCATCAAGACGTCCTAAAAACGGCGACACATACGTGGCACCTGCACGAGCCGCTAATAATGCTTGATTCGCATTAAAAATTAGCGTGACGTTCGTCGTAATATCTTCTTCACTTAATGCCTTTACTGCCTTTAGACCTTCTAATGTCATCGGAATTTTCACCGTAATGTTCGGTGCAATTTTTGCCAATTCTTTTCCTTCTTCAATCATTCCTTCAGCGTCTTCAGCAATAACTTCTGCGCTAACTGAACGATCTGTAACGACTGCTGTTATTTCTTTTAAACGATCATGAAACGAGACACCTTCTTTAGCGATTAAGCTCGGGTTCGTCGTTACGCCACCGAGAATGCCTAAATCATTTGCCGCTTCAATATGTTCAACATTTGCTGTATCAATAAAAAACTTCATTCAAACACCACATTTCTTTTTTTATTATGCTTGACCAGATGAGCCAAATTCACGCATTTTACTTACGACTGTTTCTCTAATTGCTTCACGACCAGGGCCCATATATTTACGCGGGTCATACACTTCTTTGTCTTCATTAAGAATGTCGCGAATGACTTTCGTCTGTTGAATTTGATTTTCTGTGTTTACGTTAATTTTCGCTGTTCCGAGTGAAATAGCGCGCTGAATATCTTCAGTTGGAATACCTGTTCCACCGTGTAAAACGAGTGGGACGTTCGTTAAATGGAGCACTTCTTCCATTTGTTTAAAGCCTAAGTTTGGTTCACCTTTATACGGTCCGTGAACAGAACCTAATGCAGGTGCAAAGCAATCGACATTCGTTTCACGCACGAGTTGTTCACATTCGCTCGGAATCGCGTACATTGCTTCTGCATCGTCAACAATTAAGTCATCTTCCTGACCACCGATGCGGCCGAGCTCTGCTTCTACAGATGCGCCGTGAATGTGAGCGAGTTCAACGACTTTCTTCGTTAATTCAATGTTTTCTTCAAGTGGTAAATGTGAGCCGTCGATCATGACTGATTTAAAGCCCGCATGGATTGCCTTAGCACAAGCTTCAAAGCTCGAACCATGGTCTAAGTGCATGGCGACTGGTACTGTCGTTCCGTTCTCTTCCATAATTGCTTTTACCATAGCGACCGTAACTTTGAAACCACCCATGTAACGAGCTGCTCCTTCAGATACACCTAAAATAACAGGTGACTGCTCTTCTTCTGCCGCTTGTAAAATCGCTTGTGTATATTCCAAGTTATTCATATTAAATTGACCGACAGCATACCTTTTTTCTTTAGCTGTTTCGAGCATTTCTTTCATTGATACGATTGACATAGTAATCCCCCTCTAAAATCGTTCACTTTTCATGTATGTTTCTTTAAAACATTTGTTATTTCATTTTTATATACTCATTTATCTCTCTTAAGAATACCAAGTAGTCGCTATTGGTGCAACTGTCTAACGGCTTAAGATTGAGTTAAATGTATATGACTATTTTACATGACGAACTGTCTCAAATGATATTTACGTAATGAGGTTAAGAAAGAGCCTGTCTTTTCCTTGGCACGATTGAAGAATCAAACGTTATTCTTCTAACCTCAACTGCTAGATTCTCTCTTATGAGTGAATGACTAGTCATTTACGGTAACGTATGACGAGGTAAAACTCGTCATTTCCATAGGAGAGACAGGCTATTTTTTCACTATTATTAGGCTCTCATTTTAATTTTGTCGCACATATGTTTAGAACAAAATAAATGAATATTTATTTTTTATTAACGACCGCGTCTATGAACCCTTGAATAAGAGCATGTGGTTTTGTCGGTCGTGATTTGAATTCCGGGTGGAACTGACTTGCAATAAACCATGGGTGGTCTGGCAACTCAATAATTTCTACGTATGAGTGTTCAACACTCGTTCCAGAAAATACAAATCCTTCTTCTTCAAGTTCATGACGGTATGCATTGTTAAATTCGTAGCGGTTTCGATGTCTTTCGTGAACTTCATCAACGTCTCCATATGCTAAGCGTGCCTTCGTACCTTCTTGCAGTCGACAAGCCGAAGCACCTAAGCGAAGTGTACCACCGAGTTGTTCACTTGACTGTTCGCCGTCTAAAATATCAATGATTGGGTGTGGCGTGTTCGGATTTACTTCTGTCGTATGTGCTTCCTTTAAACCGACAACATTACGCGCAAATTCAACGATTGCTAGTTGCATACCTAAGCCAATGCCGAGAAAAGGTACGTTGTTTTCACGTGCGTACTGAATCGCGTTAATTTTACCTTCGATTCCACGGTCTCCAAACCCACCAGGTACGACAATTCCGTCAACATGAGATAATTCTTCTTTAATACTATCTTCATCTAATGATTCAGAGTTGATCCAGTGAATATCGATATCTGTATCGTAAGCAAATCCAGCGTGCTTGAGTGCTTCAACAGCTGATAAGTACGCATCAGGTAATTCAACATACTTTCCGACTAAACCAATGTCAATTTTCTTTTCTAAGTGACGAACTTTTTTCACAAGTTCAATCCACTCAGTCATATCAGCTTCTGCACAATCTAAACCGAGTAATTCACACGTTAAATCGTCTAAATGCTGATCTTGTAACATAAGTGGTACGTCATAAAGTGTTTCAGCGTCTTTCATTTCAATAACTGCTCGTTCATTAATGTCACAGAATAAAGAAATCTTTTCTTTCATTTCTTTACTAATTTCCATTTCTGTTCGTAAGACGACGACGTCTGGCTGAATGCCTAGTGAACGTATTTCTTTCACGCTATGTTGTGTCGGCTTCGTTTTCACTTCTCCAGCCGCTTTAATATACGGT
The DNA here is from genome assembly GCA_035301345.1 of Bacillota bacterium. GTDB lineage: Bacteria > Bacillota > Bacilli > Bacillales > Amphibacillaceae > CALAMD01. The sequence continues at coordinate 67,595 of DATGUM010000005.1, forward strand.
ACGAGTGTACAATGAATGTACATGACGTGTTCTTTGCCGATATCATTTTTAATTTGGCGAATCGCTTCTAAAAATGGTAACGATTCAATATCACCAACAGTTCCACCGATTTCTGTAATGACGATGTCTGCACCTGTCAGTTCACCTGCTCTATATACTTGATCTTTAATTTCATTCGTTATATGAGGGATAACTTGAACGGTTCCACCTAAATACTCTCCGTGTCTCTCTTTACGAATAACACTTGAATAAACTTTACCCGTCGTAATATTACTGTACTGGTTTAAGTTTATATCGATGAATCGTTCATAATGCCCTAAATCTAAATCCGTTTCTGCACCGTCCTCCGTTACAAAAACTTCTCCGTGTTGATAAGGACTCATCGTTCCAGGGTCAACGTTTATGTATGGGTCAAATTTTTGTATCGTCACTTTGAGCCCACGATTTTTAAGTAACCTTCCGAGTGAAGCAGCGGTAATTCCTTTTCCTAAGGAAGAAACGACGCCTCCTGTAACAAATATATATTTAGTCATTTTTATCCCTCTTTCTATCTTCTAAACCATCATTAAATAACTGATTAAACATATATGGGTAACTGCTTTTTTTAACATATAAAATAAGAAAAGCGCCTCCCACAAGTTTATGGGAAACGCTTGATGTTTAAATTAAGAGCCCAATTAAAATATTACTCATATGGGTATTAAAAGTCAAGGTTTTACTCAGCTAAAAAACGATTAAAATGATGACGTGATAGACACCTTTATGATTCACTTCCATCATTTATTAAAAGGGCACGCTTTAAATATTTTACTTGCTTCGCAATATATTGTTCAAGCGTGAAGTTTCTTTGAATCGCCCAACGTCTAAAGCCCCACATTTGACCTTGAACGAAAACGTTGTTTGCAATAATTTCAACATCTCCATCAGATACTTTTTGTGGATTTGTGCATTTAATAAGCTTCGTTAACATGCTTACCATATCTAATTCTTTTTGTATGATGTAGTTTTTTGACTCGTTTTTTAACGACTTCACTTCTTGATATAAAATAAGGACTTCTTCTTGCATTTCGTCCATTATATGAAAGTATAATTCTACAACATTCATAAGTTTTTCAACGGGTGGCTCCTCGCGATTAAGAGCAACTGCTAAACGGCTATGCACGAGTTCATAAACGGAATCACAGACGAGAAATAATATATCCTCTTTTGTCCGAATGTATTCATAAAGTGTTCCAATACTAAATCCTGACTGTTTAGCAATTTCTCGTGTCGTCGTTTGATGGAAACCTTTTTGTTTAAAAAGCTCAATGGACGCACGAATCATCTGTTCACGTCTTTTTTTGATTAAATCTGTATCCTTCACCGTTGAAATAACTTTCTTTTTCTCTGCCATTGTTGTCCTCCTTTCTCACTCATTATTTCACAAGAGTTATTTTATAATTCCAAATATTGCGGAAGGATAAAGTGTTAATAATAAGTATAAAACATAAACAAA
>DATGUM010000006.1:0-41395 GCA_035301345.1 Bacillota bacterium
CATTATCATGTCGGTTCTAGGGATTTTCGGATACGTGTAATGAAATAGGTTACCACCTATCTCATTACCTTCCCACAGGCGTCTTCGTATAGTTCTTTCACTTAAGCTGTATGCGTCATTTGTGTTTTTCTGATTTAATAATTTTTTATTATTCTTCGTCAATTTACGTATATTTCACCCGCTCATTTAAATAAATACGTCAACTTGAAGCCGTTTAAAGCTAAGTTAATAACTAGTAGCCTAGCAAATTCTCCAAAATATCAGCATCCTGTCATGCTAGCTCAATCGCTAAATCTTGGACAACTGGACTCATCATTTGACTACCATCAAATGCAAGGAGTTGATCTAAGAGCGACACATACTTTCCAGTTTCACGATAAAAATAATAGTTTCTTTGAACGTCTACATGACCAAACATGGAATCAAAAGTTAGCCTTCGTTTATCTTTTAACTGAAATTGTCTCTGTTTTCGGCAATAACTGCATCCATTTCTAAAAGTATTTTTTCCATAGCTTCGGAGAAGCTTTTCTGGAGAGCACGATAAACTGTACGTTCTAACTCTTCCATTGTGATTTGAGAGATGAAATTCTTCATTTAAGGACCTCTTCTCTTTTTATATTGGTTGTTGTGACTATAACTGTACAAAAGAGGGTCCTTATTTTCATGCTTATTACTCACATTTATTCGGTATCATGAGTAAATTAACTTGAACGAAAGAAATGTATGGAGACGTCTGCGGGAAATAGCCGTTTCCGAAAATCCCTAATACCGACACGACAGTGGAGGAATTAGAAGTTGATGGTGCGAAGAATGCACTTTAATTCTTCGTGGACAAACGAAGTACATTTCTGAAGTGAAAACTTTACACAACAAGTAGGGCATAGTCCCACAAACATTTTACTCAAAAGAAAAATTGCGCAAGCTGTGCTGCGCAATTTTTTATCATGCATAACTTTATCTTCTTGGGGTTGCTGTTACTCTGTGTAAAATCATCGATATGAGCGAAACGACAATTGAAGCCACGATGCCTATCGTAAAACTATCGATGACGAATGCATCTTTTAACATCCACTGCGTAATCATTAGCATCATCGCATTAATAATAATTAAAAATAAACCGAACGTAACAATCGTCACGGGCAATGTTAGAATGATTAAAATTGGTCGGACAAAGCTATTAACAATAAACAATAAAAAGCTCGCTAATAACGCTATTTTAAAATCTTTTAAATAAACAGAGTCAAACAGTTCTGCAACGATATAAAGTGCAACGGCATTTAGAACAATCGATAAGAAAAACCGCATAAAATATCGCATGTTAATACACGTTTCTTTCATTCGGTACGATAAATACCGCAGCAATATATAGTAAAATAAACGTTCCTATACTTAACAGTGTTCCAGCGACAAAAAGCAAACGAATAATTGTCGCATCAATGCCAAAGAAGTCTGCTAAGCCACCTAGTACTCCTGCAATCATTCGATCATCATCTGAACGATATAACTTTCTCATATCAATTGCCTCCTTATGAACCGTTTCATATTATTTTTGCCAAATATAGAACTTTTCTGTTCCTAAACGCTCTTTAAAATTAGCCATCATTTCGTCCATTTCGCCAAAATCAGTCTGTTCATCAAATTTCTTAAGTAATCCTTCTGCTTGTGTTTTATGTTTTAAAATCGCTTCAAGCTTTTTATCAAACACGTCAGATACGTCATTTACAATGTCAGGCTTACCTAAAATATCTTCATGATTATGTGTAATAGCTGCTACCCAAAGTGTTGGACGAATACTTTCATCCATTAATTGTACAGCTTTTATCGTCGCTTTTCCTAACGCGTTATGGTCGGGATGCACGCCGTGTCCTGGGTAGTGTGTAATGACTAAACTCGGTAATGGATTTAAACTTTCAAGCACACCTTTAATATGTTCTGCCATCTTATCTAAATCTTCAAATTCCATCGTTTTATCACGATAGCCGAGTAATTTAAAATCAATATCTAAAAACTCACACGCATCAGCGAGTTCTTGCTTACGAATTTTTGGTAGCATTTCGCGATTCGCAAAAGCTGGCGTACCCATATTTCTTCCCATTTGTCCTAAATTACCACATAAATACGTCACAGGAATATCGTTTTTTCGCCATTCCATAATTGAACCTGCCGTTCCAAATGATTCATCATCAGGATGTGGAAATACGATTGCTACATGTGTTTGTTTATCCATTTATATTCACCATTCCTTTTTTCCTTAGTTATCAAACGGTCGTTCGCTAATTTGTAAAGCTACCATTAACCTGCCATCTTCGTCATGACCTGCTAATAATAACTGCTCCTCTTCATAAATCACCCAGTCTGTTAAACCTTCTGCGTAGATCCAACCATTTTCTGTTTTTAGTCCGACGCGATGTGTCACGCCATCTTGAACGATTTTTGCTTCAGTAAATGATACTTTAACATTTCTTACGTATGCTCCAACGTTAAATGATTGGTTATGAAAATGACTAGCGTATGCACCATTTGTCGTTTCGACATGAATATAAACGTCTTTATTTTTAAATGCATCTAAATTCGATTGCACCTTTTCTACATCAATTGTTTTCAATATATTTTTCCCTCACTTTTTAAGCTCATTTAAACGTACTTGCCTTAGTTTTACATGACCACACTTATCCGTCAAACCATTTGCATTAATCGTCAGCTTGCAACTGTGCGTCCGCTATTTTTTCTTCCATTCGTTTACGATCTCGCGTGAGAATAGGTTTTAAATATTTACCCGTATATGATTGCTCCACTAATGCAACTTCTTCAGGTGTTCCCGTAGCGATAATTTCACCACCACCATCGCCACCTTCTGGGCCGAGATCAATGATATGGTCGGCTGTTTTAATAACGTCTAAATTGTGTTCAATGACGAGGACAGTGTCACCATTTTCCACGAGTCGTTGCAATACTTTTAGTAGTCGCTGAATATCATCCGCATGCAGCCCTGTTGTCGGTTCGTCTAATATATAAAATGTCTTTCCATTTGAGCGTTTGTGTAACTCGCTCGCTAACTTCACTCGCTGTGCTTCACCACCAGATAACGTCGTTGCTGGTTGCCCTAGTTTTATATAACCTAGACCGACATCATAAATCGTTTGTAATTTTCGTTTTAGTCGTGGAATATTTTGGAAAAAATCAAGCGCTTCTTCAATCCGCATATCTAATATGTCTGCAATATTTTTTCCTTTATATTCGACGTCTAACGTTTCTCGATTGTATCTTTTTCCGTCGCACACTTCACACGGTACGTATACGTCAGGTAAAAAGTGCATTTCAATTTTAATAATACCATCCCCACGACATGCTTCACAGCGTCCGCCTTTAACGTTAAAACTAAAGCGTCCTTTTTTATATCCACGCACTTTCGCTTCATTCGTCTGTGCGTACACATCACGAATATCATCGAAAACGCTCGTATACGTCGCTGGGTTTGACCGTGGTGTTCGACCGATTGGTGACTGGTCAATCGCGATTACTTTGTCGATATGTTCGAGTCCTTTAATAGCTTTATGTGCACCGGGTTTATACTTCCCTCTGTATAAGTGTTTACCTAAACTTTCATACAAAATATTGTTCACTAACGTACTTTTCCCTGAACCTGAAACGCCTGTCACGACGGTTAACATACTCAGTGGGAATGAAGCATCAATCGTTTTTAAATTGTTTTCTTCTGCCCCAATAACATCAATATAACGACCATCTTTTTCACGCCGTTCAAACGGCAACGGTACAAATTTTTCACCTGATAAATACGCACCTGTTAAAGATTTTTTATTTCGCATCACTTGCTTAGGTGTTCCTTGCGCGACGACTTCCCCACCGTGCTCCCCAGCGCCTGGACCAATATCTAAAATAAAATCCGCTTCAAGCATCGTATCTTCATCATGTTCAACGACAATAAGCGTATTATCTAAGTCACGCATCTGTTTCAACGTTTGAATGAGTCGATCATTATCACGTTGATGCAAGCCGATAGACGGCTCATCTAACACGTATAAAACACCTGTTAAAGCAGATCCGATTTGTGTTGCTAAACGTATCCGCTGTGCTTCCCCGCCAGAAAGTGTTCCAGAAGCTCGTGACAATGTTAAGTAGTCCAGTCCAACATTGATTAAAAATGATAAACGATCATTGATTTCTTTTAAAATTAAATGTGCAATTTGCATATCTTTTTCCGTTAATTGTAAGCCATCAAAAAATGCGACTGCTTCGTGAATGGAAAACTCACTCACTTGTCCAATGTGCAAATCAGCAATTTTGACGCAAAGTGCTTCTTCATTTAAACGATAGCCGTGACATGTTTCACACGCTTTTTGTGCCATGTATTGTTCAAGTGCTTCACGTGTGAAATCTGAAGACGTTTCTCGGTAACGTCGGGCAATATTTGTAATAACACCTTCAAATTGAATCTCACTATCCCTTACTTTGCCAAAGTCATTTTCAAAACGGAAACGAATCTTCGTTCGACCACTTCCGTACAATATTTTATTCATTTGGCGTTTCGGGATATCTTTCACTGGAATATCCATCGGAATGTCATAATGGTCACAAACACTTTTTAACAATTGCGGATAGTACTGTGAGCTAATTGGTGCCCAAGCGACAATTGCCTGATCATTTAACGATACATCCCAATCAGGAATCACTGCATCTAAGTCAACTTCTAAGTTCGTTCCGAGTCCGTCACACGTTTGACAAGCACCGTACGGACCATTAAAAGAAAATAGACGAGGCTCAAGCTCACTGATTGAAAATCCACAAAGTGGACAAGCGTGTAACTCACTAAAAACAAGTTCTTCTTGATCAATGATATCAACGATAATACGTCCTTCGCCTAATTTTAAAGCTGTTTCGATTGAGTCGCTGAGACGACTACTTACATCGTCCCGAATGATAATTCGGTCGACAATGACTTCAATCGAATGTGTTTTGTTTTTATCAAGCGTTATTTCTTCTGAAACTTCTCTTATTTCACCGTTAACGCGCATACGGACGTATCCTTCTTGGCGTAACTTTTCAAATACGTGCTCATGTTCACCTTTGCGTCCACTAACGACAGGTGCTAGTATTTGCAGACGCGTACGTTCTGGATACTGTAAAATACGGTCAACCATTTGCTGAACTGTTTGTGATTTGATTTCTACGCCGTGTTCAGGACATGTCGGGCGTCCAACTCGTGCATATAACAAGCGTAAATAGTCTGCTATTTCAGTAATCGTTCCAACGGTTGATCGTGGGTTTCTACTCGTCGTCTTCTGGTCAATGGAAATGGCTGGAGAAAGTCCTTCAATCGTATCGACATCAGGTTTATCCATTTGACCGAGAAACTGGCGAGCATAGGCAGATAATGATTCAACGTAACGTCGTTGTCCTTCTGCATATATCGTATCAAATGCGAGAGATGATTTTCCAGATCCTGACAGTCCCGTAACGACGACGAGTTTGTTTTTCGGTATTGATACGTCAATATCTTTTAAATTATGTGCTCTTGCTCCTTTTATTTGAATCTGCTTTTTGGACACGTTATAGTCATCCCCTTAAAAATTTGTTTATCTTCACGCTTCATTCGCTTTTAATTCAAAAATAATATCGCGTAATTCAGTCGCTCGTTCAAACTGCAAATCTTTTGCTGCTTGACGCATTTCTTCTTCCATCTCTTCGATAACTTTTTTCCGGTCTTTCTTCGGCATTTTCTCAATCTCACTTAACGTTGTTTCATACATTTCATCATCTTCGACAACGACTGTTGCACGAATAACGTCACGAATTTCTTTAATAATTGTCTTCGGTGTAATGCCATGCTTTTCATTGTATGCTTGCTGAATCGTTCGACGGCGATTTGTCTCATCAATAGCTACGCGCATCGAGTCAGTTATTTTATCTGCATACATAATAACGTACCCTTTTTCATTACGTGCGGCACGTCCCATCGTTTGAATAAGTGAACGTTCAGAACGTAAAAAGCCTTCTTTATCTGCGTCAAGAATCGCAACGAGTGATACTTCTGGAATATCCAAGCCTTCCCGAAGTAAGTTAATGCCAACTAAAACATCGTACGTACCGACGCGTAAATCGCGAATAATCTCAATCCGTTCCAGCGTCTTTACTTCTGAATGCAAATACGCGACTTTCATATCGAGTTCTTTTAAATAATCCGTTAAATCTTCTGACATTTTTTTCGTTAATGTCGTCACTAATACGCGTTCTTTTTTCTCAACACGCTTGTTGATTTCGCCAATCAAATCATCGACTTGTCCTTTAATCGGCCGCACTTCAATTTCTGGGTCAAGCAATCCCGTCGGACGAATAATTTGTTCAATTACTTCTGGGCTATGTTCTAATTCATACGGCCCTGGCGTTGCTGAAATGTATAATAATTGGTGCGACTTCTCTTCAAATTCAGCGAACTTTAACGGACGGTTATCTAATGCTGACGGCAAACGAAACCCATGATCAACGAGCATTTGCTTTCTCGCTTGGTCACCGTTGTACATCCCACGAATTTGCGGCAACGTTGCATGAGACTCGTCAATTACGACGAGAAAATCATCAGGAAAATAATCAAACAGCGTATAAGGCGTTGATCCTGCTTCACGGTTAGCTAAATGTCTAGAATAGTTTTCAATCCCTGAGCAAAAGCCCATTTCTTCCATCATTTCTAAATCATAATTTGTCCGCTGTTCAAGCCGTTGTGCTTCTAGCAATTTATCGTTATCACGTAACATCGTTAACTGTTCACGTAATTCTTGTTTAATATTTTCAATCGCTATTTTCATCTTATCCTCACCTGTGACGAAGTGTGACGCTGGAAAAATAGCGATATGATCTCTCTCACCGATAATTTCACCCGTCAACGCATCGACGACACGAATACGGTCTATTTCATCCCCAAAAAATTCAATGCGCACACACTCTTCCTCGCGAGACGCTGGGATTACCTCGACCGAATCTCCGCGCACACGAAACGTCCCGCGTTGAAAATCAATATCATTGCGAGCGTATTGAATATCAACGAGATCACGTAAGAATTCATCACGGTCCTTTTCCATTCCTGAACGAATAGATATCATATGCGATCCGTATTCCTCTGGTGAACCTAACCCATAAATACACGACACACTAGCAACAATTAAAACGTCTCGTCGTTCAAAAAGAGAAGCAGTTGCTGAGTGACGTAATTTATCAATTTCATCATTAATACTCGCGTCCTTTTCAATAAATGTATCTGTTGAAGGAACGTAAGCTTCTGGTTGGTAATAATCATAAAAACTAACGAAATATTCAACGGCATTATTCGGAAAATATTCTTTAAATTCACTATATAATTGCCCGGCAAGTGTTTTATTATGCGCCATGACAAGCGTCGGACGATTAATTTCTTTAATAACGTTTGAAGCTGTAAATGTTTTTCCTGTTCCTGTCGCTCCGAGTAACGTTTGATGTCTTTGTCCTGCTAATATTTTTTCAACGAGCTGTTCAATCGCTCGTGGTTGATCGCCATTTGGCTCATAATCAGACACGAGTTCGAATGTATCTATCAACACAATTCCTCCTTCGATCTTATTGCATATATATAACTGTTTTATATCTTTTAATCATTATTAATTATTTAACACTCACACTTTATTATACCACACATACGAACAAGCATTCGATTCGTTTGCTCTAAGTAACTAAGCTAAAAATAATAACCACACGTATAAGCTGATGAGTGTCAAAAATAAAGTTGGAACTGTTAGAACAACACCTACTTTAAAATAATATCCCCAAGATATTTTCATTCCTTTTTGCGCTAAAACGTGTAACCATAAAAGAGTTGCTAAAGAACCAATGGGCGTCATCTTCGGACCCAAATCAGATCCGATAATATTTGCATAAATTAAACTTTCACGCATAAGTCCCGTCGTGTTCGTTTCTGCAATAGCTAAAGCATCAATCATAACAGTCGGCAAGTTATTCATGACAGAAGATAAAATCGCAGCAATGAACCCCATCACGATTGTTCCTACGAATAAGCTTTGATCAGCAGCTAGCTGAATAAAAGAAGCTAATACGGCTGTTAACCCGACATTTTTTAGCCCATATACGACGACGTACATCCCAATCGAGAAGAAGACAATCGCCCATGGCGCGCTTTTCATAATCACTTTTGTCTCGACAGTTTCACTCTTTCGCGAGATGAATAGAAATATAATAGCAATACTTCCAGCAACAAATGAAACAGGTACTCCGAATGATTCACTCGTAAAGTATCCGATTAATAAGGCGACAATAACAACCCACGATAAACGAAACAGATCATTATCCCTAATCGCATCAACAGGTTCCTTTAAAAAAGATACGTCATATGAACGTGGAATACTTTTCCGGAAAAAAGTGTACAAAACAATTGTACTCGCAATAAAACTAAAAATATTTGGAACGATCATTTTAATCGCATATTCTGCAAATCCGATGTTAAAAAAATCAGCAGCGACGATATTCACTAAGTTACTAATAATAAATGGCAACGAAGTCGTATCAGCAATGAATCCGGATGCCATTATAAACGGTAAAATAATACTATCTTTAAAACGCAGTGAACGAACCATTGCTAAAACGATAGGTGTTAAAATTAACGCTGCGCCGTCATTAGCGAATAATGCCGAAACGATTGCACCTAACGTAATCACGTAAATAAATAGCTTTATTCCACTACCTCTTGCTAATCGGGCCATATGCAATGCTGCCCATTCAAAGAAACCTATTTCATCTAGAATGAGCGATATAATAATAAGTGCAACAAATGTCAATGTCGCATTCCACACGATACTCGTTACATCAAGGACATCTATCCAAGTGACGACTCCAAATATGAGCGCCAATAACGCCCCAGCACATGCCGACCATCCGATAGATAAACTACGTGGTTGCCAAATAACGAATAATAATGTTAATAAAAATATAATAACTGCAACGTAAAGGTCCATCTTCGCACTCCTAAAAGTTTTTCCAAAACAAAAAAAGCTTCCCTTTATTATAACTGGAAAGCTTTTCGTATGAAAATATTATACGTAATCTCATGCAATAACGTTTGCTGGAGACTATTTCAACATACACTATGGTGCGTAAGTCTATTGACCCCCGCTTCGCTCCATACATACATACATTACTCAACGTCAAATCCTTGATCAAGCACAGAATCTTTTAAAGACTCTAAAGAAACTGCTCCTTCGTCGTGGTTAACAACAACTTTACCTGAATCTAAATCAACGTTTACATTTGAAACGCCTGATAGTTGTTCTAAAGCACCTTGTACAGATGCGACACAATTTTTACACGTCATTCCTGATATTTGTAATGTCGTTTCCATCTCATATTCCTCCTTATTGCTTCTCTGTTAAATGTATATGAAACGCTACTTACATTCAAAATATTTGTTTATGACAATTCCATAGTCGTAATACACGTATCGTCACCTTCAAAAGTCGAAAGTTCAGACGTCACTTCTTTATCATGTTGAGAAATAGTTACCGTATATACTTCATTCTTATCTAACCAAAGATCAATAAACCCATTGGCTAAAGTTTCCATTTGTTCATCGACGACAATATTATCTTCTTCATCTTTAATCAACACGTCAAATGTTTCATTTTCCAACTCACCTTGACACCCTGTCAAACTATGAATCGCACATTCGTGTGTATACGTTTCAAACGGCGCAATCGAAACAAAAAACTCATCTTCTGGTAACGTAATACGTGTTTCATCATCATTGTTATTCGTAATAATAAGTTCTTCAGACGTGATTGACGCTGTTTCATCATCGATATTTTCAGTACTATATTTATGTACGAGTGCTTTAATATCTTCTGTCGTTAATGCATCATCACTTTTTTCCTCACTTGTACTACAACCGACTAATAAAGCTATAGTTACTAAAAGTAATAACAATCCTTTTATAACGCTTCTCATCGTTGATCACCCTTTTATTTTGCTTGATGAATCAATTATATCATCTGCTAAAAAGGAAAGGATGAAAAAGGAGAAATGTCACAATAATTTCATGAACAGATAAATTAACTTTCATTCACTAATGATGGCTTCACTATTCGACGAGGTTCCTGAGTAAATATAATCCCAAGTGAATGATGGTCATTTTCAAAGCGAGCATGTTGAATAAACCGTATTTCATCGTTATCATCAATCACTTCTAATTTAAATGAAGCGCCACTTTGTCGTAGTTGTTCATAAAATTCATCTGGATGATTGATGCGAACGTCATTCACTTTAGTTATCGACTCACCGACGAGAATGCCTAACCGATCAGCTGATGACTCAGGCATAACAGCTAATACTTTTAAGCCTTGATTAAGCTTGTTAAATGAAGCAATATGACTTTTGTCTAACTGTTTAAATATATAAGTAATATACTCACGACCAATAATTGCTACAATCACTGCAACAAAAGCTAGCCTTTCTTCATATAAACTACCGAGTGCAATAACTAATGTAAAACTCGCTAATAAAAGTAGTTTTTTTCCTAAATAAGCAGTCGCTCGTTCAATCGACTGACTTTGTACACTAAAGTTAAATCCTAGTAATAAAGGAATAACGATAAATGTATACGTTTCTTCCCCCATCGAAAAGTGTGGCCAATAATTAGCAAATGGGGAGATTAAATCTCCTGGGATAAGGCCAATAAAAGGAATAACAGTCGCCTTTTTTATATCGTGCTTACCGATCCAGACGCCTCGATTACTTTTTGACAAATTAGGATACACGTCAGTCCTTTTCACCCGACTAACAAAAAATGCTTCAACGACTAAAAATAACCCAATCAATAAACTAATCATTGGCAAACTAATTGTCGCAAATAAATGAGGGTCAACGGACGATTGCTCTTGTAAAACGACTGGCGATATAACGATTAAAAGAAAAGTAATCCCTATCGTATAGCTTGGCGACAACAATGACGTTCTTCCTGTTATGCTTAAAATAACCGTAACGATTGCTAAAAGAATCGTTAACTCATATGTAAAAACAAACCCGATTGATAAAAATAAAATGGAGTAAATCATTCCAAAAATAATTGATACTTTCCAAGTCCCTTTACTTTCTGCAAATGATGGAAAAATTTTCACACCGAAATGAAGTCTTTCCCGCTTCATACGAAAATAACTCGTTAAAAAGAGACATATAATCGACCAATACAGTAACGGTTGTAAGAATATATTTATAATAACTTTTAAAATCTCGATTAATGATATATCCATCAAACCACCTCTTTCAAATAGCGTTCGCTACCTTTTTAATAAAGATAAAGAATACACGGCCTTTTACACCCGTGTATTCTCTCCTTCACCATTTTACTTATACAGTTCTTCTAATGCTTTATCTTGTTGAGGATCGTCTTTTTTATCACGGATTTTTTCAATGATTTTTCCTTCAATGGCTCGTCCTGTTTCTTCATCAACTTCGCCTGTTTCCTTCAAGCCTTCATCAGCTTGGAATGCACGAACTGCTTTTTCCATCTTATCATCAAATGTACTATTCACTTTACTAGATAAGTAGCCAAGTCCTTGTAACATTACTTGAATATTTTCGACACGCTCTCCTTCAGAACCCGCTGTTATTGCCGACTCAATTTGGATAGGATTCGTATAAAAATATTCCGGTAATTTCACTTCAATTGTTGGCTCAACACCTGTTTCGTGAATCCATTCACCTTCAGGAGATAACCATTTATAAAACGTTAATTTTACAGTACTTCCGTCCCCTAGTGGCACTGCTTGTTGAACAGTTCCTTTACCGAAACTCGTTTGCCCGACAACGTCATACCCCGCCTCTTTCATAGCGACAGCTAAAATCTCAGAGGCCGACGCACTCCCCTCATCGATTAATACGCTTATTGGGTAATCTTTCTTCTCGGCTAAATTCGTATAATACTTTTCAACCTCACCTTGCGCATCTTCTCTTTGCAAGTAAGGCATATCTTTCGGAATAAAGTGTGCTAATATATCTTCAATCGAATCGAGTAAACCACCTGGGTTTCCGCGCACATCTAAAATGAGCCCATCGATTCCTTCATCTTCCATTTTCGCTAACTCATCTGCAAAGTCTACAGCAGTCGTCTCTGCAAATGACGTTAATTCTATAATCCCTGTCTTGTGACCGTTTTCTTCTTCTATTGATCCATAAACCGTTTCAATTGGGATTTCATCACGTGTAATCGTTAAAGTAAATGGTTCTGACGTTCCTGGTCGATTAATTTCTACGTCAACGTCTGTCCCTTTTTCTCCACGAATTAAATCTACTGCTTCTTCTAAATCTAAACCGTCAATATCTTCTTCATCAATTTTAATGATTTGATCATTCGGTCTTAAACCTACTTCTTCAGCAGGCGAATTTTTTATCGGAGCGACAATTGTCACTTTGCCGTCAACCATACTTACTTCTGCACCAATTCCTTCAAATGAAGCTTCGATCTGTTCTTGAAAATCTTCCATTGATTCTAAGTCCATATAAGAACTGTATGGATCATCAAGGACATCGATCATTCCGTGAATAGCCCCTTCTAATAGTTCCTCATCATCGACATCTTCAATGTAATGTTGTTTGATTAGTTCATATGCTTGAGCAACTTTAGACAAATCAGCCGGAGTATCAGATGATTGTTCAACTTGACTCACCGGATTATTACTCGCTTGTTTCGTCTGGAATAACTTTGCCCCTGCATATGCTCCAATAAATGCTAAAAGGAGTGAAGCAACTAAAATAATAATTATGTTACGAAATCTGACGTTCATACGTTCACCTCAATCATTTGTTTAAAACTCACATGAGAGTACCTCATATTATACTGTAAAACGAATCGCATTAACACTCATACAAATGAATAAAAAACATCGCACGAAATCGTGCGATGTTTTAATAAATCTTTCGACTAATTTAAATAGCTTAATGGGTTTTGTGGATTACCGAATCCGCCAACATGTACCTCAAAGTGTAAGTGAGGACCTGTCGAATTTCCTGTTGATCCAACGGCACCTATACTTTGACCGCTACTTACTTGCTGACCAGCTGATACGGAAATACTACTTAAGTGCGCATACAATGTTGTATATGTTTTACCGTTCATAAAATGAGTCACTGTAATCGTATTTCCATATCCACCCATCCAACCAGCTGTATTAACGACACCTGGTCCCGCAGCGCTAACGCTCGCACCGTGTCCTGCTTGAATGTCTATTCCGTTATGCATCTTGCCAACTTCACCAGTAATCGGGTGGACGCGTGGACCAAATCCTGAGTTAGGTCCTACGCCACCACTTGCTGGCCATGAAAACGTCCCATTACCAGCAGGTGGTTTTGCTGAAGATCCACCACCACCACCACCACCACTAGAACTTGTACTAGCGCTTGATCCGTTAGACTCTTGCTTAGCAAATTGTTCAAGTTCGTCCTTCTCACTTTGAGCTAACTGCTTTGCTTTTTCAATCGAAGCAGCTTCTGCAGAAAGTATTTGTTGTTCCTCATCTAAACTTAATTGAACTTCTTCTAATTCGTCATATTCTTCTTCAAGCTGAGCCATGAGCGTTTCTTGTTCTTGCTGTTGGTCTTCTAGTTGGTTTTCTAAACCGACTAACGAAGATTTTTGATCTTCTAAAGCAACACGCTCTGCTTCAACTTCTGATTTTTTACTTTCTGTTTCACTCTGTTTACTCTCTAGCGTTTGCTTATCTTCTTCTTGCTCTTCTAAAATTGCTTTATCTTGATCCATAATTGTATTAACAGCAGTCGTACGACTAATAAAATCAACGAAGCTTTGTGAGCCTAAAATAACTTCAATATACTTCGCTTCGCCACCACTTTCTTGTAATGAACGAAGTCTTGTTTTTAATAGTTCTTCGCGTTCAATCATTCGTTCTTGTATTTCTTTAACTTCTTCCATCAATGCTTCAATTTCTTCTGTTAAACGGTCGATGGATTCATTTGTTACGTTTATTTCAGTTTGTTTTTCTTCTATTTCCGATTGTGTCTGTTCTAATTCAGACTGTAGTGTATTAAGTTCTTCCTCAACTGAAGTTTGTTTGTTTTTATTTTCACTCATTTTCCCTTCAGTTTCTTCTTTACTACTCTTCACCTTGTTCTGCTTCGACTTAACTTCTTTCTCTTCTTCTTGAATCTTATTGATTTTTTTATCAATATCACTTGAAGACTGTGCAGTTACCACCTCTACGCTCTCATTGCCAACGACAAAAGATACGATAAGAATAAGTGATAACATATATGTCAATCGTTTTAGCACGTGTTCTTCTCCTCCCACTCTATAAGACTCTCTCTTTTATACTCTCAAGAACTTACGGACACTCATCACGCTTCCCCACATACCGATAAAGACACCAATTAACAGAATGATTAGCGATAACTGGATGGCAAATGGATAAAACGGTAAAAATTCTACAAATGAAAACGAGACTTTTTCTCTTATGTTTCCATCTAAATAATTGTAACCGACTAATATAAGTAATATTGGAACGACAGAACCTAAAGCTCCTAACAACATGCCCTCAATGAAAAATGGCCAGCGAATAAACCCATTCGTAGCACCAACAAGCTTCATAATACCAATTTCTTCACTACGCGCCATGATCGTTAATTTAATCGTATTTGAAATTAAGAAAATCGCTGTCAATACGAGACCGATAATCAAGACGAGTCCGATGTTTCTTGCATAATCATTAAATGTAAATAAACGATCAATTGTATCTTTACCATATGTAACTTCTCTCACATGATCTAAATGAGTGACTTGCTCAGCAATTGATGTCGTGTCTTTTGGAACTTCTGGTTTAATGATAAACGCATGTGTGAGCGGGTTATCTTGCTTAAATAGACGCCAAGCTTCCCCTTCTTCCCCCATACTTTCGATTAAGCTCTCTAACTCTTCATCATTAGAAGCAAAAGAGACTGATTTTACACCAGCAATTGATTCAATTTCAGTTCCTAAGTTCCGAACGTCATTTTCATCAGCCGTTCTTTCAATGAAAGCTTTTACTTCAACATCTGATTCTATATTATGTGCAATTTGATTCAAATTTAAAATAAGTGCTAAAAACGCACCTACTAATATTAACGTCACTGTTACTGCACCAATCGAAGCGAAAGACATCCACCCATTACGGCTAATATTTTTAAAGCCTTCATTTATGTGCCTAATTAATGTTCTAATTTTCATAGCCGTACTCACCTCGCTGTTCATCTCTTGCAACGAAGCCATTTTCAATTGCAATTACTCGCTTTTTAATCGTATTTACGATTTCTTTACTATGTGTTGCCATAATAATCGTCGTCCCGCGCACATTAATCTCTTCGAAAATCTCCATAATCTCCCAAGATGTTTCAGGGTCTAAGTTTCCAGTCGGCTCATCAGCAATGACGATATCTGGATTATTAACAATCGCTCGTGCAATTGATACACGCTGCTGTTCTCCCCCAGAAAGTTCATTTGGAAAATGCCTTGCTTTATTTTTTAATCCGACTAATCCGAGAACGTCCATCACTTTCGTTCGGATATTCTCTGGCGACTCCTCAATAACTTCTAAAGCAAAAGCGACGTTTTCATAAATTGTTAATTTAGGTAACAATTTAAAGTCTTGAAAAACGACACCTATTTTTCTACGTAAATAAGGGACATTCTTTTCCTTTAAATCTGATAAATTTAATCCGTCAATTATGATCTCACCAGCTGTTGGTTTTACTTCACGGTAAATTAAACGGATAAATGTAGATTTACCCGCCCCACTCGGGCCAACAACGTAAACGAATTCTCCCTTTTTAATATGTATGTCAACTCCACCTAAAGCAGTTACACCATTATTATACTTCTTCTGTATATCTTTCAAAATAATCATTAGAAAATATCACCTTTAAAATAAAATTTTATTTCACATGTCATTTCAACGCACAATATTTTTTGTGTATTTATGCACCAATGTTTATATTATAACATCTTTTCTCACTTTTTTTAGTATCCTTTTTATTACATTTGTGTTGCAAACGTCCTAGATGACGTCAAAACGACACTTTGCTGTCACTATTCATGATTAAAAGGGTTAAATGTGCATACTTTCATTACGTTTATTACAAAATATGTCATAAATTTTGAATATTAGAGTAAGCATGAAAAAAGACAGTATGTTTATTATTATCATAAACATGACTGTCTCTATGTTTGAAAATTAACGATGAGTTAATCTTCTTTTAATATATTATTCTTTTGCTGCTAACCAATCTGCTAACTCATCACGATCTTCTTCACTTAAGTTCTGAGCTGGCATACTACCAGTTCCATTGTCGATAATGTCAGCAATTTCATCAGCTGAGTGGTCTGATCCAACGTTCTCAAGTCCAGGTCCTGCTCCACCTTCTAAGTCAGATCCGTGACATGAAGCACAGCTCTTTTTGTAAATTTCTTCAGCAGCTGCTGTTTCTGTCGTTGCATCTTCTCCACTGTCTCCTGAATCTCCTGCGTCATCGTCAGATCCACCACATGCACCTAAAACAAGTGCTGAACCTAATAATGTTGCAACTAACCATTTCTTCATTTAAAATCCCCCAATCTATGAATTTAAAATATAGGTAAGTCCTACCATTTACATTATAACCTAAATTACATATATTTAAACGCACATAAATGTTAACTCAAAAATAAAACGTCGATGAAACCGCTTATACATGCTGACTTCATAGTCTTTATGACATTTTTACGAATTATTATCTTTCCGCTTTAATGAATGTTTAAACGTAAATAAGCATCTATCAACGGATCGAGGTCACCATCCATAACACTCTGTACGTTTCCAATATCTATTTCTGTTCGGTGATCTTTAATCATTGAGTACGGATGGAACACGTACGAACGAATCTGACTTCCCCAGCCGATTTCTTTTTGTTCCCCACGTAATGCTGCTAGCTCTTGCTCTTTTTTCTCCATTTCCAACTGGTACAACTTTGAACGCAACATTTTCATCGCATCTTCACGGTTTTTCAGTTGCGAACGACCAGATTGGCACGTAACGACCGTTTCTGTTGGTAAATGTGTAATTCTAACAGCAGAATCAGTTACGTTAACATGCTGCCCACCAGCTCCACTTGAGCGATACGTATCAATTTTCAAGTCTTCTTGGCGGATTTCAATGTCGATATCGTCAGTAACTTCAGGAGAAACTTCACATGAAACGAATGACGTATGACGACGGCCTGATGAATCAAATGGTGAGATGCGCACGAGTCTATGAACACCTTTTTCTGCCTTTAAATAACCGTAAGCATTATGTCCTTTAATTAATAGCGAAACACTTTTCACACCCGCTTCGTCACCTGGTAAATAGTTAAGTGTATCAACAGTAAAGCCTTTTTTCTCAGCATACCGTTGATACATACGCAGTAACATACTAGCGAAGTCTTGTGACTCTGTTCCACCAGCACCTGGGTGTAATTCTAAAATAGCGTTATTCGCGTCATACGGGTCACTTAATAACAGTTCAAGCTCAAAGTCATTCACATCTTTATCTAGTGCTACGACTTCATTTGCCAACTCTTCCAATAAATCTTCATCATTTTCTTCCTTAACGAGATCGTGAAGCACATAAGCATTTTCTAGTCTTTCCTCTGTTTGTTCAAATGTTTCAACAAACCCTTTGAGACGATTCGATTCATCAATCACTTTTTGTGCGGCTGATTGGTCATCCCAAAAATTTGGAGCTGTCATTTGTTCTTCAAGTTTAGCTATCTCACTTCGACTTTCATCTAAGTCAAAGAGACCCCCTAATTGACGTTATTCGTTCGGACATTTTATCAAGCGTTTGTTTCATTTCTACTAAATCCATCTGGACACCTCATTGTTCAATTTGTTACTGTTTTTATCTTCCACAGCAATGTTTATATTTTTTTCCACTACCACACGTACACGGATCGTTTCGTCCGACCGTAGATTTACGAACGAATGGTCTTTTCGGCTTCGCTTTCTCAGCATCACCGCCAGAAACAGCTTTCGTATCTTTTACGACTGCTTCTCGTTGTAAATTGTCTCTAATTTGCGCTTTCATAACGTATTTTGCAACTTCTTCTTCAATGTTTTCAATCATGCGCTCAAACATTTGAAAACCTTCCATTTGATATTCTCTGAGTGGATCATTTTGACCGTATGCTCGTAAATGAATCCCTTGACGGAGCTGATCCATTTGATCGATATGATCCATCCATTTCGTATCAACTGTACGAAGTAAAATAACTTTTTCAAATTCTTGCATCTGTTCGGCTGATAACTCTTCTGTTTTCTCATCATAACGTTTAGACACTTCAGCCATAATCTTTTCAATCATTTCTTCTGGCTCTATTCCTTTTAAGTCGGCAACCGTTATGTCTCCTTCATTGAGCAAGTTACCACTGACGTAATCAACAATTGACGATAATTCCCAGTTCGTATCATCCTCATCAACTGTATGCATAGAGACGACACGCGTAATTGTAGATAAAATCATTTCTTCAATAATTCCGCGTAGATCTCCTTCTCCTTCAATCACTTCAAATCGTTGCTTATAAATAATTTCACGTTGTTCACGTAAAACATCATCGTAAGAAAGGACTGTTTTACGAGCATCAAAGTTATTACCTTCAACACGCTTTTGCGCTGATTCAACAGCTCGCGTAATCATTTTACTTTCAATCGGTTGACTATCATCCATGCCGAGTCGGTCCATCATATTTTTTAAGTTATCTGAACCGAACCTGCGCATTAAATCATCTTCCATTGATAAGAAGAATTGCGACATTCCTGGGTCCCCTTGACGACCAGCACGTCCACGTAACTGGTTATCAATCCGACGTGATTCGTGGCGTTCTGTTCCAATAACAGCTAACCCGCCATTTTCTTTAACACCTTCGCCTAACTTAATATCAGTACCACGACCAGCCATGTTCGTTGCAATCGTAATCGAACCAGGCTCTCCCGCGTTTTCAATAATTTCTGCTTCACGATAGTGATTTTTTGCGTTTAATACGTTATGTGGAATACGTGCTTTTTTAAGTAACTGAGAGATAATTTCTGACGTTTCAACAGCTACTGTTCCTACGAGCACGGGTTGGTTATTTTCATGTCTCTCTCTGATCGCATCAACGACCGCATGAAACTTCCCTTCCATCGTCTTATAAATCATATCTGCACGGTCATCACGAACAATTGGTTTATTCGTTGCAATCTCAACGACATCCATATTATAAATATTTCTAAACTCTTCCTCTTCTGTCTTAGCCGTACCCGTCATACCAGACAGCTTGTTGTACATTCGGAAGTAGTTCTGAAAAGTAATTGATGCAAGTGTCATACTCTCATTTTGAATCGCTAATTTCTCTTTCGCTTCTATCGCTTGGTGAAGACCGTCACTATAACGACGCCCTTTCATGAGACGTCCAGTAAATTGGTCTACAATAACGACTTCGCCTTCTTCAATCACATAATCTGTATCACGTGCCATTGATACGTGAGCACGTAATGCTTGATTAATATGATGTGTTAGTGACACGTGTTCTAAATCGAACAAGTTCTCTAAACCGAAAAACCTTTCCGCTTTATTAATTCCTTCTTCTGTTAATTGAACACCTTTTGACTTTTCATCATACGTATAATCTGTTTCTTTTTTTAGTGTCGTGACGAATGTATCTGCACGCTGATACATGGATGCCGATTTTTGTGCTGTTCCAGAAATGATAAGTGGCGTTCTTGCCTCATCAATTAAAATCGAGTCAACCTCGTCAATAATGGCAAAGTTAAGTGGCTTTTGCACCATTTGTTCTTTATATAAAACCATGTTGTCACGTAAATAATCGAACCCAAATTCATTATTCGTTCCGTACGTGATGTCTGCTTCATAAGCTTCACGTTTTTCTTCTTTTGATAAGTTGTTCCCATTTAAACCGACTGTCAGTCCGAGAAACTCATAAAGAACGCCCATCTCATGCGCATCACGCTCAGCTAAATACTCGTTTACTGTAATAACATGCACACCGTCGCCAGATAGCGCATTTAAATAAGCAGGCATCGTTGACGCTAACGTTTTCCCTTCACCTGTTTTCATTTCAGCAATATTTCCTTCATGAAGTGCGATTGCTCCAAGTAATTGGACGTAATATGGCCTTAATCCTAATGAACGCTTAGCAGCTTCGCGGACGTTTGCATATGCTTCGACGAGTAAATCATCTAGCGTCTCACCATTTTCAATTCTTTCCTTAAATAATGTCGTATTATGTTTAATTTCTTCATCAGATAAACGTTCAAATGATTCTTCTAATGCTTCAATTTTATCAGCTGTTGCTTCTAACTGTTTTAGTTGTCTTTTATTTCCAGAAAAAATTCTTTTTAAAATACCTACCATTTATATAACGCTCCTCAATCTATTCTAAATGCGTGATTCCCTACACTTAATCATACCACTATATAAAGAGTCATGA
The DNA here is from genome assembly GCA_035301345.1 of Bacillota bacterium. GTDB lineage: Bacteria > Bacillota > Bacilli > Bacillales > Amphibacillaceae > CALAMD01. The sequence goes on from DATGUM010000006.1 coordinate 20,539, forward strand.
CAACTACTAACAATCTATAATATAGGCGAATTTATGTCATCTTCTTCATTTTAAAAACGTTTTTATAATGAAAAGAAGAGCACTAAACAATGTTCAGTGCTCTTATCAATGAAGCGAAGTGTCAATCATTTTCAACGAACGAAGTTTTTATTACGGGGAAACGTGGGGAAATAACAATTGTTTAACAAGCATTTCTTTTAAGTAAATAAACAACTTGTTCATTCGTATGCGCAATCGCTTTCATAAGCTGGGCAATGACTCGCTCTTGTTGCGCTACTTTTTCTATTAATTGATCAATTTGACCTTTTTCTGCCACTTTCATAAAAAACCTCCTTTTGCATATGTTATGTATAGTTATACTAAATTATTTTCGACTTGGCTAATACCGATATTTTAGTTATGAGGCACATCCACCCCCTAATAGGGGTACATCCACCCCCGGATGTACCTCATAACTAAAATACCAAGGTACATCCGACAAATTTCGTGCATATTTTTTAATTTTGCACTTTTTTTATTTTGTGTATAATTAATGTATATTTTTTGCTTAATCCGTATATTTATTCAAAAAATGTTTGTTTATTAATTGTTACACGCCTAAACAATTTTCTCTCAACAAAAAAGAGGTTATATCTCGTTAAAGATATAACCTCTTCAAATCTACATATGTTTAATTTTAATTTTCTGGTTCAATTAATCCGTAACGCCCATCTTTTCTGCGATAAACAACGTTCGTATCTCCAGACTCCGCATTCGTAAATACGAAAAATGCGTGGTCAAGCATATCCATTTGTAAAACCGCTTCTTCTGAGTCCATCGGTTTTAAATTAAAACGCTTTGTACGTACGATTTCAATTTCATCGTCAGAAGTTTCTTGTACTTCTCTCGCTTCTTGCTCTAATTCAGCAAAAATGTGTTTTGCAGATCCTTCTTGTCGGAACTTACGATTTACTTTTGTTTTGTACTTACGGATTTGTCTTTCTAGCTTTGCGACGACGAGATCAATCGCTGCATACAAATCGTTGTGGTGCTCTTCACCACGTAATAATAGCCCTGTCATTGGGATTGTTACTTCTACTGTTTGTTCATTGTTATAGACACTTAACTTCACGTGTACATCTGATGTTGGCTTAGTATCGAAATATCTTTCAAGTTTACTAATCTTTTTAATGACATGATCTCTGATAGCCTCAGTCACCTCTATATTTTCACCACGAATGTTATAATTCATCTAAGTGTCCTCCTTTTTTTCTTTGCTAATTATAGTATACTACTTTTTCTTCTTTTTTTCTTCTTCTTCTGTCATTATAAGTTTATTTTTTTATAAAGAAGTAAAAGCATTGTCAATAAATGACATAACTAACGTTAGCAATGTATAAAACAAAAACAAGAGAAACATTGGTTGTTCTCTTGTCTTTATTTTTAGTATAACTATTATAACTTATTATCCAAAAACATGCCATCATTCATATTTACTGATTCATAGGGATTCATATACGATTGTTTAGATTTCTTTTGCTTTTGGACATTTTGCATATCTTTTTTTACTTCAGAAAACAAATCGTGAATCGCTTCTTCAATATGTTTATTTAATTGAACAACTTCCCATCCTAACGCTTTTTCCTCTTCGCTATAGGGGGGTGACATTTTCGCTAATTCATTTTCACGTTGATCAATTAATTCATTCATCTGTTCAATTAACATTTCGCGATCATCTGTTTCGGATTGGAGCAACTCTTTCAGTTGCTTCGTAATGTCGTGTAACGTCTGTAAACGATTCATTACACTTGTGCACCTTGAGCATATTCAGCTTTTCGCGTTTGTGCAATCACTTGTTTCCACGTATCGCGAAACTCTGTTACAAACTCAAGTGCCTCTTCTAGCGACCCACGATCATTTTTAATATTAGCTTCTTGAAGTTGAAAATTAATATAATCATAAATTGGCATCATTTGTTTTGATAATTCAATCGCTGGATCGAGTGTCAACATGAGTTCTTGAATAATATTTTGCGCTTTTTGAATATGTGTATTTTTACTTTCAAAATGATTCGCCTCAATATCTTTCATCGCTTGTTTAATAAAACGAATACACCCATTATATAGCATCAACGTTAAGTCGCCGCCTGACGCTGTATTTACCGCATTATTTTGGTATGTCTGATACGCTGCTCTTGAAGCCATATCCGTCACTCCTTTTAAATGTTAAACCATTAAACATTTATATGATTTTAATTATTGAAATTGTGAAAACAGTTGTGCTGACTGATCATTAAGTCGTTGAATCGCTTTTTCCATCTGTGTAAATTGATTCCAATAACGATTTTCTACATCAAGTAGACGTTGTTCAAAACGGGAAATTCGTTCATTAATATCTTTCATTTCTCGTCCGAGACTATAGTTTTCAAGTGTATGGAATTCTTTCCCTGCTTTTTTATCAATCTCTTTCATTGTACGGTTAATTGAATCAGTTAATCGGTTCGCAATTCCGCGCTCTTCACCATCGCTTGAATTAGCGAATAAATTTTGCACACCTTCTGGATCTTCCCTTAAAGCATCACGCAATTTATCTTCATCAATTATAAGTTTTCCACCGTCACGATAATTTGTTGTCGTCGTAATACCGATTTGTGGCATACTCTTTATGTCTGAACCTGTATCAACCGATTGATACCAAGCGTTTCGCATCGACTGTAAACCGTTTACGATGGCAGCTTCTCCACGAATTACACCACTCTGTGCTTTTTCTTCCCACTTTTTAATTTCATCTTCTGACATATCTTTCTTCTGTTCTTCTGTTAATGGCGGGAAGTCACGATGTTTTTCTTCCATCTGTGATGCATTTAGTTGTTCAACAACTTCATTATACTGATCAACAAATGCGACAATTTTATCAAATGCATCTTCAACGTCATTTTCAATCGTAATCCGTGCATTACTATTATCTGGCGTTACATCATGGAAAGATAAGTTAATTCCATTTAACTGATAATTGTTATCTCGTGATGTTAATTCGAGTCCATCATTATAAGTGAATTTAGCATCTGTTGCAGCTTTCACACGCGACATACTCAATCCAGAAACTGTTATTTCATTGCCACCTTCATTATAAATACCCGTTCGAGTTGTTTCCATAACAATTTGCCCGGATTGCTCATTATAAAAAGCACGTACGTTTACGTCATTATCGTTTAACTTTCGAACGACTTGATCTAACGTATCGCCTTCTTTCACTTCCACTGTATGAACTAAGTCATTCCCATCTTCGTCATACGTTTTAATTGTAATCTCTCCAGCTTGAAATGTATGGTCTTTTTCAATCTCTTCACTCGTTTGAATTTCATTTGTCGCTAACTGAGAAACTTTAATATTATAAGAGCCGTCTGATGCTGATGGTGAACCAGTTGCTGTAACAGCATTTGGCTGTGATGATACGGCTGTTTTCTGCAAGTAGTTACTTGGCAAACGCATATTTCTTAATGATGTTTCTAAGTTTAATAATGAACGATTCACATCGCGAAAAGCATCTCGTTGCCACTCTATTTTCGTTCGATCTTGTTGCATTTTCGTCAGTGGCATTCTTTCCGCTTCCATTAACTTGTTTACCATTGACTCTATATCCATACCACTGGCTATTCCGCCAACACGCATTACCATATTTGAAACACTCCTTTAAATTTTCTCATCGATTAAAATACCTACAAAACCGACCATTGCTGCGTACATATCGAGCATTTTTTTCGGTGGGATTTCTTTAATCACTTCATCTGTTAACGGATCAATAACCGTCACATAATATTCGTTAAGCTCTTCATGATAAGCAAACTTTAAACGCGTATCTAAAGTCTCTGTAATCTCATTTAATTGCTCAACGGCTGTTTCAACATCTTTTTTACTGAACTCTTGTTGCTCTTTATGGTTATCATTGCTTAATGTTTGCTTTCCTGCTGATGTAAATTGTTTAATAAATTCTTGGTTGCTCGTTACTTGAGTATTTACACTTACATTATCTACTTGCATAAGTATGCAACTCCTTGCCCCGTGTTCTTTCTTTATATATCGGAACAAATTCGCATTTCTTTATCTTTTCTCATAATTAACTTTGATTTTTTAAAAGTTCAACCATATCTTGGCTAATTTCTGCTGCTTCGCTATTTTCCTCTTTAATGGCTACGTATATTTCTTTTCGGTAAATATCAACTGATTTCGGCGCTTCTACACCTAATTTCACTTGATCACCTTCAATCGCAAGCACTTTAATCTCTATCTCCTCACCAATCATAATCGATTCCTTAATCTTTCTACTAAGTACGAGCATCTTTAGACTCATCCTCATCCGTTTCGACGTGTAAAGGTGCCTTCGTTTCGTACGCATCATCTACTAAAACGTACTGCTTTGCTAGCATCTCTTTTTCATTAATAATAATCGGTGCTTTTAAATTAATTGTGCTCTGTTCAAATGGTTGCTTTAAAGTAACAATCGTTAAAACGAAAACATCAGCTTGCTCCTGAATCTTTAAATGGTCTTGAATCGTTTGGTCAAGCTTAAACTCATAGTCTTTATATAAATGATAAGGATGTATAACGATAAACGCTAAGTTTTCATTCGTTACTGATTGTAACGTTTGAAAGATTGGATTACCTGGCAATTCTAATAAAACAAACGATGTTTCTTTTTCAAAGCCGGGTAACCCGAATGGAAAGTTAATGATTTTTTCTTCTTTAACGTCAACTGCTCCGACGTATTTCGTTTGTAATTTCATAAGTTAAAAATCGACCCTTTCTTTCGTTCATGCTCGTTCAGAAAATAAATTTATATAGTCAATCGTTAATGACGGATATTGTTCCATACCAATTTGTACGTGTCCGCGATTATAATTAACGATCGGTTTGTTCTGTTGTGCATCAATTATCGGTCGGTTCGCTTGAATATTTATATCAAGTTTAGATGGTTCGTAATCAATCTTCACAGCGAACGGAGAAGGAATATATTTTAAACTGATCGATTTCATTTGATCGTGCCCATTTATGACTGCTTGGTCTTTAATTGGGTCGCCACCATTTTCAATTCGCATCAATTGATCGCCTTGTTCCGCACGTCTCGCTGTCCCTGCTTGTACCGCCTGTTTAGCGTCCGCTACGATTCGCTCTGTCTGTCTCAATGCTGAAACAAGGTTTACCTCTTCCCATGCTTGTGTCTGATCAATCGTTAAACGACCAGGTGTCGTCTGCATATGCATCGTCGCTTGCGGTTGCTGAATCGATAAGTCAGCTTTCGGCTGAGAAATTTCTTGAACACCTTGTGGTTGCTCAATACTAATTCGCCCCATTTGCGATTCAATGACAATTTGTGGCATTTGCATATATATTCCCCCCTTTATAATCGCAATGAAGAAAACCCACACATGAGCACGTGTGGGTATCACTTTTCTTTATCTTAGAAAATCAACTAAGCTCGGTTGAATAATTCGTGACCCAGCAGCTAATGCTGCACGGTGCAACGTTTCTTGTGTGATTAAATTAGTAATCGCTTCTTCAAAATGAACGTCTTCGTTTTCAGACATCGTCTTTTTAGCAATCACTTCTTGTTCATCAATCCGATTTTCAATGAGTTCGACACGGTTCATGCGCGCACCTAAGTCAGCGCGTACGTTAATAATGTTACTCGCATGTTTATCTAACACTTCTAACGTGTTACCAATTTCAACTAAATCTTCTGAATGACCTGCTTCTAATTTATCTAACAAGCTATCAATACCTTCAATAATTGTGTTTCCGTCTTCTGGATGGAAAATATCTTGTAATCGAACATTGACCGCTAATTCGTTCCCTTTAGAAATTTCAATCATGACATCCTCATCATTAAATGTAATGTTCCCGTCTTCGTCCATCGGTGGCGTTGACGTATCTTTACCGTTAAAAATATATTTGCCGTTAACATTCGTATTGACAATTTCTCTTAATTGCTCTTTTAATTGACTCACTTCTTCTTTAATACTTTTAAGTGCATCATCATCGTACGTCGTCGTACTCGCTTGGACAGTCAATTCTCTAATACGTTGCATCGCTAAGTTCATTTTATCAAGACCAGCATCTGCGTTATCCATCCAGTTATGAACTTCTGATAAGTTTCGCTTATATTGTTCGACTTCTGTCACTTGTCCGCGATAATGCATCCCTTTCATAGCAATGACTGGATCATCAGAAGGACGTGAGATTCTTTTACCTGTGTACAATTGTTCCATATACTTATCCATTTTTGATTGGCCGTTCATTAAGTTACGTAACATATTGTTTGAAAGCATCGTTTGTGTGACACGCATATTTTTACCCTACCTTCCTACTAATCCCATATTATTTATAATACGATCAAGCATTTCATCCATTGACGTCATACTACGCGCTGCTGCGTTATATGCGTGCTGGAATTTAATTAAGTTCGTCATTTCTTCATCCAGTGATACAGCACTAACTGATAATCGCTGGTTTTCAACTTGTGATAAGAGCGTCGCTGTGTTTTCTTGACGACGAATTGATTCTTCTGCCGACACACCGATATCACCGATTAAAGATTCATAAAAGTTAGTTACCGACTGGTTATCTAAATCATCAATAGATTGATCAAAAACACGTGATAACTCAAGTGCATTATCTCCGTCCCCAACGAGTGCCTCTCCATCGTCTCCTCGTTTACCAGCTGCAGCAATTTTATTTGGGTCTTTTAAGATAGCTTCTGCAACTGAGATACTACCTGCTGTGACACCACTAGGATCAAAGAAATCAATCCCTTCATTACCATCAAAATCATAACCTGCTCGATGTTGTTCATTAAAGGCTTCAACAAATTCTTTAGCTAGCTTATCTAACTTCTCAGAAATTTCCGGAATACTCATTGTCGTTTCCGACTGTCCTTCATATTGATAATAAGAGTCAACGAGACCGATTAACGTACCCGTCTGTTTGAAATGTTTAAACTCATACAAATAAGCAATTGAGGAATCATCAGAATCAGCTACTGTAAAGCCATAGCCATCATCTTCATCAAAAATAATCCCAAATTCATTCTCAGCAACATCTAAATCGTCAACTGACGCATCAATTAAAAATACTTTTTCATCATTGTCTCCGAGTGAATTTCCGTTCGCATCTAAAAGTTCAATCGAATATACACCTTCGGCAATCGTTAAAGCATCTCCACCACTATCTGACGTATGCACTTTAATATTTACCATTTCTGAAAGTTCATCGACTAAACGATCTCTTTCATCATATAAATCATTCGGTAAATATCCATGTGGTTCTAGTCGCTTAATTTGCTTGTTTAAATCGTTAATATCTTTGAGCAAAACATTTACACGTTCTGCTGTTATTTTAATTTCATCGCCTAAATCTGCTTGAATAGATTTTAATGTATCTGATAAATAATTAAATGTGTCCGCAACAGCCACTGCACGTTCCTTTACGACTGAGCGAGCCCCAGAGTTCTCCGGATTCACTGATAAATCTTCAAGTGATTGCCAAAATTGTTTCATTGTTTTTGACAGTCCACTATCTGACGGTTCATTTAATAAGTCTTCTAAACGACTAAGTGTTGCACGCTGTGAACTCCAGTAGCCATCACGACTATTTTCCGTACGAAATTGTGTATCTAGAAATTGGTCTCTAATCCGCTGAATAGCTCCTACGTCAACACCTGTTCCGAGTTGTCCGGCAATTTTCGGACTATTTCGTGAGCCTGGTGGAAAAGCGATATCAGCATTAAAGTTTACACGCTGTCTTGAGTAACCATCTGTATGTGCATTTGAAATGTTATGTCCTGTCGTATATAAAGCTGCTTGTTGAGCGGCTAATGCTCGTTTGGCCATTTCTAGCCCGTGAAATGTACTCATATAAATACTCCTTTTACAATGTCTTTATGCTTTTGAGTCAAATACCGAACGATTTGTTGCTTGCTTATTTTCATTTCCGTAGTTAAAGTTTCCGAGTGAAGGATTCATCGTTGATAGTGATAGTTGGACGAATTTAAGTGATTGCTGTAGTAACTCTTTATTTAAATGCTCCTGACTTTTAAGCTCAGTTATCTTTTCTGTTAATCGAACCATATGTGAGAGGAGAACTTCTTTTTCCTGTTCATCTGTCATGCGCCCTAGCATCTCACTTATCGTTTTCGACGCTACTTCCCCTTGTTCAGCAAACCAATCGTCAACAGCTTTCTCTCTCTTTGCCTCAGCTTGTTCAAGTTGCTGAATAATTTTATACTCTTTCAAAATAACAGACTGCAATTGATCAGGTTCGCCGCGCTTAATAATCTCAGTCTTTTCTTTTGATGTGAGCAATAACGATTCGTGAATACGCAACAACTGTTCTAACGCTTGAATAATTGTGTTTATCGTCACAGTTAACATTCACCCTTTACTTATTGTCCTGACCAGTAATTCATTAGTTTCTGTGCAGTTTTATCAACATCGACAGAGTAATTTCCCGTTTCTACGTCATGTTTTATCTGTTTAATATAAAGGTCACGATTTGTTGATTGTGTCCCTTTTTGTAAATTTTTCGCTTCTTTAGAAATTTGTAGTTGATCTTCTTTAACTGCTTTCTTCTGTTGGTCAACTTGATAAGTACGTTGATTTTGATAAGCACTTAAACGAGATTGACCCGGACCAAATATCTTCATGTCCCTCACTCCTTTAAACCATTTTTACTTCTTTCTATCTTTATCAAACGTGTAATAAACGCTAATCTCTTCTTCGTCTTGTCCACGATTAATTTTTTGTTCCTCATTACGCTCTGATGCTGTAAACGTCTGAATAATTGATTGCGAACATTCGTCACAAACTTTCCCTGTCGTAATATCCGTACCACATCGTTCACACGGATATGACAAGTTAGGAAAATTTGACGTTAACAACCGCTGTTCGCGGATAAATTTCGTAATCAATTCTTCCTCAACACCAGTCGCTTCAACAATTTCCATCATTCGCGCTTGGCGATTCTCTCTTTTTCTTAAAAAATTATATACTGTACGAAAAGCTTCTTCCTCTTGATCGAAGCATTTTTTACAAATATCTCTTAATTGTTTAACGAACACTTCGTTACAACGAGCGCAATTTGCTAATTGAGTCATCGTTAGTTCCTCCATAGTAAGCCTTATAATATACCTATTATACCATATTTAACCTCGTGCTAGTGTGAACGAGTACACAGCTGGACAACCAGCATTCTTTAATGTTCTCGCTGCATAGCGCAAAGTAATTCCTGTTGTATATATATCATCGACAAGAATGACCGGTTTGTTTACCTTTTCTCGTAAAATAAATGGATTTTTTATTGTTAATCGCTCATGACGTGTTTTTTTCGCTTGCTTCTCATGGTGAACACGCGTTAACTGTATCTCTTTTGTTCGCGGTAAAAATTGCGTTAATACTTGTGCTTGATTGAATGATCTCTCTTCTAATCGCTCGTCACTTAAAGGGATTGGAACGATATATGCCTTTTGCCAAATGTCCCTAAAGTGTTCATTGAATTGCTTTTTAAATAAATGACGAAAACCTTCCGTAAGCACATAGTCGCCTCGATATTTCCATTTAGCAATCATTTGCTTCATCATCTCATTATAATGAAATACGCTCACATTTTTCGTTAAAACATCTTTCCACGCGCGTTGCTTTTCCCACGTGTGACAATCTGAACAAACGTTGACAGTAGACTCTCTAAAACAACGTGAACAAACATCTCCTTCGATTCGTTTTAGTTGATGCAAACAATCGTCACAAAATGTGTTCTGCTCACGTAATGTGAAAAAAGATTGCCAATTGATAGTATTTGCTAGTTGTTCAAAACACCATAAACAAGTCATAATAAAAAGCCTCCTCGTCGGTTCATCTGCTTAATGGATTGAACAGCTTCATCAAGTGCATGCGTTCGACCAGAATGGACGAATAATACGTGACCTTTCGGATCGTTTACACTTCTACCTGCTCTGCCAGCAATTTGCACGAGTGCCGCTTCATCAAAGACGACGTGATCTGCGCATAAAACAATCACGTCAACTGATGGGAATGTAACGCCTCTTTCCAAGATAGTCGTCGTTATTAACAATTGAATCTCCTTACGACGAAACCGTTCAACTTTCTGTTCGCGTAATTCGTCTTCTGCGTGAACGGAAGCTATTTCATCAGCATTTTTAATCAGCTTGCGACGGATACATTCTTTTATGAGTAAAGGTCGTAAATGTTCAGCCATCTTTATCGTCGGGACAAATATGAGTAATTGTCTCGAACTTACGTCGCGATTATGTAAAAATTTAAAAATAACAGTCGGAACGTCGTTTTTATTCAATTGTTTTTTAAGAGAATAGTCACTTATTAGTTGAGGGACTGGCAGTGGGTGATTATGGTAACGAACAGGAATAAATATATGTGGGAGTTGCTTTCTTCTGACACGTTTCTGTAAGTCTTTACGCGGAGTAGCCGTTAAATAAACAGTCGTTCCCGATTGTTTACGGGCTCGTTTCGTTACGAATGGGAGCATTGGGTCGTCTGTATAAGGAAATGCATCAATTTCATCAATAATCATGAGTTGAAACGAATGCTTGAATCGAATCAACTGATGTGTCGTCGCTACGACTAACTGGGCACCTGATTCACTTTTACTAGCGCCTCCATACAAACCGTCAATCAGTACACGTGGAAACGCTTCTTCTAGTCGCGGAAGTAACTCACGGACGACGTCAGCCCGTGGAGTTGCTACACACGTTCGGTAACCTTTAGCTAGTGCATACTCAATACTCGGAAAAAGCACTTCTGTTTTCCCAGAACCGGCGACAGCCCAAATAAGCAGTTCCTTTTCTTTTTTGTCAATTGCTTCAATAATTCTATCAGCCGCTTTTTGCTGAGCATCTGTCAATTTGCCTTGCCACTGACAAGCAGATGGAATGCGCTGAACATTTCTTTCTAAATCTTTTACGTAATAAAGAGGTTCACAAGTGAGTACGCGACCCATCTCAATGCACTGACGACAGTAATGGTGAGTTTTGCAACAACGTGCACACGGTATATGAGCAAATGTTTTTTTATTCTCGTTGCCACAACGCATACATTTGATGCGCCCGCGAAAACGGATGATTGATTGCTCAGTGTGGATGACTTTTTCAGAAATGAGTCGTTGAAGTGTGTGGTTTGGTAGAGGTATTTCATGTCGGAGTAAAAGTTTACTATCGAATCGTTCGGCAAGTGGGTGAACGTTCATACGATTTAACATATGAGGGGAATGTTTTGTTGATTGATTTTCCATCGCTAATCTCCTTGTACATTAATTTTTTTATAAAAAAGCTTCTACTCGCAAAATGAAGTAGAAGCTAAGTATGTTAAATTTATTTTAGTAACCAAGCAATACCTATTGAACCTTCACCTAGGTGAGTCCCAACGACAGGTCCAAAATAGCTAATAAACGTATCAATTGTCGGGAATTTTTCTTTAAATTGCTTTTCTAAATCGATAGCCGAAGCTTCATCATTCCCGTGAATAAAGCACACTTGTTCAACAGCGTCCTTCTCGAGGTCGTCTTCAAGCATTCGCACAATTTTATTCAATGCTTTCTTTCGTGTTCGTATTTTTTCATACGGAACGATCAACCCTTCATCTATATGAAGAATAGGTTTCACTTTTAATAAGCTACCTAAAACAGCTTGGGCGTTACTAATCCTTCCACCACGCTGTAAATGGCTCAAGTCATCTACCATAAAATACGCACGAACTTTTTCTCTTAATTGTTCTAAATGTGCTAATATTTGTTCTGGCGACTTATTTTCTTGCGCTAATTTAGCCGCTTCTATCGCAAAAAATCCTTGAGGAATCGCACTATATTTCGAATCAAATATATGAATATCAACACCTTCAACGAGTGTTTTAGCCGTTTGTGCTGATTGACCCGTCCCGCTCAATTCGCTCGATATATGAATAAATATAATCGAATCATATGTTTCAGCAAGTGATTCGTATGTCTCGACAAAGTCACCAACTGACGGTTGTGACGTCGTCGGTAACGCTTCTGACACTTTCACTTTTTCATAAAATGCTTCTGTCGATAAATCTACTTCTTCTTTATATGATGTTTGTCCAAAAACGACACTTAACGGTATCGTATGAATATCATAAGTTTCACGTAACGTTTGCGGAATATACGCCGTACTATCAGATAATATAACTGTTTTCATTGATTATTTTCTCCTAATCTAACATGTTATTCGTTACAGTATAGCGATTAGAAAAATGGTTGTCAAAATTATATTGTAAATTATTTAATCTTTACCCAACCATTTCGAATAGCCATGACGACAGCTTGTGTACGGTCATTCACTTTCAATTTTTGTAAAATATTACTTACGTGGTTTTTAACCGTTTTCTCAGAAATATATAGTTCTTCAGAAATACTACGGTTACTATTTCCATCGGCAAGTAATTGCAACACTTGACACTCACGTTTCGTCAAAACGTGTAGCGGCTCAGAAATACTATCTGCTCCAGCAAGTCCAGCCTGTCCACCTTCGTTAGATAGCCTTTGATATTCTTTAACGAGGTTGTGTGTTACTTTCGGGTGTAAGTATGATCCACCTTCATTGACGACTTGAATGGCTTCAACGAGAGACTCTGAATCCATCTCTTTCAACAAGTATCCCATAGCACCTGTTTTCAGTGCGTGTGTAACATAATTTTCATCATCATGAATCGATAAAATAATAACTTTCGCATCGAATTTTTGTACGAGATCTGCTGTCGCTTCAATGCCATTTACATCTGGCATATTAATATCCATCAGAACGACGTCAGGGTTATACGTCGCGACGAGTTCAGCCGCTTCATTTCCGTCGCCACCTTCAGCTACTATCTTTAATGAAGGTTCAAACTCTAAGATCCGCTTAACTCCTTCACGAAAAAGTTTATGATCATCAATAATTACAACTTCCACTTGATTCGTTTGCTCAATCGCTTCTTTTGTCATAGTATTTTCCATCCTTTACTAAAATCCATATTTAACATATTTGCTTTTGTATATTTTTTGTCTAGGTATTAATGTAAAAAAATTAAGTAACCGATTAATCATAGGACAATGGTATTTTCATTAAGACGTGAGTGCCTTCACCTCGTTCAGAAGATATTTTAAATGATCCTCCTAACATTTCTACACGTTCTCTCATCCCCATTAACCCAAATGACTTAAGCTTACTTTGTTCCTTAACAAATCCTATGCCGTCATCTTTTACGACGATAATGACTTCATAATCTGTCATTTGCAGGAGTACTTCTATTAGTTGCGGTTCCGCATGTTTAATCGCATTTTGTACGGATTCTTGGATGAGTCTGAAAAAAGCTACTTCATATTTTGCAGGTAATCGTTCAAAACTTCCGACAGGCGAAAAATTAATGTCGACTTGATGAAACTCCCTTGATGTTTCAATATACTTTTTCAACGTCGGAATGAGTCCGAGATCATCTAATGCCATCGGTCGTAAATCATAAATAATATGTCTTATTTCATTTATCGACTGACGAATCATTTCTTGAACATCTTTTAATTCTGACTTCGCTTCTGTAATACTTTTTTTATCTAATGTCCGGTGAACAATTTCTGACCTTAATAAAATGTTCGCAAGCATTTGCGTCGGACCATCGTGTAATTCTCGAGAAATCTTCTTTCGTTCTTCTTCCTGTGCCTCGATAATTTTTAAGCTAAAGGCCCGTTTATCTTCTGCATCTTTTATTAATGTATTAACTTGTTTTATTTCGTCATTTAAATACGTTAAAATCACTGTTGTTTTGTTTAATATACCTGTTGCACGCTCTACTGTTTCTTCAAGCGATATGAGCCGTCTTTCGATGTCATTACGCTTGACACGTAGTGACCTTTCCTCTTCACGAATAACGACTAATTGCGTTTGTAAGTCATGTGTGCGTTCGTAAACATTTCTAATTTCATCTTCAGAATATTTATCGAATCGTTGACTGACGTAAGACAGTTGTTTACGAGAAACACTTACTTCCCTTTCTAATGAGTCGTTCTCTTCTATATAACTTGCAACTTTCTCACGGATTTCTGCTAATTCTTTCGTTAATCTTTCATATTCGCTGCGTGCTTCTTCAGTAATGTAATAGACTTCATCTTTACTCTTCTCTACTACGTCAACCATATCATTAATAACACCGTCAAGCACTTCTTTATTCCATTTCTCTTTCATATTCCCAGTCATTGTCTTTCACCTACCTATTGGTATAATGAGAGCGAGTTGATTAATCACTACCACGTAAATCATAAAGACCCATTTACATGACATTTTAAAAAGGAGTCCTTACATATGTTAAAAAGATATCTTACTGTTAATGAGAACGGCTCAAATGAGTTAAACATTCAAAAGTCACGGTTCATCGGCTACATTAGGCGAGCTGAAACTGAAGAAGATGCAATCGCATTTATCGATGAAATTAAAAAGAAACATCACGATGCAACTCATAACTGCTCAGCTTATATGATCGGCGAACATGATAACATTCAAAAAGCAAATGACGACGGTGAGCCTAGTGGCACAGCTGGTGTACCGATGCTAGAAGTTCTAAAAAAACAGCAGCTTAAAGATACAGTTGTTGTCGTCACTCGCTACTTTGGCGGCATCAAATTAGGCGCCGGCGGACTCATTCGTGCTTACGGAAAAGCAACCTCTCAAGCGATACAAGCGACTGGTGTTGTTGAACGTATTTTAACAGACGGCTTCTCCATTACTGTTGACTACACACTACTCGGCATGTTAGAAAATGAAATCAGGCAGTCGCCCCACATTCTCCATGCAATTAATTATGCGGATGATGTTGAATTTATCGTCTACGTAGAAACAGATGAGTCGACCGCATTTAAAGAGTGGATTGTCAATTTAACGAGCGACAATGCGTCTATTCAGCCGCTCGATCAAAAGTATATCGAGAAAGAAGTTCCTTCTTCTCACTAATCTATGATTGAGCCACAGACTTTTTCAAAAATCTCTGTGGTTCAATTAAAAACCTTTTACTTTTGAAAGTGCTCCTTTATCTGCAATAATCGTTACTTTTTCATGATTATGTAATACAGTCGCTGGAAACTCCTCAGACGGTTCACTATTTAGAACGTGAGCTAATATATCAGCTTTTTGTTCCCCTGAAACGAGCAGTAAAATTTCTTCACTTTCCATAATCGTCCCAATTCCCATTGAAATAGCTGTTTTAGGAACATCTTCGATCGAAGGAAAGAATCTCGCATTCGATTGACGGGTGGAATCCGCTAGAAAGACTACTTCAGTCCGGCTATCAAATGGTGTGCCTGGCTCATTAAATCCGATGTGCCCATTTGCACCTAAGCCTAGTAATTGGATATTGATTCTTCCTGCTTCTTTAATTTTCTGTTCATAAGATACACATTCTTCTTGTAAGTTAAGTGCCGCTCCGTTCGGGACGTGCGCATGATCTTCACGTATATTAATATGATTAAACAGTCGTTCACTCATATAATAGTGATAGCTTTTTGAATGTTCTTTAGAATAACCGACATATTCATCAAGGTTAAAAGTCGTGGCATGTTCGAACGACACTTCTTTTTGTTCATACTTTTGAATAAGTCTCTCGTAAAGTCCATTCGGTGTGTCTCCTGTTGCAAGGCCAAATACTGGCCGTTTAACTGTTTGACACGTTTCGATTATTTTTTCACAAGCTAAATCACTCATTTGATTATAATCTTCTGCACGAATGATCTTCATACGATAAATCCTCCCCTCACACAGTTACGGATGATAAGCTCTTTAAGATTACTTATTATCAAACTTTATTATGTATTACGTTTGAGGTACGTTATATTTATGACGCTTTATTTTTCATTTTTAATTCGTCAATTAATGCTCGGATTAATTGCTCGGATGTACGGATTTCTTCTTCATTCGTACGGTGAATAATTTCCGTTAAAATTTCACCATATTTTTCTTGTTCAATGACCAAATTAAAACACCTCTTTATATAAATGCTCACTTTGAACATCATTAGTTAATTAACCTATTTTCACTCTGTTTAAACATTCTATTGCTACTCATGTCTGAATACTTCGCTTAAATGACTAACAATCAGTTTTTAATTTTGAGCTTTTTTTGTTTTTCAAGTAAATTGCTCAACTATTTATGTCTATCATTTTATATCATACCACATTCGAAGTAAATCAATATTTACTTTCATGTTACTTTTATATGTCAAATCGTTACCTGTATATATCAGAGAGAGCGAAAAGGTGTTATAATATAATTGATAAAGATGATTTTGTAAGGGGAGACACGTATGCGCAAGCGGATATTATTATTATTTGCAATAATATTTATACTTTTAATAACAGCCTGTTCGAGCAACTCTCAACCGAATAAACGCTTTGAATCATTCGTTGACCATTGGAACGATCAATCATTTTCACAAATGTATGATTATATGTCTGCAAACGCTCGAGACTCTTTTGATCAAGACGCATTCACTGAGCGATTCGAAAAGATTTACAGTGACCTTGCGATTGATGATTTAAATGTAACATTTGAGCCATTATCAAAAAGCGAGCTTAAAACAGCGAAAAAGAACGGGGAAATAATTATTACTTTCCACGTTGAAATGACTACAGTTGCAGGTCCAACAGATTTTACATACGATGCTACTCTTTTATTAGAAGAGCAAGATAAAAAGAATGAATGGTATATCGATTGGGATGAGGGTTTTATTTTCCCAGAATTGAAAAATGGCGGGAAAGTAGCTGTACAAGAGGAGCTTCCGAAACGCGGAGAAATACTTGATAGAAACAGAATGCCCCTTGCAATGAATGATACAGTTTATGAAGTGGGAGTCATTCCTGAAAAATTCGAACACGCTTCAGACCAAGCGAAAGAAAGATTAGCCCAATTATTAAATACAAATATAGATAAAATCAATCAAACGTTACAACAAGACTGGGTTGAACCACATCTATTCGTCCCACTGCAAAAGCTTACCGCAGATAATATGACATCACTTGATGAATTGTGGACAATTGATGGGGTTACGAACCGTGAAGTGACTGGTAGAATTTATCCTGCTGGTAAAGCTGCTTCACACTTAATCGGCTACATCGGTCAAGTGAATGCAGAAGAGCTTGAGGACTATAAAGATAAAGGATACTTACCGACAGATTCAATCGGAAAACGGGGCGCCGAACTACTCTTTGAAGATAAGCTACGTGGAGAAAAAGGGTTAAAAGTCATTGTGACAAACGATGAAAATGAACAATTTACAATCGCAGAACAACAAGTAAAAAATGGTGAGAACGTTGAGTTAACGATCGACATAAATGTTCAAGAAAAAATTTATGACGCATACAACAAAGAAGCAGGTACTGCCGCAGCTGTGCACCCAGAAACCGGAGAAACGATTGCACTCGTTAGTAGTCCTGGATTTGACCCACACGACTTCGTTTATATGATGAATGAATCGACACGGGCTGACCTTGAGAACGATCCGAAGCAGCCGTTAATTAATCGATTCACCGCCACTTATGCACCTGGTTCAATCTTTAAACCAATTACAGGTATTATCGGGTTAACGAACGGAACACTAGACCCGAATGAAGGCGTAACAATTAATGGATTAACATGGGGGAAAGAAGGATGGGGCAATTACCAAGTACGTCGTGTTTCTACCTCTCACGGACCCGTCGACCTTGACGATGCGCTCGTTCGCTCTGACAACATATACTTTGCGATGAAAGCTGTGAATATGGGTGTTGATAAATATACTGAAGGACTAAAATCGTTCGGCTTTGAAGAAGACTTCCCTTTCATATATCCATTTAGAACGTCTACTATTTCTTCAACAGGAACGATTGAAAATGAAGTTGATTTAGCAAACACGAGTTATGGACAAGCACAAGTAGAAATAAGTTCTTTACATGTTGCTCTTGCTTACGCGCCTATTTTAAATCATGGTGACATGGTAAAGCCGACGCTTTTATTATCTGAGGAAAAAGGGCAAGTATGGAAAGAAAACCTACTGTCAGATGAACATGCAACATATTTACAAGATTCTCTCAGAAGAGTCGTTACGAACGGTACAGCAAAACGAGCAAATAAAGAGAATTTTGCTGTTTCGGGTAAAACAGGTACTGCAGAACTTAAATCTGCTGCAGACTCTGTCGGTCATGAGAACGGTTGGTTCGTTGGTTACCCGACAGACTCTAAAGACTTAATCATTGCTCTTATGGTCGAACACTCAGAGCATATCGGTACGAGTTCTTTAGCAGCTGCAACAGTCGCAGACATTTTAGAGGATATTTATACGCAAGAAGATGTTGATGAAGAGACAGTAAATGAAGAACAAACAGAAGAAAATTAAACAAAAAAGAAGCATATCTATTGTAATAGATGTGCTTCTTTTTATAACAATTTTGACAACGATAAAAACTCCTTTTCATCTCTCTTATCAAGCGCTTGATCAATTAAACGCTTAACATTTTTCTTTTCGAGTTGATTGAATAGTCGTTCTAACGCTTCGTCATCTTCAGCCGTTCTCTCTATTTTTTCGACTTTAGATGCATAATACGACTCTACAATCCCATTTAATTGTGTGAGGAAATCTGGAAGGGAAATTAAATCTGTCATCGCTATACGAATGATGTCTTTACCTTTCTGAAAAGAGAATTTAGCATCTTTGTTTACGATTTCTTTCGTTTGGCGATTGATTTTAATCTCTTTCGCTTCTCTCGGAACAAAATGATACACATGCCCTTCAATTAAAATTGAAAAGTATTGATAAGCTAAAATAACTTGTACATGATTCGAATCTGCTTTAATGTAATATGGCTTCAACATTTTTACAGTTAACATTTCCAATCCACCCCCTTAATATTAAGTTACCTTAATATTCTGTAAATTCATTCTACAATGATTTCTATAAAAAATCAATAACATTTTAATAAAAAACAACATACGACTGCGCTTATCATTCATTTCTGACAAACACAACCGTATGTTTTTTCTTTCCACTTTTAAATCATTCATCAAATGAATCATTTTATATAATTAATAACTATGTCAATTTAGGTAATACACGTACTTCTTGAACCATTTCAGATTCACATAGTGGACATTCTGGTTCTTTTTCAAAGCTGTATGACTCGCGCATCCAACCTTGACATGATTCTCCTGTGCATACCCATACATTCGTATCGACTTCTTCTACTGGTTCTTTCGGACCTCGGGCAAATGACATTTATACAACCCCTTTCATCATCCTCTCCCTATTATACTCTTTTTATCATAACAATGAAAGGATAGACGAAATTTATAATTATACATGATGAATAAAGTGTTTGCCAATACTTTTATTAGCACTCACATATATTATTAATGGAAAATATATTTATCTTCCCCTGCGCGCAACCCGAAGAATACTGCTAAACAAGTAATAATGATCAATGCATAAAGGGGAACCGTCCACGTATGAAACACGTCAAAAAGAAAACCAATAAAAACCGGGCCGATAGCTGCTAGGAAATATCCGATAGATTGTGCCATAGCTGATAATTCTCCAGCATCTTGAGCATTTTTCGCACGAAATGCTAGCAATGTTAATGCTAAAGAGAAATTACTATTTAAAACAATTCCCATACACGTAACGCTGAGCAAAAGAATTAAAAACGATTGCCCATAGATTAATCCTGAAATTGCTAATAGAGCAACGAGTCCGAGTAAAAACACAATAATCTTTTGATTTTTCAGTCGATTGGCAATGACTGGAACGAAGAAACTGACTGGTAAGCCGATTGTTAACGTATATGATAATAACCAACCTGCCGCATGTCTACTTAACCCGTGACTAAGTAAAATCTCGGGTAGCCAAGAAGCAATAACGTAAAACAACACAGACTGGAGTCCCATAAAGAGAGCAACATCCCAAGCGAGTTTATCTTTCCAAACGCCTTTGCTTTCAGTCGATGGATGCGTTGATTGTTCACTCGATTTATTTGCTTCTTTTCTTTTGAACAAATATAACCAAATGATAAGAGCTAATAAAACTGGAATCGTCCAAGCGACAAGTGATAATTGCCACCCTAAATCCAAACCAATTGCTAACGGGACACTTAAACCAGATCCTATGCCCGCAAATATAGCCATAACAGTCGAGTAAATACTCGTCATTAACGCTGCTTTCAGTGGAAATTCTTGTTTCACATAACTAGGTAAAAGTACGTTACAAATAGCAATGCCTAAACCGACGAAAGCCGTTCCGATAAATAATAACGCAATCATTGAGACTGAACGCATGGATATACCGATAAAAATAACGATTAGTCCGATAATCATCGTGAGTTCATTCGTAAATTTCCTTGACAGTGTTGGTACGAAAGGCGACACAATCGCAAATGCTAATAGCGGTAAACTCGTTAACAAACCGACTGACCAATTTGAAATGCCGATATCATCACGTATAATACCCATTAACGGTCCAACAGAGGTCATTCCTGGCCGTAAGTTTATTGATGCTAAAACAATCCCTACAATAACGATGATTAAATATGTACGCTTCTGTTCCTGTTCAAACGAAAGATGTTCCTGTGACATAATAAGCGACTCCTATATCTTTCAAATAATTTATTTGTGTATGTATCATATCACACAAAAGAAAATAACTTTAAATAAAAAAGAGACTGGGACAAAACTAGCCTCAAACAAATAAAAATGCTTGTGTTTATCACAAAAAAGATAAGCACAAGCATTTTTATATCTTCAGGTGAAAATGGAATATTTTCAGTGTTAATGGCGGTGTATTTTCTTATATTTA
>DATGUM010000007.1:0-32168 GCA_035301345.1 Bacillota bacterium
AGAATTGATTGGCCAAAACCACCGAATCATTAACTCGGGTTATCATCCACATTCTTTTTTCAAATGTATGTGGCGAACGATTGGCCGTGGTGAAACGTGGAATGGCGAAGTCCGTAACAAAGCGAAAGACGGTACATATTATTGGATGAATACGACAATTGTTCCTGTTCTTAATTGCGATAAAAAGCCGGAACAATATATTTCCATTCGTTCAGATATAACGGACAGAGTTCAAGCTGAAAACGAACTAAAAGCAGTCATGCAAAATGACTTTAAAAAAGTCGTGAAAAACCTTGAAAACTGGGTCTTTAAAGTTGTGAAAGATAAAGACAATTTCTTTATTTCATTAAGTGAAGGTAAGTTAGCAAAGTTGCTAAATCTCGAAACCGCCTATGTCCGGGATAGACCTTTCGTTAATTTATTAAATAGTGACAATGAAAAGGAATTAAAGGACATTATTGAAAAAGCCTTTTCGGGACGCGTTATTAGTCGCGAACTTGCCTTTGGTGATAGGCATTTAAATATGACTTTATCCCCTGTCACGACAGACGGAAACATTGTTGAAGTTGTCGGGTCTGTCATTGATATGACAAAACGAAAGAAAGCAGAAGATATGATTTATTATATGGCTCACTATGACACATTAACAGGATTAATTAATCGTGCACACTTTACTTCCTTATTAAGAAAAGAAATTAAAAAAGCAAAAGAAATGGATGAAACGTTTACTATTTTATTTATTGACCTTGACCGGTTTAAAAGCATTAATGATTCTTTAGGTCACATAACAGGCGATAAAGTTTTACGAAAAGTAACGAAGTTTTTTAAACAGACATTTCGTGAACAAGATATTATTTCACGCCAAGGTGGTGACGAATTTATCGCCCTTCTGCCAAATACGAATCGTAAACAAGCAAAAGAAATAACGAAAAATATTTTCAAGCAATTAGCAAAGCCATTTAAACTGGAACACTTTGACTTGTACGTCAGCGCAAGCATCGGCATTAGCTCTTTCCCAAAAGATGGAACGAATGAAGAATTGTTGATCAAAAATGCGGACGCTGCGATGTATGAGGCGAAGAAAAGTGGGAAAAATACGTTTAAATTTTATACGAAAGATTTACACGATTCCATTATAAGCCGCATTCATTTAGAAAACGACTTACGAAAAGCGATTGATTATGGTGAACTAGAACTTTATTATCAACCGAAAATGAACATTATTGATGGCGAAATAAATGGCGTTGAAGCTCTTGTTCGGTGGAATCACCCAAAGCACGGACTCGTTCCACCCGATCAATTTATTTTTATCGCTGAAGAAACGGGGTTAATCGTAAGAATTGGTGAATGGGTGCTAAAAGAAGCATGCAGACAAACAAAGAAGTGGCAAGAACATAATTTCCCGAACCTTTCTGTCGCCGTCAATATATCCCTTAGACAATTTCTCCAAAATGATTTACACGAAACAATTGCAGAAGCTCTTGAAGAATCCGGACTTGATCCAAAATTTTTAGAAATTGAAATCACGGAAAGCATGACATCAGATGCCAATCATACAATTGAGTCTTTAAATAAAATTAAAGCTCTCGGTGTCCAAGTAAGTATTGATGACTTTGGTACAGGTTATAGCTCACTCAGCTATTTAAGTAAATTTCCTGTTGACCGATTAAAAATCGACAAATCATTTGTGATGAATTTATCGGATAATAATAAAGCGATTATCAAGTCAATTATCGACGTTGCCAACAACTTAAATATTAAAATCATTGCTGAAGGAGTAGAAACTGAGGAACACGTACAATTTCTGGCCTCGCAAAATTGTTCAGAAGCGCAAGGATTTTATTTTAGTAGGCCTCTTCCTGTACGAAAATTAGAAAAGAAATTTAAAACCGTCCGATTATAAAAGATAGGAGATTCTCTCTTTATAATATATTCCCCCTAAAGTAGACACTTAAAAATAAAATCTACTCTAGGGGATTTTTTATGTTAAAAAAGAGTAAACAGACACGACTAAAAAATGATACGGTCTATGGATTCTTATATAATAAAAGAATCTCCTATGTTATTTTATTCTTCCTTATGTACCTCTTCTGATTTTGCCTTATCAACAATTTGCTTCGCTTGTACCATAGAAAAGCCATATGTTTCACGTAATTCTTTTATACATTCAACATCTGATTGTTCATTAAGCTTTTCACTAATGCCTGTTGCAATAGATTCTAATTCACCACTACTTTTTAACAATTTAAAATATTGTTTTTGAAGCAGTTGATTTTGTCTTCTAATGTTTAATATGACATATAATAAAGCAATAATAATTATTAAAGAAATTAGTTCTGCCCAATCCATTTTATTCCCCCTAAAATTTCTAAGTAAATGATACAACTATAGTATCAATTGCACCCCCACGTTGCAAACAGTAAAGAACGATTAAACGATGTTTTCATTTCTTATGTTTGGGTATAGATAGACATAACGAAAAGGGAGGATTAATTAACTTATGAGTGAGTATAAAGATAAAGCAAAAGGCGCAATGGACCAAGCGAAAGGTAAAACAAAAGAAACAATTGGAAAAGCAACTGATAACACAAAACAACAAGTTGAAGGAAAGATTGACCAAGCAAAAGGCGCTGTAGAAAAAGGCGTTGGGAAAATTAAAGAATCAATCAATAAAAAAGAAAAATAATCTATGTTTAAAAGACTTTTGGTTAAAAAGCCAAAAGTCTTTTTTATTTCCTGCGATGAATTGTCTTAAAATATGCTACACTCAGAACAGACGTAACAATTGCTTATGTAAAAGGGTGACTTTAAATGACAAAAAAAGATATTATTATTGAGCATGCTATTGAATTATTTCAAAAGAATGGCATCGATAAAACGACAGTTTCACAAATTGTTCAAGCAGGTAATATGGCGCAAGGTACATTTTATTTATACTTTCCATCAAAAATGTCTTTAATGCCAGCTATTGCAGAAGAAATGGTAAAAATTATGATGAATGAAATAAAAATGAACGTCTCAATGGACGACCCTATTTCCGAGCAAATCGAAAGTATCGTTGATAGCATTTTTAGTGTGAATAAACAATATAGTGAATTACTTGCTATGATTTACACGGGCCTCAGTCAAACAGAACATTTAAAAGAATGGGAAACTGTTTATGAGCCTTGTTATGAATGGATTATGCAAGTCATTAAGCGCGGTCAAAAAGCAGGAGTCATCCAATCAAAATTACCAGCTGATCAATCAGCCAAACTACTTATTGGTCTCGTTGAGTCTGGCGCTGAACAAGTATTTTTATATGCCCATACGAATGAAAGAGAAATAAATAACCAAAAGCAAGCAGTTAAAAAGTTTCTATTTAATGCTTTACTCATTAAATGACTACCCTCTTTACATTTTCATTCTATCTCGTATAATGACTAAGAGTCAGTTTGTAAAACTTCACGTTAGTGAGGTTTTTTATATAAACAATAATGACTGATAGTCAGTCATTATTAGTAAGGAGAAATATAATGAATAAAGGTTGGATATTTGTTGCTTTAACATCACTGTTTGAACTCGTTTGGATTTATGGTTTCAATGTTGCTAACGTATGGTGGCACTGGATTCCTATTGTTATTTTTATTGTAATTGACTTTAGCTTTTTAACGAAAGCGTGTGAGTATTTACCAACTGGAACTGTGTACGCTGTGTTTGCTGGTGTCGGTACACTCGGTACGGCACTCATGGACGTTTACTTATTTAATGATTCTTTGACTAGTGGGAAAATACTTTTCATCATTATCATCGTAATAGGTGTTCTCGGATTAAATATTGCAGAAACGTTAGAAGAAAAGCGTACTTTAAAGGAAGTGAAATAAGTGGGTTGGATGTTTGTCCTATTAGCTGCTCTCTTTGAGCTCGTCGGTGTTGCCGGATTAACAAAATATAGTCGGTTAAAAAACATTAAAAACTTTCTCATATACTTTGGTGGCTTTGGCTTATCTTTCTTCTTTTTATATGAAGCATTTAATTATTTAGCCGTCAGTACAGCTTATGCCGTCTGGATTGGTATTGGGACAGCAGGTGCAGTTATCATTAATATGATATTTTTTGGTGAATCAAAAAGTATCGGTAAACTCGTTAGTGTTTTATTAATTGTCATTGGCGTTATTGGGCTCAAGCATCTTTCTTAAACGACATGTAAGGAAGTGTCATGAATCTTTCATAACTATTTGACAACTTCATTAATTAAGTAAAAGGACCTATATTTAAAATCATTTTTACGTTAAAATATTATATGTAAGTAACTAATGGAGGTGCTTTTATTGAGATTAAAAGACAAAGTAGCAATTGTAACTGGTGCTGCTTCAGGAATGGGTAAAGCAATCGCTGAAGCGTACGCAAAGCAAGGTGCAAAAGTTGTCGTATCTGACATGAACATTGAAGGTGCAGAAGAAGTTGCTGAACAAATTAAACGTAATGGCGGCGAAGCTTTCGCTATTGAAACTAACGTAACGAATGATGATCACATTGCAACACTTTTTAAAGAAACAGCAAGTAACTTTGGTCCTGTAAACATTCTCGTCAATAATGCGGGTATCATGGATAACGTTGACCCTGTTGGTGATATTACAGATGAACAGTGGGATAAAGTCTTCGCAGTAAATACGGGATCTGTCATGAAATTAACACGTCAAGCAGTTAATATCTTCTTAGACAATGACGGTGGAACAATTGTTAATAACATCTCTGTTGGTGGCTTATATGGGGCTCGTGCGGGTGCTGCTTATACAGCTTCAAAACATGCAGTCGTCGGCTTAACTAAAAACACGGCATTTATGTACATGAATAAAAACATTCGTTGTAACGGCTTTGCTCCAGGAGGAATTGAAACGAACATTCAGTCATCAATGACAGGCGCTAATGACTTTGGTGTTGAAAGACAAATGTCGGGGATTGGTTCAAATGGACGGATGGGACAGTCAGAGGAAGTTGCACAACTCGCCCTATTCCTTGGTTCAGATGAATCAAGTTATGTGAACGGACAAATCATTTCAATTGATGGTGGCTGGACAGCTTACTAATTTAAATAGTGTAACAACAATATAAACTAGTTTTAAATAAACCGCTTCTGTTTATCATAAAAAAGATAAGCAAAAGCGGTTTTTATGTCTTCTAAAAAATAATCCGAGTAAAATATATTTACTCAGATTACTTTTCTATTTGATGTTAGACCAATTTTATATTTGTAAAACTATACGTTAACTTCTGTTTTGATAATCTCTTCTTTCGGTCCGAATAATTCATAGTTAATTTGCTCTTCCTGAGCACCTAAATCAATCAGTAAGTTTGCTACGTGTGCCATCATTGGTGCTGGGCCTACAATGTAATAAACCATATCTTCTTTATGAATATCTTGCAGAACTTCTTTACTAATAAATCCTTCAAAGTCGTGTCCACTATTTTCTACAACTGATTTATCATATCCGTAAATATATGTTCCATTTTCTAGGGAATCTAGCATTTCTCTGACATCACTATGAAACGCATGCACGTGTTCATTTTGTGCAGCATGTAAAAATGTCACGTCGCGCGATGACTTGTTATGTGCCAGTTCATCTAGCATACTAACCATTGGCGTGATCCCAACACCACCACTTATGAACGTAACTGGTGCATCTTCTTCAACTAACGTAAACAATCCCGCAGGAGCACTCACTTCTATCGTATCACCGACGTTTACTCGCTCATGTAAGTGACATGAAACGACGCCATTCGGTGTAAAATCGGCTTCTTTTTTCACTGAAATACGGAAAAATTCATTATTTGGTCGCGTAGAAAGTGTATAATGACGAATTTGTTTAAAATCAGAACCTTCTGGTGACACACGAACCGTTAAATATTGACCCGCGTCATACGTCGGAAGTGTCGATCCATCGGCAGGCTTTAAATAAAATGATGTAATAACATCACTTTCTTCTACTTTATCAACAACTTTAAAATCTTTAAATCCTCTAAACCCGCCATCTACTTGCTCTGCTTGTTTATACAAGTCTTCTTCCGCATTAATAAATACGTCAGCTAATACGCCGTAAGTTTCCGCCCACGCGGCAATAATATCTTCCGTTGCTGCGTCACCTAATACTTCTTTAATCGCTTCAAGTAAATGCTTCCCAACAATTGGGTAATGCTCGGGTAAAATATTTAGTGCACGGTGCTTATGAGCGACGAGTGAAACATCTTTAATAATACTTTCTAACCGATCAATGTTCACAGCTGCTTGATAAACCATATTCGCTAAAGCTTCTTGCTGCTTACCTCTTGATTGATTCGTTTTATTGAAAATATTTAATAACTCTGGGTTTTCATTAAACATATTTTTATAAAATACTGTCGTAATTTTCGTTCCATGTTCTGCTAAAACTGGTGCTGTTGCTTTAATAATATCCATCGTTTCTTTTGAAAGTGCCATATGTATCTCTCCTTTTAAATTGAAAAATATAACATGTATTTTTAATACATCTTTAGTTTACGAACATATCGTTAATCATTCAATACGAAAAAGGCAATTTACACGAGTTGTCAATAAATGGTCATTTTTTCTTTTAAAATTTGTCAAATTTACTTTTAATCAATGGTATAATATAGATGGTGATAATCATGAGATTAACGCAATATACAGATTATGCATTGCGCGTTTTAATGTATTTATCTGTTAAAGAAGGCAATGATAAAACGACCATTACAGAAGTGACGACTGCATATGGCATATCACGTAATCATTTAACGAAAGTTATTCATCATCTCGGGATACTTGAATTGATTGAAACGACACGTGGACGCGGTGGCGGTTTTACCCTCGCAAAGAAGCCAGAAGATATTTCAATTGGCTACGTCGTTCGTCATATGGAAGAAGATTTCTTCGTTGTCGAATGTTTTAATCGTGACAATAACAACTGTATACTGACACCTGTTTGTAAACTTCCTGCTGTTTTAAATGAGGCTTTACAAGCATTTTTTACTGTGCTCGATAAATATACGATTGCTGATATTACTGCAAAACCAGAAGCATATAAGGAAATATTAGGCTTATAATAGTAATCTATTTAACACAAAAACACTTATGAATGTTTGTTCTACATTCATAAGTGTTTCTTGTTTTTTATATAATTATTCGTTTATCCGAGTGGAGCGATTTTCACATCCGCATCATGCAACGTTTTTCTAATATACTTCACTAATTTAATCGCTTCAATATTGTCTCCGTGAACACAAATAGAATCGGCTTCTAACGGAATTTCTGAGCCATCCTTTGTTATCACTTTTTTATGTTTGACTAAACGAAGAATTTGCTCAACTGCTTGGTCAGCATCAGTGATAACACTGCCTTCCTCTCTTCTATCGACGAGCGTTCCGTCTGCATGATACGCCCGATCAGCGAAAGCTTCACCCGCTGTTTGTAAACCAATATCTTTACCCGCTTGAATAAGTTCTCCACCGACAAGCCCCATCAAAATAATATCTTTATCAACAGCATAGACGCCTTCAGCAACTGCTTGCGCAATCGTTCGGTCAGTTGCACATTTATTATAAAGCGCACCGTGTGGCTTAACGTGTTGCAGCTTTCCTCCGTGAGCCTCGACAAAAGCTTTTACAGCACCTACTTGATAAATAGTATTTGTTTTTGCTTCTTCAAAGCTAATATCCATATACCTGCGACCGAACCCTACTAAATCTGGATAACTCGGATGAGCCCCGATTCGTACATTATTTTCAAGTGCATATTTAACTGTCTGATTAATAACGACTGGGTCTGCTGCATGAAAACCACAAGCGATATTCACTGACGAAACATACTTAATAATTTCTTCGTCATTTCCTAGTTTATAACTTCCAAAACTTTCGCCTAAATCAGCGTTTAAATCAATTGTAACCATGATCTGCCTCCTATTACTATTTCATCATAAGATCAGGCAACCAGAAAACAATGTCTGGGAATAACGTAATTAAAAATGTGACGAGTAAAATAATAATAAATGAAGGTATTGTATAATAAGCAATCCGCATAATATCTTCTTTTACCATCCCGTTAATAACGAATAAGTTAAAACCAACTGGTGGTGTAATTTGCGCAATTTCAATCATTAAGACTAAATAAATACCGAACCACAGTGGCTCAAAGCCTGCAGCAACAATAAGTGGTAACGCTAAGGGTAAACTCATAACAATGAGTGAGAAACCGTCTAACATCATCCCTAAAATAATATACATAATTGAAAGAATAATGATTAATTGAAACCCTGTAATACCCAAATCAGTAATAAACTGTGTTAATTGTGAAGGGATATTTAAATACCCGACTGTGACTGATAAATAAGAAGCCCCGCAAACAATGATCATAATCATCGTACTCGTTTTAACAGATTCTGTTAAAATTTCTTTCATTACCCCAACGTTTAACTGTCTATAAAATAGAGCGATCACAAACGAACCGAATACACCAACAGCTGCTGCTTCTGTAGGAGTCGCGAAGCCCATGTAAATACTACCTAATACGAGAACGATTAAAATAACGATTGGTAGTAATTGTGGCAAGGCTTTAAAACGATCACCCCATGAATAAGACTCCTCTTGATTAGCGACAGACGGATTAATTAACGCTCGAATAATTATGTATCCACTAAACCCTGCAGCTAATAATATTCCTGGAATAATTCCCGCGATGAAAAGTTGTCCAATACTCACTTGAGCAACAATACCGTAAACAATCATCATCATACTCGGAGGAATTAAGAAGCCTAACGTTCCTGCACCAGCTAACGTCCCGATACTAATAGACCGACTATAATTACGCTTTGATAATTCAGGCAACGTAATTTTCCCAACAGTAGCTGTCGTTGCCGCCGACGATCCACTAACAGCAGAGAACAAACTGCTTGCAACGACGTTTACGTGTAGTAATCTCCCAGGGATAAAACTCATCCACGGCGCTAAACCATTGAATAGTCGCGCAGATAAACCACTACGAATTAAAATTTCACCCATTAAGATAAACAATGGTAAAGCAATCATTGTTGGGCTATTAACGTTATTCCAAAACATATTTGATAAAATAGTTAAAGGTGGGTTAGTTGTAAAAAGAATAATACTTAAAATTCCAACGATAAATAAAGAAATCCCAACCCATACAGTCGTTCCTAAAAAGAACACTAATAAAGCCAATAATGAAAATGATATCACTTCTAAACTCATAAACTAACCCCCTTATCTTCCTAATAGTTCAACTGAATCTTCGTCCTCTTCATCGTCATAATCTTTGTTTTTAATTTTCAAGATCGTTTTTAAAAACTCCGACAAAAATTGTAACGTCATTAATAAAGAACCGAACGGTAACATAAATTGTGGTATAGCTAAGTATGTTTTCGTAATTTGCATCGAACGAGTACCTGCTTGAAATGTTCCGTTAAAAAATTTAAACGTCGCATATGTGATAATAGCAAAAATGATAAAACCACATAAAAAAGCATACATATCAATAAAAGCCTTCGATTTACCACCTTTAAATACTTTATTCAAAAAAGTTAATCGAATATGTCCATTTTCTTTTAAAGTATAAGCAATACCAAACATTGTAATAGCAACCATTAAATACCCACTATATTCTTGAGTAATATAAAGCGTGCTACTAAACACTGAGCGAGCGACTATTTCCGCAATGACTAACAGCGTCCCAAGAACCATTGCAATTCCTGATAACATACCAAAAAATGTCGTTGTTTTATCAATCGCTTTTATAACTAATTGCATTCAATCACCATCCATTCATTAACAAAGATAAAAAATAGTAATCGAATATGAAAGTATATTTCGATTACTATTTTTTAATCATGTTATTACCTTCCTACTTCTTCGTTAAACTTCTCAATAATTTCATTCGCTTCTTCAGGTGCTGTTTCTAACCAGTCTGCACGAATGTCTTCCGTTAAATCTGAAAGCTCTTGCTTGAATTCATCACTAACATCTAGAACTTCAATTCCGTTATCGACAGAAATACCAACTTGATCCTCATCTAGTACAACTGCATCTTCCCAAACTTCTGCTTCAATCTCTGCTGCAGCATCCATAATGAGTTGCTGTGTCTCTTCATCTAACTTATTAAATTCATCTAAGTTAACTGAAACAAAACTCGTTGCCATCGTTGCGTTAACCGGCGCGTAGTAATCTAATACTTCCCAGAATTTCGCATCGACTGCTGTTGGTGAAGATGTTAATACAGAGTCAATAACTCCTGTTGATAATGAAGAGTATACTTCACTAAACGGTAACGGGTGTGGCGTACCTTTCCCTGCTTCAACGACTAAAGCACCGTTCTTGTCATACGTTCTCATCTTTAAACCTTGCATATCGTCAACTGATTCCACTGTATCTTGCGTCCAGAAACCAGCGAACGGCCAAGGTGCGATATAAAGAATCTTTTGATTCCACTTCTCTTCTGCAACTTCATCAAAGTATGGTCGTGCAATATCATTTAAAACTTTAGCTTCTTCAAAATCTTGAATTAAGAATGGTAGCGTAACAATTTCAAACAACGGTTCGTCACCTGCTACACCACTCGTTAACATATCTGAAACAGTAACTGAGTTATCTTTAACAGCTGTTAAAAGTTCTGGTCCTTCATATCCTAAAGCACCACCAGCCATTACGTTCATGTTAACTGCTCCATCAGTATCTTCTTCAACTTTAGCTGCTAAATCCATTAATGCCTTTGTCGTGTGGTTATCTTCTGGGTAAACCGCGTTCGCTTCCCATGTCACACTTTCAGTTGCCCCGTCGTCGCCATTGTCAGCGCTATCATTTTCATCCGAATCGCTATCACCACAAGCAACGATTACAACACTAACTAAAATTAATAATAAAAACGTTAGAAATTTATTTTTCACACACATCTCCCCCTCAATTATTATCATTTGTTCCAAAATTAGAAACTAAAGTTTTGAAAAGTTGGATTAATTCTATCATAGTCACTATTACGTGTAAAGGTAATTTTATTTATGCGACAATATGTGAGACATTTTTAAAAATAATGTAAATTTGTTTTAATTTTATTAAAATGACTTATAATAACAATAATAGTTCATTAAACAAAACTATTAAACCGAAATTTGGAACTTTAAAGGAGAAACATTATGAATGATTTGAAACATTTAACCGTATATCCACTCGGAGATCATGCCTTAACTATCCAATTAAGTGAATCAATTGATAACGATATTCACCAATTTATTCTGCAAATGACAGAAACGTTAGAACAGAGTCACTTTATTGGTTTTATAGAAGTTATTCCAAGCTATCATAATTTCACTGTATTTTATGATCCTATTCGTGTGTACAATCATTACCATGAAACAACCCACTTTTCTCCTTTTCATTTCGTTAAAGACTTTTGTTTGAACACTTTAAAAGCAGCAACGAACATTTCATCGACTGAAAAAAATATTATTGATATCCCTGTCATATATGGTGACGAGTACGGGCCTGATTTAGACTACGTAGCTTCATATAATGGTTTAGATCATGAAACAGTTATTCAACTGCATAGTGAAAAATTATATTTAGTTTACATGCTTGGATTCGCCCCAGGTTTTCCTTATTTCGCAAATGTGAACGAAAAAATTGTCACTCCGAGGAAAAAAACACCTCGACAAAATAACCCCGCAGGCTCTGTAGGACTTGCTGGCAATCAAACTGGCATCTACTCCATTGCTTCTCCTGGAGGGTGGCAAGTAATAGGGAATACACCTGTAAAGCTGTTTACACCAACAAAAGAGCACCCGAGTTTATTAAAGCCGGGAGACTATGTTCGATTTAAGCCGATTAATCAAAAAACATATGATTATTATAAAGAGGAGTATCATTATGGGAATTGACGTTTTACAACCGGGGTTTTTTAGTACCGTGCAAGACCTCGGGAGATATAACTTTCAAAAATTTGGCATGATTGTTAGTGGTGTCATGGATAACTTTGCTACACGAATCGCTAATATTCTCGTCGGTAACGATGAAGGTGAAGCTGTTATTGAAACGATGCTTCACGGACTAAAAATAAAAATAAACGAAGACACCGTCATTGCTATTACTGGAAGTAAAACACGACCTCTTTTGAATGGCGCACCGATACCAATGTGGAGACCTGTATACGTACACGCTGGGGACATCATCTCTATGCCGAAGCTAGATAACGGACTTTTCACATATATCGCGTTTAGTGGAGGACTGAATATTCCGGTAAAATTTGGGAGTAAAAGTACGTATTTAAGTGCGAATTTTGGTGGACATGAAGGTAGAACGTTAAAGAAAAACGATTACATTCCATTTGAAAACGAATCAAACGAGAATAGAAAGATTAAAAAATATCTGAAAAATAATGATTATAAAGTTTCGTGGTTCGTCCGCTACCATGATTTCTATGCTCTGACGCATGAAGCGGAATTAAAAGTCATTGAAGGGAAAGAATTCGATTGGTTTACCGAAGAGAGTAAGAACAATTTTTTAAAAGATCCGTTCACACTCTCACCCGAATCTAATCGAATGGGTTTTAAATTAAACGGCCCGAACTTACAAACGAAACAACAACAAGAACTACTTTCAGAAGGAGTAACATATGGAACGATTCAAGTTCCTTCAAGCGGCCAACCGATCGTTCTAATGGCTGATCATCAAACGATTGGCGGCTACCCTAAAATTGGTCAACTAATTTCAGCAAACTTCAGCAAACTTGCCCAGTTACAACCAGGTGCAAAGATTAAATTTACACGTATTTCACTAGAAGAAGCTGAGCGTATGTATATTAAAAAAGAACAAATAATCAATCACATCAAACAGTCTATTTCTTTAAAAATATGACTTCCTATATCCGAGACGTTGAGAAATATTTTCTACTGCTCGGATAAGTTTTTTTGAATAAAGTGCAATATTTTCTTCCCCGTAATTTGCTTCAATTCCTGCTAAACTGAGTGCAGCGACGACTTTCCCCTCATGATTAAATATTGGTGCTGCCATTTCTGCCGTATGGTCATGTAACTCTGAATAACTTAATGTGTAATAATTCTTTCTCCCTCGTTCCAACATCTCAACGATCTGATTTTTATCAGTTATCGTTCCTTTAGCATACTTTTTCAAATGGGCGTTTTCTAAATAATTGCGCGTGAATGATTCTGGTAAAAAAGATAAAATAATTCGCGAACTAGCCCCAGCATATAATGGACTCATTCGTCCGACAGCAGTATATAAACGAACCTTTTGTTTATATTCTAGCTTCTCAATATATATTGACTGCGTATCATCTTGCTTAATTGTTAAATTAACAGCTTCTTCTAACTCATTATGTAACTCCTGCATAATTGGCAACGCAATTTGTCTAATATTTAAACGTGCCGAAACTAAAGAGCCATACTTTAAAAAGATTAACCCTAATCTAAATTTATTGTCTGACCCCTTCTCTAAAAACTCCATCGTTTCTAAAGAACTTAACATCCGATAAACAGAACTTTTAGGCATCCCTGATAAATCGATGATTTCTTGGAAAGTTAACTCTTCTTCTTCTAAAAACAAATCTAATATTTTCATCGAACGAATAACAGTTTTATTAGCGTGACTCATACCCTCATACTCCCCTTCCATCATCAATAGATTGAGCTCTATCGTATCATATGAAAATAAAATGCACTAGAAAGATTTTAACCTAGTGAAGGTTAACATGTTTTCCGTAATGCTTATTATCTATGAATAAACATTTTAAAGACGCTTAGTTAATGTTCTATACTTACTTATTTTCATGAGCAAAAAACCTACCACATATATGGTAGGTTCAGCAACCTTGTAGAAAGAGGGGAAATTTTCTTCCTACAAAAAGATAATACCCACTAACAAAAAATAATAATCATGACTTTTAATTATGCTAAGATTTGTATTTGTTATTATGGGGTTTATTCTGTCTTTAAGAAAATATTCAAAAGGAATAGTTTCTCATGTATAGCCTGGCTGAAGTATATTTTTTCAGACACGCATCAAAGTAGATTGATTGTTTAAAAACAATCGCATTTTTGTTATTGGTTTATTACTGTTATTTTGATACTACGTTTTACGAACAATTCAAGAATGCAACCTCTTAGTAGGTTTTTTTACTCATGAAGCACCTTGAATATGTAACATATACGTTGTAAACTGCAGAAAAGGGGGGAAATGGAGAGTAATAAAATATTTACTTATATTTTAGTAGTCGCAATTTTCACCAACTAATGAAAAATATATATTTGTGCGATATTAAAAGTAACTAACAAAATACGATGCTCCCCTTAGATGAAGAACGTCTTCAGCTGTTAGAGTCTATAAAGATAAAATTTCTTTAGACTTATTTTATTATATCCGTAACCAAATGAAAAATATTGGATTGATCACATCATTAGCATTTTCTATTTACATTTTGACTAACTTAGTTAATTGGAAAGCGCCTGGATTCTTTGATTATTCAATAATTATTATATATTCCGTATGTTTAATATTAGTCGGAATAAACATAACATTAAATATTAAAAGGAGCAGATTGTTAAATGAACGAGAAAAAAACAACTGATTCACAAATAAAGGCTAGTAGAAATTGGGAAAAGAAAAACAGAAAAAAGGCAACCATAGCTAGTTATCGAAGAACAGCACGATCATTTATTAGAAATCATGCAAATGAAGAAGATATTGAAGAACTACGTCAATTGTTACATGAACGTGAGAAATTGATTAAAGAGGGCTAATTTCCCTCTTTAGATTTACCCATGCTCCCAGCCCTATCTAATTAAAAGCTTCTATATCATAGTAATTTGAAAAACAATCAATTGACGTTTATGAGAAGATGCTTGTGTAAAATTTGTGTAAAAACTTTACACATTCAATTTCATTTTTGCGCCAAAAAGCTCAAAATTGGTCACTCGCTGGTCACTTTTAACTTACACTTATTTAATTCTCAAAGATTTTTAATAAACCCCAATCCAACCCCAATTAGCGGTTTTAAGCCTTTTTATGCCCTTTTAGTTAAAATAAAACAAAAGCGCCAAACCCTATGATACATAAGAGTTTGGCGCTTGTTTTTAAAGAACGACCCCGGCAGGATTCGAACCTGCGACTTACAGCTTAGAAGGCTGTTGCTCTATCCAGCTGAGCTACGAGGCCAAAAGACATAAAAATGGAGCGGGTGAAGGGAATTGAACCCTCGACATCAGCTTGGAAGGCTGAGGTTTTACCACTAAACTACACCCGCACATATAACAGAGTATCATTATTTAATTAATTATTAAGTGCTGACAAAACAATTTGTGTTGCATAATCACTTCGTCTTTGTCATTAATAATTTTTAACGACAAAACCTATTATAAGTAACATAAAATATTTTGTCAACACTTTTTGATATTTTACACGGCGATTTATTAATTTTTAACCGTTCAATGACGCATTAAATGTTAGTTCTTCAACTTTTTCGCCTGTAACTGTATAATAATTAACTAATAAATCTTCGTGTTTTGTCCAACTTAATATCGCATACGTTTTCTTATCATACATGCGTGGCTGCCAGATGCTACCAGGGTTGATAATTAACTCGTTATTCACGACTTCCGTATGAACTGTATGTGTATGTCCGTAACAAACGACGTCAACATTCAATTCAGCCGCTCGTAATGATAATTTATACACGTTTGCTCTTACATCGTGTAAATGTCCGTGAACGATTAAGAACTTTAATCCTTTAATATTTATAACAATTTCTTCCTTAAACGCTCGTTCAAAGTCACAATTTCCTTTAACGATTGTTACTCCCTTAAGCTCTGGCTGTTGTGCCGTCAGTTCAGAATCTCCACAGTGAATCACGTGATCAACATCATGCCTACTTTTAATCATATCGATGTCTGACGTCAGTCCGTGACTGTCGCTCATAATTAATACACTATTCATTCGTAATCACCTCTATTAAAAAGCTTTTAACCAATCGCGTAGCGCATCCATTGCTCGTCTCCGGTGGCTGATGGTATTTTTTTCTTCTGCGCTCATTTCTGCCATCGTTTCGTCATAGCCAATTGGTGTAAAAATCGGATCATAACCAAATCCTTCTGTACCATAACGTTTATCGGTAATATACCCTTCACACGTACCTATTTTGAAAAAAGTTGTTTCTCCTGGGATACTAACTGCTAAAGCTGTAATAAAATGAGCCGTCCGTTTTTCATGTGGGACTTCCTTTAATTCAGCTAACACTTTATCTATATTCGCTTCGTCTGATTTCTCTTCACCAGCATAGCGTGCAGAATGGATGCCAGGCTTGCCGTTTAAAGCGTCAATCACTAATCCTGAATCGTCAGCTACTACAGGTTTATTAAAATAAGCTGAGATAACTTCTGCTTTAATCGCAGCATTTTCTTCAAACGTTTTCCCTGTCTCTTCCACGTCCTCTATTTGCTCGTCTAAATCAAGCAGTGATATGGCTCGAATACCGTATGGTTTAAAGAACGAACGAAATTCATTTGCTTTCCCTGCGTTTTTTGTCGCGATTATAATTTCTTTCATAACTCTTCAACGTCACTTTCTTCATCAGTTACCGCCTCATTATTACTTAACATATCACCGAGCACTTCTTTTTGCTTATCAAACAGTTGCTTCGTTCCTTCAGTTGCTAGAGATAACATACGTTGCAGTTGATCTGGCGAAAATGTAGCTTCTTCACCGTTTCCTTGAATTTCAATATATTCATTATTGTCGTTCATAATAATGTTCATATCTACTTTTGCTGAAAAGTCTTCTTCATAATCTAAATCAAGGACGACTAAATCATTCTCAAGCACCCCGACAGAAATAGCGCTTATGAAATGTTTTATTGGTAATTCATCTATTTTTTCATCATTCTTCAATGTGTTTAAAGCTAACACAAGTGCTACAAAAGC
This sequence comes from Bacillota bacterium, assembly GCA_035301345.1. Taxonomy (GTDB): domain Bacteria; phylum Bacillota; class Bacilli; order Bacillales; family Amphibacillaceae; genus CALAMD01. The sequence goes on from DATGUM010000007.1 coordinate 16,965, forward strand.
CCCTGTAATGGAAGCGGTACGTGTACCCCCGTCTGCTTGTATGACGTCACAATCAATCCAAATTGTACGTTCTCCTAGCTTTTCTAGATCGACTGCCGCACGTAGTGAACGCCCAATTAATCGTTGAATCTCCATCGTACGTCCGCCGACTTTTCCTCGGGATGATTCTCGGATATTCCTTCTTTCAGTTGCACGTGGAAGCATTGCATATTCTGCTGTAATCCATGCTTTTCCTTGGCCACGTAAAAAAGGTGGCACGCGATCTTCAATAGATGCATTACAAATAACTTTCGTATCACCTATTTCAATTAATACCGATCCTTCTGCGTGTTTAATAAAATTTAAAGTCATCCGAATATCTCTTAATTGATTGATTTCTCTTCCGTCATGCCTTGACATAGACATCCTCCTAAAATAGTTTACAAATGAGCTTCTTATATAAAATTAAAGCCGGGCAAATTCATAATGTATATTTAATCGTCCACTATTATTTTCATCAAATATTTTCTTAGCCATTTCTGTAAATGTTTTTAAATCACCTGTCGTATAAAATTCATGTATCACATGTTGAACGTCTGTATTGAGTAGTTCCATCACATCAAGCAGTGCGCTTGTTTCACGTGCTGTTTCTTCACTTGAAGAGACGATGTTCACATGATCACCAACTACATGTTGAATCACGTCTTTTATCAATGGATAATGTGTACATCCTAAAATTAACGTATCAAATGCATGAAATGGTTGTAAAGGTTCTAGTGCATATTCAGCGACTTCTACCGCTTGATCACCAGAAAAAATCCCCTGCTCAACCATAGGTACGAGTGTCGGGCAAGCGAGTGGATATACGTCTAAATTGGCGTCAATTTGCTGTAACGCTTTTACGTAAGACTTACTTTTTATCGTACCCTCTGTTCCGATCACGGCAATATTTTTGTTTTCTGATGCGTTAATTGCCGCACGTGCTCCAGGATTTATAACACCAATGACAGGTATATCTAACTGTTCTTTTAATTCATCAATTGTAAATGCCGTTGCCGTATTACAGGCAACGACTAATAATTTTATTTCTTTATGTAATAGAAAACGAACCATTTCCCACGTAAACGCGCGCACTTCTTCTTCTGAGCGCGAACCATATGGACAACGTTTCGTATCGCCTAAATAAATCAGTCGTTCATGTGGTAACTGACGCATCAATTCTTGTGCAACTGTTAAACCACCAACGCCTGAATCAATAACTCCAATGGATTGCTTCACAATAATACGCTCCTAATAATCATCTTAACATTATATATTATACACTATTTTTATGAGTTGGGATTTTTAACGATAGAAGATAATAAAATGAGTAGTTTATACGAGGAGTTTTACATGATATACGGGAAAATTGAGGTAATACCTCGATCCGTCACTTGCGTCCGTTAATACACGGTCGTTGTACGTTTCGCCTGTTGCTTGTTCATAGGTGCTTTTTGCTGTGTTGTTAATCGCCTGTGTGCTTGTCTAATTGTATGGAAGAGAAAATAGAAACCTGTATTCTTAATCATGTAGAAATTATCTTGAGTTGAAAAGTATGGCTTATTATTGATTACCCGTCAGCTCTTTGATCAGTACACGTGTAATGATTGATGTAGTGATTTGTGTACTCATATGAAAATGTATACGAAATAGTATCGTTCTTCATTTGACTTGGATTACTTTGGTAACTTGTAATCGGGCTAGCACTCTTCACTAATGACATATTAGGACTATTAATCGTATACTCCTTATTTCGTGTTGCATAGTGTGTGCCCGCAATGCTAGCTGAGTTATCTAGCTTCATCCGGCTGGCTGACGAAGTGTTAGCTTTGTTGAGCGCCCACTTGAAACTCCCTTTTACTTTTCCTCCAGTAGAACCACTTTCTTCTCCAGGGTGCGTAGGGTCTTGTACGGTAGCCTCAACCCACCCTCTGTAGCGATAATAAGTCGTATCCTTCACAGCCGTCCCGGCCCAATGACCTATATAATCTCGCTTTTGTGTATAAACCTCCTGAGCGTTGGCTTCACTACATGGTAAATTCCGGTCAGCTTTATAAGGCTCTCCAGTATCTTTAATCAAAGTATAGGCTCCAGCTCCCTCCACTCGTGGTATTGTTCCTCCTGGTCCTGTCCCAACATACCCGTCAGCATCACTATATGGTTGATTTTTTTTCTATTACTACCCATTCCTGGACCATACTTTCTCCAGTTATAACTTGAGCTCCCAACTGAAACTTGCATACATATATAGTCTTGCTCTGACCACCCTGACAAATTCAATGTGACAGGTTTTGTTAATCTGTCTCCACCTGCCTTATATCTTTCCAGTGTTCCTTTGTACTTTCCATCGTTATAATTAGGAGATGTTTGATTATCTACAAACTTTCTATCTCTGACTGTCTCTGCATCCACTGTTACACCAAGAAACACAAAAAAAGCAACTGCACTTAAACATATAGCAATTACTATATTTCGAACCATGTTCTTTCACCTCTATCTCTTTGCATTAAGGTGAGCTCCTGTTCTCAGGAGTTCACCTTTTAATATCATTGTACTTACTTAACACTGAAACTCATACTTACTACCTCTTGCCCAACACCATTCTCTCTCTTATCAAACTCCATTGTAATCCCCTTAAAACTGACAGACTCACCTGTCTCTATTAACTCACCTAATGCTCCTTCATACTCTTCACGTGTCATTTCAACACCTGACATAATCAAATTCATTCCTACACGATATAATCCATCATAATTATGTTCACCATTAACAAAATTTGTGACTCCTATATTTGTATGGTATGGAACACTTGAGGCGCCAGTATAGTGAGAGAACAATGTTTCAAATCTATCACTCCCCATTCCAAATTCATCTTCCCATGAGGGTTCCACCGGATTTCCTGTGTCTTTAGAGATGTACTTTGGATTGCTGTTATCTGAGTCATCTGTCCACCCTGTGTGAGTGAATCTATATCCCTTCTTTATGATGTCATCTAAGACTGTATTATTATCTACATAAGTTACTTCATTTGGACTTTCCCCATCTTCAGGAGGCTCCTCTGCTACGACCGTCACAGTCTCACTTACCTCTTCACCTTTGTAGCTTGCAGTGATTGTTACCTCACCCTCTGATAGAGCTTTAATTGTTTTAACTTTATTGTCATAACCACTCTCAGCAATCTCGATAATGCCTTTTTTGTCAACCGTAAATGTTGCGTCACGCGTAACATTCTCTTGATTGCCATCCTTATATGCAACAGCCAAGCTCATTTCACTCGATTCGCCTACTGTCATTTCTTCTTTTCCACCCACATAGAAGTCAAAACCAGCAATTTCATTCTTGTCCTTATCTTTCTCATCTTCCTTATCCTTATCATCATCGCCATCCTCCGGCTCTGGTTCAATTGGTTCCGGTTCGTAATCCTCATCTAAGTGGATTCCACGATAGAGGAACTCAGCATACTGTTCGCGCGTCACTTCATCCTCTGGTTTAAACTTACCTTCTCCTGTTCCGAATGTAATTCCATTAGAGTAAAGTGCGCGAATGGAATCCTGTGCCCAGTGTTTGTCATTAACGTCAATGAAGTCATATTCCTTCTTGACTTCAAGATCGAATACGTTAGTAAGCACCTCAGCCATCTCAGCTCGCGTCAGTACACCTTCCGGATCGAATTTCCTGTGACCGATTCCTTGCATATACCCAGCATCAGTGACAGCTAAGACATCTTGTTCTAACATAGCTCCCTCAACGTCTGAATATGGATTGTCATACTCCTTGTCAGCATCAAGCTCTAAGTAGCGAGCGATGAGAGCTGCCACTTGCTCTCTTGTTACGTCATCTTTTAGTCCATATTTTCCATTGCCATATCCTTTAATAATGCCTTCACTTGCCAAATACATGATGGAATCATACGCAAATGAATCTTTCGTTACATCGTCAAACGATACCGATTCTTCTTTGTCTGCGAGTACTGACCCACCACCTAACACTAACGTGCCTAAAATAAATGAACTTGCTACTAACTTCTTATACATTCACTTTCCCCCAATATCTTTTATATTGCATAGATTTTTTGCAATATAAAATTTTAATAGTTCTAAATAATCAACTACAAGTATATCATAAGTATAAATACCTACAACGAAAACAAATTAAAAAAACTAGCCCTTTAAAAGACTAGTTTCTTAAAAATACATCACTTTATTGTGTTATCGGTCCAACATTTCCCCGATAATATAAAAGTGGCTCTTTTTTATTATTTGAAATGCGTGTTACGCGCCCGATTAAAATCGTATGGTCTCCCGCTTCAACGCGTTCATGGACTGTACATGTTAATGTAGCGCTTGCTTTAGAGATTACAGGTAATTTCTCGACTGAAAATGTCCAATCATTCGTGTGAAACCTCTCACCTTGCTGAGAGAAACGATAGCATAAGTCTGCTTGATCATCTGCTAAAATATTAATAGCAAATTGATCTGTCTGCTTAAACGCTTCGTATGACGATGAGTGATGATCGATTGACCACAAAACTAATAATGGGTAGAGTGACACAGAGGCAAACGAGTTAATTGTCATACCAACTGGTCTCCCTTGTTGATTCGTCGTCGTAACGACTGAAACTCCCGTCGGATATTGCCCCATCACTTCTCTAAATTCATCTGTTTTTTCTTTAACGATTGCCATATCTTTATTTAACCTCCTTTTTATAACTGAACAGCTACACGCTTTTCATTCGTTATATTTAAATGACCTCTTAATGTTTTATGTTCATAATCTTTTCGGAACAAGCCTCTTTTTTGTAAAGTCGGTACGACGTCTTCAACAAAGTCCGCTAATGCGTGAGGTACACTTGCAAACATAAGATTAAATCCGTCTGCTGCCCCGTTTTCAAACCATTCCTGTAATTGATCAGCAATTTGGACAGGGCTACCAAAAATAATCCGGTGACCACGTGTACCAGCTATTCGTTTATACAATTGCCTAATGGTTAGTCGTTCTCTTTTTGCGAGTTCGATAATAATTTCACGCCTACTTTTGTTGCCGTTCGTCTCAGGAATATCTTCTGGTAAATATTCATCTAAGGACATATCGGAAAAGTCGATGCCTCCAAGATAATCGGATAAATAATCAAGCCCTATCTCTGGTACGATTAAATCTTGTAACTGTTCAAATTTTTCACGTGCTTCCGCTTCATTTTTTCCGATAATCGGTGTGACACCTGGTAAAACTTTCACGTCTCTACGTTTTCTTCCCGCCTGTTCTGTAGCTAACTTAATTTTCTCATAAAAAGCTTGTGCGCCTTCAAGTGTTTGCTGCGCAGTAAATACGACTTCTGCCGTTTCACTTGCTAACTTAATACCTGCTGGAGAAGATCCTGCTTGCACGATAACAGGCTGCCCTTGCGGGGGACGTGATGAATTTAAAGGTCCCTTTACTTGAAAATGTTTTCCGACGTGATTCAGCGTGTGTAGCTTTTCATAAGTAAAGTATTCACCTGTCTGTTTATTACGAACGAGCGCATCTTCATCCCAGCTATTCCATAAACCTTTAACGACGTCGACGAATTCACTAGCTCGTTCATAACGTGTGGCATGACTTAAATGTTCTTCTTTACTGAAGTTTTCAGCTTCTTTTTCATAATAAGACGTGACGACGTTCCAACCCGCTCTTCCCTGACTTAAATGGTCAATTGAAGAAAATTTTCGTGCGATATGAAACGGTTCATTATACGTTGTAGAAGCTGTTGCCACTAAACCAATATGTTCAGTAACTGCAGCAAGTGCAGACAATAATGTTAATGGTTCTAATCGAACTTGTTCAGCAGGATGAGATAAATGATCAAACGTTAATCCATCACTTAAAAACAACATGTCGAATTTTCCTTTTTCCGCTAACTCAGCAATATTTTTATAAAACCGAAAATCTTCTGCCGCTTCCGCTGGCACGTCTTCATGACGCCAAGCAGCTATATGATGACCTGTTCCTAAAACGAATATGCCGAGGTGCATTTCTTTTCTTTCCATCAAATACAAACCCCTTTCATCGACTAATTTTTTAATTGATAGGCGCTATTCCAACGGAGTAAACGACGTTCAAATGCTCCTGCTGTTACGTCAGCCATTTTTCCAAGTAATGCGTATAAAAGAATAGCGATAACGACAATGTCGAGTTGCATAAATTCACGCGCATTCATTGCCATATATCCGATACCTGACGTGGCAGCAACTGTTTCAGCGACAATTAGCGTTAACCACATCACACCTAGAGAATAACGAATGCCGACAAGAATAGAAGGTAGCGCCCCTTTGAAAATAACGTGTTTAAATAAATGCCAGTGAGATAACCGATATACTTCACCCATTTCGATGAGTTTTTTATCGACTGAGCGGATGCCGTGGTACGTGTTAATGTAAATTGGGAAAAACACACCGATAGCGACTAAAAATATTTTCGCTTCTTCACCAACACCGAACCACAAAATAACAATTGGGATAAGTGCTAAATGCGGCACGTTCCGGAGCATTTGTACGGTCGTGTCTAAATATTTTTTTGCTAACGGATATAAACCGTTTAATAACCCTAAAAGAAAACCTATACTTCCGCCGATTGCAAATCCTGTTAACGCTCGCAGTGTACTCACTGAGATATGTGTCCAAATTTCACCAGTTGCCATTAATGATGCCGTTGTTTTTAAAACGACTGATGGTTGCGGGAGGATATGACTTGATATGACACCTACCATTGAGAGTACTTGCCACAGTGAAATTAATATAATTGGTAGTAACCACGGAGCAATATAGTTATATATACGATTAACTCTCATTCGATCGCCACCTCTATTCATCTGTTTTTGTCCAAAATATATTGTCAAAATTAATCGGATCATCAATTAAGCCAACACGTAATAAATCATCTGCTTGTTCTTCAACACTTTTTATAACTCTGTCATCTAGATGAAGAAGGCCCCATTCTTTATTGCTAATAGATATTTCCCAAATGTTTTCTGGTACGCCCGTTACGTCTTCCATAACTGTTGCTCCTTCAGTTGGGTCTTCATTCAATGCTTTACCTATCTCGTTTAAGTGATGAATAACGACTTCAACAATTTCCGGATGATTTTCAGTCATTTCTTCCGTTGCCAGTTGGAATCCACTGTAACGTGTAAGTCCTTCTGCTGTTTGAATAACTTCATGACCACTTTCTGCAGCTACTGTCATATACGGATCCCAAACGACCCATGCATCTATCTCACCTTTTTCTAAAGCAATACTCGCATCAGGTGGGTTTAAATGAACGGGATCAATATCTTCTACCGTTAGGTCAACACTGTCTAACGCTTTAATCGTTAAATACTCAGCAATTGAAGCTTTATTATAAGCAACTTTCTTTCCATCTAAATCTGCTAAGTCAGTTATTCCAGATTCTTTTGCAGCGACAATGCCTTCAGTTAACGGGGCGTCTTCATGACTACCAATAATTTTAAATGCCATACCTTTTGCAAGTGCGAACAATGCCGGCATGTCTCCAACGTTGGCAAAGTCAATACTTCCTGAGTTTAATGCTTCAATAATAGAACTCCCCGTATTAAATTCTGACCACGTCACTGTATATCCTCGTTCTTTTAATTCCTCTGCAAATGCTTCACTTTCTTTCAGCAACAATGCATCTGTCGTCTTCTGATAACCAATTTTAATAGTTTTCGTTTCACTACCTTCTGCCGCACACGCTGACAGGAGACCTATTAAAAGTAATAGACTAACCCATTGAATCATTATTCTTTTCTTCATTATTCTTCTCGTGTCTCCATTCTTTATTCACTAAATAATTACTTCAGTACGTATTGATTAGATAACTTTTCTTTCACTCTCGGAATCACTCGTTCCCCTACTTCACGGATTGTTTCTAAGTGAGGGAATCCTCTTAATAAAACTTTATCAAATCCAAGGTTGATGAATTCAACGAGTCTATCACTCACTTGTTCAGGCGTACCAACTAAAGCAATCGCATTTCCAGGTAATACTTTTGCTAAACCTGCCCAAATATTTTTATCGATGAAAAACTCATCTGCTACACTGTTTTCCATCAATTCGTAAAGGCGATTAACCCCAACTGATTCTATCTGCTTCATATTTTTTCGCTTAACATTTAATATGTCTGGATCAACTTTACTAATTAATTTTTCAGCGTTTCTTTTAGCAGCTTCTTCCGTTTCTCCTAAAATCACTTGAAACGAAAGACTATAACTTAGTTCGCGTCCTTTGTCTGCTTCGAGCTGTTTCATTTCATTTATTTGTTCTGCTGTCGTTGCTAACGTTTCCCCCCAAAGCATGTAAACATCTGCTTCTGAAGATGCTACGTCTTTCCCAATAGGTGAGGATCCTCCGAAATAAATCGGTGGCGTTTCAAATAATTTCGGAAATAAAGTCGCTTCTTCTATTTCAAAAAACTCACCTTTATGAGAAAACGTTTCTCCTGAGAAGTATTTTTTCAATATTTGGATATATTCACGCGTTCTCATGTAACGTGTCGTATGGTCTAAAAAATCGCCTTGACTCGCTAATTCTTTCGGTGAACCTCCTGTAACGACGTTGACGAGTGCTCGCCCACCCGACCAATCACTAACTGTCGCAAACTGTTTGGCAAATGTCGACGGATGCATTGAACCTGGTCTCACAGCAAACAAGAAATTTAATGTTGACGTATGACTCATTAAACGAGAAGCAACAGCTAATGAGTCGAGGCACGCTTCACCTGTTGGTAATAAAATCGTCGAGAATCCTGATCGCTCCGCTTCTTGAGCGACTGCCTTAATATATTCAAATGTCGGTGCTCGTTCACCACTTTCGTTTAAATCTTTCCAATCTTCTTTCTGTCGTTGTTTTGATACGCCGACATATTCACCATCTCCAGACGTCGGTGCCATCGTAATGAATTCAACCATCTAAATAACCTCCTTCTCTAACTGTATATGTTCGTCTGTTGTTATTTTTTCGTTAGTCGTTATTAATCGATTTAATAACGTGTTTTGTAATTCGATAAATCGTTTATCTGTTGCCACTCGTGGTCTTGCTAACGGAATATCTAAGTCCATTGCAACGTATCCATCTTCGAGTAAAATGACTCGGTCTGCCAACATCACTGCTTCCGCAACGTCATGCGTCACTAACACAGTCGTCCACTCGTTTTTCATCCATAGATTTTCAATTAAAGACTGCATTTCATAACGTGTTAAAGCATCTAATGCACCGAGTGGCTCATCTAAAAGTAGTAACGAAGGATCTGTCGCTAACGCCCGTGCTAGAGCAACACGCTGTTGCTGGCCACCTGAAAGAACACTCGGCCATTCATTCTCTCTCTCAGCAAGCCCTACTTCCGATAACGCCCAAGCACTTTTTTCTGCTTGATTATTTTCTTCATGTAAACCGATTGCTATATTTTCTTTTACTGTTAACCACGGTAAAAGTCGTGGGTCTTGAAACATCATCCGCGCATGTTTATTGATACCAATTACTTCATCATTACTTTGCAACACATGACCAGAGTCCGTTCGTTCCAAGCCAGATAAAATGCGTAGTAACGTACTTTTACCACAGCCACTTTTTCCGATAATAACGATAAATTCTCCTTCATTAATTGCCACATTTATATCTTGCAACACGGATAATTCACCAAATGATTTATTAACGTGTTTTAACTGTATTGCTCTATCTTTTCGACTCATTTCATCAAACGCTCCTTTAAAAGCTTTTATTTAATTTACTTAAAGAAATGATTCGACCAACAACTCCAACTTTCAAACGAATGAATGACAACATGTATCATCACTTCACCTCTTAATTCATAGTAAGTTAATGTGTTTAATTGAGTATAAACATAGCATAGATTATTTCATATGTGAAATTGGAAAAAGTGTATTTTTTATTCATAAATATCGATACAGTCATTTAAAGGTTACAAACGTTGCTTTAAAAGAATCTTTAATCCGGTTAATTGTTCGCTCAACTGCATATTTTCACGAGTTAATAAGCCAATCGTAATAGATTCTTCCAAATCAACAATCCGTTTAACAACTGTATGCTTTGGTCGCTCGTTGACACTCATTGCAGGGACGATAGCACTTCCTAAGTTCGCTTGGACGTAATGCTTCGTCGCTAATAAATTATTTACTTCCATCGTGTAGTTTGGTAATACACCTTTTTTTAATAAAAATTTCTCTAAATGATACCGAAACGGACACGATATACGTGTCGTTATAAGGTGTTCGTTTTTTAAATGTGATAAATGTATCGCATCTTCATTTGCTAAATCATTGCTTTGGTGAACGAGTAAACGGACCGCTTCTTTATCAATCGGCTCAAAATTTAAGTGATTATATTTCTTTTGTTCCGTACAAATAGCGACATCTAATTCACCATTACTCACTAACTCAGCTAACATCTGTGATCCTTCAATGTGTATATTTATTTGTGTGTCTGAATATTGTTCAGCAAATTGTTTAATAACCGAGGGAAAATGGTAGCTAGCAAAAGGTTCCATGACGCCTATTTGAATATAGCTAGCTGGCGATTCTGTTATATTTTCCATAGCAATTGTTAGCTGATCAAACGATTGCAACAAAACGTCACTTTTTTCATTTAACAATAATCCTGTCTTCGTTAATCGGAGGCGATTATCCCGTTCAAATAAAGGTGTACCAATGATTTTTTCTAGCTTTTGAATATGGGAAGTAATCGTTGATTGTGCATAATTTAACTCGTCTGCTGCTTTTTGAAAACTACCGAATTGTACAATTGCTTTAAATGTTTTAATCGTTCGAATATCCATTTGATAACTTCCTTCCGATTTACAATGTATTCATATGAGATTACTATGATTAATTAATTTAAAACTATATCACAATACTAAAAAATAGCAACTGACTTATTGCTGATAAAATGACACAAAAAAATCCTGCCGACTTCTTTCATTGAGGAAAAAATAAAGATTCTTTCCAAAAGAAGTGACAGGATATCTTTTATCACGAGATTGTATTTATATAATTGTTAGTTCTAATGAGAATTATCGCTTCCGAAAAAGTTCTTAAATGATTGAACGAGTGTTGCACGGTTCATCGCCGCGATGGATGTCGTTAAAGGAATGCCTTTTGGACAAACTTCTACACAGTTTTGTGCATTTCCGCAACCTGCAATTCCTCCGTCTTCCATCAGTCCTTCTAAACGTTCGCTCTTATTCATTTCACCTGTTGGGTGTGCGTTAAATAGTCGCGCTTGTGATAATGCTGCTGGTCCAATAAAGTCTGATTTATCATTCACATTCGGACAAGCTTCTAAACATACCCCACACGTCATACATTTCGATAGCTCATAAGCCCATTGTCGTTTCTTTTCTGGCATACGTGGTCCTGGGCCTAAGTCATGTGTCCCGTCAATCGGAATCCATGCTTTAATTTGTTTTAATGCATCAAACATTTGTTCACGGTCGACGATTAAATCACGAACAATTGGAAATGTCGTCATTGGTTCTAACCGTATCGGTTGCTCAAGCTCGTCGACTAATGTCGAACACGATTGTCTCGCTCGACCATTAATAACCATTGAGCATGCACCACAAACTTCTTCTAAACAGTTCATATCCCAATAAACAGGTGCTATTTTCTCACCTTTACTGTTCACAGGATTCTTTTGAATTTCCATTAAACAAGAAATAACATTCATATTATTTCGATAAGGTAATTCAAATGTTTCTTCATATGGAGCAGATTCTGGACTGTCTTGACGAGTAACTATTAAAGTAATCGTTTTGTCTTCAGTCATTATGACTTACTCCCTTCGCTCTGTTTTGTATAGTCACGTGGTCTCGGTTTAATCAGTGAAGTATCGACTTCTTTATAGCTGAAAACAGGCGTTTGTTCAATAGGATCAAACGTAGCGATTGTCGTTTTCAACCACTCTTCATCATTTCGATCTGGGAATGCTGGTTTATAATGTGCGCCTCTACTTTCATCCCGATGATACGCACCTAATGTAATGACGCGCGCTAAGTGCATCATTTGTTTAAGTTGCCTAATAAACATAACCCCTTGGTTACTCCAACGTGACGTGTCTGTTACGCTAATATTTTCCCAACGAGCAATGAGTTCTTGCAACTTTTCATCTGTCGCTAATAACTTATCGTTATCACGAACGACCGTCACGTTATTCGTCATCCATTGACCTAATTCTTCATGTAGTTGATACGCATTCTCGCCACCATCCATCGCAAGGAGTGATTCAAATGTCTCTTCTTCTGCTTGGACAGCTTCTGCATAAATATCGTCACCTTCATCATTAACATGAGAGGATAGTCCGTCAATATAATCAACTGAACTTGTACCTGCAATATCTCCGCCGTAAATAGCAGATAGGAGCGAATTAGCGCCGAGACGGTTCGCACCGTGTTGCGAATAATCACATTCTCCTGCCGCAAATATACCAGGTATGTTCGTCATTTGATCATAATCGACCCAAATACCGCCCATTGAATAATGAACAGCTGGGAAAATACGCATCGGTACTTTACGCGGATCTTCACCGACGAACTTCTCATATATTTGTAAAATACCGCCGAGTTTCACATTTAACTTTTCAGCATCAATATGGGATAAATCAAGATAAACCATATTCTCCCCATTAACACCTAAGTTTTGATTCACGCACACATCGAAAATTTCTCGCGTTGCAATATCACGTGGTACTAAATTTCCGTATGCAGGATATTTTTCTTCTAAGAAATACCACGGCTTGCCATCTTTATACGTCCAAACACGACCACCTTCACCGCGTGCAGACTCACTCATTAATCTTAATTTATCGTCTCCTGGAATAGCTGTTGGGTGAATTTGGATAAATTCTCCATTCGCATATTGCACCCCTTGTTGATAAAGTATCCCAGCAGCAGAACCAGTATTGATCATTGAATTCGTTGATTTTCCAAAAATAATCCCTGGGCCACCTGTTGCAATAATCGTTGCGTCAGCTGGGAACGCTTTTATTTCATGAGAAACGATGTTTTGTGCAACAATTCCTTTTCCAACACCGTCATCAATTACTGCGCGAATAAATTCCCAACTTTCATATTTATTCACGAGTCCTTCGACTTCAAACTTGCGCACTTGCTCATCAAGTGCATAAAGTAACTGTTGGCCTGTTGTCGCCCCAGCAAATGCTGTTCTATGGTGCTGCGTTCCACCAAAGCGACGAAAGTCTAGCAACCCTTCAGGCGTACGATTAAACATAACGCCCATGCGATCTAACATATTAATAATTTTCGGTGCAGCTTCACACATCGCCTTAACTGGCGGTTGATTCGCTAAAAAGTCTCCACCGTAAATTGTATCATCAAAATGAATATCTGGAGAATCTCCTTCTCCTTTCGTATTAACTGCCCCGTTAATACCACCTTGCGCACAAACTGAGTGCGAACGTTTAACAGGTACGACAGAAAATAAATCGACTGTTACGCCAGCTTCAGCTGCTTTAATCGTTGCCATTAAGCCAGCGAGTCCCCCACCAACGACTACTATTCTTCGATTGCTCATATGCTTTACTCTCTCCTTCTTCATTTGCCCTTAAAATGGTCCGTAAGCAAATGTGAATATAGAACGTAAACTAATATAGCTAACTACGATAAAAATACCGATTGTTACATATGTAATAATTTGTTGCGAACGTGGTGATTGCGTAATTCCAAATGAAACGAAAAAACTCCATAAACCATTCGCTAAATGGAACACTGTTGATAATACACCAACAACATAAAACCAAAACATGAACGGTTTCGTTAAAATCTCTTCCATCAACTGAAAGTTAAGCTCTGTTCCTAAAAATACTTGAATCCTTGTTTCGTATACGTGAACAATAATAAAAATTAACGTAATAATACCAGTGACTCTTTGTAAAACAAACATCCAGTTTCTAAAATATCCGTAAGATTTTGGATTGTTTTTCGTCACATATACGATATAAATACCTAATACAGCGTGAAATAAAATCGGTAAATAAATAATGAACGTTTCAAGTGCTAGTACGAACGGAAGATTCGCCATAAAGTTGGCTGCTTTGTTAAATGACTCTTCCCCGTAAACAACGAAATAATTAATCAATAAATGTTGTATGACAAATACTCCAATGGGAATGACTCCGAGAAGCGAATGAATTCGCCGATATGTGTATTCTCGTTGGTCTGACATCTGTCTACCTCCTATTTTCTTGCGTTTACTTTTAAAAACTTAGAAAAAACATTTTTCTGTATGTTCATTATTTCACGCTAATTTTATTGTACGTCTATCTAAACTAACCGTCAAGAAACGAAGACTAACGCACTTCAATAAATTTTTTAACTTTTAAAAATATTCAACTTTTATACTTACTTTTGAAATAAACTATATTTTATCGGTAATCATGAACTGTTGAGATTCATTTCAAATTGTTTCTTCTACTTGCTGTTAGAAACAAATACAAAAGATATCCAAACTTTTTTCCGTATCTTTTTAACCAAACTGGTAATATATACGTAGATTTCTGCGGGAAAAGCGATAACCGAAAATCCCACAGGAATCGCTTTTCGCTTCCGCGGAAATTGAGGTATTGCCTGTGAAACGCGTCGTATATATCACGAGCGGATGAACAGTAGGCCATTTAATAAGATAATCACGAAATTTGAGTTAATCCTATACCTAGATTGAGTCAAGTATTTGTGGGTATCTAATAAATATGTTCAAAATACCATCTTTTGTATAGTTTATTTTTATTAAATGACTCTTTAATCACCTCAGGTGATATATACTTCACTTTTCGCGAGTGATCGTTTCAGAACTATACTACGCTTGCCGTGGGACGACCTCAACTTCTAGAACCTCCATTATCATGTCGGTTCTAGGGATTTTCGGATACGTGTAATGGAATAGGTTACCACCTATCTCATTACCTTCCCACTGGCGCGTCTTCGTATAGGTCTTTCACTTGAGCTGTTGAAAGCTTTGCGTGTTTCTTTTAGTTGTTTTTTTCTGTCTACGTATATTTCACCTGCTCATTTAAATAAATACGTCAACGTGAGACTTTTTAAACCTAAGTTTAATAATTAGTAGCCTCTTAAGCCTTTTAAGGCATAAACAACGGGTTGACGAACCGTTTGGTTCAGATATGAAAT
>DATGUM010000008.1:0-3484 GCA_035301345.1 Bacillota bacterium
CTCATATGAACCGTCAAATACTGTTACTTTCAATTTCTTAATTTCAATAATCTTCGTCGCTACATTCCTAACTAACATGCGATCATGAGTGACGAAAACAATCGTTCCAGGATAATTTTTCATCAAAGACTCTAATGCTTCAAGTGCGGCTATATCTAAGAAATTCGTCGGTTCATCTAATATGAGAAAATTCACATCACTTAAGAACAATTTAGCCAACGCTACTTTCACTTTTTCTCCGCCACTTAATATACTTACTTTTTTATACACATCGTCACCCCAAAAATGCATACGCGCCAAGACTGTTCGAACGAGGGATTCATCATGATTTGACGACGATTGGACATTGTCTATAATTGTTTGTTCTTCACTTAATATTGTTAAGTGTTGAGAAAAATATCCGATGTTCACTTTCGCAGGAATAGTGATGTCATCTGTCTGCTTCATAAGCTTCTCAAGTAAAGTTGTTTTACCTACGCCATTTTCACCAATAATTGCTACTTTATCTCCACCATATAAATATAGTTTAAAAGGTTCCCATAACATACGCGAACCTATATTACCTGTAATATTTTCTGCACGTAAAACTGATTGACCGCTAAAGCTTTCCTCATTAAGAGCATCCATTTTTATCTCAGGTAAGTTCTTCGTCTTTTTCACAGGTTCAAGATTGTCTAACCTTGTTTCTAAAGCTTTAGCAGAACTCCTAAGCTTTTTTTGTATGTTTGCATAATGTGTTTTAACACCCTTTATTCTTGCTTCTGATGAACTTAAGTTTTTAGGTTTTTTCGTCGCCCTCTCAGCTCTTTCTTTCTTTTGTCGGATGGCTCGTTCTAATTTTTCTTTTTCACGTTTAAACGTTTCTTGCTCAGTTCGTAACTCTTTTTCTATGACTTCCTTTTGCCTAACATAATCATCATAGTTTCCTTTATAAACATTCAACAGTTGATCTTCAAGTGCCCAAATCTCATGGCAGACATGATTTAGAAACGTTCGATCGTGTGAAACGATAATAATAGCTCCTTGATACTGTTTTAGTTCTTTTTCTAACCAGTCAACCCTTTCGTTATCTAAATGCGTCGTTGGCTCATCTAAAAGAAGTAATCCTGACTGCTTCCTCAATGCGTTTTGTAAATGTTGTCGCGTTATTTCCCCACCACTTTTATCACGAATGATTTCTTTTAATTGTGGTACGAGTTTTATCGATGTATGAGGAGTGATACGACCGTCATCTGGCAAAGATTCTCCTGCTATTATACGTAATAAACTAGTTTTTCCCGATCCATTATTTCCAATGATGCCAATGCGTTGTTTAGCATGCACTTGCAATAAATCAATGTTAAATAATTGTTTCCCTCTTATACTTTTTTTAATAGATGTTCCTTCAACTAACAACATATTACCGACTCCTTTATCTTAAGGAGAAAAAAACCTCCTATGATTGCTCAGAATAGGAGGTTAGTAAAATAAATATATACACTTAATAAGCATAACACGGCTAAGAGTATATTATTTTCACAACATAATCCTATTCTGAAAATTGCACATAAAAATACACCTTCACGACTTTAACAAGTCATTCGTTCATATTTTTCATGTCGATTTTCTTGAGTTAAATAGGATTATTTGCTCATTGTTGTAAAAATAACACCCTTTCTTTTGAAGTATATTTAATATAAAACATCTATTAATTAATGTCAATATGACGAACTAAGCGCTGTGCTTAGTTTGACAAAGATACACTAAGTTACTTGTAGCACCAAACATAAACTTCCACACAATGTTTATATTTCGTACGATTAGTAAAGATCTAGCGAATCTTCAACTTCAGTAGCTACTAAATGAATAAAATATGCTGATCAAAGGAAGAAAACGTTTGATAGACGTCATAGATCATTAACCTTTTCAAATGTTAATTAGTCCAAGAAAAACTCCCACCAAATACTTCCCGAACATCATGAATAACAACAAATGCAGTATCATCTACTTCATTAATAATTCTTTTAAGTTTTATTAACTGGTATTTATTAATAATGATATATGCCATATCAGCTGGTTCTCTTAAATAAACACCGTAACCCTCAAATACCGTTCCACTAATATTCATTCGTTCGATGATTTCCTCTGTAATTTCTGGCGCGTCGTGAGAAATAATACTGACAGCTTTTCTCGTATCAAGACCCTCCATAATAATGTCAGTCGCTTTCTTTCCGACATATAGCGAGATGACCGTATACATCGTGTTCAGTGGACCGATAACGAACAAACCAGACGTAACGACCATTGTATCGAGCACGAAGTTAGTTCGCGTCAATTCCCATCCCCAATTGTGGTGAAACATACGCGCGATAATGCTCGTTCCACCCATTGAGCTTCCCGTACGAAAGATTAATCCCGTCCCAATCCCACCAAAGAAACCTGCAAAAATCGCAGAAACGAGTGGATCACCTAAGGGCTCAACATGTGTTTCAGTGATAAAAATGAAAAAGGAAATTAAAGGAGCTGTTATTAATGTTAAATATGTGCTGCGTTTCGGTAATGCTTTATAACCGATGAAAATAATAGCCGTAGCTAAAATAAAGTTGACAATTCCCGTTGACCAATCAAAAAGATAATGTAAAATAATAGCAATCCCTGTCAAACCACCATCTGCTAGATTATTTGGGATAATGAGAAACGTTAGTGCTAATGCATATAACAGTGACCCTGCTACAATCAGCAAAACATCTTTTATCCAAGCTTTTGTCATATATACTACCTCCAAACGATTCCTTCACGCACCTCTTATATACAACTCCCTGAACACGTCTATATTTAATCTTTATTCAGAGCTTATTTACTATGCTGCGTAAGGATTATTAAAGCTTATGTTATTCATTAACTTGCAAATATAAACACAATTTACTCATCGTAATATATCTTCCAATCACGTACAAGTTTAATCGCCTATTTTACATAAAAAAACTCTCCCACATCAGTGGAAGAGGATTTTATACACGTCACATTTTTAATAAATCTCTGTTCTTTATTTCCTCGTCGATATAATCATAGACTGCCAATATCTCTCTATCATAGTCTTCATTGATTTCAAAATACTTCACACCTGAACGCAAGCAATCTTCCTTAAACGCTTTATGTTCTGCGATGAGTTCTTTTACCGTTCGCTCTTCTGAATGATTACGACATTCAATCGTATGTCTATGTTTCACTGTATATGGTACTCTAAAATTGAACCACCATCGCACTTGAAAACTGAACCACTTCAGTAGAAAATATCCTTAGCACAACTGTCGCTAAGGGGGAAGCTGGAGTGATTACTTTGAAGATGAAGCAAGAAATATTTCAATTGCATTTAGAAGGTCTGAGTGAACGAAAAATCGCAAAGAAAACAAAGAAAGCAAGAAATACAGTACGTAAATATATTAAGCAGTTTAAACAAAGTAGACACGAGGATGTACAAAATCTACCGATGACGGAAGAGGTC
>DATGUM010000009.1:0-69818 GCA_035301345.1 Bacillota bacterium
TATAGTTCTGAAACGATCACTCGCGAAAAATGAAGTATATATCACCTGAGGTGATTAAAGAGTCATTTAATAAAAATAAACTATACAAAAGATGGTATTTTGAACATATTTATTAGATACCCACAAATACTTGACTCAATCGTTAAAGCTTAAGTTTGAGCAAAGACAGTAATAAATATGTTATAATGTTAGAGTAAATAATAAAATTTAAATGAAATAATGAAAATGAAAAGGCAACTTTTTCGTGAAGAAGGACGTGTGAGCATGTTTGATGGAGGGTTTGATTTTCTAAACGTTTTAAAAATAGGTGTAGATATTGCTCTCGTCTGGTACGTTTTATATAAATTAATTATGATGATTCGAGGAACGAAAGCCATTCAGTTACTGAAAGGGATTATTATCGTTCTAGGTGTCCGTACAGCGAGTATTTTGTTTGATTTACAAACGTTACAAAAACTTACGGATCAAGCGATTTTATGGGGGTTTCTCGCAATCATTATTTTATTCCAGCCGGAGTTAAGAAGAGCTTTAGAGCAATTAGGTAGAGGTGGGCTTTTCTCACGATCGACTAAATCCGAAGAAGAAAAGTTAAAACATACGATTGAGGCTGTTATTCGTGCGTGTAATTATATGGCAAAGAGAAGAATTGGTGCTTTAATTACATTTGAACGTGAAACAGGTATTGATGATTATGCAGAAACAGGGATTCCTATTCGTGGGCAGTTAACGAATGAGCTGTTGACGAATATTTTCACACCGAACACACCGTTACATGATGGTGCTGTTATCGTGAGAAGTGATGAAATTGTTGCAGCTGCTTGTTATTTACCACTTTCTGAAAGTGCGCTTATTTCTCAAGAATTAGGAACGAGACATAGAGCAGCTATCGGAATTAGTGAAGTAACGGACGCGCTCACAATTGTCGTTTCCGAGGAAACAGGGACAATTGCGATAACGAAAAGTGGCGATATTCGCCGAGAATTAGATGAAGAAGCGCTAGAACGTGCTTTGTATGAAAATTTAGGACCGAAAGTAAAAGCCCCAGAGAAAAGACAGTGGCGTTGGAGGGGAAGAAAGAATGGATAATTGGTTTAAAAGTAAGTGGTTCGTCCGTGGTTTATCTTTAGCATTAGCCATTCTTATATATATTTTCGTAAATATAGAAGTTAATACGTCTCAAACAGAGTCGCGCGTACCTGGTGGGGCTTCAGATGTACAGACAGTGAATGATGTACCTGTAGATATTAGAATGGATGCTGAACGATTTGTCGTCAGTGGTGTGCCGGAATATGTCTCAGTTACTCTTGAAGGGATGACGAGTTTATTAACTCCAATCGTTATCCAACGAAATTTTGATGTATTTGTCGATTTGGAAGACCTTGAAGAGGGAACACATACAGTCGAGCTTGAACATGACCGTGTACCTGAAGGGCTTTCTGTTTATATCGAACCAAAAACGATTGAAGTAACGATCGAAGAACGGGCGTCAAAAGAGTTCTCAGTAACAGCTGATTTTGTGAATGTTGATAAATTACCAGCTGGTTATGAGTTAGGCGAAGCGGAAGTGAACCCAGATACAGTCGTTATTACGAGCTCAAAAAGTGTGATTGATAAAATAGCACTCGTTCGTGTATACATTGACGTGGCTGATATGACTGAACCGATTAAAAACCGGGAGATTCCGGTGAACGTTTACGACGGTCAAGGAAATGAACTAAGCGTTCACGTGCAGCCAGAAAATGTCATTGTGTCCGTTCCGTTAGACCATCCGAGTAAAGTTGTTCCGTTAGAAGTATCAACAGAAGGTAAGTTACCGGAAGGCTATTCTGTCGTTTCAATGGAAGCTGAACGAGAAGAAGTTGAAGTGTTTGCAAAAAATGACATATTATCAGATATTACGAAGTTAGAAACAGAACCGATTTCTTTAAATGATATGACTGAATCAGGGACAATCAATGCAACGATTGATTTACCAGAAGGAGCAGCTGTTTCTAATGATACAGTGAAAGTGAAAGTCGTTCTTGAGCAAAAAAAAACTTTTGACGATGTAACCGTAGAGTTGACTGGAGAGTCTAGCGATCAAGACGTATCGTTTTTAAGTCATGAAAAAATAAATGTTACTGTTTCAGGCGAGCAAAGTGTCATTAGTCGTTTGAAAGCAGAAGACATAAAGTTAACAGCTAGCGTGAAAGGTTTATCTGATGGAGAACATGAGGTAGATATTGAAGCGAAGAAAATTGATGGTGTTGACATTGAATTAGCACATGAAAAAGCGAAAGTTGAAGTGAAATCATAAAGAGTTTTTATTATTATATTGAACGGCGATAAAAATGGTTAAACGTTCAATAGTCGATGGATGAAAAAGGAGAGGTATATTAGCATGAGTAATTATTTTGGAACAGATGGCGTAAGGGGTGTCGCAAATGAGGACCTGACTCCCGAGTTGGCTTTTAAACTTGGTCGAGTGGCTGGACACGTATTGACAGAAGGCATTGAAAAGCCAAAAGTATTAATCGGTCGTGACACGAGAATATCTGGTCAAATGTTGGAAAGCGCGCTTATCTCTGGACTTTTGTCAATTGGAGCAGAAGTGTTACGTCTCGGTGTTATCTCAACGCCTGGAGTTGCTTATTTAACGAAAGTGAACGATGCAGAATTAGGTATTATGATTTCGGCATCGCATAATAAAATGGAAGATAATGGTATTAAAATCTTCGGTGCTAATGGCTTTAAATTAACAGATGAACAAGAAGATTCAATCGAAAAACTTTTACATGAAGAAACAGATCAATTGCCGCGACCAACAGGAGGAGACGTTGGAACGACGAATGATTATTTTGAAGGTGGACAAAAGTATCTCTCTTACTTAAAAGAAACGATTGATAATGAATTTGAAGATGTGAGTATTGTCCTTGATTGTGCGCACGGAGCGACGTCTGGTCTTGCAACTCATTTGTTTGCAGATCTAGAAGCGGACGTTCATACGATGGGTGCGACACCAAACGGCACGAACATTAATGATGGCGTCGGGTCAACACATCCTGAACAGCTACAAGAATTAGTCGTTGAAAAGAAAGCGGACCTCGGTCTAGCATTTGACGGAGACGGAGATCGTCTCATTGCGGTTGATGAAAATGGTGAACTTGTTGACGGAGATAAGATTATCTTTATTTGCGCGAAATATATGAAAGAAAAAGGTTCTTTAAATCAGGATACAGTCGTCTCAACAGTTATGAGTAATTTAGGTTACTATAAAGCTTTAGAGCGAGAAGAGATTGTGAGTAAGCAGACGGCAGTAGGTGATCGTTACGTATTAGAGGAAATGCTTGCGGGCGATTATAATTTAGGTGGAGAACAATCAGGTCACATTATCTTTTTAGATTATAGTACGAGTGGCGATGGTATGTTAGCAGCACTTCAACTCGTAGATGTTATGAAAGAAACAGGGAAGTCACTTAGTGAATTAGCAGCTGACGTGACAACATTCCCACAAGTCCTTAAAAATGTATTAGTAACTGATAAACAAAAAGCATTAACGAACGAAAAAATAGTTTCAGCCATTGAAGCTGCTGAAAAAGAATTAGGCAATCAAGGGCGTATTCTTGTGCGCCCATCAGGAACAGAATCTCTCGTTCGTGTCATGGTTGAAGCGAAAACGATCGATATTTGTGAAGAACATGCAAATAATCTCGTTCAATTAATTGACGATTTATTAGGTGTTCGTTAATGAATTAGTTTTACACATATAAGTTGCGAACTGCTCTCATTAGTTGAGAGCAGTTTTTTAAATCGTATAATGGAAACGAGGAGAAGATGCGGTATGATAACAATTTTAATTGTAGATGATGATCCACATATTCGAGAGTTATTAAATTTATATTTGCGCCGAGAAAGCTATAACGTTCTTGAAGCGGAAGATGGGCATGACGCATTGCTTCAATTAGATGAGCATTCTGTGCAGCTTGCCATCGTAGATATTATGATGCCTCACATGGACGGGTATGAGTTGTGCGAACATATTCGTGAATTATTTGATATACCTGTTATGATGGTGACGGCAAAAGGCGAACTTGCTGATAAAGAAAAGGCATATACAGCAGGGACAGATGACTACCTCGTGAAGCCATTTGAACCAAAAGAAGTGCTATTCCGCGTTAAAGCATTATTAAGAAGGTTTCAAATGTTAAATAAAGATATTATTCAAATCGGCCAAGTGAGAATCGACCGAATTAGCTATAAAGTCCATCTTGAAGATGAATCAATGATTTTACCTTTGAAAGAGTTTGATTTATTAACGCAATTAGCGAGTTATCCTGAGCGAACATTTACACGAGAACAACTTATTAACCTCGTCTGGGAAAATGACTTTACAGGAAATGATCGAACAGTAGACGTTCACATTAAGCGTTTACGTGAACGATTTAAAGGAAAAAATACTGGCTTTGATATATTGACCGTTCGTGGGCTTGGTTATAAATTGGAAATTATTTGATTGTCTGTTTCCTTTGAAGGAGGTTGTGTAAGTGAAGACGCTCTACGTAAGAATTATTTTGACGATGCTAATCATTATGATTGTTAGTTCGCTTTCATCTTTTTTAATTGCAAATTATTATTATCATCAAACACTTAAATATGAAAACGATGCTAAAAATACGGAGATTGCTCATAATATTGTTTCAACGTATGAAGCGACAGATGGAGAAGACATTGATACGTACTTGGAATCAATGGCTAGCCTCGGTTACTTTCTCTATTTACATGCTGCAGATGGAACAGGAAAAACATATGGCGGGGAATTTCGAAAAAACAACTTACAGGAAGAAGCGATTGAACGTGTGTTAAATGGTGAGACGTACCATGGGTTAAAGGAATTTCCGAGACATTTATTTATTACGGGTTTCTTTAATAATGATTTGATGAATTCGATAGGCGTTCCGATTGACGTTGAAGGTGAGACGCGTGCGTTGTTCGTCAGACAAGACACGATGCATCAGTTTGGTGAAATCCGCATCTTTTTATCAATTATTATTGTCTTGATGATCATGAGTAGTTTGTTGCTCGTTTTATTAAGTACGCGTTATATTGTTAAACCAATTATCAATTTAACGAACGCAACGCGGCGAATTGCCGCTGGAAACTATCACGTGAAATTAAATGTGAAACGAAAAGATGAGATTGGGCGATTAGCTAATGACTTTTCTAAAATGAGTGAGAGTTTAGAGAAGAATGAAGAGAAAAGGCAAGAATTTGTTTCGAGTGTCTCTCACGAAATCCAGTCACCACTTACGTCTATTCAAGGTTTTTCTCAAGCCATTCGTGAAGAAGACCTCTCAGTTGATGAACGCAATCATTATTTATCTATTATTGAAAAAGAAAGTAAGCGTTTATCGTTGTTAAGTAATCAATTGCTTACGTTATCGTTTTTAGACAGTGAACTTGAGCGGGAACAGGTCGTTACGTATGACGTTCAGAAACAGATAAGTGAAGTGATTGATACGTTAGAGTGGCAGTGGACGAATAAGCAGATTGACGTATTAATGAATGTTCCGACCGTAGATTTACGAGGAAATGCGAAGCTTATGTATCAAGTATGGATGAACATATTGACGAATGCGATTCATTATACGGAAGAAAATGGATCGATTTATGTGTATATGACTGATCAAGGAGAGACAGTCGATATTTCGTTTAGAGATACAGGGGTAGGTATGAGTGAGAAAGATTTACCGCATATTTTTGATCGCTTTTATAAAGCGGATAAAGCGCGCACGCGAACGAAGTCGAGTACAGGACTTGGTTTAGCGATTACGAAGAGAATTATTGAATGGCATGATGGAACGATCGTCGTTCAAAGTGAAAAAGGCAAAGGATCTACATTTACTGTCACTTTACCGAAGTGATTAGTGAAGTTGAAAAAAAGGTAGGACAAAAGTGATGAGAAATACTAAGAACTCGAATAAGCGTTAATCGTTCGTGTTCTTACGAGTATTCTTCGTTTTGTCCTACCTTTTTATTTGTGTGGAAACGGAATCGTGAATGTTTCGCCAATTTTTGCGAAGACAGAGTCTCCTAAACTACTAACAGCGTTAATTTTTTCGTGCGTAACTGATTCATTTTCATATAAATCATTTTCGATATGAAAGCGGACAACGCGTCCAACGATTAAATCTGTTACTACTTTTCCATTTTCTTTTAATTCAATGACATGTTCTAATTTGCATTCAAATCGTACTTTTGCTTCGCGAATACCTGGAACTGATATTGATGTACTATCAACAGGTGTAAAGTTTACTTTTTCAACTTCGCTGACGTTTGAAGGTACAGGTTCAGCTGTATCGTTCACTTGCGCGATGTTGTCAGCATCGACGACGTGAATGACAAATTCTTTTTGGTCGATAATATTTCGAGCAGTATCTTTATGATCCCCGCTACTTCTTCGATCGACAGCGACCGAAAGCATCGGTGGATTTGATGAAACAGCATTAAAATAACTAAATGGTGCACCATTAATAACTCTCGTTTTCGTCATCGTTGTGACAAAAGCAATGGGGCGAGGAATAACACTGTTCGTTAGTATTTGGTAATTTGCACGATCACTATTGTTTCTAGGGTCAAAAGATAGCAACGTTTACTCCTCCTATCAATACGTTACTTTTGTCAGACAATCTTTATTATATCAAGAAGCTGAACAAAACAGCAAGGAAGTTTTTTCTTATTATGAGAAAATTGTGACTGTTGCTATCTTTACCCAATTTATTCTGGTCGTTTATGGATCCACGCTAAAATCGACGGGAGTAAAAATCCTCGAACGATAAACGTGTCTAATAAAATCCCGATCCCCATAATGAAGCCGAATAAGAATAACTCTTGTAACGGTTGTGTCATGAGGACAGAAAATGTTGCTGCTAGGATAAGACCGGCTGATGAAATAACGCCACCTGTTTTTGCGATACCTAATTGAATCGCTTCTGCCCACGTCATCCCATTTGTAACATTTTCTCTTATACGAGAGACGAGCATAATATTGTAATCAATTCCTAAGGCAACCATAAAGACGAATGTGTAAACTGGCAGTCGGTAACTCATAGAATCATATCCGAAAAGATGTTCAATAATCCACCATCCGAAGCCGAGTGATGCTACATATGACAGTAAAATTGTTCCCATCATAAGTAGTGGCAGTGTGACGGATTTCGTTTGCCAGCCTAATGCAATGGTGAGCAAGATTGTCACAACTGAAATGAGTAACACCATGTCACGTACGTTCATTTGCTTCACGTCTAATTGTTCGGCAGTTTGCCCGCTAAAGTGAAGTGTGTAACGATCTTTATTAAAGCCATTCTCTTGTAATAAGTCGCCACTTTCTTCGCGCATTTGCTCAAGTGCTTGAATCGCTTCCTGCTCATGTGGATTGCTTGCGAGTGTTATTTGAACATTTACTGCTTTTCCACTTTCTGATAAGAAGCCATTTGGTAAATCATCTGTTTCATTAATCATTTCTTCGGTTACTTCTGGGCGAATAGATTCTACAGCATCATTTTGTTCAATCGTTTCTAGCAGGTCTTGTGTTTGCTGCAGGAATTGTTCGTCAACATCTATTTCATGATCTGTCGTTAATACGAGGTCAACAGGTGCCAACATACCCGCTGGATAATTTTCTTCTAAAATTTCAAATCCTTGACGAGAAGATGCATCGTCTGGGAATGATTTTAACAAGTTAAATGAGAAGTTAATTGTTGTTGTATTAAGCGCTCCTGCAATAAAGATGACTAAAAGTGTTACTGTAATAGTTTTCGGTCGTTTGACAACAACGTGACTCACTTTATGCCAGAAACCTTTCTTTTCCTTCGCGTCTTCTTCAACTTTAGGAATGAATGGCCAAAAAGCACGTCTTCCCATGAGTGAAAATAGAGCCGGTATGAGTGTTAAACCTGCAAGTAGGATAAACACAACTGCGATTGAAAAAACAGGCGCAAAGTGGTTGTATGGCTCAAATACCGTTACGAACAATGTAAGCATGGCGAGTAAAACCGTACCACCACTGAAAAAGATTGGTTCTGAGACATGATACATTGCTTCTGACATCGATTCATATTTTGATGCATGCTTTCTAAGTTTTTCACGGTAGCGTGAGAAAATAAATAAACTATAGTCAGTAATGACGGCAAACATTAAGACGAGCATAATAGAAACGGCTTGTCCTTCAATGACGAAAATGTCATATTTTCCGACGAGCCCAATGACCCGATCAACTAAACCGTAAACGACTGCAGCGATAACGAGTGGTGTTAATGCGAGCAGTGGCGAACGGTAAATGATGATTAATAAAACAAATATTAATGCAATCGTTGAAATCATTAGAACGAAGTCAGCATTTTTAAATAAAGCTGTCGTGTCTGATGCGATTCCCGCAGGTCCAGTCACTTCAAATTGCCAATCATCATTATTAAAGCTGTCAACTTTTTCTTGTATCGTTGTTATCGTTTCATGTGTATCGCTAGAATCTAAATCTTCTTCTAGTGAAAAGTTGAAAACGAGTGTTGATTCGTCATCAGAATACATACTATCTTGTACGTTTTCTGGTAGTTCGTGATACGGAAGTGTTGATGAGATTGTGTCTGGCGCTTCTGATGAATCGAGCCATTCACTAAATTCAGTAATAAACGCTTTGTCATCACTTGTTAGTCCACTTTCACGATAAAAGACACCGAGTGCGGTCAGTCCATCGTCTGACGGAAATTCTTCTTCTAAAACTTGTGCTGCGATTTCTGACGGTTTATCGTTTGTGACACTTCCTTCCGTTCCATTTGTTTCATAATCCTTAGCAGAAGGTGCTAAGAAACTTAATAATATAACGACGCCTATCCAAGCGAGAACAGTTATTTTTGCTCCTCTTTGACTACTCGTAAAATGAACGAGTCGGCGAATAATCGATAACATAATGAATTCCTCCCAAACGTTTTTTCTCTAACTATTAGAAAGTGTAAAAGACATTTATGAATGCAATGTGAATAAAAATTAATGTAAGCGTTTCATTGCTAGAATAAGGTTTAAATGTTGAAAATGTTTTCTGAAAATATAGAGATATTTCTGTAAATGTGCTATTGTTAAAACCGTATAAATGCATATTTATACAATTATTGTTCTAATAAAAATAATAAAATTTTATAACATGGAGGCTATAATATGAAGAAGAAATTACTTTTTCTGTTAACAACAATGTTTGCATTAATGTTAGTGTTAGCAGCTTGTGGTGACAGTAGTGAGGAGTCAGAGTCAGCGGAAGAAAATGGTGAGGATGAGTCGACAGAAGAGGAGACAGAAACAGCATCAATCGATATTGGAATGTTGAAGCTTACGAGCTCAGCGCCTTTATTTATTGCGATTGAAAATGGATTCTTTGAAGATGAAGACTTACAAGTAAATGTTGAATGGTTCGATGCAGCACAACCAATTGCAGTAGCAACTGCAGGTGGCGATGTTGATGTTGGAGCGACAGGAATTACTGCGAGCTTATACAATATGGTAGGTGGCGGTGAAGAGTTATTAATCGTTGCTGATAAAGGGCGAGAAGAAGAAGGTTATTCGTCAACAGCAATGATGGTACCGGAAGATTCAGATGTTGAAGAAATTGCTGATTTAAAAGGGAAGCAAATCGGAATTACACAAACAGGATCAACGTTCCATTACATGGCAGGCCGTTTACTTGAAGAACACGGTTTATCAACTGACGACGTTGAATTAGTTCCTTTAAATAGTATTCCAGGACTGATGGAAACACTTGAAAGTGAACAAGTAGACGCTGTTTTATTAAATGAGCCGAATATTTCACTCGTTGAAGAAGAAGGATACGGAAAACAGATTGCACAAGTAGGAGATAACATTGATTATCAAACGTCAGGTATTTTCTTCTCGAAGAAATTTGCTGATGATGAAGAAGTAGCGAAGCGTTTCTTAAAAGCTTACGCAAAAGCAACACAGTACTACTATGATGCTGTTTTAGAAAAAGAGGGCGATGAAATCGTTCCTGGAGAGAACTTTGATGAAGTAGTAGCAATTATTGCAGACTATACAGATCAAGAGCCTGAAATTATTGAAAAAGGACTGCCGTACATGGACCGCGATGGTGTGTTACTTGATGGAGATATTCAAACACAAATCGATTGGTATATGAAGGAAGGTTTACTAGAAGTAGATTTAGATGCAAGTGAGATTGTTAATACAGAATTACTCGATGAAGCGCTCAGTGAATTAGGAAGTGAGTAATATGCAAATCGTTATCGATGGTGTCGGCAAGACATTTACTGATACGAAAAAGAAACAAGTTGTCGCTTTAGAAGATATTAATTTTTCTATTAAAGAACAAGAATTTGTTGTCCTTGTCGGCCCGAGTGGTTGTGGGAAGTCTACATTGCTAAATATCGTCGGTGGTTTATTATCGCCGACGACAGGGCAAGTATACTTTGACGGTATTGAAGATAAGACGCCAAATTTAGGAATTGTCTTTCAAGAGATTGCTTTATTCCCGTGGCGTACCGTTTTTCAAAACGTCGTTTACGGGTTACAGGAAAATGGTGTGAGTCGAAAAGAACAGCGTGAAAAAGGGCAACATTATATTGATATGGTTGGTTTAACAGGTTTTGAAAATGCTTATCCGAAACAATTATCAGGTGGTATGAAGCAACGTGCAGGAATTGCTCGTGCACTTGCGATTGAGCCTGATTTATTGCTCATGGATGAGCCGTTTTCTGCACTTGATGCACAGACGCGGACGATTATGCAAGAAGAACTATTGACGATTTGGAATCGTACAAAGTTAAGTACACTGTACGTGACGCACAATATTCAAGAAGCGGTTTATTTAGCAGATCGTGTCATTGTTCTTTCGCGTCACCCTGGAAAAATTAAAAGTATTATTGATATTGATTTACCGAAAACGGGACGAAATGATGAGGAACATCGGTTAGCATTTGAACAGTACGCTGATGATATCTGGCAACTCATTCGTCATGACGCCGAAGAAGCATTGAAGGAGTAATGATGATGAAGCAACAAAAAGTTATGATTAAAAATAGAGTCGCTTTTCTCGAAAAGAAAATACCGATTTATGCCTCTTTTTTAGGTATTATTGGTTTGCTTTTAGTGTGGGAATTGATTACTCAATTGAAGCTCGTTTCGCCACTCTTTTTACCAGCCCCGTCTGCGATCGTTTCAACAGGTTGGGAAATGGTCGTTAGTGGAGAAATATATAATAACTTAACGGCGAGTCTCTTTCGTATCGTCGTAGGCTATATTATCGGGGCAATTGTCGGGATTGTTATTGGATTATTACTCGGTTTTTCGAAATGGTTTGATGCCATCGGAACACCAGTTGTTTATTCAATTTATCCGATCCCTAAAATTGCTTTACTTCCGTTATTTATTTTGTGGCTCGGTATCGGTGAGTTATCAAAAGTAACGATTATTGCCTTAGGTGTCTTTTTCCCTGTTGTTATTAATACGTTTTCGGGTGTGAAGAACGTTGACCAAATGTTAATTAAAGCGGCAGTCACATTCGGTTCTAGTCCATTTAACGTCATTCGAAAAGTTATTTTACCAGGCTCGTTACCGATGATTTTTGCTGGACTTAAGTTAGCAGCGGGGACGTCACTCTTACTACTCGTTGCTGCAGAGATGATTGCTGCTCAAAGTGGTATTGGCTCAATGGTTCTGCATTACGGTAATTTAATGATTACGACGAAGTTGATGGTAGGAGTGCTCGTCTTATCTATTTTAGGATTAGCATTTAACCGTGGCTTGCACTGGCTTGAGATAAAATTACTCCCGTGGAAATAAAGAAATAATTTCGTTATAAGGTTAATAATAAACGAGAAATGATGTGATTGATTAGAAAGAAGCGTCTGATTTTTCTTCTGTTCATCCATTCGTTGTCTCGTTTATTTCATTTTTTATAAATGATAAGATACGTTACTAAATGAGGTATGCTAGATGAACAATTTTATTCAACTCAATGAAGTGAATATATTTATTACACTCGAACTATTAATGGCTTTATTTATTATTTGTTTCTTATTCATGCGCTACTTCTTTCCAGAGGTGAAGCAACGCATCATTTTTATGTGGTTATTTGCTTGTTTGCTTTTATTAGAAGTATTATTAGTTATTTATTTGTATCGATCAACAGGACAAGTAACGACGTTGCAAGTTGTCATCGTTTTATTCATTGGTTATGCTCTGACATTTGGCCTAAATGACTTTAAAAAGTTAGACCGTTATTTAAAAATGAAAATAGGTAAGTGGCGTGGTATTCAATTATTAACTGATGAAGAAATTTGGGAAATGGAGTTAGCGAAACATCCGAAAGTTGTTGCGAGGAAAAATCGGCGTTGGTGGTATAGTCATGCAGCAATATTTATCGTTGCACACTTTATTTTTTGGTACGTCTACGGTGACAACACGTACCCACTGACACATTATTTAACAGATATTTCTTGGTGGACTGACGGGAATCTAGCAATGTCTCCATTTAATGATTTACTTATTTTACAAGTGAGTCAATTATGGACGGTTATTTTTGTTGTAGACACAATCGTTTCATGGTCACATACACTTTTTCCCGATAAAAAATAACTACTAAAAATCAGCAAAAATAGAGAAGGTAATTTCAGTGATTGTTACGTACTGAAATTACCTTCTTATGTTCGTAAGACTCTAAAATAATAAACGCTTATGGTAAATGTGATTTGTTTACAAGTGAAGGGGACTCCACCATTTTCTGTTTAAATGCTTTTCCTGCTAACACTTGTCCAGAATCTGTTCGACAGACGAGATGTTTAGACGTTAGTTTCGTTGGACAATCGACCCCTGCAGCTGCAGCGATGTTAAATAGTCCTTCACGTAAAGAAATAATATAATTTGCTACACGGTAAACTTTTTCTTCAACGACTAACGCTTTTTCACGTTTTGGATCCGTCGTTGCTACGCCGACAGGGCATGTATTGTTATGGCAAACTTCAGCCATAATACAGCCGACAGAAATCATCATTCCTCTCGCCGTACTAATTAAGTCAGCGCCTAAACAGAGCGCATAACCAATCATATCTGGTGTGACTAATTTTCCGGAAGCAATAATTTTTAATTGGTCACGTATTTCGTATTGACGGAGCAGTTCATCGAGCATTGGCAAAGCAGTGTATAGAGGTAATCCAGCAGCATCAGATAATTCTTGATACGTAGCCCCTGTCCCACCTTCAGCGCCATCAATCGTTATAAAATCAGGTATAATTGTTGATTCAGCAATTTCACGAACGAACGTTTCAAGTTCAATTTTAGATCCAGCAACTATTTTGACACCGACTGGTTTACCGCCAATGTCTCGTAATTGTTGGACGAAATTCATTAAACTGTTTGTATCTTTATAGTCACGAAAGCGGTTAGGACTATCAATAGATTGCCACGGCGTTACGCCACGTATTTCAGCAATTTCAGGCGTGACTTTACCTGCTTCAATATGTCCACCCCGTGTTTTTGCTCCTTGGGCAAGCTTAATTTCAAACGCTTTAATTTGTTCGACATCACTTTTTTCCTTAAATGCTTCGGGTGAGAAATCACCTTCAGCTGTTCGGACGCCAAACATTCCAGGGCCAATTTGCATAATAACGTCGGTATTTCCTTTTAAATGATGGTTTGATAAACCACCTTCCCCCGTGTTCATCCACGTACCACCAGCTAAACCGAGGCCTTCAGAAAGGGCGGTGATAGCATTTTTCCCGAGTGATCCATAGCTCATGGCAGATTGACCGACGAGGCCTTTCGTTATAAAAGGTTTCGTGCACGTATGTTCACCAATAATGACGGCATTTTCATCACTTAAATAATAAGGATCAACAGCAGCGGCTTCACGATGTTCTTTTCGTGTGAGTAAGCCTTCTCGATCAATATGGTATAGTTTCGTTTTTACTTTAGGTTCTTGATCAATGCTTAGTTCATCGTGAAGTAAGGGGAACATTTTATTTGCGATATAAAAGCCTGGCTTATCGAAGTCTCGTTCAGAACCAAATGCATGAATACGACTTTTATATTTCCCAGCTTTTACAACGTTTATGTATTGGTGACGCGAAAATGGTTTACCTTCTCGGTTCGTCGTAAATAAATACTGTCTTAACTCTGGACCAATATTTTCAAGTAAATACCTCACGTTACCAAGTACGGGATAATTTCTTAAAACGGAATGTTCTTTTTGCCTGGCGTCTAAAACATACACCCATAAAAAGAACAGCAGAGGTCCAATAATAATAATTGCTAAAATAACAAAAACTATTAAAGCTAACCATTCGACAACACTCATTTTTTCACATCCAAATTTTATTTTTCTTCTGCTTGAAAGATTTACTTCACATTTTATTGTAAAGGATGTTTATAAGTTCGGTCAATGAGTTATTTTATTAACAGAACTATCCACATTAAAAACATGTTGTTATTAACTTTCTCTTTGTTATCCACACTTATCCACAGATTTAATAGAAACATGTGAACATGACTATACACAGAAATTGCCAAAGTTACACACGAAAAAACAGACTTACCAACAGAATTGTGTACATATCTGTGGATAAGTCTGTTTACATGTGTTTATTGTGCAGTTTGTCTCGTTCTTGCAATAATACTAGTAATAATCATCACGACAAGTGCAGGTAGAATCCATCCGAGTCCTTCAGATGAAAGTGGTAAGTATTTGTTAAAGAATGTAATGATTGGTTGGAAAGCACCTGCATCCTCAAATCCAAGTGACTGATACAATGCTTTCACACCATCAAAGATACTAATAATAAATGTTATTCCAACAGTCGCTACGTAAACAGATTGTTTATGGTTAAAGAATGGTGAAGCGAACGTTAAAATCATAATGACCATTGCTAACGGATATAAGAACATTAATACAGGTAATGAAAATGTAATGATGTTCGTTAAGCCGAAGTTAGCGAATATGAACGTAATGACACTAAAGAACATCACTAACGTTTTATAACTAATACGAGGCAGTAATGTATGGAAATACTCTGCGTTTGCTGTAATTAGTCCGATTGCAGTTGTTAAACACGCAAGCGTAATGACGATAGCGAGTAAAATTTGTCCGAACGTACCGAAATAGTAGCCAGCAGTTCCGCTTAAAACGGGTCCACCATTATCAAAAAGTTCTAAAACGGACGTACTCGTTGCTCCTAAATAAGCAATACCGACATAAATAACTGCCAGTAAAATGATCGCTACGAGTCCAGATTTAGCAATTTCAGTAAAGATTTTACGTTTTTCAGTGACACCAAATGAGCGAATCGCTTGAATAACGATAATACCGAATACGAGTGAAGCGAGGGCGTCCATCGTATTGTACCCTTCAAGAAAACCGTTAATAAATGCGTTTGTTTCATATGACTCATGTGGCGAGCCAATTGGTCCCATCGGCTTAAATATAACGACTAATAATAAGCTAACGAGTAAAAAGACTAAAATAGGTGCCATAATCTTCCCGACGTTATTCACGAGTTTGCCTGGATAAGCTGAAAAGAAATAAGCAATCGCAAAAAAGATAAGTGTAAAGATGAGTAAAGCAATGCTCTGTGAGCCATCAGGAACAAATGATGCAATACCTACTTCAAAGGCTACCGTTCCTGTACGAGGTGCAGCAAAGAAAGGCCCGATTGTTAAATATAAAAGAATTGTAAATGATAGCCCGTATAAGGGATGGACACGACTAGAGAGCTCTTGTAAATTTTTACTACCGGAAAATCCGATCGCGAGAATACCGAGTAAAGGTAGTCCGACACCAGTAATTAAAAAGCCGAAGCTCGCTGTCCATACGTGGTCACCTGAATATTGACCAAGCTGTGCCGGGAAAATTAAGTTTCCTGCACCAAAAAATAATGCAAATAGCATAAATCCAATAGCTATACTTGCACTCGTTGAAAGTTTATTATTCATTATGAATCTCTCCATTTATTCCAATTGTTTTTAAAGAAATGAACCTTCACAATTGTCGCATAATTATGTTCATAAAATCAAGTGTATTTAGAAGTTGTTAAATGATTTTAATATAAATGTTTTTGTAAAAGTAGGTTAGAAAGAATAATCCTATTATGTTATAATTAGCCATTAAAAGAAGAGGTGATTTTAATGACAACAATTATTATTATTGTCGTAATTGTCCTTATTGGGCTATATGTTATGTCCCAATATAATGGCATGATTAAATTGCGTAACTGGGTGCAAGAATCTTGGCATCAAATTGATGTTCAGTTACAAAGACGGCATGATTTAATACCTAATTTAGTAAACACAGTTAAAGGATATGCAACCCATGAACAAGAAACGTTAGAGAAAGTTATTCAGGCGAGAAATCAACTCGTCGAAGGTACGCCTCAAGAAAGAATTGAAGCAGATAACCAAATTCAAGAAACATTGCGTTCAATTTTTGCTTTATCAGAGTCATATCCAGACTTAAAGGCGAATGAAAACTTCTTAAAACTTCAAGATGAATTAACGGAAACTGAAAACAAAGTTGCGTATTCACGTCAGCTATATAATAAAACGGTTGCAGATTACAACATAAAACGTGAGACATTTCCAACGAATATTATTGCAAATATGTTCGGATTTAAGCGAGAAGAGATGTTAGAAGCGCCAGAAGAAAGTCGTGAAGCACCAACTGTTTCATTTTAATAGAGAGGGAAAAATAATATGTTATATAAGCAAATTCAAGATAATAAAAGAAAAACGATTTTGCTCGTTACCCTTTTTGTTAGTCTTACATTAGCCATTGGTTGGGCTGTCGGATATGCATTTAGTGAAAGTTCGATAAGCGGAATGGTTATTACTGCAATAATTTTAGTCGTTTATATTCCGATGACTTATATGTCAGCAAGTTCTCAGGTGTTGAAAATGTCTGGAGCAAAAGAAGCAGATCGAAATGAACACGCTCAATTATATGCGATTGTTGAGGAGTTATCACTCGTCTCTCGCGTTCCGATGCCTAAAGTATATATTATAGATGATCCTGCTTTAAATGCTTTCGCTACAGGCATTAAACCAGAAAAAGGAGCTGTTGCTTTTACGACAGGTCTTTTAGAAACGCTTAATCGCGAAGAGTTGTCTGGTGTCGTTGCTCACGAGCTCGCTCATATTCGAAATTATGATATTCGTTTAATGACTATTTGTATTGCGCTTGTCGGTGTTATTATATTAATTGCAGACGTAGGAACGCGCTTCTTCTTTTTCGGTGGAAACAGACGAGGTGGCGGAGGTAAGCGTGGCGGAAATCCAATTATAATGATCGTTGCAATCTTACTTATCATACTTGCTCCAATGGCTGCTCAATTTACACGACTTGCTGTGTCGAGAAATAGAGAATACTTGGCAGATGCAACAGCCGTTGAATTTACACGTAATCCGGAAGGTCTTGTACGAGCTTTAAGAAAAATTAGCGGAGATACACGAGATGTGAAAAAAGCACAGGAATCTACAGCGTCTATGTACATTTCGCGTCCACTTAAAAAGAAGAAGAAAAATAGAAATAATATGTGGTCAACGCACCCGCCGATTGAAGATCGCATTAAACGATTACAAGAGATGTGAAACGAATCATTTTTCTTTCATATGACTGATTTATGCCCCATTAGTTAGCATGTTCGCTAACTTGTGGGGTATTTTTATAGGATAAAAAGGCTTTTAAAATGTTGCGATGTCGTCTGGTGATCTATTGACTTAATTTTCTGAAGGCAATGATGTTGCCCGATTACGCCAATATCTATATAATAAGATGTATGAATTTTATATAAAGGGAGAGGCGTCCGTTGCCAATAAATATACCAGAACAGTTACCAGCAGGAGAAAAGCTTAGAGAAGAAAAAATATTCGTGATGGATGAAGATCGTGCTAAAACACAAGATATCCGTCCATTAAATATCATTATATTAAATTTAATGCCCGAGAAAGAAAAGACAGAATTACAACTTTTAAGGCTATTAGGTAATACACCGTTGCAAGTAAACATTACATTTTTGCATACAGCAACACACCTTTCGAAAAATGTGAGTAAATCACATTTAGAGTCATTTTATACAACTTTTTCAGAAGTGAAAGATCGTCGCTTTGATGGCATGATCATTACAGGTGCTCCGATTGAACATTTACCATTTGAAGAAGTGAATTACTGGGAAGAGTTAACAGAAATTATGGATTGGTCGAAAGAGAATGTGACGTCTGTGCTTCATATTTGTTGGGGTGCACAAGCTGCACTGTATCACCATTACGGGATTGATAAGTATGAGCTAGATAAAAAGTGTTTCGGCGTTTATTCGCATCACATCACAGACTCAACGTTAAGAATCGTCCGTGGGTTTGATGAATTATATCGTGCACCACATTCGCGTTACACATCTGTTTCGATGGAGGAAATAAAAAAACATCCGGAATTAAAAGTATTGTCATATTCAGATGATGTTGGTGTATTCATGGTGAAATCTCGTGATAATAAACATATTATGCTCACTGGTCACTTGGAATATGATGCAACGACATTAGCAGAAGAGTATGAAAGAGATGTAAACAAAGGTATTAACATAGATATACCAGAAAATTACTATCCAGATGATGATCCGACGCAACGCCCACTAAATACGTGGCGTTCACACACACACTTACTTTTTTCTAACTGGTTAAACTATTATGTTTACCAAGAAACACCGTACGATTGGGAATAATGTAAAAAAGCTCTTAGGAAATGAAGTCAGTTCAGCGACTCCTTTTCTAAGAGCTTTCTTTTATTTGTTCGGTTCGGTAGATTGTTCCGTCTTTCATGTGCAATACGCGGTGTGCTAGTTTACGGGCTTCGTCCTTACTATGCGTGACTAAAATAATTGGGATACGCCATCGTTTATGAATATGAATGAGTTGCTCGTGACTGCGCGTCCTTGTGTCATCATCTAACGCTGAAAATGGTTCATCTAAAAGTAGAAGTTTAGGCTCAGCAGCAATTGCCCGTGCAAGAGCGACTCGTTGTTTTTCGCCTCCCGAAATTTCGTGAGGATACTTATCTGTTAGATGGTTAATACCGAGTTCTTGTAAAAGTTGTTTTATGAATGATTCGTCTTTTATTGCGTAAGCGATATTTTTCCAAACAGTCATATGGGGAAATAATGCGTAATCTTGAAAGACGTATCCAATATGACGTTTTTGAATGGGAAGGTCTGTTTTATTTTCTTCATATAAGAGCGTTTCGTTTAAAGAGATTGTTCCACTATCAGGAGACGTTAATCCAGCGATACTGTTAAGGATGCTCGATTTTCCTGCGCCAGATGGCCCAGAGAGAACGACAATTTCATTATTCACTTGTAGCGTTGCTCGTAATAAAAAATGTGGTAATTGTTTTTCTATATCGACGAATAACATAGTCATTCTCCTCCTAACCATCGCTTACTTTTTTTGTTTGTATCTCATCATGTTTTTCCGGCTCCACCAATTTAACCAGAGTATAGCAAAGAATCCTAAAGAAACAATGATAGCAACCCAGAATGTCGCTAATTGTGTATCACCTGATTCAACGGCGAAATATATAGCTAAAGGTATTGTATCTGTTACGTTCGGAATAAATCCAGCTAACATAAGTGTTGCCCCGAACTCTCCGAGTGCACGAGCGAATGTTAACACGATACCAGCGAGTAAACCTGGCCACGCCAGTGGGAATGATATCGTCCAAAACACTCGCCACTTTGAAGCACCCATCGTATAAGCCGCATTTTCAACGTTAATGTCATATTTCTGAAAGGCAGCTGAAGCACTTTGATACATGAGAGGAAAGGCAACAACAATGGCTGCAATGATGACTGCATACCACGTAAAAACGATTTGAACATTAAAGGTTTCATGTAATAGTTTACCGATAGGACCATTTTTTCCGAAGATATAAAGTAAACCGAATCCGACGACTGTTGGAGGAAGAACGAGTGGTAACATGATGATTGCTTCAATGACACTCTTGCCAAAAAAGTCATTACGACTTAACAGACGTGCAAGGAAGACAGCTATAATAAATACAATGACTGTCGCAATGGACGCTGTTTTTAATGAAAGCCATAATGGTGATAAATGAAGTTCTGACATGTTCTTTCCCCCACTTTATATCAAACAGATACGGATTATGAAGAAAATCCGTAGTTTTCAAATATTTCTTGTGCTTCTTTTGATGTTAAAAATTGTGCAAAGTCTTCTGTTGCTTCAATATGTTCGCTATCTTTCACGATCATCATCGGATAAACGATTGGTTCATGTGAATCACTAGGTGCTGTATCAATAATATGAATGTCATCACTACTCATTGCGTCACTTTCATAGACAAAGCCAATGTCAGCATTTTGTGACTCTATGTATGTGAGCACTTGGCGAACATCTTTTGCATAGACAACTTTTTCCGAAAGTTCATCCCATAAGTCCATTGATTCTAAAGCTTCTTTCGTATAAGCTCCAGCAGGGACTGTTTCAGGATTTCCAACGGCAATTTGTTCAATTTCTTCACTATTTATCGTATCAAACGTATCAAAAGAAAAATCAGTTGCTTGATGAGTGATTAAAACGAGTTTGTTTTTCGTTAAAATTTCATATGAATCTTCGACCATTAAATCTTCTTCACTAAGCGTGTCCATCCATTCTTCATTAGCAGAAATAAATAAGTCTGTCGGGGCGCCTTGCTGAATTTGTTGGGCAAGCGTTCCTGAGCCAGCTAAGTTGAATGAAATAGAGACGTCGTTTTCATTTTCATATATTTGTTTAATATCTTCAAGCGCATCTGTTAAACTAATAGCAGCAGAGACAGTTATTAAAACGTCTTCATCTTGATCATTTTGCTCAGTTGCCGAAGAACAACTGATAAGAAAAACAGACATGAAGATAATTAAATATGATATAAGGGTGCCTTTTTTCACGTAAATCACTCCTGTTTTTAAAATATTAAATATATCTAGTTATAACTGGATATAACTAATTATAACTAGATATGCATTTTAGTCAATACTTATATAATAAGAGGTGTTAATGATGCTACATAATGAATCATATACGACGGAAGAAATAGCACAGCTATTAAAAGTGTCTAAATTAACGATTTATGATTTAATTAAAAAAGGTGAATTGCGTGCTTATCGTGTGGGGCGCCAGATGCGAATAGATGCTGTGGATCTTGAGGCATATAAAAGAAAAGGAAAAGCAGTCAAGATGGAAAAGACGTCTGGAGAAACGAATGATGATACGCGCTCGATTATTATTAGTGGGCAAGATAGTAGTTTAGATGTTTTTTCTCGTGCATTAGAAAAGAGAACTGACTCGTATAAGCCGCTGCGTTCACAAGTGGGTAGTCTCGACAGTTTAATAAATATGTATAACGGGAGAGCAGATATCGTCAGTACACATTTATTAGATGGGGAAACAGGAACATATAATGTACCTTACGTCAAAAGGTTACTCGTCAGTCACTCATTTGTTGTTGTGAAATTTATTAAGCGACAAGCGGGATTATATGTCGCTAAAGATAATCCGAAAAACATTTTTACGTGGGCGGATTTGAAACGAGAAGACGTACGTATCGTTAATCGCGAGCAAGGTGCAGGTTCACGTGTATTACTCGATGAACAATTAAAAAAGATAAATGTTCATACGTCACTTATTCGTGGATACGATCATATACAGACGAGCCATTTAAGCGTTGCAGCAGCTATTGCAAATGAAGCGGCAGATGTAGGCGTTGGTATTGAACAACCGACAAAATTAGCTAATATCGATTTTGTGCCTTTGATTACAGAGAATTATGATTTAGTGATGTTAAAGACAGAAGAGAACAATCATTTAATTGAAGAAGTGCTACGCATATTACGTGACGATAGCTTTCAAAATGAATTAAATTTATTAGGCTATGATACTGAAAACATCGGCGATATTATTTACGAGCAGTAGGGAAGCCACGCTCGATTCATCGTAGTTAGCAAAATCGTTTAACGATTAAATAATTATTATTTATAAAAGACATAGAAGTGTTTTTAAACGGATTCTTGACGTGCAACGAATATCCCAGCAAGCAGTACTGTTGACCAAATGCAAAAAAAGTTATATAATTACTATTAGTTCGAGATATATTGATTCGAGGTGAATGATAATGGTTGAAAAAGTAAAAGAAGAACGAGATAGTGCACTTTCTTTAAAGCTGTTCGTCGTTTTAAGTCGTGCCATCCAATCGATACAGAAGCAAGTAGCGAAAGATATAAAGAAGTACGGCATGAATCAAACAGAGTTTGCTGTGTTAGAACTGTTATACCATAAAGGGGAGCAGCCGATTCAAAAAATTGGCCAAAAAGTACTCTTGGCGAGTAGTAGTATTACGTATGTCGTCGATAAGTTAGAAAAGAAAGAGTTCTTATCGAGAAAAGCGTGTCCAAGAGATAGACGCGTGACGTACGCTGAAATAACAGAAGAAGGAAAACAGTTTATGAATGACGTTTTCCCGAAGCATGAAGCAGAGATACATGAGATTTTCGGAGGGCTAACAGAAGAGGAAAAATCCGAAATGATCGTCCAATTAAAGAAACTTGGTTTGTATGCAGAAAGTCAGTAAACAGATGATTTGCATGAATAAAGGACATTTATTAAACTAGTCTATGGTAGATGAGTAAGAGATTAAAACATAAGTAGTAGGGAGATAGAACGAATGAATTTAGCAATTGTATATTATAGTTCAACAGGTACGAATTACAAGCTAGCTAACTGGGCAAAAGAAGGTGCTGAGGAAGCAGGAGCAAACGTAAGAATATTAAAAGTAGAAGAGTTAGCACCACAAGTAGCGATTGATTCAAATCCTGCGTGGGCAGCTCACGTAGAAGAAACAAAAGATGTCCCTGTCGTAACACCAGAAGACATAGAGTGGGCAGACGCGATTATCTTTAGTACGCCGACACGTTTCGGAATGATGGCTTCACAAATGAAGCAATTCTTTGATACGCAAGGTGGTTTATGGGCAACAGGTAAGACAGTTAATAAAGTTGTAAGTGCAATGGTATCAGCTGGTAATGCTCATGGTGGACAAGAAGCGACGTTGCTTTCATTGTACACAGCAATGATGCATTGGGGCGCAATTATCGTTCCTCCAGGCTATACAGATGATTCGATTTATGCTGCAGGTGGTAACCCATACGGAACGAGTGTAACGGTTGATGGTGAAGGAAATATGGTTGAAGCTGTTGAGACAGCTGTTAAGCATCAAGCACGCCGTACAGTAGAAGTTGCACAAAAAGTATCAGGTAAAGAAAAAGTAGCAGTTAGTTAATGGTTGATTTTTAACGTATATAAAGCATCGCCACATTTTGACTGGCTTCGTATTTCGTTTAACGGAGCCTAACAGTGGGCGGTGCTTTTTTGTGTTAATAAGTTTATAAAAATCGTTTACGAACATGTTTGGGAGGGATATGACATGTTTCTTTTTGTCTGGCTAACTTATAGCGATTGTTTGCAATGATTGTATAGAAGAAGTCTCGCACGCGTTTAGGGACAATTATGAAGCTGTAAAACAATTTCCATCCGCTATCTAAATGTTTACATAAATGAAGGGCAGCAGATGATTTGTCGTAAGCTTTTTTGCCGTCAATAAAAATGAAACTTTCTGTGTCTTCAGGTAAATTATATTGCTTAAGCAAATCTTTTCCTACGTCACTTTGCAAAGAAGCGAAATGAAACTGCTCGCGCTTATCGCGTTTAATAATGAATTGCACACTCTTATGGCAGAAGTGACAAACCCCATCAAATAAAATAACTTTCATCCCATCATCTCCGTAACTGCTTATAAAAGTATTTGTGGCACACTCTTTTTTGGGTGAGTAATGATCATAGGTTCAATGCCGTACACACGTGTTAAACGTTCCTTTGTTAGTACTTCTTCAGGTGTCCCAATCGCTATGACTTCACCTGCATCAAGTAACAAAATTCGGTCACAATAAAGAGCAGCGACATTCAAGTCGTGTAAAACGGCAATAACAGTCATTTCCTGCTTTTCTTTCCATTCGGTTATTTGATCCATTAATTGTTTTTGATACCCGATGTCTAAATAAGTCGTCGGTTCGTCTAGCATGAGTAAACTAGGTGACTGCACGATTGTTTTTGCTAAGGCGACGCGTTGCTTTTCACCACCGCTTAAATGGTCGATTGTTTGTTCGCTTAAATATTTAATGTTCATTGTCTGAAGTGTTTCATCAATAAATTGTTCGACATGCGCAATCGCTTCATCTTCTCC
Organism: Bacillota bacterium; assembly: GCA_035301345.1. Lineage (GTDB taxonomy): Bacteria > Bacillota > Bacilli > Bacillales > Amphibacillaceae > CALAMD01. The sequence continues at coordinate 24,320 of DATGUM010000009.1, forward strand.
GAGCCACGTTTGAAAGGGGAAACGCCCCATTTTCACGACTTCTCGAACAGTAAATCCGGCAGCGGTTAATGGATCCTGTTGTAAGACTGCTATTTGCTGGGCGATTTCTTTTTGTGTGTATGAATGAATATCTTTATCTTTAAATACTATTTTACCACTATTTGCACGTTCGACACGAGAAAGTTGTTTAAGCAAAGTTGACTTACCACTACCGTTCGGGCCGATAATGCCGAACACTTCATCAGCAGTAACATGCAGAGAAACATTATTTAAAATATGTTTATGACCGTAAGATTTAGTTAATGCATGAACGTGCATCATATCGAGTGTCCTCCTTAATTGTTTACATGTTTGCTACGGCGTAATAAGTAACCGAAAAATGGAGCTCCAAGAAAAGCCGTGACAACGCCTAAAGGTATTTCCGTCGGGCTCATTAACGTACGTGCAAGCGTATCAGCTAATAGAACATAAAGCGCACCGAAAATAACAGAAATAGGAATGATTACGCGATAATCAGGTCCGACAATTAAACGAACGAGATGAGGGACGACAAGACCGACGAAACCAATTGTTCCGACAATTGCTACTGCTGCCGCTGTAATAAATGTCGAGATGATTAATATAATGAGTCGCGTTCGTTTCACGCGAATGCCGAGATGAGCTGCTTGTCTTTCACCGAGTGCGAATATATTTAAATGGTGACTGTATATCATCAGTAAAATAAACCCAATAATAGCATATGGAAGTAAGATGTAAATAAACGGCCATCCTTGCATAGATAAGCTTCCCATTAGCCAGAAAATAATTTGATTCATTGATTTATCAGAGAGTGAAACCATTAATGAAACAAAAGCACCTAAAAATGCTGAAATGACAACACCTGACAAAATGATTGTTTCTAGCGGTTGGTGCCCTTGAATATTTGCTAATTTTAAAACAGCTAATAGACTTAGCATAGCTGTTAAGAAAGCGACAATGGGTACAGTCCATAAACCGAACAAAACAGTATTTAACTGAAATAAAATAATAAAGCTAGCGCCGACTGCAGCACCTGATGAGACACCTAAAATGTATGGATCAGCTAATGGGTTTCGCAAGACCCCTTGAAAACCGACACCGGCTAACGAAAGACACGCTCCGACTAAAACAGCTAATACGATACGCGGCAGACGTACTTTTAATAAAATTTGTTCGGCTGAAGCTTCCCAAACAGGAGTAAAGGTGTTTGATAAAAAAGGAAGTTCATTGATAATAATGCTCCAAACGTGAGTGAATGGTAATTTTGCCGTTCCGATAGACAAGCTAATTGTCATAGAAAAAAGGAGAAGAATAGTACCTATTCCTCCCCAAAAAACAATTGCTTTACGTGTGCTCATCATTCAAATAGTTCCGGATAAATACCTTCAGCAATATTTTGTAAAGCGATGATAATTCGCGGACCATTTCGACTAATGATGTCCTCATCTAAAGGTATGAGCTGGTCATTTTTAATGGCAGTAATTTCTTCCCATCCACTACGTTCTTTAATAAGCTCATCAAGTGGCTTATTCGTTTCTTCATCAATCAAGTGATCAGCATATAAAATGTATTCTGGGTCAGCTTCAATAATTTTTTCTTCATTAATTTCTATCCAACCTTCTTGATCGTTAGCGATATTGATTCCACCAGCTAAATCAATCAGTTCATCCATAAATTCTCCAGAGCCAACTGTCCATCCAGGGTTAAATTCAATATATACTTTCTTCTTATCTTCTTCTGAAACGTTAGCAACAGTGTCTGTAATAGCAGTCAACTGTTCCTCAATATCATTGACAATCTTTTCTCCAGCTTGCTGAGTATTCGTTATAACGGCTAATTGTGTCATCGTTTCGACCGTTTCATCCATGTTCTTCGGATCTGTTTGATAAACAGGGATATCTAACTCACGAATTTTTTCAACAGACTCTGGCATGATTGAATTTCCAACAATGACGAGGTCTGGCTCTTGTTCTAAAATTGCCTCGATATTTGGTTCAACGACACTACCAACTTTTGTTTTATCAAGTGCTTCCTCAGGATAGTTATCAAAATCAGATACTCCGACAATTTCATCGTTTAACCCTAAAGCAAACAATGTTTCTGTGTCAGATGTGGAGACAGAGATAATTTTTTCTGGTTCTTCTTCAATCGTTACTTCTGTATCAGTGGCATCTGTTATGACGAGGGGATAATCTGTTTCGCCTGTATCATCACTGACTGTCTCGGACGGTACATTATCTTCATTAACACTATCGTCTTCTTCAACAACATCGCTTGCACAAGCAGCGACAAACAGTAACATGAAGGATGCTACAATTGATAACAATATTTTGTGCATGGTTTTCGTTTCTTTCATCGTGTATAAGCTCCTTTTATTTTAATGTCGCGAGATTGTCTATTTCTAGTAAACGCAAAAAAGCCCCGGCTAATTGAGCGCAAGGCATAGTTATCCATAAAATAATGAATAATCATTTTAAATGGTATTTGCTAGTTAACCTTTTCCTCGAAGGCACTCTAATCATTAAACAATAAGGCAGGTCTCCTGGCTTCATAACGTCATTCTCTTTACGCCTTCCCATTTTCACAGTGGCTTATAAATGAAAGAGATAATTATGTGACAGTGGCGGGACCGCACGAGATTCTCACTCGTTTCCCTATTATCCTCATCTTAGAATGAGGCACCTTAATGTTTGATATGTAGTTGTGAAAACAAATCTCCTACATATTATAACAAAAGGAAAAAAAGTAGTAAATAATGAGCTGCATATGCTACTTAACCAAAAACACCGTGAATATAATTTTTCGTCCGTTCGTCACTCGGGTTATTGAAAACAGCGTTCGTATGATTAGACTCAATAACTTCACCATCTAAAAAGAAGACAGTTTTATCAGAAATACGAGCGGCTTGTTGCATGTTATGTGTGACGATGATGATTCCGTAATTTTCTTTTAAACTTTGAATAAGAGATTCGATTTTCAGTGTAGATTGTGGGTCAAGAGCTGATGTCGGCTCATCCATTAAAATACAATCTGGTTTTACTGCTAAACATCTAGCGATACATAAACGTTGTTGCTGACCACCAGATAATCCGTAAGCATGGTCTTTTAGTCGATCTTTCACTTCATCCCATAAATAAGCTTGTCGTAAACTGTCTTCTACGATTTGATCGAGTACTTTTTTATCACGGATACCGTGTATTTTAGGCCCGTAAGCAATATTTTCGTAAATAGATTTAGGAAAGGGGTTTGGCTTTTGAAAAACCATTCCGACCTGAGTTCTTAATTGTTCAACAGAGTAATCTTTATTAAAAATATTTTTTGAACGGTAAGTAATCGAACCTTCAATACGTGTTGATGGCTCTAGTTCTACCATACGGTTTAATGTTTTTAAATACGTTGACTTCCCACATCCTGATGGTCCAATAATAGCTGTTACTTCTTTTTCATAGATGGATAAGTTAATGTCTTTAATGGCGTGCTTTTCTCCGTACCATACATTTAAATTTTCTGTTGTGTAAATCCTTTGATTGGTCGGATTAAAGACAGCCGTATTTGTTTCTTCTATATTTTGTTCGTTCCAAATGATCGCATTCATAAGTTATTTCTCCTTTATATTTAATAGTTAACTTTAAATTTATGTCTTAAATAAATAGCAGATGCGTTTAAAATAAATAGTGAAACTAATAAAACGATAATTGTTGCAGCTGCTAAATTAGCGTATTCAGCAACGAGTGAGGCGTCTAATGTCCAGTAATAAATTTGCATAGGTAATACTGTAAATCGGTCAAGCAAGCTTCCAGGAAATGGAATGAGTAAAGCAGGTATACCAATAACGACGAGAGGTGCTGTTTCACCGATTGCTCGCGACAGCGCTAAAATAGCTCCTGTTAATATGTTAGGTAGTGATGCAGGTATAATAATGTTTTTAATCGTTTGCCACTTTGAAGCACCAATACCATAAGAAGCTTCGCTTAATGTTGCTGGAACTGATTGAATAGCTTCTTGGCTAGCAACAATAATGATCGGTAAAATTAGTAATGACATCGTTAATCCACCAGCAAGAACGACATTGCCGAGCTCAAGTGTTCTAACGAAAACCGTTAATCCTAAAATACCGTAGACGATCGATGGTACACCGGCTAAATTACCGATGTTCATTTGAATAAATGAGTGGATGCGATTTTTTTTAGCGTAACACTCTAAGTAAATAGCTGTACTTACTCCAATAATCATCGTCGTAGGGACGACGACAGCCATAAGCCAAAGTGTTCCTAAAATGGCTCCTAAAATACCTGCTTGATCAGCTTGTGTAGATAGCGTATTCGTTAGAAATGAGATGTTGAGTACGCTAAATCCTTGTATGAATACACGTATGATTAAAAGAGCAAGTATTGCTAGAACAACAACCATCGTACTAATGAATATGATTCGTGCGAATTTGTCTAACAAGATTCTCCGCTTCATTTGTTTGTTTACTTGTCCAATATTATCGTTAATCATTAATAATTCTCCTTAAACTTTTGTGTGACGTATCTAGCAAACATATTCATTAAGAAAGTAAAGACGAACAAAGTCATAGCGACAGCATATAAGCTATAATAAATGGTTGATCCTGCAGGGGCGTCTCCACCCGTTACTTCAACGATATAAGCTGTCATTGTTTGCATTGATTCAGTAATGTTTAAAGAGAAGTTCTTTGTACTTCCACTCGCAATTGTGACAATCATCGTTTCACCGATTGCTCGAGAAATTGCTAACACAAATGAAGCAACGATCCCTGAGAATGCAGCTGGCAAAACGACTTTCGTTGCAACTTCAAGCTTCGTAGAGCCGAGACCGTATGAAGCTTCTCTTAAACTTCGTGGAACAGCATTCATCGCATCTTCAGAAAGGGAAGCAATCATAGGGATAATCATTATACCCATTATTAATCCCGGACTTAAGATGTTTGTTGTTTCGAGGCCTGGAATGAAGTTTTTAAGGAATGGTGTAATAAATGTTAAGGCAAAGAAGCCATAAACAATTGTTGGGATACCAGCTAAAATTTCTAATAAAGGTTTGACTACATTTCGCACGCGTTCAGACGCATACTCACTTAAAAAAATAGCGACCATCATTCCGATAGGTCCGGCTACACTAATCGCAATCGTTGATGAAATAATTGTCGCAGAGATGAGTGGCAACACGCCGAACTGTGGATCGTTACTTAAAGGCTTAAGTGTTGTATTTGTAAAAAACTCAACGAAAGAAACGTGTTTAAAGAACGTCACTGTTTCTGATAGCAATGTTGCAACGATCATAATTGACGTAATGATTGAAACACACGTTATTAATAATAAAATAAACGGAATGACTCGTTCGAATTTACGTTTAAAAACTCTTTTATTTTGTATAGGTAGTTGATGATTTGTCGTTTCCATGACTAAAACCCTCTCTTACAAAAGTAATATGAAAGCCACATTTGTTATGATGTGGCTTCCATATGTGTTTAATTTAATGCATCTAATGTTTCTGTGTATTCGTTCACTTCTTCATCTGGAAGTGGGGCAAATCCTGTTTCGCCTGCAAATTCATTCATTTGACTAACGATGTATTTAGCGAAGTCTAAAACTTCCGGATTTTCCTTTGCTAAATTCGTATTTAAGTAAGTAAACACTGGACGTGTGAATGGTGCATAGTCCCCATCTTCCGCAATTGTATCGAGTGAAGGTTCGACAGGCCCATCACCAAAGTCAACATTTACAGCTTTTAATTGATCTGTATTGTTTACGTAATATCCAAAGCCGAAGAACGCAATGCCATTTTTATCTTCAGAAATTAAATTAACGAGCGTTGAGTATTCTTGTTGTAAGTTCGTTGATTCTTTTAAATCAGCTTCTTCTAAAATGTTTTCCCAAAAGAATTCGTAAGTTCCGTGGTTCTCATTCGGTCCATATGTTTGAATTTCTTCATCAGGAAACGATGGGTCTATGTCAGACCATTTAGTGATTGGACTGTCTTCCTTAAAGATTTGAATGAGCTGTTCTTCTGTTAAGTTTTCTGCCCAATCATTATCAGAGTGAACGACGAATGTTAAACCATCTAACGCTACTTTTAGTTCTGTAATATCTATTCCTAATTCATCAGCTTTAAGAGCTTCTTCTTCTTTTAATTGACGAGATGCATTGTTAAAGTGTGTTCCGTTATCAACTAAAAACTTTTCAAATCCAGCACCTGTTCCTGCACGGCTCACTTCAACAGACACACCTGACTGTTCATTAACCATATATTCTTCCGCAAGTTTTGCCATTAACGGGTAGACAGTACCTGACCCATCAATTGAAACTGTTCCTTCGAGTGTTTCACTCGTTTCGTTGTCTTCGTTATCACTATCTGGTGTAGCAGTGCTTTTGTCCCCACAAGCAGTAACTAATACAGCTAATAAAATAATTGCTAACCATTGAATCCCTTTTTTAAATGTCATTTCAGACATCCTCCTCAAATGAATACATATTTTTTCTGTCACATGTATTATATAAATCGAATGTTGAGTGAATATTAATGGAGTGTAAAATGATTGTAAATTTTATAATGAATGCACACAAAAAAACGTTCCAGCCTGTGACTGAAACGTTTTAATTATTTAATATATTTATTTTTTAACGACAACACCGTTATTATCAATCGTTAAACGAGTGACGTCATATGTAGGCAAAGTTTTTTGCATCGATGCTGCGATGTCTTCACCTTGATTCTGAGGGACGAATGAAATCATTGTCGGGCCAGCGCCGCTAATGACGGTTCCATAAGCGCCGAGTTTTTTTGCTTCTGACTTTATAAAGTCATAGTTCGGAATGAGTGATGAACGATATGGTTCGTGGAACATATCATTTTCCATCATTTTTCCAGCTGTTACGAAGTCATTCGTAAGTAAGGCTGCTAACATAACGTTACTTATACTACTCGCACTAGCAGCTGCATCATTGTTAAATTGTTTCGGAAGAACATTTCTTGAGTCGGATGTTTTTAGTTCGACATCAGGAATATAAATAACTGTATCAACAGCAAGTGCTGGCAATTTAATGTACTCAATCGTATGCTCAAGTGTTGCAGAAACAATATAACCACCGAAAATTGCTGGTGCGACATTGTCAGGATGGCCTTCAATAGCTGTTGCAAGCTTTAATCGATCATTATCGGTTAATTGTAAGTCACAAAGAACATTTGCTAATTCAATTGCAGCAACGACGGCTGAAGCACTACTTCCGAGTCCACGTGCTAACGGTATATCGCTTTGCATAACGACTTTACATGCCGGAAGTTGTTTATTAAATTGCTTTGCGACGTCTGTTGCGACTTTGTAGATGAAGTGTTCATCGACATTAAGAAACGAAGGAAGAAGAGGGGAGTCGTGAATAATCTCCCACTTATCTTGCTTCGTTACTTGTAAAGTTAAATATTTATTCACAGCAACGCCAGCTGAATCAAAGCCAGGTCCTAAATTTGCCGAGCTTGCTGGGGTAATAATTGTAAACATTACTCTTGACCTACAACAGATTTAATATAATCAACAACTGCGTCTTCGTCATTTGGCAGTGATACAGGATCGATTTCAACTTGATCAATAGCTGTTTGTGGATCTTTTAGTCCATTTCCAGTTAAAATAGCAACGACTTTACTTCCTTTAGGAATTGTTCCAGCTTTTACTTGTTGGATAACACCAGCAATTGAAGCACATGAGCCTGGCTCAGCAAAGACACCTTCTTTTTTAGGTAACTCTTTAAATGCATGAACAATTTCTTCGTCTGTTACTGAAGTAATCATTCCACCAGATTCATCGCGTGCATTTTCCGCAAGTTCCCAGCTAGCAGGATTACCAATTCGAATAGCCGTTGCAACTGTTTCAGGGCTTGCAATAGGTTCACCTTTCGTAATAGCAGCAGAATCTTCAGCTTCAAATCCGTAGATTTTAGGTAAATTAATCCCTTTTGATTCGTGAAGTTCTTTGTATCCTTTCCAGTAAGCACTAATGTTTCCAGCGTTACCGACAGGAATACAGAAAATGTCTGGTGCTTGACCACCGAGTTGTTCAACAATTTCATAAGCACCCGTTTTTTGACCTTCGATACGATATGGATTAACTGAGTTTACGAGCGTAACAGGGTAATCTTCACTAACACGTTGAACCATTTTTAAAGCATCATCGAAGTTTCCAGCTATTTGAACGATTTCTGCTCCGTACATAACTGCTTGTGCGAGCTTACCCATGGCGACTTTACCTTCAGGGATAACGACAATTGCTTTTATTCCAGCTTTAGCAGCGTATGCAGCAGCTGATGCTGACGTGTTTCCTGTTGATGCACAAATAACTGATTTACTACCTTCTTCTTTTGCCTTCGCTACAGCCATAACCATTCCGCGGTCTTTAAATGAACCTGTCGGATTAATACCTTCTACTTTTCCGTAAAGTTCAATCCCTAATTCTTTAGATAAATTTTCAAAATGGATGAGAGGCGTATTTCCCTCATGTAATGTTAAAGCAGGTGTTTGCTCAGTTACAGGTAAATGTTCCTTATAATGTTTGATTAATCCTTGCCAATTGCTCATTCCTCAACATCTCCTTCCACTCGGAAGTGGCTTTTTATACTTTCAACGACGTCTAAATTGTCTAACTTATCCATTGCTTGTTGGAAAGCATTTAGTGACGTCGTATGAGTGACTAAAATAATTTCTGCTAAGTTGTTTTCATCACTTGGCGTTTGTAAAATACGTTCGAAACTAATATCAAGTTGATTAAATAATTCAGATATCGTTGCGAATGCGCCTGTTTCGTCTTTTGCCGTTAGACGTAAATAAAATTTACTAATACGCTCTTCAGCTGGCGTGATTTCTTTTTCAAAAAGTGGCTCCGTTAATTGGTGTCCACTGACGCCGAGGCGCATGTTCTGAATAGCGACGACGACGTCTGACATAACAGCCGTTGCTGTCGGTAAGCTTCCAGCACCTGGTCCGTAAAACATCGTTTCCCCAATTGCTTCACCGTTTACGTAAACAGCGTTATATTCATTATTTACACTTGCTAATGGGTGACTGTTTGCGAGTAGTGTCGGTTGAACACTTACTTCGATTTGTTCACCATTTCGATTAGCAAAGCCAATTAATTTCATCGTGTAACCGAGTTTTTTACCGTACTCTAAATCAACTAAAGATAACTGCGAAATACCTTCTACTTCAACGTCTGAAAGTTCAACGTTCGTTAAGAAAGATAGACGGCCGAGAATAACCATTTTACGCGCTGCGTCTAACCCTTCAACGTCTGCCGTCGGATCTGCTTCAGCAAAGCCAAGTTCTTGTGCTTCTTTTAGTGCATCAGCATATGTAGAACCTTCATCATTCATCTTCGTTAAAATGTAGTTCGTCGTTCCGTTAACAATTCCCATCACTTGTTTAATTTGATCAGATGCGAAACCGTTCGTAATTGTACGTAACAATGGAATACCGCCACCTACACTTGCTTCATAGAAAAGGTCACAACCATTTTTCTGTGCTGCTGCAGATAGTTCTGTTCCATGTAATGCAATTAAATCTTTATTCGCAGTTACGACATGCTTTTTAGCTTCAAAAGCTTCCAATATATATTCACGAGCGAGATCTACACCGCCCATTACTTCTACGATTAAATCAATATCATCATTTTTTAAAACGTCGTCAGGGTTCGTCGTAATAATCGAAGGATCGATATCGATCGAACGAGCTTTCTCGACGTCACGTACTAAAACACCTTGTACGTCAATTGAGCAACCAAGTTGGTGTGCTAATTCTGTTTGATTGTTTTTAATTAAATGAATCACACCAGACCCGACAACTCCTAAACCTAATAAACCTACTGAAACTTTTTTACCCATTAACTTACACCTCATTCTGTATATGTCACAAAAACATTTGTGCGCCTATAAAAGACATTATAACGATGATTTCTATGAGTATCAACAGAAAGCGCTGACTTTTTCGAACTTACACTAAAGTGTCAAACTTTATCCGTTTATGCATCATGTAAATGAGTGGAATTCCGATAGCCATAACGATGAACTCACTTATAAACGTCGTTATCCATGTGAATAGAAACGGTAAACCGAGTGCTAATTTTAACATGAACGCAATAATGTACATATTAAAGGAAAAGACAAATGTGTTAATTAATAAAAGAATCCAAATGTTTTTAATAAAGCGTCCGAAAATAATTGTAATTAATAAAGAAAGCATGGAGTGAGAGAGACCGAAAGCTAGGTCATAAAGTCCGAGCGAAGAGAAAAACATGTTCGCTAAGAAAACGCCTAATGCGATACCGAAAAAGTACCGTTTATTAAAAACGATTAAGTGATTGAAAATTTCCGATAAACGAAACTGAATGTTCGTAAATCCGAAAGGTTGTACGAGTGCAGTTACCGCAATATACATCGCAGCTAGCACTGCATTTGTAACGAGTGTTCGATTATTCATTTTTAATTGCTCCTAGTTTTTTTGCGTGGGATGGTTACGAACCACGTATGATATTTATGCCCTTTTGTGGCATACGGTCTATTATAACAAAGCACGGTTGAATGTGGTAGGAAATATTCATTACTTTTTCATAAAAATATAGGGGAAACCCGAAACTGAATTAGGACATTCCCTAATGTCAGAAGACAAACGTGCATTTAATATATATGTATGAATGTTAACTAGCTGAATGATTATTACTTTTTAAAGGAGTGAATCGTCTGAATGAAAAGTAGATTAGGTTTAAGATATTTTCAACCGGTTGAACGATACTCTGGTGACTGGTCGATGTTAGAAGAGAAAAATCGTGACTGGGAAAATATGTATCGTCAACGTTGGAGCCATGACAAAGTCGTTAGAACGACACATGGCGTAAACTGTACAGGTTCATGTAGTTGGAAAGTTTTTGTGAAAAATGGCGTTATTACTTGGGAAAATCAACAGATTGATTATCCTTCATGTGGTCCGGATATGCCGGAATTTGAACCACGAGGGTGTCCGCGAGGGGCTTCGTTTTCTTGGTATCAATACAGTCCACTACGCGTGAAGTATCCTTATATGCGAGGAAAGTTATGGAGTTTATGGAAAGAAGCTGTATCAGTGTATAAAGATCCCGTGCGTGCATGGGCAAGCATTGTCGAAGACCCGGAAAAAGCGAAGACGTATAAAGAAGCGCGCGGAAAAGGAGGTCATGTTCGTGTCAGTTGGGACGACGTGACGCAAATTATTTCTGCACAACTGATTTATACGATTCAAACGTACGGGCCTGACCGTATTGCAGGGTTTACACCTATCCCAGCGATGTCTATGGTTAGCTACGCATCAGGTGCGAGACTTTTATCGTTGCTCGGTGGCGAGATGTTAAGCTTCTATGATTGGTATGCAGATTTACCGCCATCATCACCGCAAATTTGGGGTGAACAGACAGATGTTCCAGAGTCGAGTGATTGGTTTAACTCGGGATACATTATTATGTGGGGGTCAAACGTTCCTTTAACACGTACACCAGATGCACACTTTTTAACAGAAGTAAGGTACAAAGGAACGAAAGTCGTCTCTGTTGCACCAGATTACGCAGAAAGTGTAACACATGCAGATGATTGGATCGCAGCAAACCCTGGGACGGACGCAGCTGTTGCACAAGCGATGACACACGTTATTTTAGATGAGTTTTACGTCCAAAGAGAAGAAGAAATGTTTATTAATTACGCGAAGCAATATACAGATATGCCATTTTTAATTATGTTAGATGATTATGAAAATCATTATAAAGCAGGGCGTTTCATGCATGCGAGTGACTTAGGTGAAGAGAGTGAAAATGCTGAATGGAAGCCAGTCATTATCGATAATGAAACAGAAAAAATTATCACACCGAACGGAACGATGGGGCAGCGCTGGGAAGATGAAACGAAATGGAATTTAATTTTGGAAAATGAAGACGGAACAGTCATTGATCCGTCGTTATCAGTCGTTGGTCATGACGAAAGGTGGGTAAATATTGAATTCCCAGCATTTGAAGATGAGAAAACGACGACATTTACACGTTCGATTCCAGTAAAAGAAGTAAAGCTTGGTGACGGATCGACGCGACTCGTTGCGACTGTTTATGATTTAATGATTAGTCAGTACGGGGTAAAGCGTGACGGTGCAACACATTACGCAGAGAGTTATGATGATGAATCATCCATTTACACGCCTGCTTGGCAAGAGGCGATAACAGGAGTTAAACGAGAGCTCGTGACACAAATCGGTCGTGAATTTGCCCAAAATGCGATTGATACAGGTGGTCGTTCAATGATTATTATGGGAGCGGGAATTAACCACTGGTTTAATAGTGATACGATTTATCGATCGATTTTAAACTTAGTGACATTAACTGCTTCACAAGGTGTTAATGGTGGAGGTTGGGCGCATTACGTCGGTCAAGAAAAATGTCGCCCGATTGAAGGATGGAATAGTATTGCATTTGCTCGTGACTGGCAGACGACACCACGCTTACAAAACGCAACGTCATTCTTCTACTTTGCAACGGATCAATGGCGTTATGAGGAAGACGGAACGAATACGTTACAATCACCACTTGGTGGCGAAGTAACTTATAATCATCCGGCAGACTATAACGTATTAGCTGCACGCTTAGGTTGGTTACCGTCATACCCACAGTTTAATAAGAACAGTTTGTTGCTTGCTGAAGAAGCGGCAAAACAAGGTCATGAAACTGATGAAGATATTATTAAACATACAGTTGATCAATTAACGAGTGGCGAGACGTCATTTGCGATTGAAGATCCGGGTGCACCAGAAAACTTCCCGCGTTCATTATTCGTTTGGCGATCAAACTTAGTATCGAGTTCGGCGAAAGGGCAAGAGTACTTTATGAAACACTTATTCGGTGCAAAATCGAACTTACTTGCAGAACCGAACGAAGATATGAAGCCAGAAGAAATCAAATGGCGTGAAGATGTTGAAGGTAAGTTAGATTTACTCGTTGCTGTTGATTTCCGGATGACGACTACGCCAATTTACGCAGATATCGTTTTACCGGCAGCTACGTGGTATGAAAAAGAAGACTTATCATCAACGGATATGCATCCGTTCGTCCACCCGTTTAATCGAGCGGTTGACCCACTTTGGGAATCACGTTCCGATTGGGATACGTTCCGTATGATTGCACAAAAGTTTTCACAATTAGCAGAAGATCATTTACCAGGCGTGTATAAAGATTTAGTGACAGCACCACTCGCACACGATTCAAAACAAGAAATCGCACAACCTTTTGGAGAAATAAAAGATTGGAAAAAAGGTGAGATTGAAGCGATTCCTGGAAAAACGATGCCGAGTTTACAAATTGTGGAACGGACGTACACCGATATTTATGATAAATATATTTCACTTGGGCCGAACGTTGAACACGGAAAGGTAGGAGCACACGGCGTATCTTTTTCTGTTAAAGAAGAATACGACATGCTCAAAGGTATTAACGGAATTCACGATAATGAAGACGGCTCGATTAAGGAAGGATTGCCTAGGCTCGTGACTGGTAAACAAGTAGCGGAAGCGATTTTAACATTGTCATCAGCTACGAATGGGCGTGTTTCACAAAAAGCATTTACTGCTGCTGAAGAAACGACAGGTGTTGAATTAAAAGATATTTCAGCCGATCGAGCAGCTGAACGATTTACATTCCAAAGCATTACTGCACAACCGAGAGAAGTTATTCCGACGCCTGTGTTTAGTGGTTCGAACAAACTTGGTCGACGATATTCACCATTTACGACGAATATTGAACGACTCGTACCATTTAGAACATTAACAGGTAGACAGCATTACTACTTAGACCATGAGCTTTTCTTAACGTTCGGTGAATCGTTACCTGTTTATAAACCGACGTTACCACCATTTATTTTAAGTCATCGGGATAAGGAAATTAAAGGTGGAAAAGATTCACTCGTTTTACGTTATTTAACACCACACGGAAAGTGGAATATCCACTCAACATATCAAGATAACCAACATATGTTAACGCTCTTTAGAGGCGGTCCGACGATTTGGATATCGGAAGAAGATGCGACACCAAATGGTATTGATGATAACGATTGGTTAGAAGTGTATAACCGAAATGGAACAGTATTAGTCCGAGCAGTTGTGAGTCATAGAATGCCAAAAGGAACGATGTTTATGTATCACGCACAAGATAAACACGTACAAATGCCAGGGTCAGAAATTATGGATACACGTGGCGGGAGTCATAACGCGCCGACACGTATTCATTTAAAACCGACACAAATGGTCGGTGGTTATGCGCAATTAAGTTATGGATTTAACTATTACGGACCGATTGGGAATCAGCGTGATCAATACGTCGCTGTGAGAAAAATAAAGGAGGTCAACTGGCTTGAAAATTAAAGCGCAAATTGCAATGGTCATGAACTTGGACAAATGTATCGGTTGCCATACGTGTAGTGTGACGTGTAAAACGACGTGGACGAACCGTGAAGGTTCTGAATACATGTGGTTTAACAACGTTGAAACGAAGCCGGGTATCGGTTATCCGAAACGTTGGGAAGATCAGGAAGAGTATAAAGGCGGTTGGGAACTGAAAAACGGTAAATTAGAACTTAAATCAGGCTCTCGTCTTTCTAAAATCGCTTTAGGAAAAATATTTTACAACCCAGATATGCCAGAAATGGAAGATTACTATGAACCTTGGACATATGATTATGAAAACTTAACGATGTCAGAAGACGTCGAACATACACCAGTTGCTCGTGCAAAATCATCTGTTACAGGTGAATACATGGAACCTGAATGGGGGCCAAACTGGGAAGACCAATTAGCAGGAGCGCACGTGACAGGCCCGCGTGACCCGAACATTGAAAAAATTGAAGAAGAAATTAAATTTAATTTCGAGCAAGCGTTTATGATGTATTTACCGAGACTTTGTGAACATTGCTTAAACCCGAGCTGTGTTGCTTCTTGCCCTTCAGGTGCTATGTATAAACGTGATGAAGATGGTATCGTTCTCGTTGACCAGGAAACGTGCCGTGGTTGGAGATATTGTATGACTGGTTGTCCGTACAAAAAAGTTTACTTTAACTGGAAAACGAATAAAGCAGAAAAGTGTACATTCTGTTTCCCACGTATTGAAACAGGTCAACCGACAGTCTGTTCAGAAACATGTACGGGAAGAATTCGTTATTTAGGTGTTTTACTTTATGATGCAGACCGCGTTGAAGAAGCAGCGTCAACGCCAGATCCGAAAGATTTATATGAAGCCCAGTGTGACTTATTTTTAGATCCGTTTGACCCGGAGATTATTGAACAAGCAAAGCAAGACGGTATTTCAATGGACTGGATAGAAGCGGCGCAAAATTCACCTGTATATAAGTTAGCGATTGAGCATAAGCTAGCATTTCCTTTACACCCAGAATACCGAACGTTACCGATGGTTTGGTACGTTCCACCGTTAAGTCCGATTATGAACTACTTTGAAGGAAAAGATTCAATTAAAAATCCTGATATGATTTTCCCGGCGATTGAAGAGATGCGAATTCCTGTGCAGTATTTAGCAAATATGCTTACAGCGGGTGATACAGAAGTTGTTAAAGGCTCTCTCCAACGAATGGCGATGATGCGCTCATACATGCGTGCATTATCATCTGGAAAAGACTTTGATGAATCAAAACTAGCTCGGGTAGGGATGACGGCAAAACAAGCAGTAAAAATGTATCGTTTACTTGCGATAGCGAAATATGAAGATCGTTTCGTTATTCCGACGTCACATAAAGAATCTCATGAGAATGTTTATCGTGCGCAAGGGTCAGCAGGTTTTGATGGTATGGGTAGTGGAGGTGCAAGCAACGCGAACGATCAGTATCAACATTCAATGTTTGATGCGGCCGGTGATTGTACGGGGTGTGCACCAGTAGCTCCAGAACAACAAGGAATGACAGGTGAAGATATTTATAAAGAAAACTTCTATGGAGGGATTTGGCGTGATTGATTTAGAGAAATTGTCTGAGCAGAAGCATGTGTTTCGTTTCTTTTCAAATCACTTATCTTATCCTGAAACAGATCCATTTGTCGGGGAAAGGTTGGAGGATGTTATTCCTCCAACACACCCGAGTTACTTATACGTGAAACGATATTACGATGAGATGTACGAACATAAATTGTATACACTACGAACAAAATATATTGAAACGTTCGACTTTCAAAAAGATACGACACTTTATATGACGTATATAAAATTTGAGGATTCTAAAGAACGTGGGCAAATGCTCGCACGTTTAAAGGTTTTATATGAAATGTTCGGCTTATACATGCCAGACGGTGAACTATCGGATTATTTACCACTCATGTGTGAATTTATTTTTGCAGCCGATTGGCAAGGTGATTCACGTGCTGAGCAAAGTTTTTCATTACTATTAGCAGTGTTAGAAGATGGTTCATATCACTTGATGAAGGCGTTAGAAAAACACGATAGTCCCTTTCTTCATCTCGTCAAAGGGATGCGTGAAACGTTCAAAGTTTGCATCGTGCAAGAGGGGGTAGGAGCTAATGATTAATCAGTTTTTATGGATCATCTTTCCTTACCTTTGCATAGCAACATTCGTTGTCGGACACATCTTTAGATATCGTTACGATCAATTTGGTTGGACAGCGAAATCGAGTGAATTTATTGAGAAAAAACAATTGATGATTGGTAGCTTGCTCTTTCACCTCGGAATTATTCCCGTATTTTTAGGTCACGTGTCCGGGCTCGGAATTCCGAAAGCGTGGACGAGAGCTGTCGGAATAAGTGACCATCTGTATCATATGGGCGCTGTATGGGGCGGAGGATTTTTCGGAGTCGTCACTTTAGTAGGGATGTTTATTTTAACGTCTCGCCGAATAACGATTAAGAAAGTACGAAAACTATCATCTGCTTCAGATATGATTGTCAACGGGTTGTTGCTATTTATCGTTTTTATCGGTGTTTACGCTTCTCTCGTGACAAATAATATTGTTGAAGGCTTTGATTACCGTGATTCAGTGTCAGTCTGGTTTCGCTCTCTGTTCTTACTCAAGCCAAATGCAGATTTAATGATCGGTGTTCCGATATCATTTAAATTGCATATTTTAACAGGGTTATTCATTTTTGCAATGTGGCCTTTTACAAGACTTGTACATGTTTGGAGTGTACCATTGAACTATGCAGGAAGAAGTTATATTTTATATAGGAGACATGAAACTTCTCGAAGAAAAACAAGCTAGTTTAATGAAGGAGTCAATGATTATGAGCATTAAAACCGCTGATGCGTTACAACATATAGTTGAAGAGATAAGACATACGTGTGCATTTGATTTTATCAAGTTAGCACTTTTAAAACATAAGAATGAAAGTGACCAATTACCTGTGATTGTATCTGGAAATACGTCTATGCGTTATTTAAGAATTGTCGTTCAAACGCGTATGGGTTTAGCAGGTATCGTATCAAAAACAGGTAGACCAGCATTTATTTATGATGCTGAAACGGAAATTAATGAAGAAGACCGCTTTCGCTACCCGATTATTATGGCGGAAGGACTGAAGAGTTTAGGTGCACTACCGTTGTTAAAAGATGGTGAAGTTATCGGGGTTGTTTTAGCAGGGTTTAGAGGTCCTCACCAGATGACAGAGGGACTTATTGCGTCATTTAAAAAAGAAGTATATGAAAAGATTACATTTGAATAGATGGGGAGTGGATAGACGTGAATGTCACTGGGACATCTTTACCAGAGATACTTATTAATTTGTTTAATCACGCAGATGAAAAGATTTTCGTTTTTAACCGGGATAATAAAATAATAACGATGAATCAATCAGCAAAAGATATTTTGCGCGATGAAGCATTTTATGACATCGTCTCAGGTAATCCCCAAGCTATCTGCCGTGCATGTCGTGGCTTTATGACGGAGGAGCACGTGCGTACATGTGAAAGTTGTTATATTTCAAATACGGAAACAGACTTCACATCATTTCAAGTATATTTAGATACGAAAGATAAAGACCTCGTACCATTTACAGCGAGCTTTCAAAAGATTGATAAAGAAAAAGGGATTCGCGTACTTATGTTACGTGACCTCTCGATTCAGTTAAAAACACAAGAAGTGTTGCGACAAAAGTTACAAGTGAACCAAGTGATGAATGCACAAGAAGAAGAGCGAAAAAGAATTTCGCGAGAGCTTCACGATAGTGTTGCACAAGAAATGTTAAGTTTGTTAATTGATATACGTGTTTTAAAATATATGACGACAGATAATGAAATCGTTAAAAATGTTCGTTCTGCGGAGGCGAAATTGACGAGTGTATTAGAAGATATACAAAATATATCCGTTGAATTACGCCCAGCGACTTTAGATGATCTCGGTTTAGAGTCAGCGTTTCGAGCGCACTTTAAAACGGTGTTACAAAATTATGGGTTAATCGTTAACTTTAAGTCAAACCTTGAGTCAACAAGATATAACGGCGATGTAGAAACGGCTGTTTATCGTATTTGCCAAGAAGCAGTTTTAAACGTTGTGAAGTATGCGCAAGTTGATGAAGTTGAAGTCGTGTTACAAGAGAAAGGCGATTATTTATTGCTACGAGTGATTGATCGAGGATTAGGTTTTCAAGTAAATAAGACAGATCCTGAAGGAACAGGATTAGGAATATATGGGATGAAAGAACGTGCGGAGTTAATCAATGGTAATATTCACATTTATTCCGAACGGGGTAAAGGGACGCAAATATTGTTAGATGTTCCGTTAAAGAAAGGGTCGAAATAAATGAGGATTATTATTGCAGATGACCATGCTGTCGTGCGCAGTGGTTTCAAGCATTTACTCGATTTTCAGAATGATATGAAAGTGATTGCAACGGCTGCTGACGGAAGGGAAGCGTATGATTTAGTTTCTGAGCATGCACCTGACATTGTTTTGCTTGATTTAAGTATGCCACCTGGAGAAAGTGGCTTAATAACGACAGGTCGGATAAAAGAAGACTTTCCAGAAACGAAAATCATTATTTTAACGATGTATGCAGAGGAAGAATATTTATACAACGTCTTAAAAAGCGGTGCCTCAGGGTATGTGCTAAAAAAAGCACCTGATGAAGAACTATTAACTGCTATCCGGACTGTTTATGCCGGCGGAACGTATATTGATCCGGCAATGGCTACGTCAGTCGTTGCTGAATACGTGAAGAATAGCACAATCTCACAAGAAAATGCGTATCAATCGTTATCGCCAAGGGAACTTGAAGTGTTACCTTTAGCTGCTAAAGGTTATACGAATAAGGAAATTGCTGAAATGTTATATATTTCTGTGAAAACAGTGGAGGCACATAAATCGAATATTATGTCCAAGTTGAACTTGAGCGGTCGACCAGAATTAATTGAATACGCACTTAAGAAAAGGCTGTTAGATTTTTAACAGAAAAGGAGTTTTATGAATGAAAAATCATAAAGAATTCACGTCTCGCTTGCCGGCTTTACGAATTATTGAAAATGAACATCATTTGCTTCGCTATTTGATGGAGCAGTGGCACCCGAACGCTTTATTATTTGAAAGAGACGACCTTTCAGTCGAAGAAGCACGTTCAGCACTCACACAATTAAAAGAACAAATCATTTCATTTAAAGAACCGTTACGTGCTCATCTAGATAAAGAAGAATATTTTCTATTTCCTCAGCTAGAAAAGTACGTCGGCGATGAACAAGGGCCCGTCGTTGCAACTGAAGAGGAGCATGAAGAGATCTTTGCTTTTATCGATCACTTTTTGCATCATGCAGCAGACGATTTAGAGCAATTAACTGTTCACGAGATGAAAGATATTAGCCAAGATGCAGCTGAACTATTTGAAATATTAACGTTCCACTTCGTGAAAGAAGAGTCCGTCATATTTCCGATGGTGCAAGATATTTTAACGAATAGTGAACAGTACGATCTATTTGAAAATATGTATTCCTCGATTATCTAACGTCAGTCGTTTACGCAACTAAATAATCAGTGATAAGACTACTCTATTATTAAGTAAAGGTAGAAAAGAGCTGATCGTGAATGATAAGAAAATTACAGTTACCGCTACAAACATCAAATTTAGTCGTAGGATTTATGGTTTGGGTGCTCATATCTTCATTGCTTCCATATATTCGTGAAGATATTGCGATTGCGCCAGATAAAGTAGCTATCGTTACGGCTATACCTGTTGTGTTAGGTTCGATTTTGCGTATTCCTTTAGGGTATTACGCAAACGTATTCGGAGCACGTGTCATCTTTTTTGTTAGTTTTATTTTATTGTTGCCACCTGTTTATTATATAAGTGTTGCCAATTCAACGCTTGATTTAATCATTGGTGGAACGTTTCTAGGTATTGGTGGAGCAGTGTTCTCTGTCGGGGTAACGTCTTTACCAAAATATTATCCGAAAGAAAAACACGGATTAATTAACGGTATTTACGGGATGGGAAATATTGGAACGGCTGTTTCAACATTTGCTGCACCTGTGCTCGCGTCTCGTTTCGGTTGGACGACGACCGTTCAACTGTATCTCGTTTTGCTACTCGGGTTTGTTTTATTAAACTTTTTCTTAGGAGATAGAAAAGAAGAACGAGTAAAGCAGCCGATCGTGCAACAGATGAAGAGCGTATATAAAAATGAAAAGCTTTGGTTCTTCTCGCTCTTTTACTTTATAACGTTCGGGTCATTCGTTGCTTTCACTGTATTTTTGCCGAGCTTTTTAGTCGATTACTTTGCATTAGACAAAGTGGATGCAGGCATGCGGACAGCAGGATTTATTTTATTAGCAACAATCACTCGCCCAGTTGGCGGATGGCTTGCTGATCGATTTCAACCATTATTTTTATTGATAGGTGTATTTGCTGGTTTGACGTTTGCATCAATTATATTAGCGTTTTCTCCAGCTATTGGCTTGTATACATTCGGTAGTCTGTTTATTGCTGTATCTGCAGGGATAGGAAACGGTGTTATTTTTAAACTTGTGCCATTCTACTTTAGCAAACAAGCAGGTATTGTTAATGGAATTGTTTCGATGATGGGTGGATTAGGTGGATTCTTCCCACCACTTTTACTCTCAACGATTTTTGCGATAACAGGTTCTTATTCGATTGGGTTTATGGCATTCTCACAAGTCGCTCTCGTCAGTCTCGTGCTCGTCCTGTGGTTATATTATATGGACAGGCTCACGTTGTCGAAAGAAGTATTTGATTCGACAGGTAAAGGTATTTTAGTAACTGATCAAAAAGGTCACATCGTTTCGGTTAATCCGGCCTTTACTTCGTTAACAGGTTATGCAGAAGAAGATGTTCTCGGAAAAAATCCGAACATATTAAGTTCTGGCAAACAAGATAAACAATTTTATGAAAAGATGTGGGAGACGATTTCAACGTATGGGGAATGGCAAGGAAGTATATGGAATAAGCGGAAAAACGGTGAACAATATTTACAATTATTAATGATAACTGCAGTAAAAGATGAAACGGATGAAGTGATTCGTTACGTCGGAACGTTTAGTGATATTACTGATTTGTAATTAAAAAGACTGAGTGCGCCATCTTCATGGTTCACTCAGTCTTTGTTTATAGTTTTTCAGTTATTAACTGTTCGAATGCTTCAATAAAGGCATTTTCATCTTCTTTACTAAATGCTTTTGGTCCTTTCGTACGCTCACCACTTCGACGAGCTATCATACTCATATGTCGTGAATGAAGGAGACGGTCAATGTTATGCTCGGTAAAAAGAAAGCCTTTATGGTGCATGACGTAGCATTGTTTATTTAAGCAAAGTGAAGCGAGACCATAATCTTGTGTGATGACAATATCGCCCTTTTTTGCTAATTGGACAATTTTAAAGTCAGCAGCATCGCTTCCTTTATCAACGTAAACAGTCGTTACGTGAGCAGGATATTCACTATGAGAATAATGCGAATAGTTTTTAACGAGTGTCACACTTAATCCATAAGCATGTGCAACATCAACGATTGGTTGAACGACAGGACAAGCGTCAGCATCTACATAAATATGCACGAATAAAAACTCCTTTTAAACATTAGTAAGTTTCGGTCGCGTCATTGAAAAAATGATACTAGCAAGTGCTAATAGAACGAATCCTCCACCGATATATGAATTCACTTCAATTGGTACATGTTCCACAGCAATACTGCCGACAAACGAACCGAAAGCAATTCCGAAGTGGAGTGATGAATTATTTAAACTTTGTTGAATGGACGCTGTTTCAGGTGACGTATCAATTAAATACGTTTGCATAGCAGGCGTAATCGTCCAACTCGTAATTCCCCAAATAATAACGACGAAAATAAATAAAATGAATGAAAATGTCGTGAGTGGGATAGTGAACATACAGAGTGCGAAAATCGTGATAAAAAAGACCATCACTCGCTTTGGTCCGTACCGATCGGTTAATGTCCCGCCAATGCCTCCTCCAGAAACGGCTGCAATTCCGTATATAAAGTAAACGATACTTACCCACGTTCCGTTGAGACCGAGTTCTGTTTTTAAAAATGGCGTAAAAAATCCGTATAAAGTAATATGTCCCGCTAAAAAGAAAAACGTCGTCATTTGTGCAAATGATAGTTTGCTACTTTTTAACGTTGCTAATTGCTGGCGAAGTGGTACAGACTTTTCAGGTTGAATCGGAATCATCGCAAATTTGACAGCGATAATGAGTAATAATGTTAAGCTTGTGATGAGAAAGAACGGCGCTCGCCATCCATATACATTTCCGAGCATGAGTCCAATCGGCACACCGAGAACGAGTGAACCACTAACGCCCATAATAACGAGGCCAACTGCCCGCCCAACATATTTTCTTTCAACAATGTTGGAAGCGAGGACGATACATAATACGACGAGCAACGAACCACTAGCCCCTGTAATTATTCGTGCGAGCATTAATAGGTTATAAGATGGGCTTAAGGCGGCTAAAAGGTTCCCGAATAAAAAGATGACGAGAGTTATTAATGTGAGTTTCTTTCTCTCCATCTTTGCTGACATGATGAGTAATATCGGAGCGGCAATCGCATATACTAAAGAAAAAACGGTAATTAAAATACCTGCTTTTCCAATGGAGACTTGCAAATCAATTGCTACTAAATCTAAAATTCCCCCAATAATCAACTCTACCATACCAACAATAAAGGCGATAACTGTTAGTAAGTAGACGCTTTTGTTCATTGATTGACCCTTTCTATATCTGTTTTATTATTAAATATGCTACTTGATATGTGCAAATAAATAAAGGAGTATTTTCACGTCATTTTTTTAGATATGAATTTTTGAGGCAATTTGATATACTAATGATAATTGATTGAGGAGGAAATTCGTTGGGAAATAGAGCTAAACTAGAAAAAGAAGCAATGAAAATGCTGAAAGAGACGAGTCGAACATTTTTCATACCGATTAGCATGTTAGGTAAAACGCTGAAAAAGACAGTAGGTTCAGCGTACTTATGTATGCGTGCAATCGATGAAATTGAAGACCATGAAGAACTAGACTTAGAAACGAAAGCGAGCTTATTGCGACAGACGAGTGACTTGTTGCGTAAAGACTCGTTTGATAATGAACAATATTTACAACTGATTGAACCTTATGAACATCAATTACCGGAAGTAAGTGTCCGCTTAGCTGATTGGTTAGATGTTTGCCCGACAGATATCGTGAGCGAAGTGAAAGAATCAACAGCGACGATGGCAGTTGGTATGGCTGATTGGACGACTAAAAATTGGGACATTCAAACGAAAGAAGATTTAGATGATTATACATATTACGTCGCAGGACTTGTAGGTGTGATGCTTTCAGATATTTGGAAGTGGCACGCAGATATAGATACAGATAAAGACTTAGCAATAGGTTATGGTCGCGGGCTTCAAGCAGTTAATATCTTACGAAATGAGGATGAAGATCTGGATGAACGTGGTGTATCGTTTATGCCTGAAGGTTGGACGCGAGATGACATGTTTGCGTACGCAGAAGATAATTTGCGCGCAGCAGACGAGTATATGAAAGACATTACGAATCGACGGATCAATTTATTTTGTAAAATACCATTAGCATTAGCGAAAAAAACATTAGAAGCGATGCAAAGTGGAAAAGAAAAGATGTCGCGTGTAGAAGTTGAAGAAGTCGTTGATGAAATAACGAAAGAGTAATGGGAAAAAATGAGCCCAAATGCCGAGTAAATCTCAAACAAACATATGTTAACATAGTGTATGATTCAATCATTTGTAAAAATAATTCACTTATTTTTACATATCCCAGTAGGGAGGTGACATTATGCTAAGTAACTTTTTAAAGTTTGATACGATGATTACTCCAACAATTATTAAAATTGTGTTCTGGATTGGTGCGGGCTTGTCCGTTCTTAGTGGTCTTGGAATTATAATTAGTGGTATGAATTCATATTTTGGTGGCGGTGCACAAGTATTTGCAGGGTTAATAACGATTGTTGTTGGGCCGTTCGTCGTCCGTATTTATTGTGAACTACTCATTATATTTTTCAAAATGCACGAATCGTTACAAGAAATTAAACGTTCATTAACGAACAAAGAAGCACATGTAACGACTACAATTGAAGAAGAGTAAAATAAACGAGTGATTCTTTATTTGTTCAACTAAAGAGTCACTCGTTTTAGTTTTGGTATGAGTAAAATGTTTGTGGGACTATGTCCTACTTGTTGTGTAAAGCTTTCACTTCAGAAATGTACTACGCTTGTCCACGAAGAATTGAAGTGCATTCTTCGCACCATCAACTTCTAATCCCTTCACTGCCGTGTCGGTCTTAGGGATTTTCGGATACGGCTATTCCCGCAGACGTCTCTGTACATTTCTTTCGTTCAAGTTAATTTACACATGAAGAATATCGGGATAGATTACAAGTGAAAGGAATCGATACAGAAGGGTTTCGCCCAATGGATAGTGCCAAAGGAACGATAATCGTTTTTGCCAAGCGACTTAAGAATGGGCGAAGTTGGTGTGAAGAAGACATTACTAAGTTTAGTAACGTTATGGTTGCATAAATGAATGAATAAGATATCGAAACATTACAAGGAGATATTACCGGTAAGTGATCTAGATAACACCGAAGAGAAGCCACCAAAACACTTTGTAGAACAACTTTCTAAATAAGTGACTGAATCAAGGCGTAATAATATTTTATATCTGAACCAAACGGCTCGACAACTTGTTGTTTATGCCTTAAAGGGATTAAGAGGCTACTAGTTATTAACCTAGCTTTAAACGGCTTCAAGTTGATATATTTATTTAAATGAGCAGGTGAAATATACGTAGATTGACGAAGAATAATAAATACTTATTAAATCTGAAAAACACAAATGACGCATACAGCTTAAGTGAAAGAACTATACGAAGACGCCAGTGGGAAGGTAATGAGATAGGTGGTAACCTATTTCATTACACGTATCCGAAAATCCCTAGAACCGACATGATAATGGAGGTTCTAGAAGTTGAGGTCGTCCCACGGCAAGCGTAGTATAGTTCTGAAGCGATCACCCGCGAAAAGCGAAGTAGATATCACCTGAGGTGATTAACAAAAATAATAATCTATACAAAAGATAGTATTTTGAACATATTTATTAGGTACCCACATATACTTGACTCAATCTTAGTTTTGCATTAATTATATCTTTTCATTCGTATTGTGGTAAAATAGACTAGTTAGATTATTTTGAAGGGAATCTTGCTTATGAGCGAATCAAAAGATACAAAAACATACGAATATTTATCAGAAGATCCAGAAGCGAATGTTATGCCAATTATGATTTCACTTATTATTGGTGCATTTTTCGCTATATTAAATGAAACGTTGCTTAATATTGCTCTAACAACTTTAATGAAAGAGTTTTCGGTAACGTTGACGAGTGTTCAGTGGATGGCGACTGGATTTATGCTCGTTATGGGAATCGTTATTCCAGCATCAGCTCTTTTGCTTCAATGGTTTACGACGAGGCAAATGTTTTTAGGAACGATGATTTCATTTACGATAGGTACAATTATTTGTGCGATTGCACCGACATTCGCCATTTTACTTTTCGGGCGTTTTTTACAAGCAGTAGGAACGGGCTTACTCATCCCGATAATTTTCAATACGTTTTTACTACTTTATCCACCACATCGCCGTGGTGCAGTTATGGGGATTGTTGGACTTGTAATTATGTTTGCTCCAGCGATTGGGCCAACGTTATCAGGTATTATCGTTGAATATTTAGGGTGGCGGTTTTTGTTTATAACAGTTATTCCATTCGCACTGTTTTCTATAGTGTTTGCGTATAAATATTTAATCAATATATCTGAAGTAACGAAACCAAAAATTGACGTCCTCTCAATCGTTTGTTCGACGATTGGATTTGGTGGTGTCGTGTTTGGCTTTAGTTCAGCTGGAAGTAGTCCGGCTGGATTTTTATCACCGATTTCATACGTGCCGATTGTCGTTGGAGGAATCGCTTTATTAATCTTTTCTTTAAGACAATTGAAATTAGAAGCACCTGTGTTAGATTTACGTGTATTTAAGTATCCGATGTATTCTTTCGGGGTATTGTTATTCGTCATTATCATTATGATGATGTTTGCTTCAGAAATTATTTTACCTGTATATATGCAGGGGCCACTTGGGCTCGCAGCTGCAACAGCAGGTATTCTACTATTGCCGGGTAGTTTGATCAATGGTTTATTATCGCCAGTAACAGGAAGACTGTTTGATAAATATGGTCCACGAGTATTAATGATTCCTGCGACTATTTTGTTAAGTTTGACGATTTTATCACTTACGCAGTTACATGACGCGACGCCTAAATGGGTCATCGTCATTAGCTATATTTGTTTAATGATTTCAATTGCTGCGATTATGATGCCAGCAGAGACGAATGGCTTGAATCAATTACCGAAACATTTGTATCCACATGGTACAGCGATTATGACGACGTTGCAGCCAGTGTCCGGAGCGATCGGTGTATCTGTGTTTATTAGTATTATGAATGCACGCCAACTTCATTATTTAAATAACGTGACGAATCCTACGAGCGAACAAGCCATTAATAATGGATTGCTCGCAGGTGTTGAACTCGTTTACTGGATTGGATTTATTATTTCAATCATTGCTGTTATTATGTCGTTCTTTATTTATCGCGCAGAACCGATAGAGGAACCTCTGTAAAAAATGACCTGTCTGTTATTCATTACTTTTAGTGATGAATAGGAGGCAGGTTTTATTTGTGTAAATCGCTATTTCCATTGAATTATCCGACTATTTGTACTATTCTATAGTTAGTTTATAAAATAACTGAGTAAGGAGGGCTTCTCATGGCAAAACCGAACGTTGTTACGAAAGAAAGTTTACTAGAGGCTGCTAACGAATGTTTAGTAGAGAATGGTATGCAAGGTTTTACACTCCGTGCTGTTGCTAAATATGCAGATGTCACTCAGGGGACGGTTTATTATCATTTTCGGACGAAAGAACAGCTTCTCGTTGATATGGCTACGCATATGAAAGAAATGTCATTAACACATTTAGAAGAAAAAAACTATTTAGATACAGTTATTCAAGTGAAAAAATCAAATGAGAAGAAAGCAACATTCCACTATAAATTAATATTAATGCTGACGGTTATTGGCTTTGATTATCCAGAAATTTTGGAAGAAATGAACGTCGTTTCAAAGGAGCAAGCGAAAAATATTAAACGCCATATGGTCGAACAGTGGGATGAATCGCCGATTGCACATATATCAGATGACTTGTGGGGCGTGCTTATTCAATCACTAATTGATGGATTAGCGTATCGAGCGGTTCAGTCAGATGAATATACAATTGGTGAATTATTCCGAGCGGCAAATGAATTGTTAACGTATATTTCAGAAGCAAAAGTATCTGAAGCAAGCGAGGAAGAATCGTCAGACGAAGGATCGCGTCCGATGTTTGGGTTACCGAAAAAGAATAATTTATTTTATTAATTGGGTACGGGCGGAAACGTCCATACCCAATTTTTTATTGTAATTGTTGCTCAGGTATGTGAGTGAACTCAAACCCTTTATCTCGTAGTAGCGGAATCGCTAACTTTACACCTTCAGCTGTTCCACTACTCGGTTGATTCATATGCAGAAGAGCGATGGATCCATTATCTGCTTGCATAAGCGCGTCGCGTACTTGTTCTTTAGAGTACGTTGCTCCAGCGTCGCCGAGAATATCGTAATTAACGACTTCATGTCCGAGGTCATTCGCGATTGAGACAGCAACTTCATCGTAATAAGCTGTTCCTGAACGAAAGAGAGTCATTCGCTCGCCTGTTAGTTCGTAAATATATTCTTGATTATCCATAATTTCGTTTACTACTTCTTCTTTTGAACGGGTAGCATCAATACCCCATGCGTCACCACCATCAATCGAAAGTGGCTGATGCTCTGTGCCGTGATTAGCGATTTTAAACAGGTCGTTATTCGCAAGTTGTTTGAACAACTCTTCGTTACTTTTCGCCCACCGTTTATTAACGAAAATTGTCGCTTGGATTTGTTCGTCGATTAGAAACTCTAACAATTCCTCATCAACATCATTACCAAAATCGCCTCCGCACGCATCGAATGTAAGAGCCATTTCTCGCTTGTCTGTTTGAAATGAATGCTTAACGTTTGTAACATCCTCTCCCCACTCGCTTGCTTCATCGGGATAATCTGCTAACGATAGTTGCTTCTGAAAAACTT
This sequence comes from Bacillota bacterium, assembly GCA_035301345.1. Lineage (GTDB taxonomy): Bacteria > Bacillota > Bacilli > Bacillales > Amphibacillaceae > CALAMD01. The sequence continues at coordinate 53,103 of DATGUM010000009.1, forward strand.
TCTCTTCTTTATTCAGTTGAATAGTAGGTGCATCTGCCGCAGTTTTTTGTTCGCTTTCTGAGCAACTAACTAAAAGAATCATCATAAAAAGGATAGGAATCAGCTTTTTCATGTGACTCACCTCAATTGTTCTGAGAACAGAAGCCAAGGATCAACTGTCACGGGAGGGAGTGAATGACACGTAATTATTTCATCTTTTGTCGTATGCGGTAAGCTTAATTCACGCGCCCATAATGCAATTTGTTGCCCTGGCTTGTTGACTCCTTTTCCGTACTTTTGATCACCAAAAATAGGTGTACCTTCTGTTGCAAGCTGGACTCTAATCTGATGAGAGCGGCCTGTTTGGAGCTCGACAGAAAGTAAGGATAGTCCATTATGAGATTGGATCACTTCATAGTTTAAAATAGCTTTTTTTGCGTGTTTCGTTGCTTTTTTTGATGCATGAACGAAGTTGCGTTTTCTATCTTTTTCTAAATAGTGAACGAGTGTTGCACGTTTTTGTTTAGGCGTTCCACGTACGACAGTCAAATATGTTCGTTTAATATTTTTTTGTCGTAAATGATTCGCTAAGCGTGAAGCGGCTTTAGACGTTTTTGCAAAAACGATTGCACCACCGACCGGGCGATCAAGTCGGTGAACGAGTCCGAGATAAACGTTTCCAAGTTTATTGTAGCGGACTTTTATATCTTCTTTTAAAATAGTTAATAAATCTTCATCATGACTGCTGTCTTGTTGCACAGGTATGTTGACTGGTTTTTCGACGACGAGTAAGTGATTGTCTTCGTATAAAATGTTAATGTTCAATGAATAACCTACTTTCCTATAATTACATGAATACGTTAATCGCTATTATATCATCACGAACCGCTGACGCAAAAATAGTTATGAATATAAATTTATGAAAAGATTTCGTTGTATTTTTGTGAGTGATGATTTTTTAAACAAGTTGTTTCAGTAATTATCGTATAAAAAAAGAGAGTTATTCCGTATAATAGATTGTAATTAGTATACGAGGGGGATTATTCGTGCAAGTGATTGTATCTCATGTGAACACAGATTTTGATGCATTAGCTTCAATAGTCGCAGCAAACAAATTATTTCCTGATGCGCAAATGGTCTTAGCGAATGAACAGAACAAACAAGTGCGCCAGTTTTTATCAATATATCGCGATGTTTTTCATTTCGTATCGCCGAATAATGTCGCATGGGAAGATGTGACGGAACTTATTTTAGTCGATGAAGCATCCCTTACGCGAGCGAGCTTACAGCGAGAAAAACTTCCGACAGAAAATATTCATGTGACGCTTTATGATCATCACCCGCGAAAAACGACTGACGTTAACCCGCAGCAAGGCGTCGTAAAGCGTGTCGGATCAACAGCGACCATTCTCGTGCAAGAACTTGAAAAGAAAAACTTACAGATAAATGAGTTAGAAGCGACACTGTTCGGTTTAGGCATTTATTCAGATACGCGTTCGTTTACGAATAGTAATACGACAGCGGAAGACTTTGCAGCAGCTGAATATTTAAAACGACAAGGAATGAATTTGGCGATTGTTCAGCGATTTAATTCAGACGTTTTTCAAAGTAAAGAACCGGAAATGATTTCGGAATTATTGCAAGTTGCGACAACTCACCAATACGAAGGTCTAGAGATTATCGTCTGTGCGAAGCAGTATGACGAACACTATTCAGGTTTATCAACGTTAACGCAAAAGCTTTTACAAATAACGAATAGTGACGCACTCATTACGATTGCACAAATGAAAAATAACGTCTATATCGTCGGACGTGCACATACGAATCGTGTGAACTTACTGCCACTAATGACTGCATGGAAAGGCGGTGGACATGAAAAGGCCGCTTCAGCGAATGTTAAGCACGGTGACTTTGCGCAAATTGTTGAAAAAGTGACGGAACAGTTAGCGATGATTGTTAAGCCAGCAGTGACGGCAAGACAGATGATGACGAGCCCGGTGAAAACAGTGGCACCTGAGACGACGATAGATGAAGCGACAGAATTAATGTATCGTTACGGACATACGGGCTTTCCAGTGATTGAACACGATCAACTCGTCGGTATCGTCACGCGAAGAGATATGGAAAAGGCGAGTTATCACGGACTTGGACATGCACCTGTGAAAGCGTACATGAGTACGAATGTCCTGCAAGTAGGACCTGACGCGACAGCAGAAGAAATACAGGAAAAAATTATTGAACATAATATCGGTCGATTACCAGTCGTTCGGGATGGACGTTTGTTAGGTATCATTTCACGAACGAACATTATTGAAATTTTACATAAAAAGGCAGATACAGGGTTGCTCAGACAGTCAAACGTCGCTGAAGCATTAGCTGAACAACTGTCACAATCTTCTTATGAAATTTTAAAGCAAGTGAGTGCTGTTGCAACGACTGAAGACGTTCGTGCTTTTCTCGTCGGTGGTATGGTGCGCGATTTATTACTCGGAAAAAGTAATGAAGATATTGATATCGTCGTTGAAGGTGACGGGATTGTCTTTGCGAAAAAATTAAAACAATCGTATGCAGGTGACGTCATTACACATGAAAAGTTTGGCACAGCTACGTGGACGACGACAAAAGGTGTTGAAATTGACATTGCGTCATCACGCTTAGAATTTTATACACGTCCTGCAGTGCTTCCAGACGTTGAACGATCGACGTTTAATGAAGATTTGCAGCGGAGAGATTTTACGATCAATGCGATTGCTATTCATTTGAATGACGATTCATTTGGCGATATCGTTGATCCTTTTCGCGGACAAAAGGATTTACGGGATCAAACGATTAGAACGTTGCATAATTTAAGTTTCGTTGAAGATCCGACACGTATTTTAAGGGGAATCCGATTTGAAACACGGTTCGGCTTTTCGATGGACGAACAGACAGAGCAGTTAGCAATCGAGTCAATGCCGAAGATAAAAGAATTATCAGCGCGACGACTGATGAATGATTTAACGACTTTATTCTCTGAGGGTAATACAGAAGAGAAAATGAAGCGTCTATTCGAGTTATCATTTTGGGAACAATATTCAATTGATAACGAACGAGAAAGCTCGTCAATTAAACAGTTGAAGCATTTTAACAGACTCATTGAAACGCATGAGATCGCGAAGCAGTTAGTCGTTTTCTTGCAATTTATTATCCCGTTTTCTCAAGCACGTACGTTAAACGAAGCGGAACCGTTTGCCTTGACGAAAAGTGAACGAAAGTGTTTACAAGAAATAATTGAGCTACAAGATGAAGCGGTTTTACGTGAACACGGAACGATTGGGGAAAAGCACTACACATTAAAAGATTTTTCAGAAGAAGCGCTTTTATTTATGAGTGCACAGTTGTCGAATAAAACGCGTGAAACGATTGTCCGGTACGTTAATAAACGTGAACAATTAAAGCCATTATTAACAGGTGCCGACTTAAAGCAATTAGGGTTAAAACCAGGGAGTTATTATTCACGCATTTTATTGTCTGTTGAAGAACGTGTGTTAGACGATAAAATAACGACTAAAGCAGAGGCCCTAGCTTGGGTGAAAGAAAACGCGAATGAATTCATAAATAGGTAGGTGATTGTATGTATAAATTATTAATTGTTGAAGACGAAGAAAGTATCGCAAAAACGTTAAAGGGTCATTTAGAAAAGTACGGTTATGAATGTCATATTATCACTGATTTTACGACTGTTTTAGATACATTTTTAGACGTTGATCCACATCTCGTCTTAATGGACATTAATTTACCTGCTTTTGACGGTTACTATTGGTCACGGAAAATTCGTGGGGTTTCAAATTGCCCGATCCTTATTATATCAGCGCGAGAAAGTGATATTGATCAAGTGTACGGGATTGAAAATGGGGCGGATGACTTTATTACGAAACCTTTTTCAATGACAGTCGTCCTTGCAAAAATAAATAGTATGATTCGTCGCGTCTATGGTGCTTATGCAGTGGAAGAAGATTCCCGCTTGTTAACGCGTGGGAATACGACGGTTAACTTAGACACGGTTAGAATGTCGACAGACGGAGCGGAAGAGCTACTAACGGTGAAAGAGTTGCAATTATTTACAATACTGTTCGAATCATTCCCAAATGTAGCGACACGACAACAATTGCTTGAAGCAATTTGGGATGATGAAACGTTCGTTGAAGAAAATACGTTATCAGTAAATATCGCTCGTTTACGAAAGAAACTCGTCACTGTGAATTCAACGCTAGAAATAACGACGATTCGCGGGATTGGTTATCAATTAGTGGAGCAAGACGTATGAAATTATTTATTAAAGATCACTTATCGTTCGTTATTTTTTATATCGTCGCGGCAATCGGTTTACCAATGACGATTCACGTCCTTGATCGGTTCGAAAATCATTTTATCTATTATGTTGTTTTGATGATGATTTTGCTTGCGTCGTTTTTAGTCATTCGTTATTTACGCCGGAAAAAGATGTATGACTCTTTAGCAACGAAGCAAATAAATAATGACTTACCACTTCATGATCCACTTGCTCCAGTTGAAAAAAGTTACGATAAAAAAATGCAAGACGTTCAATCATACATGCTAGAACGCGAGCGAGCACACAAACAGTTTGCTGATGAACAACAATTACTCATATCACACGCTGTCCATCAAATGAAAACACCACTTTCTGTTATTCAACTACTTATTCAAACGAATGAACGAACGTATCCACAGATGATGCAAGAATGGACGGATATTCAGACAGAATGCCATAAGTTAAACGTCTCACTCAACCAATTGCTTACGTATAGCCGCTCGCATGAATTACTCGCTGACGTTAAAATTGAACGCGTGTCTCTGAAAGAAATGGTTCAAGAAGTGATTAATGATTTAAAAGCTTATTTTATTGAGCGACATATGTTTCCTAAAGTGACGTCTGCTGAAGACACTTTTATATATACAGATAGGAAATGGATGAAAGTCGTTATTTACCAATTGTTAAATAACGCGATTAAATATGGTTATGAGCAGACGACAATAGAGGTAGCGTTTGACGACGAAGCACTTACTGTTAAAAATGAAGGGAAAACGATTGATAAAAGCGATATAAAACGCGTATTTGACTTGTTTTACACAGGGATAAAAGGGCGCGAATCAGGTGAAGCAACAGGCATTGGTTTATATTTAGTGAAAAGAATACTCGAGACGTTAGATTGTTCTTATGACTTAAAATCAGCTGAGGAAGTCACTCGTTTTACAGTTCACTTTTCAAAACAAAAATGAAGATGACAAAAATGTCACGTTCATGTCATATGAAGCGATATAACTTTTACCGCCCTTGCACTATAGTTATCATTAACAAAGAAAGTTAACAAAGGAGCGGTTTGCATGTCTGAAAAAATATTAGTAGTCGATCATTTACAGAAAGAATATATTGGGAAAGTGACGCACCGAGCGTTAAATGGCATTGATTTTGAATTAAATAAAAATGAATTTGTCGCTGTGATGGGACCTTCGGGGAGTGGGAAAACGACATTTCTTAATTGTATTTCGACGATTGATCAGCCGACTGATGGACAAGTCGCTATTAACGGGAAAAATCCATTTGAAATGAATGATGAAGAACTTGCACAATTTCGCCGAACAGAGTTAGGGTTTGTTTTTCAAGACTTTAACCTCGTCCATACGTTAACAGTGAAAGAAAATATTTTACTTCCGTTAACGCTAGAGTCAGTCGCAAGTGATGAAATGGACGAACGCCTAGAAAAGGTCGTGACGTTTCTCGGGATTGAATCTTTATTAGATAAACGAACGTTTGAAATATCTGGCGGACAGAAACAGCGTGTCGCTATTGCTCGAGCAGTCATTCATGAGCCGAAGTTATTGCTCGCAGATGAGCCGACAGGAAATCTTGACTCAAAATCGGTGAATGACGTTATGGATTTATTCGCGTCGATTCATGACACATTCGAGTCTTCTATTTTAATGGTGACTCATGACGCTTACGTCGCTAGTTTTGCTGAGCGTGTTATTTTTATTAGGGACGGTATGCTTTATAACGACATTTATCGTGGTGAAAGTAAGAAACAATTTTACCAAGAAATTATGGACACGTTAACGTTTTTAGGTGGTGGTATGAATGAGCTTTAATCATATCGTCATGCAAAATATTTTACGCGACAAATGGACGTACATTTCGTATTTCTTAAGTAGTGTTTTTTCCATTCTCGTGTTTTATCTTTTTACAATTACAGCTTTTCACCCGTTAATGGCTGAAATAGATACAGAAAGTACACTCGGCATTGCGATGTTACTTGCTAGTTTCGTCGTATATATTTTCTCGTTCGTCTTTATCGCTTATTCACTTTATTCTTTTCTGAAAAAGAAAACGAAATCAATCGGTGTCTTTATTATTACGGGGGCATCGATGAAGCAAGTGCGCCAGATGATTTTTAGGGAAAATATGTTCGTCGGCCTCGTAGCGATTGTGACGTCCATTATCATTGGGCTCGTCATTGCACCGATCTTTTTAATGATTGCGAAGCAGGTCTTTCAAGCAGACGACTTCCAAATGTACGTGCCGATTATACCGACAGTGATGACAATTATTTTATTTGCCGGACTATTCTTCGTGACATCTTTATTTATGACGCGATTTATTAATAAAGAAGCAGCTATACAGCTGTTAAAATCAGAAGCAACACCAGAAAAATCACTCACATCGATGCCGATTCGTACGACTGTATTTACACTTATCGCACTCGGATTAGCGAGCATGATTAAAATTAACGAAGCTTTTGTTGATAGTCTCGGGATGCTTTATTATGTCGTTTTATTTCTAGCAATTTTAATCGCGATATATTTATTAATTAAACAAGCGTTCGTCATCTGGATTCGTGTTGCTGAAAAGAGTGACTGGTACAAAAAGCAGACAAACATGTTATTCGTCGCAAATATAAAAGCGAAAGCACAGTCGTATACACATATCGTCTATTTATTAACGATTTTATTACTCGCTGTTTTCCTTGCAACGAGTGTTTTATACAGCTCATTACACGGTGTAAAAGAACAGACGGAAGCAGCTTATCCGTACGGTTACCAATATACGTCGCTTGAAGCGAACAGTGACGAACAGCGTCAAGAACATTTATCATTTATTGAAGATACGTTTCAGGAAGAAGGCGTTGATTATGACCGCTTTGACTTCACGGTAAAAGTGGATGAAGATAAGCGCATCGGATTTGTTGCATTATCAGCTTTTAATGAACTGCCTTTTCATGATGAGCAAACGTTAGCTGCGGATGAATTTTATGCAGTCGCTGGTTCAGACGGTGTCGAGCCATCAGCAGATGCATTTGATGAAGGTTTATCTCTTGTCGGGTCTAGTGATCGTAATTTATTAGTAACAGGATTTCTGAATGCTTATTACGTTGTGCCTGATGATGTATTTGCTCAAATCGAAGGGGCAGATTATGACATCACGGCGTATGAATTTGCCGACTGGACGGAACAACAAGCAGTCATCGAAACAATTGATGAAGAAGTTGGCTATGATTTAGATAAATATTTAGCGTCATCAAAAGTGAGTTTATACGAAGCGGAAACGTTCGTTAAACGTGTTATGTTCTTTATCGGATTTATGCTTAGCTTAATCTTCTTAAGCGCGGCGATGAGTATCATTTACTTTTACTTGCAAACAACTTTTGCTAGTGAAAAAGAGAAGTTCATGAGTGTCAGAAAAATTGGTTTATCAACGAAAGAAATTCGCACAATCGTTACGAAAGAATTAGCGCTATTAATTTTCGTCCCATTTGTGCAGTCATTCGTCATGTTGTTTATTATTTTATTAAGCATAAGAAACCTTATTTCGACAGCGTTTATGCAAATGACATTGATTGGCGTATGTATTTTCTTCGTTCTGTTTTTAATCAGCTTTTTCTTAACGAGACATCGCTACGTTAACATGCTCATTAAAGAATAATGTTAGAGCCTTCAACCATTTTCGGTTGAGGGCTTTTGTATGACTAGGTTCACACGCCACCCGCTCAGTGGTAAGATAAGAGAAAGCTAGCACTTACTAAAAATGAAGTAAAGGAGCATTAATCATGGATAACGTACTCATTTCACGTAGAACTGAATTAATGAAAAAAGCAGCAGAAGCTAACAATCAACATTTATTAATTTTGGACCCAGCAAATGTTTTTTATTACACAGGTTTCTTATCAGAACCACACGAAAGATTTATGGGATTATACATAAACTTAGAAAAAGAAGAGATGCACTTTTTCGTTCCAGCATTAGATGAAACGGCAGCAGCGAAAGCTTCAGACGTTGCGTCAATCATCCCGATTTCTGATGAAGAAAGTCCGTATGACATGATTAAACAGACGGTCAAGACGATGTCAGGGAATATCGGTATTGAAGGAACAGCTTTACAATATAAACAATACATAGAACTTACGAAAAGATTTTCCAATCTCGCGTTCGTAGACGTTGAATCATTGATAGTTGATCAGCGATTACAGAAATCGACTGACGAAGTGAAGAAGATTCAATATGCGATCGACTTAATTGAAGACGTGTTAGAACAGGGTGTTAAGAAAATAAAACCAGGCATGACAGAAAGTCAATTAACGGCTGAATTAGAATATTTAATGCGAACGTGTGGCGCAGATGGCCCGTCATTTTCTACGATTGTTTTAACAGGTGAAAACGCAGCTTTACCACACGGCGTGCCAGGTGATACGAAAATTAAACATGGTGACTTGTTACTCATCGATTTCGGCGTCATTAAAGACGGTTATTGCTCAGACATTACGCGCACATTTGCAGTAGGTGAGCCTTCAGAGAAGCACAAAGAACTTTACAATATCGTATTAGCAGCGAATGAAGCAGGTATTGCAGCTGTTAAAGCGGGAGAACCACTGAAAAACTTTGATATTGCTGCACGAAAAGTGATTGAAGACGCAGGATATGGTGATTACTACCATAACCGCGTGGGACACGGCATGGGTATCGAAGTTCATGAAGCACCGAGCGTACACGGCGCTAACGAAGATAAGGCTATTCCCGGAATGGTGTTTACGATTGAACCAGGCATTTACCTCCCGGGCGAAGTCGGCATCCGAATTGAAGATAACATTTACATTAATGAAGATGGCACGTGCGAAGTATTAACATCATTTCCGAAACAATTACAAGTATTGTAGGGATAGCTTTATTTTAGATGAAGCAAAATCTTACTCAATAAAAAACCGCTTAGCTGACGATAAGCTAAGCGGAGTAGGTATATGGAGAATATCGGGCTTGAACCGACGACCTCTTGCGTGCCACGCAAGCGCTCTCCCAACTGAGCTAATTCCCCTTGGTTGATTACGAAAGAATTATATCGTTAGTCTGTTTATTATTCAAGCTTTTTCCCTTTTCATAAACGTTTAAAATTTTTAAAATAATCAGTTGACTTTCATTTGTGACCGTGTTAATGTTTTATACATCGACCGAGCGTGTTGTCGTTTCGGTAGTGATAATTTAATACTTTCTTATCAAGAGAGGCTGAGGGACTGGCCCTGTGACGCCCGGCAACCATTAAGTGTTCGTACATTTAAAAAGGTGCTAATTCCTGTTGGATATTATCCGACGAGATAAGAAGAGGAACTTTTAAGTGATACACTCTCTTCTTATTGAAGAGAGTTTTTTTGTTTTAAAAACTAAAAAATAAGGGATGGCATAAAAACCAAGTAATTTAATCAACTTAGGGGGATACTAATGACAAAGAAAAGCACATCATATGATTTAGAAACATTAGCACTACATGGAGGGCAGGCGCCAGATCCGACGACAGGATCGCGAGCAGTTCCGATTTATCAGACGACATCTTACGTGTTCCATAACTCGGATCACGCAGAGCAGTTATTTGCTTTAGATGAGCCAGGAAATATTTATTCGCGTATCGGGAATCCGACGGTCGATATTTTTGAAAAGCGCATGGCACTTTTAGAGGACGGTGTTGCAGCAGTTGCGACTGCTTCTGGTATGTCGGCGATTACGCTTTCTATTTTAAACGTAGCAAGTGCAGGTGATGAAATCGTTGCTGCGATGAACCTTTACGGGGGAACGTATAACTTATTTGCGATTACACTTCCGCGCTACGGTATTAATGTGAAGTTTGTTGATCCGAGTGATCCGAACAACTTTAAAGAAGCGATTACAGATAAGACGCGTGCAGTTTTTGGAGAAATTATTGGAAATCCAGGACTACAAGTGCTTGACGTAAAAGCAGTCGCTGATATTGCGCATGAAGCGGGTGTACCACTGATTATTGATAATACATTTGCAACGCCTCATCTCTGTAAACCCATTCAATTAGGTGCTGATATTGTCGTTCACTCAGCAACAAAATGGATTGGCGGGCACGGAACGACAATTGGTGGGGTCGTTATTGACGGAGGTAATTTTGACTGGAATAGCGATAAGTTCCCAGCATTTAGCGAGCCAGACCCTAGCTATAATGGCATTAGCTATGCGTTAGATTTTGGTACGCTTGCATTCATTACGAAATTACGCGTGCAATTATTGAGAGACTTCGGAGCGTCATTAAGTCCACATAGTGCGTTCCAATTCATTCAAGGGTTAGAAACGTTACATATTCGTGTGGAACGTCATAACGAGAATGCGGAAGCGATGGTTGAGTATTTACAAAATCATCCGGCTGTAGACTGGGTATCTTATCCGGGATTAGCGGATCATCCGTCACACGAACTCGCGAAAGAGATTTTTGGTAATCGTGGCTTCGGTTCGATGGTAACGTTCGGTGTAAAAGGTGGGCGAGAAGCTGGTCGAGAGTTAATCGATAGTGTTGCACTTTGGTCACACGTTGCGAACGTAGGAGATGCTAAATCACTTATTATTCACCCAGCGTCAACGATTCAACAGCAGTTAACGAAAGAAGAATTAGAAGAAACAGGTGTTACAGAAGATTTAGTCCGTTTATCGATTGGTATTGAATCGGTTAAAGATTTACAAAATGATTTAAACCAAGCGTTACTAAAAGCGACGGGCTTTGGTTATGATGATGGCGAAGTCGTTATTAATGATGAAGCAATTATTCGCTGGGTACTTGATGATGCGACTGAACGAACGGTAGAAGACGGTGAAGAAGTCGTGCGTCAAAAACGCTTAGCAATTGTCGGGTTAAGTAGTAATGAAGCACGTCCAAGTTATCGTTTAGCACGTAAGATGCAGCGACTAGGTTATGAGATTATCCCAGTCAATCCACGGGAAACAGAAGTGCTCGGTGAAAAGGCTTATCCAGATTTATTAAGTGTTCCAGGAAAGATCGATGTCGTGCAAGTGTTTAGACATCCAGATGCCGCTCCAGGGATTGCGGAAGAAGCTGTCAAAATTAAACCACACGTTTTTTGGTTACAAGAAGGTGTTACGTCAGAAGAAGCAGCGAACATTGCTGTAAACGCAGGATTAAATGTCGTTTATAACCGTTGTACGTACAAAGAAGCTCAACGATTAAGAGGGTCGATTACGACATATGCGGGAAATAATTAAAAGAGGAATGGTATTGTTATGAAACAGATTACGAAAGGATTATTTAGTCTTATTTTGCTACTACTTGTAGCAGTTGGTTGTTCATCAGGTGCTGAATCTGGTGAACAACCGAACAAGATACGTTTAGATTATGCGTATTATTCACCAGCAAGTTTAGCGTTAAAGGAGTTTGGCTGGTTAGAGGAGCAATTAGAAGATTCAGGCATTGAAGTTGAGTGGACGCTGAGTCATGGAAGTAATAAGGCACTCGAATTTTTAAATAGTAATAGTGTCGACTTCGGTTCAACAGCTGGTGCAGCAGCCTTGTTATCAAAAGTGAATGGTGCGCCAATCAAGAATGTATATTTAACGAATAAACCAGAATGGACAGCGCTCGTCACGAATGAAGATTCTGATGTGACATCTGTCGCTGATTTAAAAGGAAAGAAGGTTGCAGCAACATTAGGAACAGATCCACATATTTTCTTACTTCGTGCACTCGATGAGGAAGGTATTGACCAAGAAGATGTAGAGGTTGTTAATTTACAACATAGTGATGGAGCAAGTTCGTTAACGACAGGTTCAATTGATGCGTGGGCTGGTCTTGATCCACATATGGCTAAATTAGAAATAGAAGCAGATGCACAATTGTTTTATCGAAATGTTGATTTTAATACGTATGGGTTTTTAAATGTTCGTGAGGAATTTGCTGAAAAGCATCCTGAATATGTTGAAGAAGTGATTAAAGCATATGAAAAGGCACGCACGTGGATTATCGATAATCCGGAAGAAGCAGCACAGTTGTTAGCTGACGAGGCAGATATTCCATTAGATGTTGCAAAACTTCAAATGGAAAGAAATGATTTTACATTAGCAGTTCCAGGGGATGACCAGAGAGAAGCACTTGTCGAAGCTGGAAAAGTTTTACAGATAAGTGACTTGATTGATGAAGATATTGACGTCGATGAAGTGACTGATGATTTAATAGATCCATCATTTGCAGAAAATTCAGTAAAATAAAGGTAAAGGAGGGAAAATAATGGCGAGTCAACAAGGAAATGTTGCTGCGAAATTAGCAGCTGATTATTCAGTCATAAAAAACAAAAATAAAAAGAAGTACTTGCACCGTTTACGCCCAGTGATTTTAGGAAGCTTATTACCAATTATTTTAATTGTTGTGTGGGAAATATTTAGTAAAAGTGGATTCGTTCCCGCGCATCAATTACCAGCACCATCTACTATTTTAGGAACGATTAAAGAAATGTTTGTCGATGGAACGTTGTGGCAACATGTTGGCATTACTACGTATCGTGTGTTTATCGGTTTTGTCTTAGGTAGTGTGATTGCAATTATTCTCGGTTCATTTGTCGGGCTTAATACGTTTGCTGAACACATGTTTGATCCGCTTATACAAGCTTTTCGTTCAATTCCTTCACTCGCTTGGGTGCCGTTATTTATTTTGTGGATGGGAATTGGTGAACCGTCGAAAGTGACGATGATTGCTGTCGGTGTCTTTTTTCCAGTATATTTAAATATCGTCAGTGGTATTTCGGGAGTTGACAAGAAATTAATTGAAGTAGGGAAAATGTATCGTTTAAATACGTTTGAGTTAATTACTCGGGTTATTTTCCCCGCAGCATTACCGTCAATACTTGTCGGATTACGCAGTGGATTAGGACTTGGATGGATGTTTGTCGTAGCGGCAGAACTTATGGGAGCGAGCGAAGGACTTGGTTACTTACTCGTATTAGGTCAAAACACACTCGCGCCAGAGACGATTTTAGCAAGTATCATTTTATTTGCAACGATCGGAAAGTTGTCGGACTGGGTTTTGAAAGAAGTAGAAACGCGTTCATTACATTGGCAACGGTAACGTTCGCCTAACCGAAGCAAGAGAGGGGGAAATAAAGTGGTTTTACAATTAGAAAAAGTGAGCCGAACGTTTGCTGGAAAGACAGTCGTCAAAGATATTTCGTTATCGATAAAACGTGGAGAAATTGTCGGTATTCTAGGAACGAGTGGCTGTGGTAAAAGTACATTGTTACGAGCAGTTTCTGGCATTGATTTAGATTATGATGGGAAGATATCGATTAATAACGTAAGTGATAAAAAGATTCATGATACGACAGGATTTATTTTTCAAGAGCCACGATTATTTCCATGGCAAACCGTGTTAGAAAATGTCACGTTCGGATTAAAAGTGAGTAAATCGGAAGCAAAAAAACTAGGAAAATCGTATTTACAAGATGTTGGACTAGCGGATAGTGAGCGTTTATATCCAAGCCAATTGTCAGGTGGGATGGCTCAACGGGTAGCCATTGCTCGAGCGTTGGCGACGTCTCCGGAAGTTTTACTCCTTGATGAGCCATTCAGTGCGCTTGATGCATTTACAAAAATGCAGTTACAAGACTTACTTTTAGACATATGGCAAGCTCATCAGACGACGATGGTTTTAGTGACGCATGATATTGATGAAGCGTTATATTTATGTGACCGCGTAATTATTTTGCGAGGGCAGCCAGGAGAAATTAGTGATGTTTACACTATTGAAAAACAACGTCCACGTGAGCGTGGGGATAAATATTTAGCACAATTAAAATCAGAAATATTAGAAGATTTAGATTTAACGAGGCAAAGTCATTCATAAGCATGTGAAGGAGGACACAAATGGCTATCGTTAAAAGCAAGGTCATTGAACCGTTAAGTGGGCCATATAATTTAGAAGATTATGAGAAGGCAAGAGAAAATTTTTCTTGGGATGAAGCATCAAAGGTACTTTCATTTCATCAAACGGGGAAATTAAATGCGACACATGAAATTGTCGATCGTCATGTGAATGAAGGGTACGGGGATAAAATCGCGTTACATTTTCGTCATGAGCAAGCAACGACGAGTTATACGTTTAATGATATTAAGCAACAAATAAATCATTACGCTCGAATCATTAAAAGTAATGGTATTGTGAAAGGCGATCGCGTCTTTATCTTTTTACCGAAGTCACCAGAATGTTATATTGCCATATTAGCTGCTGTAAAAGTGGGTGCAATAGCTGTTCCGTTATTCGAGGCTTTTATGGAGGACGCAGTAAAGGAAAGAATGAATGATTGTGAAGGGAAGTTATTAATTACAGACTTCACGATGGTTGAACGGGTGCCAGAAAAAGATATTCCGTCACTGAAGACTATTTTATTCGTTGAAGAAATAGAGCATATTGCGTATGAAGATGTACCTGAGTCAGCTTTAATTGAGTGGGTAGATGTTGATGATGGATTTTTAATTCATTATACGAGTGGATCAACAGGAAAGCCAAAAGGTGTTCTGTTAACACACGGTGCAATTACTCATCAATTCATCACTGGTAAGTGGGTACTTGATATAAAAGATGATGACGTTTATTGGTGTACGTCACATCCTGGTTGGGTAACAGGTAGTGTTTATGGACTGATTGCTCCGTGGTTAAACCGAGCAACTGTCGTCGTTCAAGGAGGTAGGTTCACGGCAGAAGATTGGTATGAATTAATTGAGGAATTACGAGTGACTATTTGGTACAGTGCACCGACTGCTTTTAGAATGTTGCTTTCAGAAGGTGACGCCATTCAGAAGTATGACTTATCTTCTTTGCGCCACGTCTTAAGTGTCGGGGAACCGTTAAATCCGGAAGTCATTCATTGGGCTTGGGAAACGCTTAAAGTAAGAATTCATGATACGTGGTGGATGACTGAAACAGGCGGTCATTTAATCGTAAACGTACCGTCTGAAAAGATTAAGCCAGGGTCGATGGGTAAGCCTTTTCCAGGTATAACGGTTGGTATACTTGATGAAAATGGCAAAGAATTACCAAGTGGGACAACGGGACAACTGGCCATAAAAACACCGTGGCCGGGTCTCATGCAAAATATTTGGAAGAACAGTGATAGATTCGATGAATATTTCACATATGAAGGTTGGTACATTTCAGGTGATTTAGCGTATAAAGACGATGAGGGCTATGTATTCTTTCAAAGTCGTGATGATGATATTATTATTTCGGCGGGTGAACGGATTGGTCCATTTGATGTAGAAAGCAAGTTAATTGAACATCCAGCTGTTGCTGAAGCTGGTGTGATTGGTAAGCCAGATGATATTCGCGGTGAAATAGTAAAAGCGTTCATTGCTTTACGGAGTGGTTACGTTGATTCGCCAAGTTTGCTAGAAGATATTCGCTTATTTGTGCGTAATGAATTGTCAGCACATGTTGCTCCGCGAGAAATAGAAGTTGTTAAAGAATTACCAAAAACAGTTATTAGTGGAAAAATTTTACGTCGACAATTAAAAGATAAAGAAATAAAAAAACAGTTAAAGAAATGAGAGGAGAATATAGATGAGCCGAGTAAAAGAACGAACAATTAACCGTGAAATTCCTGAGTTAGCACCACAGTGGAAGAAATTAAATTTAAAAGAAGTATTAAAGAAAAATGCAGCATTTGTGTCGATTAGTCAAAATAAATGTCTGTATGAATCTGACGGTGGATTAGGTCATGAGAATCATCGAGAAAGAGGGAGCTTACCAGCGACGATAAAAGTTGTCGAAGCAGCTCGTCAAGCGAGTAACTTTGTATCTTTTAACTGGATTGGTTACAATATTTATAGAGAAGATTATCCGAAATCACTCTTTGATAAAGTTCAATATGAAACGTGGGTTGAACACATTGACGTGACAGATGAAAAAATTAAACGTGATAACGAACTTGTTGATGAACTACAAGCTCACGTGAAGCCAGGAGATTTACACTTTCATGAATGTGCTTTACAAACGGCTTTTGTAGGTACACAATTTCCTTTAGAATTATCGAGAAAACAAATTGAAGTGATCGTCTTTACTGGTGTACACTTAGATTGGTGTATAGAAGGAAACGTGAGATTAGCACGAGATCATGGTTATTTACCGATTGTCATTGGTGACGCGACAGGTTGCGAGAAGCCTGAACAAGAAAAAGCAGCAATGGAGCGAATTAATAACCTATTTGCACCTGTTATTTCAGCAGACGAATTCGTAAACTACTTAGCTGAATAGTAGTTATAAAAAGGAGCATGCAAATGTTTGAAGTGAAAACATATTCTGGTGAAAAGAAAAAAGATTACGAACTATTATATAAGCAATTACAAGCATTATCAGAAGATGAGTCAGAAGCAGTAACTATTTTGGCGAATGCTTCAGCACTA
>DATGUM010000010.1:0-41594 GCA_035301345.1 Bacillota bacterium
GCGTTCGTCCTGAGCCAAGATCAAACTCTCCATCATAGAAAAAGTTTGTTGCTTAGCTTTGTTACAATTTGTAAAAAGAAATGAACTAGGATGTTCTTTTCTTGACATACTTGGTTGTTTATTCAGTTTTCAAAGAGCAAATTTCGTGGCGAATCACCACTAGAAACTTATTATACTACCGTTTGATATGCGTGTCAATAAACAAACACTTTAATATTTTTTAATTCAAAACACACCTTAATTTACAAGCATAACTTTCCTTTTAAATGAAAAAATAGGATAGAACAAATAAATATGTTCTACCCTAACTTAAAGTTATACGAGCAAAATACTTTGCCATTATTTAGCTACGATATTCACTAACTTACCTGGTACGACGATTACTTTCATTATATTTTTACCTTCAATCCATTCTTGAATCTTCTCATCCGATAAAGCTGTTTTTTCAAGTTCGTCTTTTGATATATCTTTCGGTACACTAATTTTCGAACGAACGCGTCCCATCACTTGAACAACGATTTCAACTTCATCTTCAACTAAGAATGATTCATCATATGTTGGCCATGCTTCATAAGCAATTGTTCCATCATGACCTAAAACACTCCACAATTCTTCACACATATGTGGTGCAATAGGCGCTAAAACTTTAATGAAACCTTCAATGTGACTCTTATCAAGTTTATCCACTTTATAAGCTTCATTAACAAAAACCATCATTTGTGAAATTGCCGTATTAAAGTGTAAATTCTCATAGTCTTCCGTTACTTTCTTAATTGTTTCATGATACGTCCGTGTGAAATTAGATTCGTGTGAATGGACAATTTTATCTGAGAGTTCTCCATCAGAAACAATTAAACGCCATACACGATCTAAGAAACGACGTGCTCCATCTAAACCATTTGTTGACCATGCAGCATCTGCATCAAGAGGTCCCATGAACATTTGATATAATCTTAATGTATCAGCACCATGTGATTCAACAACATCATCTGGACTGACAACATTACCTTTTGACTTACTCATCTTCTCGTTATTTTCTCCGAGAATCATCCCTTGATTAAATAACTTTTGGAACGGCTCCTTCGTAGGTACAACTCCGATATCATATAAAAACTTATGCCAAAATCTTGCATATAGTAAATGAAGAACAGCGTGTTCCGCTCCACCAATATAAATATCAACAGGCAACCATTTCTTCAAAGCTTCTGGATCAGCTAAAGCTTCATTGTTTTTCGGATCGATAAACCGTAAAAAGTACCAACAACTTCCAGCCCATTGTGGCATCGTGTTCGTTTCACGACGACCTTTCATGCCCGTTTCTGGATCAACAACATTTACCCATTCGCTATTTGCTAATGGTGACTCTCCTGTGCCTGACGGTTTTATTTCTGTCATCTCTGGTAGTTCCAATGGTAATTGTTCCTCAGGTACAGTCGTCATCGTCCCATCTTCCCAATGAATAATCGGAATCGGCTCTCCCCAGTATCTCTGACGTGAGAATAACCAGTCGCGTAAACGATAAGTGATTTCTCGTGTACCTTTTCCTTTGTCTTCTAACCAATCAATCATTTTTGTAATAGCTTCTTCTTCGCCTAACCCATTTAAAAAGTCTGAGTTCACATGTTTTCCATCGCCCGTATAAGCTTCCTTATCGATTTGACCACCTTCAACGACTTCAATGATTGGTAAATCAAACGTCGTAGCAAACTCATAATCACGCTCATCATGTGCAGGAACAGCCATAATAGCACCTGTCCCATAAGTCATCATGACATAATCCGCTACCCAGATAGGTACTTTTTCTCCATTTACTGGATTAATCGCATATGCCCCTGTAAAGACACCTGTCTTTTCTTTCGTTAAATCCGTTCTCTCTATCTCTGTTTTATTTTTCATCTCGTTAACATATGCATCAACAGCTTCACGTTGATCTTCTGTAACAATTGAATCAATAAACGGGTGCTCTGGTGCTAACACTGTGTATGTAGCTCCGAACAGCGTATCTGGACGTGTCGTAAACACTTTAAAATCTTTATCATGTCCATCAATATCAAACGTAACTTCCGCACCTTCTGAACGACCTATCCAGTTTCGTTGCATATCTTTAATACTTTCTGGCCAATCGAGCGTTTCTAAATCTTCCAATAATCGATCAGCATATTCAGTAATTTTTAGTACCCATTGTTTCATTGGGCGCTTTTCTACTGGATGCCCACCACGTTCACTCAGGCCGTCAATAACTTCTTCATTTGCAAGTACAGTGCCTAGTGCAGGACACCAATTCACATCAACTTCATCAATATAAGCTAAACCTTTTTCATATAATTTAGTAAATATCCATTGCGTCCATTTATAATAATCAGGATCAGTCGTACTAATTTCACGGTCCCAATCGTATGAAAAACCTAAATCTTGAATTTGTCGACGATATGTATCAATGTTTTTCTTCGTAAATTCCGCCGGGCTATTTCCCGTATCAAGTGCGTACTGCTCTGCCGGCAACCCGAAAGCGTCCCACCCCATCGGATGTAATACTTCATAGCCTTGCATTCGTTTAACACGTGAAAAAACATCTGTAGCAGTATAACCTACAGGATGTCCGACATGTAAACCTGAACCAGATGGGTACGGAAACATATCAAGTGCGTATACTTTTTCTTTTTCAGAAAACGTATCCGTCTTAAATGTTTTATTAGCTAACCAATAATCTTGCCATTTTGTTTCTATTTCTTTGTGACTAAAAACCATTGTTTTCCTCCTAAATTCACCATTCATTTATGTATATCTCATCTCACACTCATGTGAATAAAAAAAGCAACCCATCCTCTCTAAAAGGACGAGAAGCTCCATCTCGTATACAAAGCGAAATCAACAAGCAATTTACGTTCGTCTTTTAACCCTTCAAGCGGATTTATATTCACATGTTTAGTACTTACAATAATAACGTCGTGTGAAACACTTAATTTTCTAAAAATAGCAACGTTTACATATGTCGTTTATTATATCGAATTGTATTGAATGTGACCATCTTTGTCAAGGTATTCATTGCTCACTCATCCGCTACTTAGTCAATCGTTCAATAAAAAGGAAGAGATGTATTTTACGCCAGTTTTCATCCGTGGTATTCTTACATTGATAAACATTTAGAAGGTGATGAATTGACAATAAAAAAAATAATTCCATTTGCTCACGATTTGTTAGCTAAATCGTTACTTCCGGGAGATATTGCCGTTGACGCAACGTGCGGAAATGGTCACGATACGTTGTTTTTAAGCCGCTTAGTTTCAGTTAACGGTAAAGTGTTTGCATTCGACATACAAGAGCAAGCAATTGAAGCGACGCGAGCAAAACTAACAGAGCATTCTTTAACAAATGTTGAACTCGTTCATGATTCACATGCACTAATAAACACATATGTTACTGAACATACGATTGGTGGTGCGATTTTTAATCTCGGGTACTTACCTCGGAGTGACAAATCAATCGTAACAAAACCAGATTCAACGATTGCAGCTATGGAACAAATACTGAATAAATTAAAGCAAAACGGTTTATTAATACTCGTCATTTATACAGGGCATCCTGGTGGCGTCGAAGAGATGCAAGCTGTATTAAATTACTCTACTCATTTAAATCAAGAGTCTTACACTGTATTAAAGTATGAATTTATGAATATGAAAAACAATCCACCATTCGTTCTTGCCATTGAAAAAAGATAAATAATCAAAAACAAGCACCAATCTTAGGTGCTTGTTTTCAATAAACTACTGAACAATTGAAAGTATGTCATCAACCTTATCTGTTTTTTCCCACGTGAATTGTTCGTCTTGCCTGCCGAAATGACCGTATGCTGCTGTTTTTTCATAGATTGGTCGAGCTAAGTCAAGCATATCAATAATGCCCGCTGGTCTTAGATCAAACACTTGACGCACAGCACGGACGAGTACATCTTCTGAAACTGTTCCCGTTCCAAATGTATCAATAGATATAGAAACAGGCTCAGCTACACCTATTGCATATGCTAATTGTACTTCACACGTTTTTGCGAGTTTAGCAGCTACAATGTTTTTGGCAACGTAACGCGCCGCATAAGCAGCTGATCGGTCTACTTTCGTTGGATCTTTCCCACTGAAAGCTCCCCCACCATGACGAGCATATCCTCCATACGTGTCGACAATTATCTTTCGCCCTGTTAAACCAACATCTCCTTGTGGCCCACCAATAACAAACCGACCTGTCGGGTTAATTAAATACTTCGTTTGATCATCTAACAAATGTTCAGGTACGATCGGACGGATGACGTGTTCAATCATATCTGCTTCGATTTGTTCTAACGTAACATCATCTTTATGTTGCGTTGAAATAACGATTGTATCAATACGAACAGGTACATCATTTTCATCATACTCAACAGTCACTTGTGTTTTCCCGTCCGGACGAATATATGGTAGTACACTCTCTTTTCGCACATCAGCTAAACGTTTAGCTAATCGATGGGATAACGAAATAGGTAGTGGCATAAATTCTTCCGTTTCATCTGATGCAAAGCCGAACATTAATCCTTGATCACCGGCACCTATTTTCGCTGCTTCATCAGTATTCACATCAGTTCGCGACTCTAACGCTTTATCAACGCCGCCAGCAATATCAGGTGACTGCTCATCTATCGCCGTTAATACTGCACATGTTTCTGCGTCGAATCCATATTTCGCACGTGTATAACCTATTTTCTTAATCGTTTTACGAACGATTGCCGGAATATCAACATACGTTTCTGTAGAAATTTCCCCAGCAACGAGAACAAGTCCAGTCGTTACAGTCGTTTCGCAAGCAACTCGAGCAGTTGGATCATTTTTTAAAATCTCATCGAGTATAGCATCTGAAATTTGATCACTCATTTTATCCGGGTGACCTTCAGTCACTGATTCAGATGTAAATAGTCGACGTTTACTTTCCTTTTCTAGCCGTGTCAAATTAATTCCTCCTTATATATAACAAAACTCTTGTTTAAAAGCTTTACTGATGACGCATGAGTAATAGTAGTTCGTCAATATAAAGGAAGATATTCATAAAATTAAACATAAAAAAAATCCCTTCCTTCAAATGACAATACGAGGAAAGGGTCTGCCTTTCACTCTTATTGTTCAAGGACATATCCTTGCATCAAGTAAGCACCTTTTCACATATGTGATGGTTGCCGGGCTTCATTGGGTTTGTCCCTCCACCGTCTCTTAATAAGAGTAATAACTGTAAAACATCGTATCTAATCCGTACTTATTTGTCAACCGCCTTGTTTTTATTCACTTTTATAAATGCTAAAAGCACACTATTTTTTGTAAATAATCCACTGTTTATTTAGTAATCATTTCGTCTTAAAAATATCATTTAATTAGTATGGACTATTTTTTCAATTGTGTTATACTAATACGCACAAAGTTACATTATATATAGAAGTTCACTTGATGAGCTTCTTTAAAATATCCTTTTAAAGGCAGGTATTAAAACTATGAGCAAGGTTGACCAACCGACTTTATTGTCAGAATTATTGTCGCACAATAAGATGCACAAGAATGTTTCCGTACCACGTTTAGTAGAAATGATTTTAAAACTTGGCGAAGGAGAGTTGACAGAATCTGGAGCCATACGTTCGGCTACTGGAAAGTACACAGGACGTTCCCCTAGTGATCGTTTTATCGTAAAAGATTCAGTGAGTGAAAACACTGTTGATTGGGGTAACGTTAACCAAGAAATTTCTGAAGAAACTTTTGACAATCTATATAGCAAGGTCATTAATCACTTAAGTGAAAAAGATGAACTTTTTTCATTTCAAGGATTTGCAGGTGCTGATTCAGCATATCGCCTGCCTGTTCAAGTCATTAACGAATATGCATGGCATAATCTATTCGCACAACAAATGTTAATTAAACCAACAGAAGAAGAGCTTAAAAATCATACAGCAGAGTTTACAGTCATTTCTGCACCTAACTTTAAAGCTGATCCAGCAGTTGACGGAACACGCTCAGAAGCTTTCGTATTAATTTCATTTAAACATCGTATTATTTTAATCGGTGGAACAGAGTATGCAGGGGAAATTAAGAAATCTGTTTTCTCTATTATGAACTACTTACTCCCACAGAAAGACGTACTATCGATGCACTGCTCAGCGAACGTAGGTAAAGAAGGAGATGCAGCGTTATTCTTCGGTCTTTCTGGAACTGGTAAGACGACATTATCCGCTGATCCGTACCGTGATTTAATCGGTGATGATGAGCACGGCTGGAGTCCGAATGGTATTTTCAATATTGAAGGTGGTTGCTACGCTAAATGTATTAATTTATCTAAAGAAAAAGAACCACAAATTTTTGACGCCATTAGATTCGGTTCAGTATTAGAGAACGTAATTATTGATGAAAATACACGTATCCCTGATTACGACGACACATCTCTTACTGAAAATACGCGTGCAGCATACCCATTAGAAAATATTGATAACATTGTTTCACCAAGTATTGCTGGTCACCCGAATACGATTATCTTTTTAACAGCTGATGCATCAGGTACTTTACCGCCAATCAGCAAGTTATCTAAAGAACAAGCAATGTATCATTTCTTAAGTGGATATACGAGTAAACTTGCTGGAACTGAACGAGGAGTAACTGAGCCTGAAGCAACGTTTTCTGCTTGTTTCGGAGCACCGTTCTTACCACTTGAACCTGCTACATATGCAGAAATGCTCGGAGAAAAAATTGACCAATTCCAATCAAATGTTTTCTTAGTCAACACAGGTTGGACAGGTGGACCTTACGGTGTCGGTGATCGTATGAAGTTATCATATACACGTGCAATGATTCACGCAGCACTTGAAGGCGAACTTAACTCCATTGAAACGATTGAAGACCCTATTTTCGGTTTACATACACCTTCACACGTACCTGGTGTACCAGATGAAGTACTCGTACCGAAAAACACGTGGGAAAATAAGGAAGCTTATGAAAAAGCCGCTAAAAATCTTGCAACAGAGTTCCATAAAAACTTTGAGAAATTTACAAAAGCAAGTGATGCGATTAAAAATGCAGGACCAACATTTAAATAACTTTTAAATAAGAAAGAGGCTGGGACAAAACTAGCCTCAAACAAATAAAAATGCTTGTGTTTATCATAAAAAAGATAAGCACAAGCATTTCTCTATCTTCAGGTGAAAATGGAACATTTTCAGTGTTAATGGCGGTGTATTTTCTTATATTTACCGCCATTAATGCAAAACTCATTTCGTTCTGCACGCTAGATTTTCCTCGAACCGACATTTGAGTGAAACCTAAATTAGCCTTCAAAAATCCGAAGAAAGGTTCTACGTCTATTTTATGTTTCCCGTAAATTTTGCCTGTTTCTTCGTTTGAAAGCTTCGCTCTAATATATTCCTTTTGAGCTTCCCACTTTTCATTGTAAAACAGTTTTCTATTTTTACCCTCTGTCGCTTTTGTACAAAGAGTGCGTAGTAGACAATCGGTACAATCTTCAGGTTCGTATACTTTAAACGTTCGTTTAAACCCATATTTATCTTTTCAATTAGACTGATACGTAAAATACAATCTTCGATTTTAGATAAAATAATTTCTAAGTCTAAAAGCAAAACAACTTGATTCATTGTATAATGTTTAAACATAAAGAGACCTCAAAAAGTTATTGTGCCGTTACTTTAATTTTTCCAGAGTGTGCTCTTTTTGTGTGCCTGAATTTAATAAAAGTGAAATAAATCTACGATGACTCCTGCGGGACAAGCCGTGTCCGAAAACGACAGAGAAAGTGAATTTCTTTCTCTGTCGGTTGAGGCCGGCCCGCGGAAAGCGTAGTAGATTTATGAAGCGAGATAGTCGATCAAATAAAAAGAAAAGGTCATTCCAGTAAAATTAAATCTACTGAAATAACCTTTTCATTTCTCTGAGTTTTGTCCCAGACTCTTTTTACTCGTTATCAACGATGGCTAAACAATTCGTTAACACATCATCTTTCATAATAAAACTATAATTTCTATTCGTTTTAATATTTTCTGGAAATGACGCTACTAACGATGGGCCCTCTGTTTCTAAATAATTGTCCCGCTTAGTAAGCGATACGATATTTGCCAAATAAACATTTTTAACGATTTCTTCCTTCTTTCCACTCACTTTATACTGAGCAACATAAGTTAAATCGCCCACTTCGCCACCTGTTTCCTCCATTACTTCACGTACAGCAGCTTCTTCAGCTGTTTCACCTGACTCAACTTTGCCACCCGGAAATTCTAACCCTCGTTCTTTATGGTTTGTAAGTAGCCACTTACTGTCATATCGACAAATCACCCATACGTGTTTAGGTTCTTGTGAAAATGGGTGATCTGAAAAGGATAGCTGTACATGATTGTTGTAATAATCTCTAAACGTTTTCACCACATTCACTTCCTTCTTACTTCGTCAGTTTGTCTTAATTTATACTTCATTATTTTGTTAGAAGCATTTCTAGGCAACTCATCAATAAAAATGATTTCTTTCGGTAACTTATAAGTCGCTAGTTTTCGTTTTAAAAACGTCAAAATATCTTTTTCCTTTAGGTTGTTCACTTGAACGACGAACGCTACTGGGACTTGCCCCCACTTATTATCAGCCTGACCGACAACTGCTACGTCTAGCACACCATCAATTTGCATAATCGCATGTTCAACTTCTGACGGATAAATATTTTCCCCTCCGGAAATAATTAAGTCTGTCCTTCTGTCAACGACGTATAAAAATCCATCTTCATCTAAATACCCTAAATCTCCCGTTCGCAACCATTCGTCAACAAAAGATTCTTCAGTCGCTCGTTCATTTTTATAATATCCGTTTGTAACCATCGGTCCTTTAACGCAAACTTCCCCTATCCCGTCTGCATCTTTATGTAATATGTTAACTTCCGCTGGAAAAAGTGGTTTGCCTGAACTACCGATTTTTTTTAGGGCATCTGCAAATGCTAGTGTCACTATTTGTGAGGACGTTTCAGTCATTCCGTACGATTGAATCACGCGTATATGTTTACTTTTTGCTTCAAGTAGGAGTTGCTCTGGACAAGAACCTCCCCCTAGCAACATGTAGCGGAACGTATTAGGATATGTTTCTTGCTCTAAATCTGCTAACAATTGCTGCAACATAACTGTCACGACTGAAACAATTGTAATTTTTCTCTCAATAATTAATCGATTCACACGACTCGCTTCAAAGGATTCTACTAAAAAAGTAGACATCCCATAAATAACACTTTTTAAAAATATTGATAAACCACCTACGTGGAATATCGGTAACATCGCCAACCATTTATCATCTGTATGAAGTCCTGTATTTAGTGAAGAACTAATCGCGCTCCACCAATGATTGCCATACGTATGAACGACACCTTTTGGATGACCTGTCGTTCCGGACGTGTAAATAATGGTCATTGGGTCTGTTAATTGAATATGTTCTAATAAGTCGGTTGTTGTTTCAACTTCGCACATCACGTCGCTAAATGACAAGACTTTATACGCTGATTGCATGTTTTCGTAATCATTTAAATGAATATCTTTTCCTGTTAAAACGAAAGTCACGTTCGCATCGTTTAGTTGATAAAGCAACTCCGCTTCTGTTAGTCGTGCATTTAACATGACAGCTGTCGTATTTAAATAAGTCAGCGCATGGATCGTTACGATCATTTGTAGTTCATTAAAAGATAATACACCTACGTGATCACCTTTTTTCACACCTATTGTTGAAAGTTTTCGTGCATATGATTGACTCATTTCTTCCAACTGTTTAAAAGTAATTGATTCACCTGTCTCTGTTTCAATAGCAACTTTATTTGGTGATAAGCTTGCTCGTTTCGTTAACCAGTGCGGCATCACTTGTCCCATGTAGTCACCTCACGTCATTTTATTAATCATGGAAAAATGGACTATCTCATTCTACTGAAATAGTCCATTGTCAATTTTACTTATGGGAAACGCGGGAATTGATCGAAGTTAGGATCGCGTTTTTCTTTAAATGCGTCGCGCCCCTCTTTCGCTTCATCTGTCGTATAGTACATAAGCGTTGCATCTCCAGCAAACTGCTGAAGTCCTGCTAAACCATCTGTAGCCGCGTTAAATGACGCTTTTAACATACGAATAGCTGTCGATGATTTTGATAAGATTTCACTACACCATTGAACAGTTTCTTTTTCAAGTTCTTCTAGCGGTACGACTTTATTAACGAGTCCCATCTCATAAGCTTCTTCTGCATTATATTGACGGCATAAATACCAAATTTCGCGGGCACGTTTCTGGCCGACCATCTCAGCTAATAAGCCAGCACCGTATCCTGCATCAAAGCTACCTACTTTCGGTCCAGTTTGTCCAAACACTGCATTATCTGCAGCAATCGTTAAATCAGATACGATATGTAGTACGTGTCCACCACCAATTGCGTACCCCGCAACCATAGCAATAACTGGCTTAGGAATTGTACGAATGAGTCGTTGTAAATCTAAAACATTCAAACGTGGGACATGGTCGTCTCCCACGTAACCTCCGTGACCTCGAACTGATTGGTCTCCTCCTGAACAAAACGCTTTTCCACCAGCACCTGTTAAAATAACAACACCAATTGATGAATCATCGCGTGCATCCGCAAACGCATCAATCATTTCATTTACTGTTAACGGTGTAAATGCATTATGTTTTTCCGGACGGTTCATCGTCACTTTAGCAATTCCATTATATTTTTCATAAATAATTTCTTCATAATCTCTTACTTTTTCCCATTGAACTGTCATTTTAAAAAATCCTCCCTATTCGTTATAACGATTAATAAACGATAATACTATCTTACCAAACTTCTCAGGATGTTCCACATGAATCGCATGACCGGCATTTTCAACGACAGTTGTTTTTACTGAAGAAAGCTGTTCAGCCATTTTTTCATTCGTCGCAACAAACTTTTCATCCGTTGCACCGACAATAAGGTGAACAGGAATGTTTAGCGAAGGTAATCTCTCCCAATAAGACTTCTGCTTTCCCGTTCCGATCGTTCGTAAAGATTGAGAAAGTCCTCGTACTGTCTGACTTAGCCGTTCTTTTCTTATCGCATCAATCGTATGGCTACTTAATGCTTTTTGTGTCTGAAACAGAGGTATATTTTCCCAGTAGTGAACGAACGATTTTATGCCTTCTTCTTCAATTTTTCGCGCAAGTTTTTCATCAGTAATTTGTCTCTCTTCTCTCGCTTGTTCATTATTAATTCCTGGTGATGCACTTTCTAATGTTAATGAAAGAATCGTTTCTGGGTACTCATTTGCAAACGCTAAAGCTACTCGCCCTCCCATTGAATAACCGAGTATGTGCCATTTTTTTATCTGCATGATTTCCATCAATTGCCGCAACTCACTCATGAGATCATCCATTGAATCAACAGAACCTTCTGTTTGTCCGTGACCAGGAAGATCAATCGCTATAACTGTATATTTCTTCGCCCAATCAGCTATAAATGGTTGCCATGTGTTTCGACTACCCGTAAATCCGTGCAATAACAATAGAACTGGTCCTTCTCCTTGCATGTGATAAGCGAATGTTAATTTATCCGTTCCCAGTCGATTCATTCGTTATAATCCTTTAAAATATTCTGTACGTGTTTTGTCGTTTCTTCCCAAAATGTGTCGTGCCACAATTTATTTTCATACCGATCTGTCACAACTTCAATGACGTGTAACTTGTCTCTCTTTTTTGAATCATTTAAGAGATTGACTAATTCTTCATTTGTCGTCGGTTGACTATATATTCCACGATACATGCGAACAACATGTTCAAAATCAATGTTTAAAGGCGTTCCATAAAGCTTTTCAAAATGTTTTTCTTCTTTACTCTGTGGTAAAAAAGAGAAAATGCCGCCTCCATTATTGTTTATCAGAATGATGGTCAGTGGGATATCATACTGCATCGCTATATGTAGCCCTGTTAAATCATGATAGAAAGATAAATCTCCAATAATTAACGTCGTCGGGTCTTCACTTTTAGCAGCTACTCCAATAGCTGACGATGTGACACCATCTATTCCACTCACCCCACGGTTCCCGTACACACGTAAACGAGAATCATTAGTCGTTAGCAAGGAATCCACATCTCGAATGGCCATACTATTTGCGACAAATAACGATGAACGTTGTTCGAGTTGATTTAAAACGGTTTTAACCGCAGTGCCTTCAGTTAACTGATCGGCATTTAATTGTTCAATCACTTGCTTTGAAGCGCCATTTAGTTGTTGCCATAATTTAAGCCAATGATCGTTTCTTTCCTTTTCTTTTAATCGATCGTGCAACTCATGACATATAGATGATACGTTAGCAAACACAAGCTCTGCTGCACTGTTTAACGGAAGCCGGTAACCACTGTCTTCTTCAATAATGAGCT
The DNA here is from genome assembly GCA_035301345.1 of Bacillota bacterium. Lineage (GTDB taxonomy): Bacteria > Bacillota > Bacilli > Bacillales > Amphibacillaceae > CALAMD01. The sequence goes on from DATGUM010000010.1 coordinate 12,428, forward strand.
GTATCGCTTCATCATTAGCCTCAATATAAAGTGACGCCATTTTTGATACTGGCATCGCACCGAAACGAATAATAACGTCTGGCTCTAACGATTGGCGAACACTTTCTGAACGTAAGATTGTGTCATACGTTTCAATCACACAATGTTTATCGTGTGATCCTACTCTAATATTTGCGAGAGGATCAGCTAAAATTGGTGCATTGATTACGTCAGCCAATTGCGTGATAGATTCTGCTTCATCTGAATTGATCCCCGGACCACAAATGATAATAACTTTTTTATTTTCAGCTAACAAGCGTGATATATGTATGAACTGGTCTTCTGATAAGCGCTTTACTCCTGAATAAAGTGGATGATGTGCGCGTCGCTTCTTTTCACCCCACATATCTTCAATTGAAAAATCTGGAACGAGTGGTTCACGAAACGGAAAATTCAAATGTACAGGTCCAGCATTTGCTGCTGTCGCTTCAATGATTGTCCGCGCCGCTTTACTACGCACATAATTAAGCATCGATTCGCTACTTTCTGGGAGTGCCATTTCATGAAACATTTTCACGTAATCATGAAAAAGTTTCACTTGATCAATCGCTTGTGGCGCTCCGTTATCACGTAACTCATGCGGACGATCTGTCGTTAGAACAATCAGCGGCACACGGCTTTGTTTCGCTTCTGTAATCGCCGGGAAGTAATTGACTGCTGCTGTACCCGATGTACATAGCAAAGCAACAGGTTTGTTCGTCTGCTTCGCCATTCCTAAAGCAAAATAAGCGGCTGAACGCTCATCGACGACAACCCATTCATTAATTCCTTCATGTTCGCACATTGTAAGCGCGAGTGGTGTAGACCTTGAACCTGGAGAAATAACGACATCAGTTAATCCGCTATTAACGAGTTCATCTACAAAATGACCACAATACTTTGTCAGTTGCTCCGTATGATTCATCCTTTATCCCCCATTGCTTGTAACATCGGTGAAAACTTAACGATCGTCTCTTCATACTCCAGATCCATCTCTGAATCTTTCATAATTCCTCCACCAGCAAAAAGCGATGCTTCATTTCCTTGGAATAAGCCTGAACGAATAGCGACGATAAATTCACTATTTGCATTGCTATCCATCCAACCGATTGGCGCTCCGTACCATCCACGATCAAGTGATTCATATTCTCTTATAAATGACAAGGAAACATCTGCTGGCTCACCACCAAGAGCTGGTGTCGGATGTAAACGCTTGACAATATCAAGGACAGACGTCGTTCTTTTCAACCGTGCTTTTACAGGTGTGTATAAATGTTGTAAATTTTTCAATGGTAAAACGACTGGTTTTTTTTCAATATGCACTGTTGCACAATATGGCGTAATACTTTTTCGAATCATATCGACAACATACGCATGTTCCTCTAAATTTTTTGCGTCATGTAATAAATTATTTCGAATCATTAAATCTTCTTCAATTGTCTTTCCGCGAGGGAATGTGCCTGCTAAACATGTCGATAACAATTCATCACCAGTAATTTTCACAAGTCTCTCAGGCGTCGCCCCTACAAAACAACTGTCATTTTGTTCATAAGCGAAGATATAGCAATCTGATTGATTATTTATTAGTTCATTAAGCAGCGTACTTATCTCCGCGCCTTTATTCATTTGAATGCGCATCTCTCTTGCGATAACTATTTTTTTCGCACGTTGCAAACGAATCTCTTTTCGTGCACGTTTTACCGTTTCAGACCATTCTGAAACAGCTAGCTCATTCTTTTGAATAACTTCTGCTTGTTTCGGTAAATTTACGCGTTCAGACATTAATCGACTAGCCTTTACTGACAAATCTTCAACGACTTGATTGCTATCCATTTCCTCCGTCACTCGTATCGTAGTCGTTAAATATGTCTTTCCATTCACTTTTGTCAATAGAAATGTAGGTATAACAAAATGTCCGTCTGCATAATCTTTCCACACGTCCGTTTTCGGTTTTTTCGGATCGAATGTAAAGCCGCCAACATTCACGATACCAGTTCCCTTTTCTTTATACGGGTTATGAATAACTGCATCACGAACGAGCTGCTCCCAGCAATTCTTCGTTTGCTCAAATGCATCACCAGTATCACTTGTCGAAACGAATGCACTTCCTACACCAGCAAACGAAAAATCTTTTGCCGCACTCATCCAAAAATATCTATTTTCATTCATATATTTTGCTGCTTCAAAAAAATGGATGATTGATAAATCATTCACCATTTCTGTCATACTCACTAATTGCCGTTCATTATTTTTCTGTTTTGCCTTTTTTATGAGAGATACGAACATCTCTTCTTTAGTATCAATCATTTCCATTATGCCTCCGTAAAACTTCGCACTTATACTACTATTTTATGCTCTTTTTCATTCTTTCACAAGGAATTGAGCACAATTTAATTTTTCTATTTAATTCACCAATAAAAAAAGGATTACATTTACGTTCATAAATGTAATCCTCACATTATTCTTATAAAATACTAGTTAATTTTCTCTATCATTTTAAGAAGCGACGTTTGCTTGCTTTTGTTCAACCCACGTTCGCATACGTACAAAGACAGGTACGAAAAATGCTCCAACGATTATTCCTTTAATGATGTTAAATGGTAAAATACCGAAAATCACCGTGAATCGTTTGACACTTTCAATTTTCATTTCTTCCATTCCCATAAACCATGCATAGATAGGTAATAGAACGACGTAATTAAGTACACTCATCCCTATCGCCATAATAATTGTTCCTGTAATTAATCCAGATACGATACTCTTAATCGTCTTTGAACGGTGGTAAAAAATTGACACTGGTAATACGAATAGTGATGCTGCAATAAAGTTTGCTAAAACACCGACTGGCCCGCCACTTCCAATGAGTAAATAAAGGACATTTTTAATCGCAATGACGATAACACCCGCTAAAGGTGAAAAAATAAGCCCTGCGAGTAACGCTGGAATGTCACCGAAATCTACTTTCAAATAACCTGGTAGTGCCGGTAATGGGAACTGTATTAAGAACAACAAGAATGAAATTGTCCCTAATAGTGAAAAAATAATAATCTTTAATAACTGCGATGATTGCACTGAACGTTGCATCATCAATCTCCTCCTTCATCATTCACATCGATCCGTATCTCATTGATGAAGGATAAGCCGATCCGTTAAAATAAAATATAAAAACCCTAAAACAAAGAATGTTTTAGGGCATCATTTTATAGGACGATAGACTTTATTTCTGTACACAAACGTACAGATATTAAAATCTATGGCTCGACATCTTCTCCCATCCAGACTTTAACTGTCGGCTCTGGAATTACACCAGATCAACTATAAAATGAAACATTTTATAGGTCACGGGCTTCATACATTATGTATGTTACCGTCGGTCGGGAATTTCACCCTGCCCCGAAAATTCGAATCGATATGTTGTTATGGTTAAATAATATATCATCTATTTAATTTTTGCAAGCGAATTGACTATAAATTATCTGAATGTTTTCATTATACTTTAAATCTTGCTGTACCATATGTTTTACAACGTGATAAGAATAAAGTAACATTTATATTAAATATATCTTTTATAGGAGGCTTTTTTATGTCATTAAACGATTCATTTGCAAGTGGGTTAACCCCAGAACAATATATTGCTACGCTCACAGATCATAAAGATGCTTTTCATACGATTGAAAATAACTTTTCTGTTCAGTCAGATGACCCCTTTATTAAACAACTAAAGGATAAAAACATTCGTGTCATTAGTTTAGCTGAACCATGGTGTGGACATTGTATGTTAAATATTCCTGTACTATTAAATACTGCAAAAACTGCAGGTATAGACGTTCGTTTTTTACTACGCGATGAAAACCTAGACGTAATGGATAAATACTTAACGAATGGCAATCGCGTAATCCCTATTTTTATTTTCATTGATGAAGCTGGTAATGAAGTTGCTCAGTGGGGACCTTTAGCGCCGTTCACGAAATCACGAACAGATGAATTAAGAAAAGACTTACCTGCAAAAGACAATCCAACGTACAAAGAAAAGTTTAAAGTTTTTGCAACGAATCTCAGTAAAGAATTCGCCGAGAATAGTGATTTTGCAAACAAAGTATATGAAGATATTAAGCATACTGTCAGCAAAGCATTATAAAATACGTATAAAATAAAGGCGTTTTATTGCTTCTAACAACTAACTGTAGTAACATAAATAAATGTGTAAAATTTAATTACTACTAGGAGTTGTTTTAGATGTCGAATAATATCGTTGAGCAAGAAATTGTTACTGGAAAAGTTACAGGCATTCAGCCTTATGGAGCATTCGTTGAAGTTGCTGAAAATAAACAAGGATTAGTTCACATATCAGAAGTGACACATGATTTCGTACAAGATATTAATGAACACCTTAAAGTTGGAGACGAAGTAAAAGTTAAAATTTTATCGATTGATGAAGATAAAAACAAAATCTCTTTATCCATTCGCGCAACAGAAGAAGCACCAAAGAAAGCTCGTCCAAAAAGAAAGCCAGCTGTTCAAGCAGTTAGTGCAGACAATGAAGATTCAGGATTCAACGTCTTAAAAGATGAATTAGAAGCATGGCTTGGACAATCGGAAGAACGAGAAAAAGCTTTTAAAAAATAAATAAATATACGACAAAATATATTTTTTAAAAAAGATGTTTATTATATAACCATCTGGGTATTACTATTAATGTAAGACTTTCTCGTATTCCCCCTGTAGGCAAAGCGAACATTCGCTTTGCTCTTTTTTTATTCAGAACCGTGTTAAACGTTGATATAACAATACTTTTGAGCAGGAACTCTTTTTTTGTCATTGCACTGAAATGTATTAAAATGCACCAATCTGTGGCAAGTTTGTGGCAAGATTTTAAGTGAAAATAATCTTCGTGGGTAGAACGCGAGAAGGTACTGATTACAAAAAATATTATATAAGTAAAGATTAAAAGGGAGCTTAATTGCTCTCTTTTTTGTTTTGAACAATGTTTCCTGATTCGCTATAATGAAACTATCTTTACAGTCAGTGATAATATTTAGTATGAATGAGAACATAAGGGGGCTTTTATCATGAATGTATTCGAAGAAATAAGGAATCGTGAACAAACACGGTCCGTAAAATGGGATATGCGAGCAAGTGTTTTTGGCACGGATGACGTCCTTCCGATGTGGATTGCCGATATGGACTTCCCTGCACCTGACATCGTGAATGAACGAATTATTGAGCGGGCAAAGCACGGAATTTACGGCTACACAATCATCGACGACAAAGTTAGGGATGCCGTTAAAAACTGGCAGTTTAAACGACACCAATGGTCAATTGATCCTCAAGCAATTTCTTTCACACCGTCTGTCGTTGCTAGTTTACATATTGCTATTCAAGCGTTGACAAATAAAGGTGATAATATTTTAATCCAAACGCCTGTGTATACACCTTTTTTCAACGTTATTAAACAGCACGGACGTCAAATCATTGAAAGTCCACTCGTTTTAAAAGACGGTCGTTACGAAATTGACTTTGCTCACTTTGAGGAAAAAATAAGTAGCGGGATTAAAGCATTTATCCTTTGTTCGCCTCACAATCCTGTTGGACGTGTTTGGACGGAAGAAGAACTGCGTGAAATAGCGCGTCTATGCTTGAAGTATGACGTGACAATTATTTCTGATGAGATTCACGGAGACCTTGTCTATGAAGGGCATAAACATATACCTATCGCCTCTTTATCAGACGATATTTCTCAGCACGTCGTTACGTGTACGTCACCGACAAAAACATTTAATTTAGCAGGCTTGCAAGTGTCATACATGATTACTGAAAATAAATCATTAAAGAAAACGATTGATGAAACAATTAAACTTGAAGGTTTTGATTCATTAAATACGTTTGGAATCGTTGCTTTAGAAGCTGCTTATGAAGGCGGCGAACAGTGGCTTTCAGGATTAATCGACACATTAATGACTAACCAAAACTATTTTATCGATGCTATAAATAGTCAGACAGATAAATTAAACGTCATTCGTTCAGAAGGGACGTACTTAAATTGGATTGATTGCTCAAATTTAGGTCTGTCTGATCAAGAGCTTTCCACGTTTATGACGAAAGAGGCTAAAGTAGGTTTAAATCGCGGATCTGGTTACGGATCACCAGGTGAACAATTTATGCGCATTAACATCGCCTGCCCTCATCAGCTCGTAAAAGAGAGTGCTGACCGAATCATCCGAGCGATTCAAACATTGTAAAAGTAAAAAAAGATTCCAGATATCTGGAATCTTTTTCCTTATCATTCTTCATTATTTTTTCCCTAAACAATCAAAGATGTACATTTATTTATCATGATTTTCTTCGATGTTTTTCTCTGCCATTTCGTAGTATTCTTTATATTGATCATCAAATGACTTTTCTTGTTTTTTAGATTTTTTATAAATAAAGTACATCGCTGCTACTGCTCCGACCATAAATATAACTAACGTAATAAAGGCAGGAATATATTCTGTCTTATCTGTTGGAAAATAAAGAAATTCCATCATCGTGCATTCACTTCCTTCTTATTAATTAATTATATACAATAATGAGCGATGTGAAAAGATGTTGTCCCAATTGTTCGCTAAACTGTTGAAAATTTGGCACAATATAGATGAAAGGGGAATCGTATAATGACTGATATAAACATAAATGATCTTGTTGAAACGAGTTATAATTCTGGAAGATATATCGGACGAGTAATAGAAGATCGTGGCAATTTTTTCCTCATTGAGGTACTCGCTGTCACACGTCATCCACAACAAGGTGACTTACATAATCGCGGACAAGTCGAAGGTGTCGCGTTTCATGAACGTAAAGCATTAGCTTACCGCGAAAAAACAAATGCTAGAAAACGAACGTCAACAAAATACACAGGTGAAATACCAGAGTATAGCGAATCACTAAAACAAGCGGTCGAACAAATGAAAGAACAATTGAACGAAAAGAATACACCTTTTAATGAAGCTTCACTACAAAAGTTAGCTGATTTAGAAGAACATTTTTATCATAAAATTTATTAAATAAACTAAGAGGTGATTGTATGAGCGTCCATATCGGAGCAAAAAAAGGTGAAATTGCTAGTAAAATACTTCTCCCAGGTGACCCACTTCGGGCAAAGTATATTGCCGAGAACTTTCTAGAAGATGTTACTTTATATAATGAAGTGAGAGGTATGCTCGGATTTACAGGCACGTATAAAGGTGAACGTATATCTGTCCAAGGCACCGGCATGGGAGTTCCTACGACTGCTATTTATGTCAATGAACTTATTCAAGCGTATGACGTTCAAACACTGATTCGTGTCGGTACGTGCGGGGCGCTTAGTGAAGACGTACATGTCCGTGATCTCATTATTGCTCAAGGGTCTTGTACAGATTCACAGATGAATAAACATACGTTTGGAACCATTGAATATGCGCCTTTAGCTAATTTTGATTTGTTGCATGAAGCCTATCATCAAGCAACTGATGCTCATTTAAACGTTCACGTCGGAAACATTTTTACGACTGATTTCTTTTATCGTGATAACGCCAAAGAGATGAATGCTTTACTCGCTGATTACAAAGTGTTAGCTGTCGAAATGGAAACGACTGCTATTTATACACTAGCAGCTAAATTCAATCGTAAAGCTCTCTCGATTTTAACTGTTTCAGATCATATAATTACTGGTGAAGAAACGAGCGCCAAAGAACGTGAAACATCTTTCCATGATATGATGAAAGTATCGTTAGAAACTGCCATTTCAACAGAATAAACATTTGCAGTTTAATAAACTGAAAGGATATGTCTGCCTATGGAGATATTTTTAAACATTCCTTTAATGAGTGCTATGATTGCTATTTTTACAGCACAATTTTTAAAAATTCCCATCCATTTTATTGCGACGAGAGAATTTCAACCAGGGCTCATTTTCGGCACAGGAAGTATGCCTAGTAGCCATTCTGCTGCAGTTGCAGCGTTAACGACGAGTATCGGGTTAATTGACGGTATTCATTCGACGACATTTGCCGTTTCATTCGTGTTTACAACAATCGTCATGTATGATGCATCTGGTGTTCGCCGACATGCGGGTGAGCATGCAGCTATCCTAAATGTTATCAAACGAGATTTACAAGAAGTGTTTAACGCAGCGAAAGATTGGCAACGTAAAGAACAATATGAAAAACAACAAGAACTTGAAGAATTACTCGGACATCAACCGATGGAAGTGTTTTTTGGGGCAATTACTGGCATCATTGTCGGTTTAATCATCTATCAAATATTTTAATAATAAAGAGGTAACTTCTGTTTAGAAGTTACCTCTAATTTTTATGACGGGAACATGCTCGTCGAGTGTTTCGGTTGTCTACGTGCTTTCGGATCAATATACTGCATCGCATTATTAATAGCCGTTGGTCCGTCACCGAAACCTGTCGCTATTAACTTAACTTTACCAGGATACGTATTAATATCACCTGCTGCATAAATACCAGGGATATTCGTTTCCATTTTTGAATTGACGACAATACTATTCCTCTCAATCTCTAGTCCCCAATTTTGAATCGGACCTAATTTTGAAATAAAACCGTAGTTACAAATAACGGAATCAACGTCAATTTCAATTTTATTCTCACCACGTGCTTCTTTTAAAATCATTTTTTCAATCGTATCTGTCCCGTGAACTTCTTCTGCGACATACGGCGTTAAAATATCAACAGAGGACGCTTCAAGTTGCGCCAAGCTACTCTCGTGCGCTCTAAATTCATCTCTACGATGAACGAGTGTTACTTTTTTGGCAATCGGTTCAAGCATAAGTGCCCAGTCAACCGCTGAATCTCCACCACCGAGTAATAAAACGTGTTCATCTTTAAACTGATTCATATCTTTAACGAAGTAATGTAAGTTCTTGCCTTCAAATTTATCACAATCAGAAACATTCAAACGACGCGGCTCAAATGCTCCATTCCCAGCTGTAATAACAATCGTTTTTGAATAATGAACTTCATTATTATCAGCAATTAGTTTAAACGTTCCATCTTCTTGCTTTTCCACTTGTTCGATTGATTGACCTAAAACGATTGTCGGATCAAACGTCTTTATTTGTTCATTTAAATTATCGACTAAATCTTGTGCGCGTACTTTTGGAAATCCCGCAACATCATATATATATTTTTCTGGATACAACGCAGTTAATTGTCCACCTGTATGTGGCAAGCTTTCAATGAGCTTAACACTCGCTTGACGCATACCACCGTAAAATGCAGTAAACAATCCTGCAGGACCCGCTCCGAGAATTGTAACATCATACACTTTCTTATCCACAACATAACCTCCAATTAATACCTTTTCCTACTTTATAGTACCATAAACGAATGTACAATCTCATACAATATGACTTTGCCAAAAATAAAGTTCACACATTTGACAATATATCGGAATCATCCCGCCTTTTAAAGGACTTACCTTTTCTTTTATTACATAATATTATAAAATGGAGTTTGTGTTTACATGTAAGAGGAGGAATCTTATGTCAGTTATCCAATTACTGCTTTCAGTTATATTATATTTCGTCATATTTTTTGGTGTTTCATTTATAATAAACATGTTACTTCGCTTAACGTGGTTTATGTCTTTTGTCTATCCTATTTTTGTCGTATTAGTTGTCGACAAAATAAAGACATCCGCCTATTTTATTGAACCGAAACAAGCATTTTCAACAGCATATTCTCATATAATCGCACTTGGCCTAGGTGATATTATTATTTTAACTGCAGGGTTTGCAGGTACGATCGTTGCGGGATTCGTTATGAAATGGTTACGGAAAAACGGCTATCAAATGTTTTAATGACATTAAAAAATGGACGACTCATCATGAGCGTCCATTTATTATTTATTCTTATACGTTTCTTAACACTTCTCTGGTGTACCTTCATAATCTTTCGACCGGAAAGAAGAACCGCACCCACATGAAATCATCGCATTCGGATTGTTTATACTAAATCCTCCACCCATCATGTTTTGTTTAAAATCAATTTCTGTATTTTCCAAAATAGGTATATCCTGCATAAACATAACGACTGGAATATCTTTCACTTCAAATGTTTTATCAAGTTCTTCGTTAATATCATATTCAAAGCCGAGTGTGTAAGATAAACCACTACACCCACCACCTTGCACACCGAAGCGTAAACGAGCGCCTTCTGATTCTTCTTTTAGCATTTCTTTGATTTGCGTGACTGCATCATCTGTTAAAGAAATTGGTGTCATCATCATGCCCTCCTTGAGATTTTATTATAACATATTTTATTGTTCATTTCTTTCAAGTGATTTTCTCAATTAATACTTTATATAATGAGTTTAATGCATAAGTCCGATTCTTACAAATACATTGTTTCTCTCACGGACGAAAACGTATTTATTTTTATAAAAACGCTCTGTTACAACTTTCATGAATCCTTTAAATTTTTTTCACTATAAATAGAAAGCTTAATATTTTACGGAAAAATATTTCTAAAACAAATAATGACCCAATAATAATTGATATTATTTTACAAAATTCTCAATTAGCGGTAAAATGGAATTGATTAATCATCGTATATATTTCTTTTTAAAATAAGCAATTGGGAAGGAGAAGATGAATGATGCAAGAACAAGTCCAAGAAGTTTTAAATAAACTACGTCCTTATTTACTCCGTGACGGTGGAGATGTTGAATTAATAGATGTTGATGAAGACGGTGTTGTGCTGCTTCGTTTAATGGGAGCTTGTGGTAACTGCCCGAGTTCTGCAATTACGCTAAAAGCAGGTATTGAAAGAGCACTAACGACTGAAGTACCTGGTGTTAAAGAAATTGAACAAGTATTCTAATAACAAATAAATAGTAAGAGCAGACGTCTAAATGTCTGCTCTTTTTTAATTTTATACGGGCGTTTCAGCACCTTTTTCTAATAAGACTCCTTTTAAATTGCGCATACATAAATGTAACATATTCGTTCGAGTAGACTCACTCGCTGAACCGATATGTGGTGTACAAACAGCATTATTTAAAGTTAACAAAGGATGATCTGCACGAATAGGTTCGGTTTCAAATACGTCAAGCCCTGCCGCACGTATGTCGCCATTTTTTAGCGCATAATAAAGGGCTTCTTCATCAACGACTTGTCCACGTGATATGTTGATGAAAATAGCTTCTTTCTTCATTTGTTTAAACGTTTGTTCGTTAAAAATTTTCTCGGTTTCTTTCGTATACGGAACGACACTCACGATAAAGTCAGACGCTTTTATCAATTCTTCAAATGAAACATATGTAGCATCTAATTCTCTTTCAGCATCCTCATGACGTGAACGATTGTGATATGCAATCGACATATTAAATCCTTTGGCGCGCCTCGCAATTGCTTGACCAATTCTCCCCATACCTACAATACCGATCTTCTTACGATAAATATCGCTTCCTGCAAACATGTATGGCGCCCAGCTTTGCCACTTATCTTCTTTAACATATTCAGCACTTTCAACGATACGCCGTGCAGCTGCCATTAATAGTGAAAAACCTAAATCTGCCGTCGATTCTGTTAAGACGTCTGGCGTATTCGTAACGACAATATCTCTTTCTTTTGCAAAAGTAACATCTATGTTATCATAACCAACAGCAAAATTAGCGATAACTTTCAAACGGTTTCCTGCGCAAATAACTTCTTCATCAATGGGATCACTCACCATCGTTAACAAACCGTCCGCTTCTGCTACTTCTTTTAATAAAACGTCTCTCGGTACAGGAAGCTTCTCTTCTTGCCACATGGAAAAGTTAAAATCATCTTTATACGGATCAACAATGTGGTCAGGTATTTTTCGGGTAATAAAAATGTTCGGTTTTTTATGCATAATAATCTCCTATTGTTTTTTTATAACAATATTGTATCATAGATGTTTATATTTTCAGAATAATCAACATAAAACAGAAAGTGTTGTTTTAACGACCTTTATCATTAACGAATTACGTGCTAGAATGTGTTATATTGTATAACCAACACATAAAAGTAGATGAATATTCAAAAGTAACATTGTTATATTGGGGGATAAATCATGACTGTAGAAAAAAGCGCATTAGAAAAGAAAGCACGCGAATTATTGAAAGAACGTGGTGTAAAGTTAATGGATATTGCTGAGCTCGTCTATTATTTACAATCTTCTTATCACGAAGATTTAAGTTTAGATGAGTGTTTATATAACGTTGACCGCGTCGTTAAGAAACGAGAAGTTCAAAATGCAATACTCACTGGTATTCAATTAGATATTTTGGCAGAAAAGAAAATGTTAGATGAGCCGTTACAAGATACAATTGCAACGGACGAAAGTTTATACGGTATTGACGAAATTATCGCTTTCTCAATCGTAAATGTGTATGGGTCTATCGGCTTTACAAATTATGGGTTTATTGACAAACAAAAGCCTGGTATTCTCGCTCATTTAAATGATCGTTCAACGGGAGAAGTTCATACATTTTTAGATGACATTGTCGGAGCAATTGCAGCAGCTGCTTCTAGTCGACTTGCCCATGCCGCAGAAGATGGTGAATAATTAAAAATGAGTTATTTTCAATCGCTAAAGAAAATAACTCATTTTGTCGATATCGTTTGTTCTTCTTCTTCTGGCCGAGTAATCAGCCATTTACAATAATGATCGCCAGCCGTGATGCAATCACTTGCTTGAACATCACTTTTCGGAAACAAATTACCCATCATTCCTTGCTCATTTTTACAAATTTGCCGATATGAAGTGGCTATATTTATGATTGGGCAATTGTAATTAATGATTTTGTAGTCACCTTCGTCAGTCTGCTTAACATCAAACATGTACCCTTTTTCCTCTAACAAATTAACGAGACTTTCTATTTTTTCATCAAAATTATTTGACATTATATACTGCTTAAACATTTCCTCTTCTCGTTCCGCCCGTCGTGCTAACAATCGTTTGACTGCTTCAGAACCTTCTGCTTCTTCTAAATCACGTAATAAATCAAGTGGAAGTGTATCATATTGATTAGGAAATGTCGCATGCCCTTTATCTGTTAATTCATATGTATAGTAAGGTCGACCAATGTCTTGACGGACGACATGTGCTTGAATAAATGAATTGTTTTCTAATTCTCTTAAATGTTTCCTAACAGCCACTTCAGAAATCGTAAAATGACTCATTAAGTCCTTAATCGTCATGAAAGGATCTTTTTTGAGTAGCATTAAAATCTTTTCTTTCGTCGTCATGCGTTTCCTCACAATACTCCCTCCTATTCACTCGGATTTTGAAATGCATTTGCAACGTCTAACTCATTATGTAAATAATTGTTTATATGTGTACTAAAATGTTTAATTGCCGGTAAACTCACTTCTAATTGTTCAAATATACGCTCGTGGTCCACTGAGTCATATTGATTAACGATCATTTCGCGTAAATCAATCAATTGATGATATTTTATTTCATCTTCAGCCTGCAAGACTTTTTCATCTACTAAAATCGTTATTATATCTTTATAACTTCCAGCATCTCGCATAATGAACCCATCAATCATTAGGTGACCTACATCAATTATCGTTTCAATCATAATTTGTACCATACGCTCTAAACTATACTTTTCGACGCTAGAAGAGCGATTAATCGTCGGTAATATTTTTAATGTTTCATCCATATAAGCAAGTTTTTTCTTGATTTCTTTTCGGTCAACAAAATACATATAAAAACCTCCAATATCATGGTACACTTACTATAATACCATATATATTCGTTCGTTTGTTAGAGAATAAATGAGGAAAGGAAGACAATTCAATGAGTAAATATTTGCTTGATTTAGACATCACGGAACTCGCTAATCAGTTAAGACAAGGTAAAACGACGAGCCAAAAATTAGTTCATACGTATATGAATCAGATCAAACATACGAATAAAACGTTAAATGCCGTCGTTGAAACACGTGAAAAAGCTGCTTTAAAAGAGGCTAAAGCATTGGACAAGCAAGAGAAACCACCTATTGAAAAGTATCCTTTATACGGCATTCCTCTTAGTATAAAAGAGTCTTTCAACGTTCAAGGGATGAAAACGACCGGGGGACTGCTTCACCGAAAAAATATCATCGCTAACGATGACGCTGCGATTGTTAAACAATTAAAAGATGCTGGCGCTATTATTTTATGCAAATCAAACACACCAACTTTATGCTTCTGTCAAGAAACGGATAATAAGTTATACGGAAGAACAAATAATGCTTGGAATAAATTACTAACTGCTGGAGGATCAAGTGGAGGCGAAGGAGCACTTATCGGGGTCGGAGGTGCAGCTGCTGGACTTGGTTCAGACATTGGCGGATCTATACGTTTCCCCGCACATTTTAATGGTGTCGTCGGTTTTAAATCAGGACGTGATGCGATTGATGCAACAGGTCATTTCCCAGAATCACATAAACTCCAAGAGCGAATGCTTGGAGTTGGTCCTATAACTAAGTCGGTTCGTGATGCCAGGTTGCTTTATTATGTGCTAACGAACAATATGAATAGTACTCACAACAATCACCAAAAACGTGTAACCTTTTATCTAAGTAATAAAATCCCACTATCAGATGACACGAAAAATAATATACAGGAATTACAATCTTTTTTAGCCACTCATTACACCGTTGACTCAGAACGCCCACCTCTCTTTTATCAATCAGCAAAAATTTGGCAAGAACTGATGTCAGTTAACGGAGCCAACCATATAAAAGAACATGGGCTAGTAAATGATAGACCACCGTTACCAATAAAATATCTTCAAGAAAAAGTATTTAAACAGACGAGCAATCATAAATATTTAACATGGGCTCTCATTGGCGCCCAACTATTTAAACCGACAACTGAGCGACTAGAACATATTAAAGAAGCTCTTGAAAGAGGTGATGAAACGGTTAGCTCATTTCTCGATGACCGTTTACTCGTTTTACCTGTTTATTATGAAACAGCACTTCCGCACGGCTCTGTCTTTAATGACATTTTTTCCATTCAAAAATCTTATACGAAATATATGCCTTATGTTGCTTACGCGAATGTTTGGGGCTTGCCTGCGCTTACACTCCCTATTGGCACAGATAAAAACGGCTTACCCATAGGCATACAAATCATTAGTCAATTAGGCAATGAATCAGCTATTTTTGACCTCGGAGAAGTCATTGAAAAATACTACTATAAATATAAACGAAGCAACGTCTATGATGAAGCTGACGTACATTCTGTTTAACAAAAAAATCTGGCAGGAGATGTGAATAAGCATCCTGCCAGATTTCATATAAACTATTTTTTCTTTTGACCGATCTTTTCTAAGACAAAATACGCACAACCAAAATTGCAATATTCAAGCAAGTAATCGTCTAGCGTACTAATTCGCGTATCAAATGTCGCTTTTGAATGGTTATCCGCATAAAAACCTTTCAACCGAAGCTGATCGTAGCCCCAATCACCTACTATATAATCATACTTCTTTAATATCTCAGAATATCTTTCTTTCGTTTTTTCTTCTTCAAAGCCTTCTTTTATATTTTCAACTAACTTATATTCAATGCCATATAGATCAATCATTCACATGCACTCCTCTGTTCGTATTTTAGCACATCCATAATTTGCATGAAAGTCCTATTTCTGGACAAAATGGCGCACGAATTATACATAAAGTTTTATTTATTATTAAACGATACATTTAACAATCATCAGTGAATGTTCTTGTGAAAGATTCACTTCATACTGATTTTCAACAGCTAACCCAACATTGTTTTCTTCAGTTATTTGAATAATTGGGCGATCACAAACGTTTTTATTTTGACTTTTAACGACACCTTGTCGACCATCATTTAATTGAATAAACAATCCGTTTGGATACGCAGCTATACTGCTTTTAAATGCTTTAATATATTGAATGTCATATTGTTCTACAGCGCCGGAATAAATAAGCTCCAAACATTCATGTGGGAGTAAAGCATCTCTATACGGTCGGTTAGTCGTCATTGCATCAAATATATCGGCAACTGCAATGATCTTTGCATACGGATGGATCTCATTCGCCACAATTCCTCGTGGATACCCTGATCCATTCATCCGCTCATGGTGTTGATACGCGCAATGAGCAATAACAGATGAAAAATTCGTTCGTTTACGAATATATTCAAAACCTAGCCACGCATGTTCCTTCACTTTATTGTATTCTTCTTCCGTTAAACGCCCTTCTTTTAATAAAATATCTTGTTCAATAAAAACTTTACCAATATCGTGTAGCATCGCTCCCATGCCGAGTTCGGATAATTCTTTCTCAGAAAGACCGATATTAACGCCAATAGCTATCGAATAAATAGCTACGTTTAGTGAATGTTGAAACGTATAATCGTCAGTGAGAAAAATATCTGTGAGCATCGTTATTGCTGATGGATGTTCTTTCACTTCACTAATAACAGATTTTACTGTACTCTCTAATTTCTTCTCTGTCGCGTCTGATATATAAGATGTTTCTGAAATGTCTTTTTCTGCTAAGTCTTGAAACGTTTCGCGAATCGTATTCATCGCACCTATTTTTAGCTCGCTTGAAATGGATGACTGACTGATTTCCGAAGAATTAACATGACTATCTTGAATGTACACATAATTTATATTTTGCTTAATTAAACGTGCAATCATTCTGTCTGTTAATTTTACGCCATCTTGAATAAGCACGAGACCATTTTCGTTTAAAATTGGCTCACTTAACTTGTCGCCTGCAACTAATGAACTTGTTTTGATTAACCTCATTGACAGCATCTTCTTTCTATTAAGTCATTCTTATTCATTACATATTTACGATGGATACTTTTCTTTTAATGTGTGGACGAGAATGTCCCTTAAAAACTCAGGTAAAAAATAGTTTTTTACAGACGCTTTAGCAACACCAGGCAATATCGCACCAAAGGTAAATGTATCAGCAGTTGCTAATTTATACGTTTTGTTTTTATCTATTGAAGCACCATGATGCAAAATATCTTTAATAAACATATCTTCTGTTCGTTGTGAAACGTACTCAATATCTATACCAGAAAATATCATTTTTCCTAATAATTTTCCGCGAAAGCCAAAACCTTCTAACTGCAAGTTTTTCACTTGACTAGATTCAGCTGCCCGAACAATTTCTAACAACGCAGAACCAGTTACTTCTACGAGGCATGGATTGATTGGATGTGGACACATTCGGTGAATTTGCCCGTAAGTAATCGGTCCAGCTTGCAACGGTTCTAAAAGCATACCTGCGTTTAACATGGCTACATCAGCATTCGTCCATTTTTTCAAAGTCGTTGTCAGTGCTTTAATAATTTCTGTTTCTTGGAACCAGTGCACTCGTAAATCATGCGGAATTGTCGTAACTTGTTCAGACAAAATATCATTTGCTTCTTCTTCTAACTGACGTAACTTGATGACTGTTTGTTCATCACGTTCTAAATGCGTAACATCTTTTACATATGCTTCTTTACCAACGAGCTTTTTTTCCTGATGATCCCACGTAAGTATCACTTCTCCAACGTGCGAGCCACCTTTACCAGTCGCAGTTAAAACCGTATGGTTAATTGTTTCGCCATATCGTAACAAATGGTGTGTATGCCCACCAATAATAACATCAACATCTGGAAACGACTCTGCCAAAATAACGTCATCATCATAGCCTAAATGTGATAAAACGACGATTATATCAACTTCGTCTTTTAAACGTGGCATATATTTTTCTAGCGCTTGAAATGGTGAAGCAACTTCCCAATGAAGTCGTTCATAAAATGGCTTAAACGGAGCTGTTAATCCGATATAACCTATCTTCACGCCACTTTTAGACTTCACTTGAATAGAAGGTTTTAACCAATCAGGTGTTTCATTCATTTCGCTTTTTAAATTAGAACAGACAACATCAAATGTCGCTTTCTCATATAAATTCACTAAATCTTCATGTGAAAAAGTAATTCCTTCGTTATTTCCAATGGTGACTATGTCATAATTCGCTTTATTTAATAAAGATACATTACCTTTGCCCATAAAAGCTTCAGAAACAGGATTAACGCGGTCTATATGATCACCTATATCAATGAGCCAATAAGACGCACCTTCTCGTTCACGCTTCTGTTTTTCCTTATTTATGTAAGTTATAGTTTGTGGCCAGTATGTAAAATCACTATGTAAGTCTCCTGTACAATAAATATATAGTTTTTCTAACATATTTATGAACTCCTTAGCTTTCATAACACCTGTAACATTAGGTTTATCTACTTAATAGGTAAAATATGTATAGCGATATTAAAATATTTACAAACAATAAAACCATTTTAAAAACGAACATTATAGGCCTTTGGACCGATATATTATTTAAAAAAATTCGTTCATGAGAGATTGTTTGTATATTATAGCAAAAGTTTCATAATTAATAAATGGCTACTCCTATATTAGTTGTTTTACTCCAACATTTTAATAACAATTGATTCATCATTTTTCGTTTTTTCAAGTCAATCATTTCGTTTTAAACACTTCATTTGTAGCTAATTTTAAATTTCACCTGGCAAAAACATGGCACGACCGATGAAAAGACATAAAAAAACCACACCACTAATCGCTTAGTGATGCGGTTTACAGTTAATTATCCAATTGAACCTTCCATCTCGTATGAAATTAATCTATTCATCTCAACTGCATATTCCATTGGAAGTTCTTTTGTAAATGGTTCAATGAAGCCCATGATAATCATATCTGTCGCTTCTTGTTCTTCAAGTCCTCTACTCATTAAGTAGAATAACTGTTCTTCAGAAACTTTAGATACTTTAGCTTCGTGCTCTAATGATACGTTGTCGTTATAAATTTCATTATAAGGAATCGTATCTGAGAATGACTTATCGTCTAAAATTAACGTGTCACACTCGATGTTTGCTTTTGCACGATCTGCTTTACGTCCGAAGTGAACAATCCCGCGGTAAGAAACTTTCCCACCGTCTTTTGAAATTGACTTCGAAACGATTGAAGATGACGTATCTGGTGCTAAGTGATACATTTTAGCTCCTGCATCTTGATGCTGACCTTGACCAGCAAATGCGATAGAAATCGTCATTCCTCGTGATCCTCTACCTCTTAATAAGATTGATGGGTACTTCATCGTTAATTTCGATCCCATGTTCCCGTCAATCCATTCCATTGTTGCATTTTCTTCACAAACTGCACGTTTAGTCACTAAGTTATAAACGTTGTTTGACCAGTTTTGAATCGTCGTGTAACGGCAATATGCGTCTTTCTTAACGATGATTTCAACGACTGCACTATGAAGTGAGTTCGTCGTAAATGTAGGTGCTGTACATCCTTCAACGTAATGAACAGATGCTCCTTCATCAACAATGATTAACGTTCTTTCAAACTGTCCCATATTCTCTGAGTTAATACGGAAGTAAGCTTGTAGAGGTGATGGAACACTCTTTCCTTCTGGTACGTAAATGAATGAACCACCTGACCAAACCGCTGTATTTAGCGCTGAGAACTTGTTGTCTGCAGCTGGTACAACTGTTCCAAAGTACTCTTTAAATAATTCTTCATGCTCCTGTAAAGCCGAGTCTGTATCAGAGAAGATAATTCCTTCTTTTTTCAACTCTTCTTCAAGACTTTGATAAACAACTTCAGATTCATATTGAGCGGAAACCCCTGCTAAATATTTCTGCTCTGCTTCAGGAATTCCTAACTTATCAAACGTATTTTTAATCTCTTCAGGAACTTCATCCCATGATCTACCTTGTTCTTCTGTCGCTTTTACATAATAAACAATTTCATCAAAGTCTAGCTCTGATAAATCTCCACCCCACTGTGGCATTGGTTTACTATAAAATATATCTAAAGCCTTCAGACGCTCTTCTAACATCCATTCAGGCTCTTCCTTCATTCGTGAAATCTCTTCTACTACTTCTTTCGTTAAACCTCTTTCTGTACGGAATACAGAAACGTCTTTATCATGAAAACCATACTTGTACTCATCAATTTGAGGCGCTTTTTTCGCCATGATTAAAAACCTCCTTCAGATTTTTAGTACTATTTGGTCGTTTCTTTAACACCTTTTTCCATTGCTTCCCATGCAAGTGTAGCACATTTAATTCGCGCTGGAAATGTTGAAACACCTTGTAGTGCTTCAATATCTGCTAAATCTAATTCTCCGACGTCAATGTTTTCACCAATCATCATTTTCGAGAAAAATTCCGACATACGCAATGCTTCCTCAACTGTTTTTCCTTTAATTGCTTGAGTCATCATTGATGCGGAAGCCATACTAATTGAGCAACCTTCCCCATCAAATTTGACATCTTTTACGTGGTCATCTTCTACGAATAATGATAATAATATACGGTCTCCACACGTCGGATTATTCATCTCGACAGTTAGTGTTTCATCGTCTAGTACCCCTTTATTACGTGGGTACTTATAATGATCCATAATAACTTGTCTGTATAATGTGTCTAAGTTTATATTGTATTTAGAAGACATCTCCGAAATACTCCTTCGTTTTTAAAAGTCCATCATACAACCGATTGATTTCCTCTTTCGTGTTGTACAAATAAAAGCTTGCTCGTGCTGTCGCAGTAACATCTAACCATTTCATTAATGGTTGTGCACAATGATGACCTGCTCTTACTGCAATTCCAAAACTGTCTAAAACAGTTGCAACATCATGTGGATGTATCTCTCCGGCATTAAATGTTATGAGCCCTGCACGTTCTTTCGGACCAAATATAACTAAGTCTTCAATGTCAGATAGTCGATCCATCGCATATTTCGTAATATCATGTTCATGAGCTGCGATATTGTCTAATCCAACGTCTGTTAAAAAGTCAATTGCTGCGCCTAATCCAACAGCTCCAGCAATAATTGGCGTCCCACCTTCAAACTTAGCAGGTAAATCTGCCCAAGTAGATTCATATAAATCTACGAAGTCAATCATTTCCCCACCAAATTCAATCGGCTCCATCTCTTCAAGTAATTCTTTCTTACCGTAAAGAACGCCGATACCTGTTGGTCCACACATTTTATGACCCGAAAATGCGTAAAAGTCACAATCTAAGTCTTGCATGTCAATCGCCATATGTGGCGCTGACTGCGCACCATCTACAGCTAGAATCGCTCCATGCTCATGAGCAATTTTCGCAATTTCTTTAATCGGGTTAACCGTTCCTAAAACGTTTGATACGTGTGCAATTGCGACGACTTTTGTTCGTTCACTTATTTGTTCACGAACAGCTTCTAGTGTGATTGTGCCATCTTCTTGCATTGGAATATATTTTAATGTAGCTTGTTTTGCTTTTGCTACTTGTTGCCACGGAATAATATTACTATGATGCTCCATCTGAGTAACGAGAATCTCATCACCTTCTGAAACGTTCGCAAGTCCGTAACTATGAGCAACTAAATTAATGCCAGCTGTCGTTCCACGATTAAAGATAACTTCAGCTGTACTACTCGCATTAATAAAGCGACGAACTTTCTCACGTGCACCTTCATATAAATCTGTTGCACGTGTTCCTAACGTATGCACACCACGGTGTACGTTAGAATTGTGATGACGATAGTAATCATCGACCGCTTCGATAACGGCTAAAGGCTTTTGGGCAGTCGCCGTTGAATCTAAATAAACGAGTGGATGTCCGTTAATTTCTTGGTCAAGAACCGGGAACTGTTCACGAATGGATTTAACATCCATTAGTCAATTTTCCCTTCAATAACACGACGTAATTGATTTTTTACCGTTTCAATTGGTAATAAATCTACAACTGGCTCTAGGAATCCGTGAATGATTAAGCGCTCCGCTCTTTCACGTGAAATACCACGGCTCATGAGGTAGTACAGTTGCATATCATCGATTTGACCAACTGAAGCTGCGTGACCTGCCGTAACGTCATCTTCATCAATGAGTAAAATTGGGTTAGCGTCTCCGCGTGCTTTCTCACTTAACATGAGTACACGTGACTCTTGTACAGCGTTTGCGCGTGTTGCTTTATCTTCAATTTTACCAATTGCGTTAAAGATAGCTGTCGTGTTTTCTTTTAGAACACCACGTTGTAAAATATCGCCATCTGTATCTTTACCGATGTGTAACGTCGTAGCCGTAAAGTTTTGGATATTATTTCCACGACCTGCTGTTACTGTTTTCGCGTGAGATACTGAATGGTTCCCAACGAGATGTGTCGTGTTTTCTGATACAGTATTTCCATCGTTCATTTGCCCTAATGCCCAATCAATAACCGCATGTTCATAAGCAACACCACGACGATTAATATATGACGTCGTTCCTGCTGCAAAGTTATCTACTGAACCGAATGCAATTTTCGCATGATCTAATGCAATAACTTCAGCAATAATATTTGAAATTGTTTCTTGTTCATCATTATCTGAAATATAATTTTCAACATACGTCAGTGAACTATTTTCATCAGCAACAATTAATACGTGATTAAATAGTGCCGCTTCTGGATCTTCTTGCCAGAAAACCGTCTGGATAGGTTCATCAATTTGTACGTTTTTCGGTACGTAAATAAAGACTCCACCATTTAAAAGTGCTGCATGTAGTGCTGTTAAACGATGTTCGTCAATTGTTACAGCATCTTTCATGAAGTACTTTTTAACAAGTTCCTCATGCTCATTCATCGCTGTGAAAATATCTGTGAAAATAACTCCTTGCTCTTTAAGATCATCACTTAATGTCGCATAAGCAAGTGTTTCATTTCTTTGAATAATTAAATTCTCAGGAACATTGTCTTGATCAAAATACGCTTCTAACGCTTCAGGTAACTGAGCAAGCGATTCAATCTTTTCTCCTTGAGATCTATGCTTAAACTCGGTAAAGTTCCAGCGATTAATATTTGTCTTATCTGGCTTTGGCATATCGAGTTTTTCTGCTAAATCAAATGCTTCTGAACGAAAATCGCTCATCCACTTTGGTTCATTTTTATCTTTAGATAGTTCTGCAATATTTTCTTTATTGTAAGGTATTTCCGTTAAAACAGTCATTATAATTACCCCTCCTAACTAACTATTAAGCGTTTTGTCCAACTGTTTCGTCTTTAATGCCTAATTCTTCTTTAATCCACTCATAACCGTCTGCCTCTAGCTGAGTAGCTAATTCAGGACCACCTGATTTTACGATACGTCCTTGCATAATAACGTGAACAAAGTCTGGCTTAATGTAGTTAAGTAGACGTTGGTAGTGTGTGATAATTAAGCATCCAAAATTGTCGTCTCTTTGCTTGTTAACAGCATCAGAAACAACTTGTAGCGCATCAATGTCTAACCCTGAGTCAACTTCGTCTAAAATAGCGAACTTCGGATTTAACATTTTCATTTGTAAGATTTCGTTACGCTTCTTCTCTCCTCCAGAGAACCCTTCGTTTAAATAACGTTGTGCCATATTTTGATCAATATCTAGATCATTTAGTGCACCATCCATTTCTTTAATAAACGACATTAATGGGATTTCATCACCGTCTTCACGACGAGCATTAATCGCCGAACGTAAGAAGTCTGATGTAGTTACTCCACTAATTTCACTCGGGTACTGCATCGCTAAGAAGAGTCCTGCGCGTGCACGCTCATCGACGTCCATTTCTAAAACGTCTTCTCCATCAATATGGATGCTTCCTTTTGTTACTTCATATGCTGGGTGACCCATAATTGCTGCAGAAAGCGTTGACTTTCCAGTACCATTTGGTCCCATAACTGCATGGAACTCGCCACCATTTATTGTAAGGTTTACACCTTTTAATATTTCATTACCTTCTACCGATACATGAAGATCTTTAATCTCAAGTGTTGACATATAATTACCTCCAAATTACTTCGTATTTATTTTGAGAACGTCATATTTATATTTATTCTCAATTAGTTCTGATTTTAATGTTATAGCATTTGAATTCAATTATCAACTATTTAGAGTGATTATCAATTATAAAAAAACGTTCATTTTTCCTCTGAACGAAACATTGCAAAAAATGTACGTTATTATGATTTAAATGTAAACAATTGTTCAGAATGATTATGAATAGCTAGATATTGTAAAATATTTTGAGCTGACTTGAAAGTGTAGATTTTCTCCTTTATTTCTCCTTCACTTTTAATCATTAAGCAAGGAACACTTTCAATCTTTAACTCTTGCATCAATTCCGGATAAAACGATGCATTCATTTCATAAAAGACACTCTTTTGTAAAACCGTTTCAACTTGACCTAAGATTGCTTTTGCAAAATGACACGTTCCGCAAAACGGCGTTTGAATATAAAGTAATAAATGATCACTTTGTAAAATATCTTCATTAATAGGTTCCATTACAATCACCTTTAATTACGTTTTTCATTGAATGTCTTGCATTCAAATACTCATGTTTTACTTTAAAACCTTTTTTAACGAGTTCAATGGCTATTAGTTCGGCAGGTGTCAGAGCAACTTCCCGGTACGTCTCACTGACATTTATATGATGTGCATGTGGAAGTTCTGACGTCAACATTTGACGTATCGACAATCCAGAATCGTCTTCATCAACGAGTACAAAAACATTTCTGTCATCTAAATTATAATCGTCAATCAATTCATCCATACGTTCCACACCTAGCGTGCCGAATGTGCAAATAATATCTATTTGTTCATCTAATATAACTTCCAAATGCTGCTTATCGGTTTTACCTTCAACGATAATGATTCGCTCATTCGCCATGTAATCAGCCATGATTTTCCCTTCCTTTAAATAAACTACTCTCTATATACAACTTATGAAAAAGTAGTACGTACCACTTGTCATTTATATTTTAAACGAAAAAAGCTGACGATACCTTACGAATAAGGTGCGCCAGCTTATTAAAGCTATTTTAAATTATTCTTCGATGAATGCTTTGTACTCATCTGCTGAGATTAACTCATCGAACTCAGACTCGTCTGATGGCTCGATAACGATCATCCATGCTTTTTCGTATGGTGATTCGTTAACAAACTCAGGACTATCTTCTAAGTCTTCGTTTACTTCTACAACTGTTCCACTAAGTGGAGCGTATAGCTCAGAAACTGTTTTAACTGACTCAACGCTACCAAATGGTTCGTCTGCTTCGATTTCGTCTCCTTCTTCTGGAAGTTCAACGAAAACGATATCTCCTAATTCTGATTGTGCGAAATCAGTAATTCCAATTCTTACTTTATCATCTTCTCGCTTAATCCACTCGTGCTCTTCTGAATAAACTAAATCCTCTGGTAAATGACTCATTATAAATCCCTCCGTTAATTAATTCCTCTTATACTATACTAGGTAATTCTATTTTTTTCTAGTCTTTCGCATTAAATATTTATAACCATGCGTCAGACAGTGTTTCTTCATTAAATCCAACAGTAACTTTCTCTCCATTTGTTACGATTGGACGTTTAATTAGCATACCATTCGATGCAAGCAATTCAGCCATTTCTTCTACAGTTGCTTGTGGAACGACATCTTTTAACTTTAGTTCACGATAGACTTTCCCACTCGTATTAAAGAAGCGCCTACCTTGCAAACCACTCTTTTCAATAAGTGTTAGTATTTCTTGTTCTGAAGGAGGATCTTCAACGATGTGAACGTAGTTATATGTAATATTATTATCTTTTAACCATTTTTCGGCTTTCTTGCACGTACTACAATTTGGATATGCATATAGTGTTACAGACATTTATTCCCTCCTCTACATTACTATTTTACCACGTTTTATATAAAAAAGGGAGTTTTGTCAAAAAAATGTCATGTATCCATTTGTTTTTCATGAGCTGTATATATTTTGTTTTAAGTCGTAATCATTCCTATTTACAAATCGTAATCATTACGATAAAATAAATAAAGAATAAGGCGGTGTTTTTTTGAAAAAGTTACTAATTACTATGGCATTCTTATTTCTTATATTTACCATTGCTTGCGAACAACAAACAGACGCTGAAAAGCAAGCTGATTATACGATATATACGTCTATTTATCCGATTGAATTTATCGTTGAACAACTGACTGACGATCATGTATACGTTCAATCAATATATCCACCAGGCGTTGATGCTCATACATACGAACCAACATCACGTGAAATCACTAACATGGCAAACGCTGATGCTTTCATATACTTTGGCGACCATTTAGAAGGGTTTGCACAAACAGCTGCTGACGTATTAATTAATCATCCTGTCCGGTTAATTGAATTAAGTGAACATGACCAACTTTTCGAACATGCAGATCATTCAACCATTGATAGAGATCCACACATTTGGCTAGACCCACTCCGGATGATCACGCTCGCTGAATTAATAAAAGATGAGTTAATAATGATCGATAAGCAAAACGAAGCAACGATTGAACGTAATTTTTTAACACTCGAACAAAAATTCCGTACATTAGATGAAACGTTTATGCAGATGGTCGCTCAGAAACAAACGAAAGATATTATCGTCACACATGCAGCTTACGGATACTGGGAAGAACGGTACGGGATTAAACAAATACCAATCAACGGCGTTTCGACGAGTGAAGAGCCGTCACAGAAAGAACTCGTTGAGATTGTAAATAATGCACAAGAGAAACAAATTGACTACGTTATTTTTGAACAAATGGCTGATGATAAAACGTCAAAGATTATCCAGGAACATTTAGGTGCAAAAGCACTGCGCATCCATAATTTAGAAGTTTTAACAGAACGCGACATAGATAATGGCGAAGATTATTTTTCTTTAATGGAAGAAAATATTAAAACGCTTGATCAAGCAATGAAGGAGAGTAGCAAATGACAGAATCAGTCGTATCTTTACGCAATATAAATTTTTCATATGAAAACAAAGAGGTTTTAAAAGATATAAACTTAGATATTCCTAAAGGATCATTTATAGGACTCGTCGGACCGAATGGTGGGGGAAAAACGACACTCATCAAAATAATGCTCGGTCTGTTGACACCTGAATCAGGGTCTGTCTATTTACTTAATGAAAAACTTTCTTCATTTAAACGATGGAATCGTATTGGCTACGTTTCCCAAAAATCAAACGCGTTTAATAAAGGTTTTCCAGCGACAGTTTTTGAAGTAGTCGCTATGGGATTAACAGCAAAAATTGGCTATTTACGTTTTTTCAGACGCGAACATAAAGAAAAAGTGATGCATGCACTTAGTCAAGTAGGAATGGAAAGTTATGCTAAACAAAATATTGGACAACTATCTGGTGGTCAACAACAACGTGTATTTATCGCTCGAGCCCTTGTCGGTAATCCCGAATTACTCATTTTAGACGAACCGACTGTAGGAATTGATTATAAAAACGTTGAACAATTTTATTCGTTATTAAATAAATTAAATGAAGAAAAGAATATTACATTATTTCTCATTACACACGACACTGGCGCAATGACAAAGCATGCAACAGACGTCGTATGTTTAAATAAAACATTACACTTCCACGGAAAAACGGCGGAATATACACAATTAACAGATGAAGATTTATCAAAAATTTATGGACATCCTGTTAACATCGTCGTCCATGATCATTAAAAGGAGTATATTATGATAGAAAATTTTATTCAGTTTGATTTTTTACGACATACATTTTTAACAGGTTTACTTATCGGTGTTATTGCTCCATTACTAGGTACGTTTCTCGTCGTTCGCAGGTTATCACTTCTCGCTGACGCACTATCACACGTAACGTTAGCAGGAATTGCATTCGGACTATTTATTGAAAAAGCGTTCGTCTTTCCTTATTTATCGCCGATTTATAGTGGAATGGCCTTTTCAGTCATTGGTTCCGTTTTTATCGAGCGATTAAGAGCCATTTATACGTCTTATCAAGAGCTCGGTATTCCGATTATTTTATCTGGTGGTGTCGGCTTAAGCGTCATCTTTATCGCTTTAGCGAAAGGGTTTAATACAGACTTATTTAATTACTTGTTCGGTTCAGTATCTGCTGTCAGTAGAAATGATTTTCTGATGATTTTATTTATGTCTATAGCGATTATTACTATCGTCTTTATTTTTTATAAAGAGCTTGTCACATTATCTTTTGATGAAGAATATGCAACTGTATCAGGGATTCACTCAAAACGTATTCATTTCTTATTTATCATTTTAATTGCACTCGTTATCGCTGCGTCTATCCGCATTGTCGGTATTTTACTCGTATCTGCATTAATGACACTCCCTGTCGCTGCAGCAATGCGTCATGCTAAAAGTTATAAACAACTTATCTTTTATTCGATTGTCTGGGGAGAATTATCTGTCATACTAGGGATTATTAGTGGTTACTATTTAAGCATCCCGCCCGGGGGAACAATTGTCGTTATTTCCATCATTATTTTATTAATTTCTATTGTATGGAATAAGACAAAACAACCCGCTACAGTATAATATCTTCTGCTATACAACATATTTGATTCAATGCTATTCATAGTATGAGTAAAATGTTTGTGGGACTATGCCCTACTTATTGTGTAAAGTTTCCACTTCAGAAATGTCCTTCGCTTGTCGCGGGCCTACCTCAACTTCTAATCCCTCCACTATCGTGTCGGTATTAGGGATTTTCGGATACGGCTATTCCCGCAGACGTCTCTGTACATTTCTTTCGTTCAAGTTAATTTACACACGAAGTTAGGCTTAAACGTTTGTTGCGGGAAAGCATACGGGCTATTTCTTGAGTAATAAGCATGAAAAAAAGGACCTTCTTTTGTATAGTAACAGTCACGACAACCACTATAAAAAGAGAAGAGGTTCTTAAATGAAGAATATCATCTCTCAAATCACAATGGAAGAGTTAGAACGTACTGTTTATCTTGCTCTACAGAAAAGCTTCTCCGAAGCTATGGGAAAAATACTTTTAGAAATGGATGCGGTTATTGCTGAAAACAGAGACAAGCGTAGATTTCAGCTAAAAGATAAACGAAGGCTATCTTTTGATTCCATATTTGGTTATGTAGACGTTCAAAGAAACTATTATTTTGATCGTGAAACTGGTAAGTATGTGTCTCTTCTCGATCAACACCTTGCATTTAATGGTGGGCAAATGATGAGTCCAGTTGTCCAGGATTTAGCAATTGAGCTAGCTGTCTCAGGTGTATCCTATCGACAGGCTTCTGAT
>DATGUM010000011.1:0-87540 GCA_035301345.1 Bacillota bacterium
GCATTTTCAACGAGTGAACTGATTTCTGCAGCTACTTTATCAATGTTTTCCACCCGGTTGTATAAAAAGTACACTTGCCCATTTCTTGCCATCTCACGTTCAATCGACTCTTTAATAAATACCGGATTGTACTCCAATACATACGTCTGAACAGGGAAACGGTTTTCCGGCGGTGTTTCAATGACTGACAAGTCACGTACACCAATCATCGACATATGAAGCGTACGTGGAATAGGTGTCGCTGTTAGCGTAAGTACATCAACATTCGTCTTTATTTGTTTAATACGCTCCTTATGCTTCACCCCGAAGCGCTGCTCCTCATCGACAATTAGCAAACCGAGATCTTGATAAACGATATCTTTTGATAGCAATCGATGCGTACCAATAATTAAATCAATGCTTCCTTTTCTCAGTTCATCAAGCGTTTCTTTCATTTGTTTTTGTGTACGAAAACGACTAAGCAAACCAATGTTAATCGCTTCATCTTGAAAACGTTCGCGAATCGTTTGGTAATGTTGTTGTGCTAAAATCGTCGTAGGAACTAAAATTGCCACTTGCTTTCCGTCTGTAATTGCTTTAAATGCCGCACGAATAGCAACTTCCGTTTTACCATAACCGACGTCACCACATAATAGTCGATCCATTGGCCGTTCACGTTCCATATCTTTTTTAATTTCTTCGATACACCGTAGTTGATCGTCCGTTTCTTGATACATAAAGGATGCTTCAAAATCACGCTGCAAAGATGTATCTGGTGAAAAGGCAAAACCTTTTCTCGCTTCTCGTTCAGCATAAAGTTTAATCAGTTCATCAGCAATATCTTCAACAGATGATTGTACGCGACTTTTCACGCGATTCCACTTCGTTCCACCTAACTTGTATAAGCGTGGTTCTTTTCCTTCAGATCCGACAAATTTCTGGACTAAATCAATTTGATCAATAGGCACATAAAGCTTATCATCACCTGAATACTTGATGAGCATATAATCTTTGTGCATTTGGCCGACTTTAACCGTCTCAATCCCGATATACTTTCCTATCCCATGACTCTCATGAACGACATAATCGCCCACTTTAAGCTCTTGATAACTTTTAATCCGCTCAGCGTTTGAAATTGATTGGCGATGTTTACGACGCGGTTGTTGCTTTTTAAACAGCTCTTTCTCTGTCATAATAACGAGTTTATAAAGTGGTAATTCTAAGCCATTCTGTACATGGCCGACGACAATCGTCGGTTCTTCTACCGGCAACGTCACATGTTCAACAACTGTCGACCGCATATCATAGTCTGCTAATACCGATTGAACTTTCGCTGCCCGCTCTTCATTCGGCACGAAAATGATCACAGATTCATTTGCCTTTTCCCAACGTTCCATTTCATTTTGCAACAAGTTCATCTGCCCGTGAAACTCTTGCATCTCGCGTGCTGATATATTCACAATGTTCTCTGGTTGTGTATTCGTTATATGCTTTAAGAAAACAGACGTATAAATCCGCTGATGATGATCTATTTTGCTCCGCACATCTGTCCAATCATGCGAAAAGGAAATATCTTTAATCATTTCATTTGTCGCTAGCAAACTACCGTGCCATTCAGCTTCTTCCTCATCTAAATGTTGCGCAGTTTCTTGAATCCGGCTCATTTCATCTAAAATAACTAAGCCATTACTCGGTAAATAATCAAGTAAACTCAAAGATTCTTCATAGAAAAACTCCATATACTTATACATACCATCGAACGACGTCAATTGCTTAAATTGCTCAATATCATGCATAACGACTTCCATTAGTCGCTCTTTTTGCTCGTTTTCCTTCAGATGTTTCAGCGACTTCCCAAGTTCTTTTTCCAGTCGATGAGCAGTACGCAACATATCTTCTTCTGTTAGTAAAAACTCATTTGCCGGATAAAGCGTTACTTTTTCTAACGTTTCCAATGAACGTTGTGTATCTGCATCAAAATAACGAATAGAATCAACTTCATCATCAAACAACTCCAAGCGCACTGGATGTTCTTCAGTCATCGGGTAAATATCGATAATTCCACCACGTCGACTAAACTCACCAGGACTCGTCACCATTGACGCACTCACATAACCCATTTGTACGAGTGTCTGTAAATACTGCTGTAACGGGATACTTTCACCTACTTGAAAATAAAGTTCATTCTGCTGCCAATAATGTTTCGGGGGTAAAATACGCTTCATAGCTGCTACAGGAGCAATTAAAATTCCCGAACCTTTCGCTAACCAATTCGTTAACGCTTCTATACGTGCACTCATTAATTCTGGACTAGCAACAGCTACTTCCGTCGCAATGAGCTCATTCACTGGATATAAATAAACATTTTCTTCTGTTGAAAATTGTAATAAATCTTCATGAAGCTGTTGCGCTTGATACAATTGATTCGTCACGAGCAATATCGGTCGAGTCAACGATTCTGCCAACACTGAAACGAGCAGTCCGCGCGCTGTCCCAGATAAGCCCGCAATTAACTGCTCTTTCATTCCTTTATCTACTCCATTGATGATAGACTGGATTTCTTCTTTCGATTGTAAATAACGATGAATCCCTTTCATAGCCAAACCCCCAACATCCATACATAAACAACTAATTATTTATTTGCTCGATAAAAAGATAACGAACAATTAATGTTCCTTATCTTTTTGCATGATATTTATTCATCAGATTAGCAAACGGAGTATTTAACCACTCTTCACAAGCATCTGCTGAATCATAAATACTAATTTTTACATCTTCTTCTTGATCTTTTTCAAAAGGAGCTAACACATAATTAACGACAGGCATTGACCCTGTTGGTCGCCCAACCCCTATACGCAATCGTTTAAATGCTTTCGTCCCTAGTTGATCAATCGTTGACCGGACACCGTTATGACCTCCATGTCCGCCCGTTTCACGTAAACGTACTGTTCCGACAGGCAAGTCTAAATCATCATAGACGACGAGCACATCTGCAGGATCAATTTTGTAAAAATCAATAAACGGTCGAATACATTCGCCGGAAAGATTCATAAACGTTTGTGGCTTCAGTAAAAGAATTTTCTCACCGTTTAAATGTTCAACTGTATAGTCTCCAGAGAATTTCGACTGACTCGCTTGCCATTGATGCCTTTTTAATAACTCATCAATAACCATAAATCCGATGTTATGTTTCGTATCTGCATACTTCTTTCCTGGATTACCTAAACCGACAATACACTTCAATGACGTCAATCCTTTATAAAATTTTATTAAACGTACGAATACAACAATCCCTCCTAACAAGATATTCTTAATAGGAGGGCTTATTTATAATAATATTATTTACTTTATTCTTCTTCCTCTTCTTCTTCGCTATCATCAGCACCAACAACTTCTGGTTCAACTGATAAATCAACGTCAGCTGCTTCTTCCTCTTCTTCTTCTGGTGGAAGAATAACTGCAAGTACCGTATCTTCTTCTTCTAAGAATTCATAAGTGTCTGATGCTGGTAAATCACTAATTGAAATGTTGTCACCAATTTCTAATGCATCGATGTTAACAACGATTTCTTCTGGAATTTCGTTAGGCTTCGCACGTACTTGAAGCTCATATAATGGCTGCTGTAAGATTCCGCCATCACGGTCTCCTTGTGCTTCTCCTTCTAAACGAAGTGGTACTTCTACGTCCATTTCTTCTGATAAGTCAATTGTGTAGAAGTCTGCATGAATAACTTCGTCCTTTAATGGGTGCATTTGGTACTCATGTAACATCACTTCAACTGTGTCTCCGCCATCAATATCTAATGTAATGATTGCGTTTCGTCCATTATCTCTTACTGTTTTAATCAGTTCTAAACTGTTGATAGAAATTGTTCGTGAATCTTTATCTCCACCATAAACAACTGCTGGAATATCTCCACGGTTTCTAATGTCATTTGTTGCTGATTGTCTTAAATCATCACGCTTTAAAGCTTTTAATTTTACTGCCATCGTAATACCCTCCAAATATTAATAGGAGAAAAATTCTCCATTATTTCATTATATATTTTTTAAGAAAAAATTACATGTACTTTCTTTTTTTCGTTTCAGCGACACGTTCATTTTAATCAAAAAGACTGCTTACTGATTGATACTCATGAATACGAATAATTGCTTCTCCGATTAATGATGCGACGGAAAGTGGTGTAATTTTATCAATTGCCTTTTCTTCATGTAACGGAATAGTGTTCGTTACAGCTAGTTCTTTAATGGCTGAATCATTAATGCGCTGAACAGCCGGACCTGATAATACCGGGTGTGTACAACATGCGTAAACTTCTTTTGCACCGCGTTCAATCAGTGCGCTCGCCGCTAACGTAATCGTACCAGCTGTATCGATAATATCATCGATTAAAATAGCTGTTTTCCCTTCGATATTTCCAATAATACTCATCACTTCTGCTTCATTCGGTCGTGGGCGACGCTTATCAATAATACCGATAGGCGCTTTCAGACGCTCCGCCATACGACGTGCTCGCGTAACCCCTCCATGATCAGGAGATACAATCACGAGGTCTTCGAAGTTCTTTTCTTTAAAGTAATCCGATAAAATCGGCACCGCTTGTAAATGATCAATCGGTACATCAAAGAATCCTTGAATTTGTGGCGCATGTAAGTCTAAAGTTATGACACGGCTTGCACCTGCTGTCTCTAATAAGTTTGCAACAAGCTTGGCTGTTATCGGCTCCCTTGATCGAGCTTTACGGTCTTGTCTCGCATAACCGTAATAAGGGATAACGATATTGATTGATTGTGCTGAAGCGCGCTTCAGTGCATCAATCATAATGAGTAGTTCCATAATGTGATCATTTACAGGATCACACGTCGATTGTACGATATATACGTCGCACCCTCGAATGCTTTCTTCAATATTAATTTGGATTTCTCCATCCGAAAATTTCGATACCGTACACTTACCTAAAGATGTACCGATATGCTCTGCAATACTTTCAGCTAATGCTTTGTTCGAATTTAAAGAAAAAACCTTTAGAAATTCGTCTTTGTAGCCCGATGCCATAAGTTAGAACCCTCCATCATTTTTTTGCTGCGCTTTAATTTTCGCTGCATAACCTTCACGGTTTGTTTGCTTCGTTCTTCCAATTGATAACGCACCTTCTGGCACATCTTTCGTTATCGTTGACCCTGCTGCTACATATGCTGACTTACCGATAGAAATAGGTGCAATCAAGTTTGAATTACTCCCTATGAACGACTCATCAGCAATTTTTGTTTCATGCTTATTTTGGCCATCATAGTTTACAGTTATTGTACCACATCCGATGTTCACTTTGTTGCCAATTTGCGCATCTCCGACGTAACTTAAGTGTGGAATTTTACTTCCCTCGCCGACGACCGTCTTTTTCAGCTCAACGAAATGACCAATTTTCGCTTCATTTCCAACGTCTGATCCCGGTCTAATATGTGCATATGGCCCAACAACAACATCATCGCGAATAACGCTATCTAAAATGACACTATTTTTAATTGTCGTTCGTTCACCTACGTGACAATTTTGTAACTCAACTTGTGGTCCAATGATACATTCAGTTGCTATCTTCGTATCACCCGTTAATATTGTTCCCGGATGAAGCGTTACATCTTGTGCAATTTCTACAGATGCATCAATGTATGTATTTAAAGGATCAATAATCGTTACACCGTTTCTCATATGCTTTTCATTTAAACGTTTACGCATAATCGTTTCAGCTTGTGATAAAGCTACACGATCATTAACGCCTAACGTCTCATCAAAGTCTTCACAAATATACGCACTGACGCGATGACCTTCATCTTTTAAAATCTCAATAACATCTGGTAAATAGTATTCACCTTGTGCATTTTCATTAGAAACTTTCTTAAGTGCTTCAAAGAGCAATTCATTATCAAAGCAATACGTACCTGTATTTATTTCATGAACGAGTAGTTCTTCATCATTTGCATCTTTTTGTTCAACAATTCGTTCGACATCATTATTTTCATTACGAATGACCCTACCATAACCTGTAGGGTTCGGAGCTTCAGCTGTTAAAATAGTCGCTTTCGATTGCTGTTCTTCATGGTGTGCAAACAGTTGCGCGAATGTTTCTTCTGTTAAAAGTGGTGTATCACCACACACAACAATCGTCGTTCCACGTTTTTCGCTTAATAACTCTTCTGCTTGTTGAACGGCGTGACCTGTTCCAAGCTGTTCCTCTTGTGTAACAAAGTTGCTTGCTTCGCCTAGTTGCTTAACGACTTTTTCGGCACCAAATCCGACGATCGTTACGATATCTTCCAAATGAAGTGGTTTTAATTGGTCGATAACATGTTGAACCATTGGACGGCCAGCCACTGGGTGAAGTACTTTATACAATTTAGACTTCATTCTCGTTCCTTGTCCCGCTGCTAAAACGACAGCGTAGCGTTCTCCCATGGGGTAACCTCCATTCTTTTCATCATCTATGAATATAACTTAATTTAACGCGCATTTCAACCTATTCTAGAGTATACATTTCTTTCACTATTTTTCAACATATTTCCCTCGCACATTTAAATAATGATACAAAAAGAAAGCTTAACCAAATGAATGATTAAGCTTTCTTAAATGAGCAGTCCCCTTTTCGAGTTTAAGACACTTCTATCTCTTCTAAATTCGTATCTTCTTCCTCTAATTCACCTTCGCGGTGATATTCTGCTAAAACAGCCTCTTGAATCTTCGCCCGTGTGTCTGAGTTTATCGGATGTGCTATATCTCTAAACTCCCCGTCTGGTGTGCGTTTAGACGGCATCGCAACGAATAGTCCATTGTTTCCATCGATCACTCGAATATCATGGACTACAAACTCTTCATCAAAAGTAATTGATGCAATCGCTCGCATTCTTCCCTCCGTGTTCACACGACGTAGTCTTACGTCTGTCACTTCCATGATGTATTCACCCCTTTTCTATTGCTAAACCTCGTTTGCTAACACTATAGTTCGTCATAACATTTAAAACTCCTTCTTTTTTCGCGAAAAACTTTTTGTTTTTTCTAAAAATTTATTTTCATATAGATTTACTTGGTATTTTTAATGATATCGCCTGACATTTATACACTATTTACACGAAAAAAACCTTTCACAACAAGGACTATAAGTATCCATGAGTAAAAGGCTTTTTAAATGTTCATTCTTTAGTATGAATAGTAATATTTCCTCTTTTTACGGAAATTTCTTTTTTACGATCATCAACATGCGCAATATTTATGAGAGACGTATAATCATCAACGACTCGTTCATCTTCCTCATCCTCTGCCTCAGCTAATACACCGATAGCTTTCACTTCAGCGTCAAATTCTTCAAGCAAACTTTTCATGCCGTTAATCGTTCCGCCTGCTTTCATAAAATCATCGATAATACATACCTTTGCACCATCTTTTAACACGCGCTTCGGAAGTACCATCGTTTGTATACGCCGCGATGAACCAGACACATAATTTATACTCACTGATGACCCTTCTGTTACTTTCGGATCTCGTCTAACGATAACGACAGGTACGTTTAAATGAGAAGCAACAGCATAAGCAAGTGGTATGCCCTTTGTTGCTACTGTCATAACGACATCAATATCTAACTCAGAAAAATGGGAAGCAAAAATATGACCGATCGTGTTCACTTTTTTCGGATCGCCTAAAATATCGCTCATATATAAATATCCACCAGGTAATATCCGCTTCGGATCTCGCAACATATCACTTAATTCATCAATAAATGCGATGCTTTTTTCAGATGAATAGTTCGGAATATATTGCACGCCTCCACGCGCACCAAACACCCGATCTAAATATCCTACGCCTTCATAAACTAACATCTCATCAATAATATTTAAATCTTCGCTAATTGATGCTTTCGATGACGTGAATCGTTCTGAAAAATCAGATAAGCGGAATAAACGATATGGATTTTCTAATAATTGATTCGTTATCGCAACTAATCGGCTACTTCTTTTCATATGTAAACACTCCAAAAGCTGAATATTTTCTTCTAATTACAGTCTATTATACGTCTTTTGCTCTATTTTAACTACTTTAAATGGTGAATACGCTAATTTTTTTCTGATGTTTGTCATCTATTTAAAAATAAGCATAAAAAAATTGATTATTGATAAACAATAATCAACTTCCTTATTATATATGCTACAAACATATGATGTTATTCTACAGGAACCATTTTACTATCTTCTAAAAAGCTCAGTTCCACTGCTTCCGTTAAGACATCCGCATAGCTGTATGAAACACGTTCGAAAGCATTTTCTTCTTGATCTAGTTCTACTACAAATACAGATGGATATGTTTCTGATAACACACCTGAACGAATCACTGTTCGTCTTCTTCCACCATTTGCAGTTAGCTTTAATCGCTTACCAACTTGGGATTCTAGACCTTGCTTAATCTCGACTAATGTTTTCACTACATTCCACCTCACTGCTACTACTATACCACGAAAAAGCAGTTAAGTCAAATTTAACAATATATTATAACAGTATTACATTTTCAATGTCAACATATTTCGCTTAAGTTTTTAATCATTTCACATGGCTAGTTGTCAGACTTTTTTATTAATTGTTCTTGCCAAAAACAATTAGCTAATTGAGCAAATTCTTCCATCGATAATGACTCTGCTCGCCTACTACAATCAATCCCTGATTGATCAATCGCTTCTTGCACGATGGACTTGTCATAAACACCTTTAAAGTAACTCATTAAATTGTTACGTAATGTTTTCCTTCTATGAGCAAACGTCGCACGAACGAGTTCGAAAAAGTAAGCTTCATTCTGAACATCAACAGGACGCTCTTCATTTAACGTCAGTTGTAAAATACTCGAATCAACATTCGGCTGAGGATTAAACACAGTTTTTGGAACATTCATGACGACTTCTGCTGATGCATAATATTGTGCAGCTAACGAAAGCGACCCGTAACTTTTACTATTTGGCGAAGCTGCAATACGTTCTGCTACTTCTTTTTGAATCATCACTGTTATTCGCTTAACAGGTAGTTCATCAAGTAACAACTTCATTAAAATAGGTGTCGTAATATAATACGGTAAATTTGCGACAATATGTACATCTTCACCTGACGTGAAGTGCTCTGCAATGACTTGATTAATATCTGCTTCTAAAATATCTTCATTAATAATCGCTACGTTATCATAACTAGCTAATGTATCTTCTAAGACAGGTACGAGTCGCTGATCAATTTCAAATGCTACGACTTTATTTGCTCGTAACGCTAACTGCTCAGTTAACGCTCCGATCCCAGGGCCTATTTCAATCACATTCGTTCGTTGATCAATGGCTGAATGGTGAACGATATTTTCTAATACATTAACATCTATAATGAAATTTTGCCCTAAACTTTTTTTAAATGAAAATTTATATTTATTTAATATTTCTTTCGTTCGGTTCGGTGTTGCGATAAATTTTCCACTCATTTACTTTCCTCCTCGCAATTGTTCCATTGCTTCACTTAATTGCTCTTTACTTATTTGGAACATATTAAGCCGCTTCAACAATTGCTTTCCATTCGTTTCGCCGATTCGTAGTAGGTTGCCAAGAGCATCGCGCTTTTCCTTTGAATGCGCCTGACCGATTAATCCGTAATGAATTAAATCGGCTTTAGTAATCGATGCTTCTTGCACAGCTACGAGTTCGTATACTTTCTCTAATGCGTGTCTAATCGTTTCCAGCGATGCATGTTCAATCCCAAGATTTTTAATCGTCGATCGATTATCTTTCGCTTCTGCACGTGTTAAAAAGGCGTGCTTACACCCTGGCACTTCTTTATCAATGATATGTCTAATCCGTTTACCAGGATAGTCGGGATCTGTAAAAATGATAACCCCTCGTTTCTCTTTTGCATGGCGAATGCGCTCAATCGTTTCCTGATTAATCGCCGAACCATTCGTCTCAATCGTATCACACGTGACGGCTTGTTGGACTTTTACTGTGTCCGATTTCCCTTCAACGACGATAACTTCTTTAATTTTCATTCATCATGGCACTTCTTTCTATCGAATAAATTACTTTCATGTAGTTATTATATCAAAAATTGGTAAAAAAAATCGGCTATACTTACCTCTTATTGATAAGTATAACCGATTATTGTTTGTTAATTTAATACTTTCACACGTACTTGCTTTCTTCCGAAACTTAATGCCGCTTGGCGATTTGGTACGTGAACGTCTATTCTATTACCTTTAATAGCGCCACCTGTATCTCCTGCAACAGCTTCACCGTATCCTTCAACCCATACACGTGAACCGAGTGGAATAACACTTGGGTCAACTGCAATGACTTTCATGTTCGGATTAGCTTTTAAGTTAATACCTGTCGCTGTATATCCTGAACATCCACTACAATCAGCTGTATATGCTGATGCTTGCATAACCATCTCTTTACCACCTGATGGTTTCGACGATGATGATGACGATGATGAAGATCCTTTATTTGAAGAACTTCCTAATGTTTGTAAGTTCGACGGAGCTTCTTTCGTTCCAACAGCTACTACTTTATTTTTTGATTCCTTTTTAACTGTTTCATTTAAAACTTTACGATCGACTTCTTTACCATTTTCATAAATGATTTCATATTCTTTCTCAACTAAGCCTTCTTTTCCATCTGTGACAACTTTTTCTTTACCTTTTTCTAACGAGTTGTCTTCTTTTTTATCGACA
This sequence comes from Bacillota bacterium, assembly GCA_035301345.1. Classification (GTDB taxonomy): domain Bacteria; phylum Bacillota; class Bacilli; order Bacillales; family Amphibacillaceae; genus CALAMD01. The sequence goes on from DATGUM010000011.1 coordinate 10,711, forward strand.
GAAAATGCCACTGATTCTTCAACAACATCTTTCTTCTTCTCAACACGCGTAATCGCTACTGTCGTTTCTTCTTCGATATCTTTATCAAGTGCTGGCTTAACTTTATCATCTTTGTTTAGTTCAACGTCATGATCTGCTAATAAACTTTCTACAGAACTTCCCGTCGTCCAAACTTTTTCTTCATCTTCTTTACCGTCAGCAATTGTTACTTCAAATGCTTTAACGATGTCTAACTCTAATCCATGTTCAATTTCTTGATCTAAATCTTGTGACACCTCATCATGATCCGTCACTTCAATTGATTCTTCTTCTAAAAATTCATCCAACGTAAATGCCGTCGTATGGAATGTTTCTTCGTCTTCATCAATTGTTACATGTATTGTTTTTGCTTCCTTATATTCTATATTCATGCCGTCTTCAATAGAGTCTCCAAGATCTGCTGATAAATGATCATGCTCTCCTACATCAACGTCTAATTCGCTTAGCAATTCTTCAACTGTATTTGAATGAGTTCTCACTGTTTGTTCTTCGCCATCTTGTGCAAAAACGACTGTCGCTTTCGTCACTTCTAAAAATACAATAGCTGCAAAGACAATCAGTGCTAAACCTCCAATACATGAAATGATTAACTTCTTTTTCGAAGTTAAATTTGCTTTACTCGTTACATTCATTACATATAGCCTCCTCATATCGTATCCGATTATATTAAGAGGCATATGTAAAGTCAAAGTTATTACGGTTACGTTGTGTTTACAACTTAATGACATATGTTACGTTACGATTACAATAAACTAATAATGTTGATGCAACAGTAGTTACAGACGTTTTTTAAATATTTTTTTGTAATAAAGAACGCCCTTTTTTCGTCTATTATTTCACGAAAATAGGGCGTTTTATATTTATTTACGCAAGACGAAACAATCGTTTTCCGTTGTTCATCGTTTGCTCACAAACATCTTCATAAGACATTTCACGTAAACGAGCAATTTCTTCTGCTACTAGTTTTACGTAAGCTGGCTCATTTCGCTTTCCGCGATATGGATGAGGTGCTAAGAAAGGTGCATCCGTTTCAATCACTAACTTATCTATCGGGACTTGCTTAGCTACTTCTTTCGGTAATGGTGCATTTTTAAACGTTACTGGGCCACCTAACCCAATATAAAAGTTCATATCTAAAAATGCTTGCACGTACTCAACAGAATCATTATAACAGTGCATAACACCACCAACTTCTTGCGCATTTTCTTCTTGTAAAATACGCATAATATCTTCCGTCGCTTTACGGTTATGAATAACTATCGGCATATCGAGCTTTTTTGCTAGACGAATTTGCTTGCGAAAAACGTCCATTTGGACTTCTGGCGGTGACTTATCCCAGTGGTAATCCAACCCCATTTCGCCTAAAGCAACAACTTTCGGATGGGCAGACAACTCCTCAATCCAAGCAAGCTCTTTCTCCGTGCAGTCTATCGCATCGACCGGGTGCCAACCGACTGTCGCATAAATATGCTCGTGTTCTTCAGCAATCTCTATGGCTAAAGGGATCGTTTCGTGATCAAATCCGACGACGACCATTTGATTGACCCCTTCTACTGTAGCACGTGCAATTACTTCATCGCGATCATCTTTATATTGACGCGCATTTAAATGGACATGTGTATCAAATAACAATTGAAAAACCCTCATTTCTTTCGCTGTTATTTATTTAACAACTGAACCGTTCGGCAATGACTGATCAACAGCTGCTAGTGATAAATTGCCGTCCTCATCTTCACCAGATAAAATCATTCCGTTCGACATTTCACCACGTAACTTCACTGGCTTTAAGTTCGCTACACAAATCACTTTTCTGCCGACTAATTCTTCTGGCGCATAGTATTCAGCAATACCTGAAATGACTTGGCGACGCTCCGCCCCGAAGTCTAACTGTAACTTTAATAATTTATCTGCATTTTCCATTTTCTCAGCTTCAACGACTTCTGCAACACGTAAATCAATACTTTCAAACGTACTAAAGTCAATCGCTTCTTTCACTTCAAGCCCTTCTTCCTCTTCTTGAGCAGGTCCTTGCATGAAGCCTTTTATTTTTTCCGTCTCTTCTTCAACGTCTAAACGTGGGAAAATCGGATCGCCTTTTTGAATCTTCGTTCCTGCCTGAACATTGTCGTGTGTCAGTAAGCTATCCCAAGCGTGTAATGATTCATCAGCAATGCCTAACTGCTCCCAAATTTTACCCGGAGCTTCTGTTAAGAATGGTTGTAACATAATCGCTGTCATACGCAACGATTCAACGAGATGTGCCATCACATTACCTAAACGCGCCTTTTGTGCATCGTCTTTTGCTAATACCCAAGGCTCTGTCTCATCAATATATTTATTCGTTCGGCTAATTAATTGCCAAATAGATGATAAAGCAACAGAAAACTGCATATGATCCATCGCTTCTTCTACTTGTTTGACTGTGTCGTTCATTTGCTTTTCTAAACTTTCTTCAAAAGATGTTTCTTTCGCCACATACGCTTGAACATCACCAGCAAAGTAACGATCAACCATTGCAACTGTACGGTTTAATAAGTTACCGAGATCATTTGCCAAGTCATAGTTCGTTCGTTCAACGAATCCTTCAGGCGTAAATACACCGTCAGAACCGAACGGAACTTCTCGTAATAAGTAGTAACGTAATGCGTCTAATCCGTAATGTTCAATTAAAACGACTGGATCAATCACATTTCCTTTTGACTTTGACATTTTTCCGTCTTTCATTAAAATCCATCCGTGCGCAAATACTTGCTTCGGAAGCGGTACATCTAACGCCATTAATATAATTGGCCAATAAATCGTATGGAAACGAACAATTTCTTTTGCCATTAAATGGACGTCTGCCGGCCAATACTTTTTAAAGTCCCCATCATCATCTGTATCGTATCCGAGTGCTGTAATATAGTTTGTCAAAGCATCAATCCATACGTACACGACATGCTTCGGATCTTCAACGACCGGAATTCCCCAATCAAATGTCATGCGTGAAACGGCTAAATCTTCAAGGCCAGGCTCTAAAAAGTTACTGAGCATTTCATTCATACGACTCTCTGGCTGGATGAAGTGTGGATGTTCTTTATAATATGCAATTAAACGATCAGCATATTTGCTCATTCGGAAAAAGTATGACTCTTCTTTCACTTTCTCTACCGCGCGATGACAATCTGGACACTTACCATCGACTAACTGTGTTTCCGTGAAAAATGACTCACACGGTGTACAGTACCAACCTTCATATTGGTCTAAATAAATATCCCCTTGCTCTAATAAACGCGAGAATATTTTTTGTACGACTTTCGTATGGCGCTTTTCTGTCGTACGAATAAAATCATCATTCGTAATTTTTAGCTTTTTCCATAAGTCTTGAATACTTGCAACGATTTCATCAACATAAGCTTGTGGCGACTTTCCTGCCTCTTCAGCTGCTTGTTGAATCTTTTGACCGTGCTCATCCGTTCCTGTTAAATAATGCACGTCATACCCACGTAAACGCTTATAACGCGCCATTGCGTCACCCGCAACTGTTGAATATGCATGACCGATGTGTAAATGACCACTCGGATAATAAATTGGTGTCGTTAAATAAAACGTTTTTTGATCTTTTGACATGAACCATATCTCCTTTGCCGAAGTACAAACTATCATCCATTGTACTTTTATTTTTTATTTTTTTCCATTAAATATCCGTAGCGATTATGCATCCACGTGATACGCTTGATAAATATCTCGACGACTCATCTGCCGCTCACTCGCAACACGTTTAATCGCCTCTTTACTACGAATGTTTTCATTCGTGACATAATGATCAACGTGTTCAACAATCGACAAATGACTCCACCACAATTCCTCATGGCTCTCCGCCGCTTGACATCCTTCACAAACAATAACAAATTCGCCTTTAACAGTTCCTGTGTCTAGCCACTTTTGTACGTCTGAAAACGTTCCGCGTATATGTTCTTCGTATCGCTTCGTTAATTCGCGCGCAATGGAAACTTGCCTTTCTCCAAAAACACTTTTCATCTGCTCAATCGTTTGCTTCAATCGATGCGGCGACTCATAAATAATTAACGTTGCCCGCATCGTTGCTAGTCGCTCTAGCTCTTCCGTTTTTGCTTTTTTCTTTCGAGGTAAAAAGCCGTAAAACAAAAATTCCTCTGCTGGCAAACCTGACGAAACGAGCGCACATAACGCCGCATTAGCCCCTGGTAACGGAATGACAGCTAAGTTTTCCGCGATTGCTTGCTTGACGAGGTCATGACCTGGATCCGAAATAACCGGCATTCCCGCGTCACTAACAATCGCAATCGACTCTCCGTCACGAACGTACTGCAACAATTGCTCAATGCGCGATTCCTCACTATGTTCATGATAGCTTAGTAACCGGGTTGATATGTCAAAATGGTTAAGCAACTTTTTCGTCAATCGTGTATCTTCTGCACCAATGATGGCAACATTTTTTAAAGTCGTTAACGCACGGAAAGTAATATCTTCTAAGTTCCCGATGGGCGTCGGCACGATATATATGGCTGCTCCTTCTGTTTGTTCAAAGCTTTTTTGAATGTTCATCAAGAAACACTTCTTTCAATCACTTTTATTTATAAATAATTTCTTTCGCTCGTTCTGTGTATGTATCATCTTCATTATAAATGTAAATCGGCGGTAATACTTTTAAATCAGCCTTCCCGTCACGCACCCCTTCAATCAAAATCATATTCGCATCCCGACCTTCTTTCGGGTGCACGAACTGAAGGCGTTTCGGCTCAATATTGTACATTCTAAAAAGTGTAAGTAAATCAACGAGACGACCCGGTCGATGAACAATAGCAACTTTTCCACCAGGTCTTACGTGTAACTTACAAGCTTTTACAACGTCTTCTAACGTACAGAGCACTTCGTGACGAGCAATCGTCAAATAATCATTTTTATTATGTTCACTTTCAGCTGGCGTATTAAAGTATGGCGGATTACACGTAATGACGTCAAATCGACTATGACCAAAAACATGTTGCATGTCTTTTAAGTCTCCATGAATAATCTCAATCTGTGTTGATAATTCATTATATGAAACGCTTCGCTCCGCCATATTCGCTAATCGTTCCTGTATTTCTACACCTGTTATTTGCGCATTCGTTCGTCGTGATAAAAGGAGAGGAATAACGCCATTTCCTGAACACAAATCTAAAATATCACCTTTTTTTATCGGTACGTGAACAAAATGAGCTAACAAAAGCGCATCAAGAGAAAAAGAAAAAACGGTCGGACTTTGAATGATTTTCATTCGCTCATCCGTCACTAAGTAATCAAAACGCTCATCCTCATATAACTGCACCATTTCCCTTTAACTCCTTCTCTATATACTTGAAGAAAGCTGCCGTCCATCTAGCACATTTGACTAGATGAACGAGCAGCTATTTAACAATCCTACTTTGTTTTATTTAAGAATAGCAAACAAAATAAACAGTCTTCATCTTCTCGCGGACTTCCGAAATGAACGTTACAAATATGGAAGCCTTCTTCATATAACCGAGCTAAGTTGTCGTATCCTTCACCAGGTATATCTCGCGTTTTATCTGTTACTTGTTCTTCATCATCAGTCGATCCATCTTCATTCGTTTCCGCATCTAAACGATTACGCAAATGACGATTTTCACTCGTCAGCCGATGATTTTCTTCTAGTAAACTTCCGAGACGATTTTTTAAATCTCCTAGTTGCTCATACAACCCACCAATTTGCTCAGCCATATCAGACACTTGTTCTAAAATTTTTTTCTTGCCCACGCCTCATACACCCCACTATTCTGTGGCCTGCGCTTGTAAAAGTCCTTGGTCTAATAACTCATCCACTGTGTACTCTACTACATGTTCACTTTCTTTTAACTCGACTTTAATTAATCTTTCTAAAATATTTAATCCGACAACTTTTCCTTTACCTTCTGTCGTATCAATGAACTGCCCAATATCTGGTAAAGATTTCTTCGCATCTTCATACTCGTCATTTTCATACTTTAAGCAGCACATTAAACGGCCACAAAGTCCTGAAATTTTTGCTGGGTTCAATGATAAATTTTGATCTTTTGCCATTTTTATCGACACAGGTTCAAAATCACCTAAAAATGTTGAACAGCAAAGCATACGACCACAAGGGCCAATACCACCTAGCATTTTCGCTTCATCTCTCACACCAATTTGTCGTAATTCAATACGCGTTTTAAAAATGGAAGCGAGATCCTTTACTAGATTTCTAAAATCAATCCGACCGTCAGCTGTAAAGTAAAAAATAACTTTATTTCGGTCTAATGTATAATCAACGTCGACAAGATTCATTTCGAGCTCATGCTCTGTAATTTTTTCCGACGCTATATCAAATGCCTTTTCCGCTTGTTCTTCGTTACTCAGAACTCTTTCTTTATCTTCTTCTGCCGCTACACGAATCACTTTCTTTAAAGGTAAAATGACATCTTCCTCATCAACTTTCTTATGAGGAATAACGACTTGTCCAAATTCCACACCTCTGACCGTTTCTACGACGACGTAACTATCAAGCGTTACTTTATGATCAGCAGGATCAAAATAATATATTTTTCCTGCTTTCTTAAATCGAACTCCTATCACTTCTATCATTCATTTTCACCTCTGTATATGAAGTGTTAACTGCTCCATCACTAATGTCGCGTGTACATGTTGCCGTATTTTCTGCTTTGCGCGTATAATACTTTGCAAAATAGCTAACAAGCGCTCATTTGAGTAAGCTAATACAGCTCTATTTAAACGTTCATCTTGTTCATCTAACACGACGAGTGATGATTGTTTATTTATTTGTGTATATAACACATCTTTAAAATGTAACAACAATAAATCAAGCCCTAGTGCATGTTCATCACGGCTTTTAAAATGTGTGAGCCATTGTTGATGCATAGTAATATATACATCTGAATCATTATTTAAGAACTTATCAAACAATTGTAACACTATCTTTCGCGCTTTTACAAACCACTCGTCTTCGCTCCACGTAATTGCTTCATCAATATTGTTCGTAAGCGCACTCGTCACTTTTGCCATTTTCTCATTTAAACCAGCCTCTATCAACTGATGTCTCAATTGATTTTGGGGTAATGGTTGTAAGTCAATGACTTGGCAACGTGAGCGAATCGTCGAGATAATTGCTCGGCTATTTTCTGTTAATAAAATAGCTGTCGTCTGCTTGCTCGGTTCTTCTAAAAATTTTAAAATTCGGTTAGATGCATTCACCGTTAATGTCTCCGCACCTTTTATAATATAAACTTTTTTATTCGATTCTAGCCCTGAATAAATAAATTCTTTCTGTAACTCATCAATTTGTTGCTTTTTTATAGACAATCCATCTGGCTCAATCCAGTGTACGTCAGGATGGTTACGTGACTCAATCCGACGACAATTCATGCAATCATTACACGGGTCGGCACTAACTGCTCGTTCACAAAACAAACGCGCGGCAAGCAATTGAGCAATTGCTTCTTTTCCGACACCTTTTTGACCTTGAATAAGATAAGCATGTGATATTCTTTGTCTATCGATACTTCGGCTAATCATTTGGCTCGCTAACGGTTGAATCGTCGCTACCTGATCCCATGTATTCATCTACTTCATCCTTACGTGTAAAGATTAATGAGTAAACCTTTAATTTCGCCGACAATATCAAGTAAGTGAATCGACTTCTTCTCTTGATCCATCACTTCTTCGGTCAATTCAACGAGTTTCTCATCAACTTTCTTAACAATAGACATCGGTTTCGCTTGATCATCAAAGCTAAAATGATAAGACTTATCTAAATCTAGCCCTTGATCAACAGCTTTTTCTAAAAAACCTTTCACAAGTCGTTTATATCTTGCTAAATCACGAAACGAGTGAAAACGAGCGAGTTTCTCCCCTTGCTCTGTAATTTCCTTTAACAAATGCTGCATCTCTTGTTCTTTTATACTTGATCGTTGCGATTGAACGAGTTTCTCGAATGTTTGTTTGTCATGCGTCGCCGTTCTCACTTGGCGAACAGCTTGAGAATGCATCTCTTTCGTTATTTTCATTGAGCAAGACTCACCTCCATCTCTCATTTAAACACTGTTTAATGATTCATTAAAATTGAAAGAACGACTCGATTGGTAAAATAAAGACTGTTGCTCCACCAACTTCAACTTTTACTGGTTTTGGAATGTATGAATCTGCATTCCCACCCATTGGTGAAATAGGTGCAACCATTTGTTCACGTTGCGAACAGTTATCACGAATCGTATCTAATACGAGATCGACTTTTTCGTCGTCACAACCAATCATTAAAGTTGTGTTTCCTTCCTTTAGAAATCCACCAGTTGTCGCTAACTTCGTCGTCTGGAAGTTCCCTTCACTTAGTGCATTAATAAGACGACTTGAATCTTTATCTTGAATAACAGCAATAACTAACTTCATTATCTTGTCCTCCTTAATTCTTTCGTTGAATATGTGAAAGTATGATATTAAAAGCATCTCGTTCAACAGCTTCAATGGATTGCTCGGCTTGAACGACTTGTATGCGATCCTTATTTGTTTCGACTAATGCTTTATATCCTTCATAAACTTTATGATGAAATGTTATATGTTCTAAATCTAAGCGATTAATTTCTCGCGTTTCATTTTGTTGAATACGTTCCAAACCTTTTTCTGGTTCAATATCAAGAAAAAGCGTTAATGATGGCATCCAATGATCAATCGCAAATGCGTTTACTGCCATCACCTCATCGACACCTAACCCTCTCGCATACCCTTGATAAGCGAGACTACTATCAATAAAACGGTCACATAAAACGACTTTACCAGCTCGTAAATGAGGAATAACTGTCTCAACGAGATGTTGCCTGCGAGCAGCAGCATATAACAATGCTTCTGTTCGACCATCCATCGCCTGATTATCTTTATTTAAAATGACTTCTCTTATTTGTTCAGCGATTTTAACGCCACCAGGCTCGCGAGTCGTAACGACATCGTAGTTATTCTCTTTTAAACGTTCAGCAAGTCGTTGGATAATTGTCGTCTTTCCCGACCCTTCTCCACCTTCAAACGTAATAAAGTTTCGTGTCACTGTTTCATTCTCCTCTTCATAAGAATCTAACTATTTTAGATTCTACTTTGCATTATATCATGAATTTCACTGTTGTTTCTACCGTTTTTGTTGACAAGGTTGTGTGAAGGATTTGTAGCTCCTTCATTTGACCGTTCAAATAACACCTTTTTTCATTTTCAAATGTATAACATCAGCTAAATAACTCAACTATAAAGCATTCCGCGTTAAGTTTTGTCCTTACTTTACATTGTATATTCTGACAATTTTAACAATTTCATGGTACACTTATTGTTAATCAAATAAATAAAAGTCTTTTAGGAGGAATATATTTGAGTTTCAGATTAGGTATTTATGTTTTTAAAGATGCGGAAATTGTTGATTTTGCTGCGCCTCACGGTGTTTTTTCAGTTGCACGACGACTTGATCCTGATTTAGAAGCATTTTTAATTGCAGATGCTATGAGGCCTGTACAAACCCAAGCAGGATTTACTGTTCAACCGAACTATTCTTTCCAAGACGAACCACATATGGATGCATTCTTAATTCCTGGAGGCGTTGGGACGAGACCAGAAACGAACAATAAACGACTCCATCGCTTTATCGAATCGCTTCCTAATGAAACATTATTAACGAGTGTATGTACTGGTTCATGGATTTATGGACAAATGGGGCTATTAGACGGCCTTCACGCAACGAATCGAAAAGAACCAGATCGTTTAGAAAGTTCTAACTTAGGAAAAGTACCAATTGATCGCTTAGCCGACATTGCACCGAAATGTAAAATTAGCCGTGCTCGCGTCGTCGATTCTGGAAGAATCATTACTGCTGGAGGGATAACGTCAGGCATGGAAATGGGCTTCCATTTATTAAGACGTGCAGGTTATGACGAAGATTTCGTTTTAGAAGTCGCTCGCATTATGGAATATGAAGAAGCTTACAATGCATATAAAGACGACATCGAAATTTACGAATAAATATGTACTGTTTGTTTCATAAGTAAAGAGATCAACACGAAATAGCCTCAGATAAATAAAATGCTTATGTTTATCTTTTTTCATGATAAACATAAGCATTTCCTTTTCATTGTAAGATGATTTATTCCATCGTGTATTCATTCATGTACCATATGATTAAGATAAAGCACTTAAATTTTTATGTCGCGCTTCACCAAGTAAGAACATATACTTCGCTTGTGCTAGACGTAAATGATTCAAACTGTTTTCACTCGGTTCAATACTTTGCTCAACAATTTGTTGAATATGTTTCCATTCACTTTCTAACGCAAAAATACTATCCAACAATTGTTGTTCTGCTAACTTCTTTCTTTTTTTCTTTCGCATGTAATCACCATCTTTTAAAGTTCAGTTCGCCCTTCTAAAGACTTCGCTAAAGTAACTTCATCCGCATACTCTAAGTCGCCACCGACTGGTAGTCCATGTGCTAACCGAGTCGTACGGATACCTGAAGGTTTAACGAGGCGTGAAATATACATCGCTGTCGCTTCGCCTTCAATGTTCGGATTCGTTGCTAAAATAAGTTCTTCAACATTCTCGTCTTTTAAGCGATTTAGCAAATCTGCTACATTTATATCTTCTGGTCCAATACCATCCATCGGAGAAATAACACCATTTAATACGTGGTATTTCCCTCGAAACTCTTTCATTTTTTCAATGGCGATAACATCTTTCGGATCTTCCACAACACAAATAATAGACTCATCTCGCGATGTATCTTGGCAAATTGAACAAGGATCTGAATCTGTTATATGCCCACATATCGAGCAATGTAATAGTTCACGTTTCGCACTGACAAGCGCATTCGCAAAGTCAAGAACGTCATCATCTTTCATTTGCAAAACGTGAAAAGCGAGTCGAGTCGCTGTTTTCGGTCCAATACCGGGTAATTTTGTAAAACTGTCAATTAACTTTGATATTGGCTCTGGATAATACATCTCTTTTGCCTCCTAGAACATGCCTGGCATATTCAAACCTTTCGTAAACTGCCCCATTGTTTCTTCTGTTTTCGTATCTACTTGTCGAATAACATCATTTACTGCTGCGATAATTAAATCCTGTAACATATCAACGTCTTCTGGATCAACGACTTCTTCTTCAATAATAATGTCAGTAATTTCTTTCTTTCCATTCGCTTTAGCTGTGACAACACCGCCACCAGCAGTCGCTTCAAATGTCATTTCATGAAGCTCCTCTTGTGCTTTCATCATTTTCTTCTGCATCTTTTGCATTTGTTTCATCATGTTACCCATATTTCCCATACCTTTCATCTTAAAAATCCTCCTTGAAATATTTAAATGTATTTATGAATCGTGCACGTGCAACAAGTCTTCCCCAACTAACTTTCTCGCTTCTTCAACGAGAGGGTCTGTTTGTTCTTCTTGCTGGTCATCTGCACTTTTATTTCCTTTAGCTTGCTTCACGTAACTTGCTCGAAGCGGTTGCCACTGTTCCTTAGGAATTGGAATAATCGTCATCTCACGGTCAAGTGTCGTCGCTAAAATCGGTTCAATAATCGCTTGACTATCTGCGAAAAGTGAACAATGTATTTCATATTCAAACGCAACAACAACGGCTTTTTCCGATGCTGCCACGGGCTTACTATCTTGAATACTTGCGTGGGCTGGTGCATGTGTGGACTTTAATTGTGTTAAAAACTGCGCCCAGTTCGACATCACTTCTTGCAATGCCGATTTCTCTGCTTCATCAAGGACTTGGCGAACTTTCTCTGTTGCTACGTTGAAACTATTTTTGTTCGCCCGTCTCGCAGGTTGTCTCGGCTGTTTAACAGCTGGTCGTTCAGCTTGAATCGTGAGCGCTTGTTCCTTCATTGTAACTAACTCTTTTTCTAACGTGTCAATGCGCTGTTTTAATTGTGTAACTTCAATATTCGGCGCTGCTGATCCTTCACCTTCGCCTTTATACTGGCTAATGGATAAGATACATACTTCTATAAATACTTTCGGACTATTTGACCAACGCATTTCTTGTTGACATTCGTTTAATGCCATAATAGCCATTTGAATCCAATCAACAGATACGTCATTTGCTAACTGCTTAAATGCATCATTTAAAACAGCTCGCTCTAACATAACCTCTAACGCTGCAGATCCTTTAAATAACAACAAGTCTCTTAAGAAATAAATAAAATCATAAACGAATCTTGAAGGATCTTTTCCTTCTTGAACCATTTCATCCAATAGTGTTAACGCCTGTTCAGTGTTTTTCGCTAACATCATTGACGTCATTTCTGTTAATACATGTTGTGAGACGCTCCCTGTAACAGCGAGCACATCTTCTAATTGAATCGTTTCTCCGCCGTAAGAAATTGCTTGATCTAAAATACTAAGGGCATCCCGCATACCACCTTCTGCCGTTAATGCAATAGATTCTAACGCTTCTTCAACGATATCAATCGTTTCTGCATCGACAATTTCTTTCATCCGTTCAATAATGACTTGATTACCAATTGGTTTAAAGTCAAATCGCTGACAACGTGAAATAATTGTCAGAGGAATTTTATGCGGCTCTGTCGTTGCTAAAATGAATACGACGTGAGGTGGCGGTTCCTCTAATGTTTTAAGCAACGCATTAAACGCATTGATTGAGATCATATGAACCTCATCAATGATATAAACTTTATAAGGAACTGAGCTTGAAGCATATTTTATTTTATCACGAATTTCTCGAATGTCATCTACACTCGTATTTGAAGCAGCGTCAATTTCAATCACATCTGAAATTGAACCGTCTAAAATACCTTTACATGCGGAACATTCATTACACGGCTCAGAAGCAGGCATTTGCTCACAATTAATCGTCTGAGCAAATATTTTCGCTGTACTCGTCTTTCCTGTCCCACGTGGACCAGAAAATAAATACGCATGTGAAAACCTTTTTTGCGAGATTGCGTTTTGCAACGTTTGTGTAATATGCCCTTGTCCAACAACGTCTTTAAACGTGCGCGGACGCCATGAACGGTACAGTGCCTGATAGCTCATACTCGTACTTCCCTTCTTCATAAGTCTATACAATTATACAGATTTTCCACCCATATGTGAAACATAGTGACGAAAATCGAATGAAATAACTGAGTGACATTAACTTTTTAAATATGAAATAATCAACAATCTTACTTTAGTATGTTCAACTTCTATTTTTTGGTATAATTAAACTTATTAAATAACAACTTTTGGAGGCACATCATGGATAAAATTAAAGCAAGATTTACAGAAATATTTCCAGAGTTAGTAGAATTTAGAAGAGACTTACATATGTATCCCGAATTATCTCATACGGAAGTACATACGCCAGAAAAAGTCGCAAAATTTTTAACGCATTTAGGAATTGAAGTTCGTACAGGCGTTGGTGGACGAGGTGTTGTTGGTACACTAAAAGGTGGCCAGCCTGGTAAAACTGTCGCTTTACGTGCTGACTTCGATGCTTTACCGATTCAAGACGAAAAGGACGTTCCGTACCGATCAAAAGTACCTGGGGTCATGCACGCATGTGGCCATGACGTTCATACAGCAACGTTACTCGGAATTGCCAAAGTATTAAGTGAAAGAAAAGAAGATATCCGGGGCACAATCATATTTATTCATCAATTTGCGGAAGAAGTTATCCCGGGCGGGGCTAAAGCAATGATTGAAGATGGATGTCTAGACGGCGTAGATGCTATTTTTGGTGCTCACGTGAGCTCATTTGATAAACTCGGTTTTATCGGTGTAAAATCCGGTGATTCAATGGCAAATGGCGATACATTTGAAATTAATATTACAGGGAGCGGAGGCCACGCTGCAACACCACACGTGACAGTTGACCCGCTTTTAGTTGGTAGTCAAATCATGATGAACTTGCAATCAATCGTCAGTAGAAACGTTGACCCAATCGACTCAGCTGTCGTATCTGTCACATCATTCAATGGTGGCGATGGATTTAACGTTATTCCTGATCAAGCAACACTTAAAGGAACTGTTCGTACATTTAAAGATTCTATTCAAGATATGGTCGAAGAGAAAATTGAGAATATTGCTAAATTGACGGCTGAAGCAGCTGGTGCGACAGCAGATGTTAATTATGTGCGAGGGTATCCAGCACTCATCAATGATGAAAAAGAAACGAATCGCATGGAAAAAGTTGCCAAACAATTATATGGTGAGGACCGCGTAAGAACCATTCGCGCACAAATGGGTATGGAAGATTTTGCTTATTATTTAAAAGAAGTGCCAGGTTCATTCGTTTGGGTCGGTGCACGACTAGATGATGATAATAAAGTGTTCCCACACCATCACCCAATGTTTGACGTTGACGAGGAAGTAATGAAAGTCGTTGGCCCGCTACTTATTAGCGCTACATTTGATTATTTAAATGAATAAATAAAGAAAAGGTAATTCCCATATAAAATTAATTTACGGGAATTACCTTTTTTATTTCTCTCGGATATATCTCAAATGTTCTTACTCACCAAAGCCTTGTAAATGCGTCATTTTTCCGTATAGTTTTTCTAAATGTGCAAATTCTTTCTCGTCATAAAACTCACACTTATCTTCGCCAAATAACTTACCAACCTCTAATGCATAACGCACGACTTGTTCGACGTCTGGTAAATGTGTCGCTCCAGTCGCACACCCTGCAACAGCTGTTTCTGTCGTTAAAGCAACACCGACAACTGGCTTATCTGTTGCTACAGATGGTTGTAAAATACTATTAATATGATAAACATCATTACCATATGGCGTAATGTCTTGTGTCGTAATTGGAAGTGTCACTGGCATCGTACCCGTCGCTTGTGTATATATATGAAGCAAGTCTGCGCTTACTTTTAAAATATACCCTTCCTTCACTGTAGGCGTAATCGCAAAGCCACGGTGATTACAAATCATATTCCCCTTCGTCGTATCAATCGATAAAATAGCATCCATCTCTTCCGTTACTTCATATTGATTCATCGTTAAAATATCTACAGGTGAATTCATAAATGGTACAGGATCATGAGGTAACGTTGGAGCTGTCGGGCAAATATGAGTCGTTATAACAACATCTCCAGCAAGTTGATCACCTTTGAGTTGCATATCAGCTAATTTTGCTGCGATAGAAACAGCAGCAAGTGCGCCGTCACCATCAGAAACAAAACCTTTCATTTCCGGACGTGCGCCAATACCACCAAGTCGTCCGATAATTCCGAGTGTCGGTGCGTTACCACCTGACATTTTTCCGTTCTGCCCTGGAATCGTTACTTTAAAGAAATCTGTTGAGCCTGACTTCCCTTCAACTGTTTGCACTTCAACTGCTACATCTTTATTAATGGTTTCAATATACGCTTTAACATCGTCACCACTAACATATTTATTATCTAATACTTCATATAATTCTATTACGTGTTTAAATGACATGTTCTGAATCTCCTTTGTTGATTAAATGACATGCTGCTTCATGTGAATCAGACACAGTGACCATTTCAGGTGCCTTCGTTTTACATATATCCATTGCGAATGGACAACGTTCATGGAAGTAGCACCCTGAAGGTGGATGAATCGGACTCGGTACATTTCCTGTTAATATGATTCGTTCTTTTTCTTCTTCCGGATTCTCACGTGGAATCGCTGATAAGAGAGCTTTCGTATACGGGTGTTCTGGTCGTTCATAAATATCTTTATACGTCCCAACTTCAACAACTTCTCCTAAATACATAACTAAAATACGATCACACATGTAGCGAACGACATTTAAGTCATGAGAAATAAACATATACGTTAATTGGAATTCTTTTTGTAATTCTTTTAATAAATTAATCACTTGCGCTTGAACGGAAACGTCTAATGCCGAAACAGACTCATCACAAATGACGACTTTCGGATTTAGCGCTAACGCTCGAGCGATATTAATTCGTTGCCTCTGTCCACCTGAAAATTCGTGCGGGTGGCGATTCGCATGGTGACTTTGTAAACCAACCACTTCAAGTAGCTCATGGACACGTTTACGACGTGAACGTTTATCACCAATTTTATGAATAACTAAAGGTTCACTTATCAATTGCTCAATCGTTTTTCGTGGATCAAGTGATGCGTATGGATTCTGGAAAACCATCTGAATATCACGTCTTGCAACGCGGAGTTGTTCTTCATTCATCGTCATTAAATTTTGACCTTCTAAATAAACCGTTCCTTCAGTCGGTTGAATGAGCCTTGTTGCGAGCCTAGCGACCGTTGATTTCCCACATCCTGATTCACCAACGACACCTAACGTTTCGCCTGGATATAACTCAAAACTAACGTCATCGACCGCTCGAACACTATCACTACTTTTCTTAAAAGGGATCGGGCTATCAAGAGGGAAGAACTTTTTTAGTCCTTTCGCCTGTAAAATAGGTTCTTTCATGAATGATCGCCTCCTCTTCGTTCTAACCTGCTATCTTCTGTTTGGAAATGACAAGCGACAAAATGATTTTCCTCAACTTCTAACATCTCTGGTTTCTTTTCGCGACAAATATCTTGTGCGTACACACAACGATCAGCAAACGGACAACCTGGTAACTCCGTCATTAAATTAGGCGGCGCCCCCGGAACCGTGCGCAGAAGTTCATCACTTTCCGTCTCACTCGTAATTTGTGAATCAAGTAATCCCCACGTATAAGGGTGCAATGGATTACTATGAAGCGACTGGACAGGACCTGACTCAACCATATGACCTGCGTACATAACGAGTACGTTGTCACATAGTTCCCATACGACACCTAAGTCGTGCGTAATCATAATAATTGATGTATCTATTTCATCTTGTAATTTCTTCATTAATTCTAAAATTTGCGCTTGCACCGTTACGTCAAGTGCTGTCGTCGGTTCATCCGCAATTAGCAATTTCGGATTACATGATAAAGCGATTGCGATCATTACACGTTGACGCATACCACCTGAAAATTCATGCGGATACATTTTTAGTCGACGTCTTGCTTCTGGTATACCAACAAGTTCAAGCATTTCAACAGCTTTCTCTTGGGCATCTTTTTTCGATAATTGCTGGTGTGTTTGAATTGCTTCCAACAACTGATTACCGACTGTATACACTGGATTTAAACTCGTCGTCGGATCTTGGAAAATCATCGAAATTTCATTTCCACGAATATCACGCATTTTTCTATTTGAATACTTTAATATATTTTCGCCTTCAAAAATAATTTCTCCATCGGCAATTTTTCCCGGTGGACTTGGAATTAAACGCATTAAAGCTGTCGCCGTCACACTTTTTCCCGATCCTGATTCACCGACGATTCCAAGATTTTCCTTTTTACCTAGTTTAAAACTTATACCATCAACTGCTCGAACTGTTTTCTTTCCAGAACGAAAGTGAACTTTTAAATTATTTACTTCTAGTAAATGTTCGTCACCCACATTATTTTCCTCCTTCGCCCATATTTATAGTTTCATTTTCGGATCTAAAGCGTCTCTTAATCCGTCACCTAATAAGTTAATACCTAATACTGAAATCAATATCGCTAACCCTGACACTGTAGCTACGTGAGGGTTTAAAACGAGAAAGTCTTTACCTTCTTTCAACATACTTCCCCATGATGCTGTCGGTGGCTGAACGCCTAAACCTAAGAAACTTAAAGCAGCTTCTGAAATAATCGCACCAGCAACACTCATCGTTCCATAAACAATTAATGGAGCGATACTGTTTGGTAAAATATGTTGGAAAATAATTCTTCCGTGGCGCGCACCAAGTGAACGCGTAACTTCAATAAATTCTTCTTCCTTCACACTTAACACTTGCCCCCGAATCACACGAGCAAATCCTGGTATATTTGCAATACCTACAGCTAAAATTACGTTAAATAATCCTTGCCCTAAAACGGTCATTAATGTAATCGCTAATAAAATAAATGGAAAAGCAAACAAACCATCCATAAAACGCATAATGACTGAATCAAGCGTTCCTCCGAAGTACCCTGAAACGAGACCTAAAATCGTTCCAATAATTGCTCCGAATAAAACAGCAGAAACACCAACGATTAAAGAAACACGTGATCCATAAATAAGCCGACTATAAATATCGCGACCGTAGTTATCCGTTCCTAAAAGATGTCCTTCACTACCAATTCCGAGTAGTGTTTTCGTTACATCCATTTCATACGGTGGATGTGTTGCAATCCAAGGAGCAAAAATAGCCGTAATAACCATTAACGCAACAACGAACAAACCAATCGCTGCTAAACGGTTTCGTAATAAACGCATAAATAAATTCGGCGCTTTTTCCATATCATCTTCATTATTATTGTTATTTTTATTATTCATACTTTCTGTCGTATCCATTGTAGTCATCTTTTAGGACCCTCCTTTACTCGAATAATCAACGCGTGGATTAACAATTTTATATAATATATCGACAATTAAGTTTACGACAACGAAAATAAATGCAATGAATAACACTGTACTTTGCACGACGATGAAGTCTCGTTTTTCAATCGCATCGATAATCAATAGACCCATTCCCGGCCAACTGAAAATTGTTTCCGTTAAAACTGCCCCACCTAACATCATTGATACTTGAAGCCCTAACACTGTTAACAATGGTGTTAATGCATTTTTAAATGCGTGCTTAACGATAACAATCCATTCACTTAAACCTTTCGCACGTGCCGATTTAATATAGTCTTGCGAAACGACTTCAAGCATACTCGAACGTGTAATTCGTGCAAATTCTGCCATCGGAATCGTCGCTAACGTAATACTCGGTAAAATTAAATGCTTTAAAAAAGGAACAATTCCATCATTCATTGAACCCATTCCCGTCGCTGGAAACCATCCTAAATTAACACTGAAGTATAGAACGAGCATAACTCCGAGCCAAAACACTGGCATAGATACTCCTACTAAAGAAACGAGCATAACGAAGTAATCAATTAATGAGTTGTGACGCGATGCAGAAATAATCCCTGCAGGTACTCCAACTAAAAAAGCAATTAACAAAGCACTCGCCGCTAAAATAACTGTGTTCGGAAAACGGTCCATAATAATATCGACGATTGGTCGATTGTAAGTAATTGACGTTCCAAAATCACCTTTAAGTATGTCTCCAACGTAAGTTGTAAACTGTTTAACAAGCGGTTCATTAAGACCTAACTGCTCTGTTAACGCTTCCACATCGTCCACACTTGCTTGAGGCCCGAGCATAACTGCCGCCGGATCACCTGGTATCATACGCGTAATTAAAAAGACAATTACTGCAACAATAAGCAATGTAGGAATCATGTTTAAAAATCTTGATAGTATAAATTTTCCCAATTTTAAGCCTCCTTTTGATTCAATATACGAATCAGTGAATACATATAAGAAATTAAAAGTTATTTTATCACTCCTTTTTACGTTTGTAAATATAAAGTTCGGAAAGAGCAGACTTATCTAAAAAATTAAAATTATTATAAAAAAACGTTTACATTTCATACAGACGTGTGCTATTTTATAATCAGATAGTTTCGATATACGATTAATTGATTCAATATATGAATCAAACAACAGGAGGGTACTTTAATGAAAACGAGTTACAAAAAGTATTTATTTTCAATTTTTGCACTATTCCTAGTTTTAGCACTAGCTGCTTGTTCAGGTAGTGACGATTCAGCAAATGATGATGGCGAATCATCTGATGCAGAATCAGGAGAAGCACAAGACGGCGGAACACTGAACATCGGTTTAGTCGCTAACCCGAAAACTCTTGATCCCGTTCTTTATACAGGAATCTACGAGTCACAAATTATGGGTTCTGTTTTAGATACATTAGTTGAGTACAAAAGTGACTTTTCAGATTTCCAACCAGGATTAGCAGAAGACTGGGAGGTTTCAGATGATTTATTAGAATATACGTTCACATTGCGTGAAGACGCTTACTTCCACCCTGGTGAACACCAAGACGGAAGACAAGTAACAGCTGAGGACGTAAAGTATAGTATTGAACGTTCTTCAGAAGAATCTGTTATGGATCGTATTACAGATGTTAAAGAAGTAGAAGTTGTCGATGAATTTACAGCTAAAATTATTTTAGATGAACCAAACGCAACATTAATGGCAATGTTAACAGATACAGGAAATGGTATTGTGCCAGAAGAAGAAGTTGAAGGACAAGGGGATAGCTTCAGTACGAACATTATCGGTTCAGGTCCTTTCAAAATTGTTGATTGGCAAGATGACCAACAAGTATCACTTGAGCGTCACGATGATTACTGGGGAGATACACCTCATTTAGACGGTGTTAACTTCAAAATCATTTCTGATCCGAATATGATGGCTAACTCATTACGTTCTGGAGATATCGATCTCGCAACTGACGTTAAAGGGCAAAACAGAGAAGTTATTGAGCAAGAAGATAGCTTAGAATTAGCGTCTATTCCAGCACTTTCAATCTCTTATTTAGATTTAAATAACGTTCAAGGGCCGACAGCAGATGTTGACGTACGTCGTGCGATTTATATGGCGACAGATATTGAAGAAATTGTTTCAGGAGCAAACCAATACGGTGGTGCAGTGCCTTCATACTTACCAGTTCCAACAGGTTCATGGGGATATGATGAGTCACTTGAAGAACTCGTACCTGAATACAACCCTGAAGAAGCAAAAGAATTATTAGCTGAAGCAGGCTATGAAGACGGTTTTGAAACAGAAATTGTAATTTCTGAAGCGCGTGTACCACATGCGACTATTTTCCAAAACCAAATGAAAGAAAACTTAAATATTGATGTTGAAATTAATGTCGTTGAGTGGGGTACTTACAGTGATACAGTTTCTAAAAACGAAGCTCCTATGTCAATGGGAAGCTGGAACTGGTATCCAGACCCGTACTTCTTCTTAAACCAGCTTTACCACTCTAACCAAGTCGGTTCTTTAGGTAACGGTAAAGGATTTGAAAATGAAGAAGTTGATAAATTATTAGACCAAGCGAAATCAGAAACAGCCGACCAAGATGAAAGAACAGAGCTTTACCACGAAGCGATGGAAATTATCTTAGAAGAAGTTCCAAGAATTGAGTTAGATGTTCAAGAGAACGCAGCAGGAATTGACAACAAAGTTCAAGGATTCGAAGTTTCAGCAAACCCTGGAACATTAACGATTGTTGATTCACAAGGTACAAACGTTTGGCTTGATGAATAAAATTTGTTTCCCCCTTTTTTTAATAGATAAATAGATAAGAAGTAGGCGATATACTGCCTACTTCTTCTTTTTTTAAACAAACGAAATGAGGCTATTAAATGAACAAACAAATAGGTGTCATTACTATCGGACAATCACCTCGAACAGATATTATGTCAGAAATGACGACACACTTTGCGGAAGACGTAACATTTATTGAAAAAGGCGTACTTGACCATAAGAGTTCAAGCGAAATCGCTCGTTTAGCACCGGGTACAAATGATACGTTACTCGTCTCTCGATTAACAGATGGAACAGAAGTTCATATGGGCAAAGAAAAAATTATCCCAATCATTCAACAATTAATTGACGCATTAAATGAAGAAGCAGTCGATCTCATTATTATTGCTTGTACAGGTAGCTTTCCAACGTTTAAAAGTGATAAGCAAATTATTTACCCAGACTATTTATTAAATCATCTCGTAAAAGGTATCTTCATCGATGGAACACTCGGTGTTATCGTACCGAATGATAACCAGCAAGAAATGATCGCACAAAAGTGGGGCAAAGAGGATTTTACAACGATTACGCACACAGTAAGCCCTTATACGTATTCAGAAACAGCTCTCATTGAATCTGTTAAACATCTAAATGATACAGACGTAAAAGCGATTGTTTTAGATTGCTTTGGTTACAATCAGTCGATGAAACATGTTGCACAAACATATACGAAAAAACCGATCATATTATCACGTCAATTAATTTATCAGACGATTGCGGGAATTATCAATTAATGATAGAAACCATATGACAGATAGATGATAAAGATGATATACTAGCCTTAATCATCTGTCCGTTTATAAATCTAACGATTGGATGCTCCGGACGATTATTTTAAAATGATTAAATAACATAGTTATAAAAATAGAAGGAACACATTCTTTTTTTATGTTTTTTTATTCATATTTAACGTAACGATTGATGTAAATTTTTATGGAGGTAGTTGATAGTGTTATGCAAGTAGCGAATGAAGAATTTCAAACGGTGCATGTAGAAGACATCTTGATCGCCAACCAATTGCTAAAAGATGTTGTCGTACACACCCCATTACAACTTAATAGACGATTGTCGGAATTGTATGAATGTAACGTATATATTAAGCGCGAAGACTTACAACACGTTCGTTCATTCAAATTGCGTGGTGCATTTTATAAAATTAAACGCATCGAAAAAGAAGCAAAAGAGCAAGGCATTGTCTGTGCAAGTGCAGGAAACCATGCGCAAGGTGTGGCATATTCTTGTGCTCATTTAGGAATTAAAGGGAAAATATTTATGCCTCAAACGACACCGAAACAAAAAATCAGCCAAGTAAAAATGTTCGGTAAAGAATTTGTTGAAGTTGTTCTCGTCGGTGACTCATTCGATGATTCATTTGAAGAAGCGATGAAATATACGAAAGAAAACAATCGTATTTTCATTCATCCGTTCAATGACCCTGATATTATTGCTGGGCAAGGAACGACAGCTGTTGAAATGATGAACGATATTGAAGAAGAAGTTGATTTCGTTTTTGGTAGTATCGGTGGCGGCGGTCTCATGTCCGGCGTAAGTACGTATATCAAAAATCTATTCCCTCATACACAAATGATCGGTGTTGAACCTAAAGGCGCTTCAAGTATGAAAAAAGCTTTTGACAAGAAAAAGACGACTCCTTTAGATGAAATGGATAAATTTGTAGACGGTGCAGCTGTTCAATGTGTCGGTGACTTAACGTACGATTTATGCCGTAAATATGTCAGTGATATTATCTCTGTTCCTGAAGGTAAAGTATGTACGTCGATTTTAGACTTATATAACCAACATGCAATTATTGCTGAACCTGCAGGCGCATTAGCAATTGCAGCACTTGATTATTA
This sequence comes from Bacillota bacterium, assembly GCA_035301345.1. Taxonomy (GTDB): domain Bacteria; phylum Bacillota; class Bacilli; order Bacillales; family Amphibacillaceae; genus CALAMD01. The sequence goes on from DATGUM010000011.1 coordinate 33,872, forward strand.
TAAGGAAGAAATTAAAGGTAAATCAGTTGTCTGTATCATAAGTGGTGGAAACAATGACATCGGTCGTATGCAAGAAATTAAAGAGAGATCACTCATTCATGAAGGACTCCTTTATTACTTTATTGTTGATTTCCCACAAAGAGCAGGCGCATTAAGAGAGTTTTTAGATAACGTCTTAGGTCCAAATGATGACATTACGACGTTCGAATATACGAAGAAAAATAACAAAGAAAACGGGCCTGGTGTCGTCGGTATCGAAATTAAACGAAAAGAAGATTATGACGGTTTAGTGAGACGAATGGATGAACTCGGCTTTCCGTTTAAAGAAATAAATAAAGATAGTTCACTATTTGATTTACTCGTATAATTTTAATAAAAGTGACGGAGCTATCACTCCGTTCTCAACGAAAAAGCCAAAGAATCTTTTACGATAAATAAAAGTTCTTCGGCTTTTTTATGTTTCTATACTATTTAATCCTTACTTTTCTCTTCTAAACGTTCCATAAACTCATCAGCAGCACTATATCCTTGTTTTTTCAAATACCAATTGTTCGCTGCAGCTTCAATAAGTCCAGCAACATCTCTACCCGCTTGTAATTGAATTTGAATATGTGGCACAGACACACCTAAATATTCATTGTACTTTGACTCTATTTCTAAATCATTATTAATAGAATCTGGTTCCCACTCGATTAACTCAATATCGAGAGACACACGCGTCTCATCTTGAAATGCTTTCCGTCCATATTGACGAACGACGTTTAAGAGTCCGATACTACGAAGGGCAATAAACTCCTTATTCATCCCATTATGCGTAGCTAAAATCGTTTGTGGACTCAATTTTTTTATGACAACGATATCATCTGCAACTAAACGATGTCCACGTCCAATCAACGTATGAGCTGTTTCACTTTTACCGATACCTGACTTTCCGCGTAATAAAATACCTATCCCGAATACGTTTATACAAACGCCGTGAATAGCAATTTCTGGTGCTAAGCGATTAATCATATACGCATTTAATTTCCCGGTAAATTCGTAGTTTGATGCCGACGTTCGTAATAAAGGGATGTTTTCTTGATTACAATATTTCGTTAAATATTTTAAACCTTGTTGTTCGTCTGTCACGATAATACAAGGTGGTTCATATTTGACAACGTTTCCAACGCGAAGCGCACGCTCTTCTTCGGTTAATGTGTGTAAGTAATAAATCTCATCTTCACTTAATACTTGTATATGTTGTTTAGGTAGAAAATCAAAGTAATCGATTAGTTCTAACCCTGGTCTTCTCGCTTGTGACTTAACAATTTTTTGATGTAGTTGATCTTCAGCAGCTAATACTTCTAAAGAAAATCTTTCAACTAATCCTTCCACTGTTATCGATTTTTCCATTTTGCACACTCCATTTTTAAATGCTTTCTACTAGCATATACCGATTACGTACAATAGCCAACTAATTTCATTATTTTTTTATCATAATAAAAAAACCTCTTATCAACAATTGATAAGAGGATAATTATACGAATTTATACCGTGCACCTACAATCGATGCGAAGTCCCTAAGCGTTACTTAAGTTCATGGCTCGGTCTAGGCACTCCCACGGCACACAAGAAAGACCACTTACTGCTGCTTCCTTCCGGACCTGACAGACTTCATGGGTTCCTGTTGCGCAGGACCTAAACGTCAACACCACTCCCTTAAGGCAGACCTTAAAGTCGACTCACCTCAAGTAGGTACTCAGTCTCGCTATAGCGGATTGCGAGTACAGGGCACCGCTAATTCCCCACCTAGCACGGCATTGTTCATTATACGTCTTTTATAAATAAATTGCAATTGAAAAAAGTTCATTCAATTTGTTTTTTATTTTCTTTTTTCCGTTGGCGTAATTGTTTAAAAAAGTTTTGTAATAGTTGTTTACACTGTTCTTCTCGTATACCCGATGTTAATTGGACGTGATGATTAAATGATGGTTCATCTAATAAGTTCATTAACGTACTCGCACAACCCGATTTAGGGTCATATGCTCCAAATACGACACGTTTGACACGTGATTGAACGATTGCCCCTGCACACATCGGACACGGTTCTAACGTCACATACAACGTGCAATCTTCTAAACGCCAACTGTTTAAATAATCATTCGCACGACGAATCGCTATTAATTCTGCATGAGCTAAAGCACTTTGATCCTGTTCACGTTGATTATACCCTGTCGCAATGACTTCGCCATTTTGAACGATAACCGCTCCAATTGGCACTTCATCTATCGCTTCAGCACGTTGCGCTTGTTCAATCGCTAACTGCATAAAAGTTTCATCCATCATATGTAACCGTCCTTATATATTATCATTAGAAAATATTCGCTAATTCATCTTGCGCTTACCGACATCTAAAATAAGTGGATACGCTAAATAGAAACCAACTAAAAAAGCAACTCCCGCACCGACAGCTACCATCTGCGGAACGTCAAATACAATAAATAAAAGAAATACAGGTATTAAAACGAACAAACTAATAAGTCTCTCTAATCTTCTTGATATTTCTGTTTGAACATTTAATTCCTTACAATACGGACAATACATAAATGTTCGCCCAAAATATTTTAACGTCTGAAAATATTTCCACTTTTGTTTACAATGACTACACAAAGGCATGCCATAAACGTCCCTTCCACTTATTATTTACCGAGTTCAATTGATCGCTCTTTCGCCCGCTGAATACACGCACTAATCGTTTCTTCAAAGTGATTATTTTGTAATGTTTTGATTCCTGCTTCAGTCGTTCCACCTGGGCTCATCACATTTTCTTTTAAAGTTTTAGCCGAGTCATTTGATTTTTTTAACATTTCACCTGCACCAATGATTGTTTGACGAGCAAAGGACGTCGCTACTTCTTGTGACAAACCCACTTCTACAGCAGCTTTTTCCATCGCCTCAACTAAATAATAGACGTAAGCTGGGCCACTTCCAGATAAACCTGTGACTGCATGAATGTCATCTTCTGCTACGACTTCTGTAATACCTATCGTTTGGAATAACTGTTCAGTTAACGTTAAATCATCATCCGTTACAAAGCGGCCCCCACAAATAGCCGTTGCTGATAAACCGACAGACGCTGATGTGTTAGGCATTGTACGAATAACAGGTATATTAAAACCGACGTAAGATTCAATCGCTTCTATCTCAACTCCTGCTGCAACTGAAATAAGTAAGTGATTTTCTGTTAAATACGGCTTAATTGATGCAATCGCTGCTTCAATATCTGCGGGTTTCATTGATAAAATAACGATATCTACATCTTGAACGACTTGTTTATCTGACGTGAACGTTTGAAGACCGTACATATTTTCTAACTGCTCTAATCGCTCACGATTTGAATGGTTCGTTACGTATATATGATCAGGTGCAACAAATTTATTTTTAATCATACCTGAAAAAATTGCTTCAGCCATTGATCCTGCACCGATAAATGCTAGTCTCTTCATAATTGATAGCCTCCTACATCATGTTCAAAAATCTTTATATTTAAGTAAAATAGGTAATAAAAAAACTAGTACCTAAGCTAGATACTAGTTTAACATATAAATTAAATGGAGGAGGAAGAGGGATTCGAACCCCCGCGGGCTTTGACACCCCTTTCGGTTTTCAAGACCGACCCCTTCAACCGGACTTGGGTATTCCTCCGTCTGCACAAGTAATAATATACAACAGTTAATTTTCTTTGTCAATAACTATTTCACAAAAAAATATCTAAGCTCACTTTTTCATCGTAAGCTTAGATATTTCTACTTATTTAATAACTTCTATACCGCCCATGTACGGTCTTAAAGCTGTTGGAATAATAACTGATCCATCTTCTTGTTGGTAATTTTCTAAAATAGCAGCAACTGTACGTCCGACAGCTAATCCTGAACCATTTAACGTATGTGCGTACTCTACTTTACCATCTCGACGGAAACGGATACCTGTTCTGCGCGCTTGGAAGTCTTCAAAGTTTGAACAAGAAGAAATTTCTCGATACGTATTTTGTGCCGGAATCCACACTTCAATATCGTATTTTTTCGCAGCCGTAAATCCTAAATCACCTGTACACATATTTAACACACGGTACGGAATTTCTAATCGTTTTAAAATCTGTTCCGCATGGCCAACTAATGTTTCTAACGCTTCATATGAATCTTCTGGCTTCGTAAAATGAACGAGTTCTACTTTGTTAAATTGGTGCTGGCGGATTAAGCCACGCGTATCTCTCCCTGCTGAACCAGCTTCAGAACGGAAGTTTGCACTGTAAGCGACCATTTGCTGTGGTAAATCTTCTTCTTTTAAAATTTCATCTCGGTAATAGTTCGTTACGGGTACTTCTGACGTCGGTGCTAAAAAGAAATCCCACTCCTCTATATGAAAAACATCTTCAGCAAATTTCGGCAATTGCCCTGTACCTGTTAAACTCGCACGATTAATTAAATACGGTGGCAACATTTCTGTATAGCCATGCTCATCTGCATGTAAATCCATCATAAAGTTAATGAGCGCACGCTCTAAACGAGCACCTAACCCTTTATAAAAGACGAAACGACTACCCGTTACTTTTGAGCCACGTTCAAAATCTAAAATATCTAAATCTGTTCCAATATCCCAATGTGGTTTCGGCTCAAATGTAAATGCACGAGGTTCGCCCCATTTTCTATCTTCAACATTATCTTCCTCATCATCACCAATTGGTACACTTTCATGAGGAATATTCGGAATTGATAACATAATATAATCGAGCTTTTCCTGAATATCAGTTAATTCATGGTCAAATGTTTTAATTTGATCACTCACTTCACGCATCTCTGTTATCGCTTCAGTCGCATCTTCACCATTTCGTTTTAACGCTGAAATTTGTTTTGACGCCTCATTACGACGCGCTTTTAATGTCTCTGTTTCAGCAATTAACTTTCTTCTTTTCTCATCTAAATCTTGGAACTTATTTAATTCTGTTAAATCTTCTCCTCGATGTTCGAGTTTCTCTTTAATATCAGCAAAATTATTTCGTAAAAATCGAATGTCTAGCATAATAAACAGCCTCCTTAGTATATTAAAATGAAACTTTTGCCCTTTAATCAATAAAAGGCAAAAAAATCTCGCCCCTTATCGTAATGAAAAGGGACGAGATATATTTACCCGCGTTGCCACCCAAATTGAAGACAATTGTCTTCCGGCTTTTAACATGTTAACGGTATGAAACCGAGTTTATCTACTATTATTTCAATAAACTAATTCAAGGATGGATTCAATGGATACTCATATCGACTCGCACCGACCGTCGACTCTCTTTAATAAGCGATCACATTTACTATTTCCTATCATCATTTTTAATGATTACTATGATTAATTCATATCATATACAAATTTTCATCTCATTGCAAATCGTTCGACCGATTAATTACTACGATCAGCCATACGTTCAGTTTCTGCTAAAGCACTCATTTCAATACCTTTCATTGGCTCGCCTAAGTCTTTCGACAACTCACCAATTAACTTATAATCTTTATAGTTTTCAGTCGCTTGAACGATTGCTTTTGCAAACTTACTCGGGTTATCCGACTTGAAAATACCTGAACCGACAAATACACCGTCTGCACCTAATTCCATCATTAACGCTGCATCAGAAGGTGTTGCTACACCACCAGCTGCGTAGTTTGGAACAGGTAAACGACCGAGTCTTCTAATCTCCATTAATATTTCAAATGGTGCAGCTAAATCACGCGCAAAAACCATCACTTCGTCTTCTGACATTGACTTTAAGCGAGCGATATCTGCTTGTACTTGACGTAAATGTGTGACCGCTTCAACGATATTTCCTGTACCCGGCTCACCTTTCGTACGAAGCATTAACGCGCCTTCACCGATACGACGAGCTGCTTCGCCTAAATTTCTACATCCACAGACGAAAGGAACTGAAAAGTCCGCTTTATTAATATGGAATGTGTCATCCGCTGGGCTTAGCACTTCACTCTCATCGATAAAATCAACGTTTAAAGCTTCTAGTACACGTGCTTCAACGATATGTCCAATACGACCTTTAGCCATGACTGGCACTGATACGGCATTTAATACTTCTTCTGTAATTGATGGATTAGCCATTCTCGCTACGCCACCAGCAGCACGAATATCTGATGGTACTCGTTCTAGTGCCATCACTGCAATTGCTCCAGCTTCTTCAGCAATTTTTGCTTGCTCTTCGTTAACAACGTCCATGATGACGCCGCCTTGTCTAATAACATCTAATGTTTTCTGTACTTCTTCGCTATGTTTCACCATACTCTTCTCCTCTATGCTTTATTATATTAAAATAAACATCCTTACTTGATTGTTTTTAGCGATTCATACGTGACTAAGAACATTTATTTATATTTTCAATTATCTTTTATACCATAATGCAATTACATGCATAATACAAGTTTAATTAGAACCAGCCTTTAATAAAGTCAACGATCATAAAGAACAAGTGACTGAAAAATCCCCAAATCGCTCCTAGCATTATAACGAACCAGTTACTTTTATTAACGTCTTCAGTCGCAATTAAGTCAACCGTCGTTGCTTCATCTTCTGAAAAGATATACCCATAAGAATCATCAGAAACTAAAGTAGCTGTTCCTACTTTCATACCTTTTTCAATAGGTGCTTCTAGCGATCCATCTTTAAGTAAACTCTCATCTAACGTATATTCGACATGAAACTTCTCTTCGTCACCGTCTTTTATCTTTTCTGAAAAAGCATCTGCAAGTGCAATTGACACTTCTTTTTCTTTTCCTTTAACGACTGAGAGGACTGACTCACCTTCTAATTGATAGCCTTCCGGGAATAATTCTTGTTCCGAAAATTTCTCAAAGCCATAATCCATTAATTTCCCTGTCTGTTTGAATCGTTCTGTTTCACTATCAGTTTTCATAACAACAGAGATTAAACGTTTCCCGTCACGCTCTGCTGTCCCTGTAAAGCAATAACCAGCAAGGTCTGTATGGCCCGTCTTTAATCCATCAATGCCATCGTAATGAAATTGCTCTAAATACGTCGTATCATGATCAAGCATGTAGTTCCAATTCGTCACTGTCTGTCCATCAAACTCTAACGATGCTTGATTTGAAACGTCCAGTGCTTCAGGATAATCTGTCACTAAATGATACGCGAGCAATGCAGATGAACGAGCAGACAGTAAGTTCGTATCGTCTTCTTCTGTTCCATCTGGATGATTCCCATCAAGCGAATGATTATCGAGTCCTGATGCGTTAACAAATTTATATTCTTGTAACCCCATCTCTTCGCCTTTAGCATTCATCATTTTAATAAATTCAGATTCTGAACCAGCAATTAATTCTGCTAAAGCAATTGTCGTTGCATTATCTGAATTTATCGCCATTGCATCATATAATTCTTTCACTGTATACGTTCTATTTTGATAAAGCCCAACACCTGAAAAATCTTCATTTCCAGATATTTCATAAGCGTAATCACTTATTTCGGCTTCTGTATCCCATGAAATCTTGCCTTCCTCAACAGCTTCCCAAACTAAATACTCTGTCATCATCTTCGACATACTAGCTGGTGGTAGAGCTATATCTGGATTCTTTGCAAATAAAATTTTCCCACTATCTGCATCGACTAAAATTGCCGATTCCGCTTCAATATCTAAACCGTCTGCTGCACCGACTGTTACGGGTGCAATCAAAAAGGTCGCTAATAAAGTCATTGTTACTAATAATGTTAATTTTCGACCAATACTTCTCAACTTCTCCTACCTCCACCTAATCATTTAAAGTCGTTTCTATTTTACCACAAAATAAATAGTTTAAAATATATCTTTTTACTGATTTATTATATTGAGTAATTTGGTGCTTCTTTCGTAATTTGTACGTCGTGTGGATGACTTTCAATGAGACCTGCATTTGAAATACGGATAAATCGACCATTTTCTCGTAAATCTTCAATAGACGCTGTCCCGCAATATCCCATACCTGAACGAATACCACCGATTAATTGGTGCATCGTATCTACTAATGGCCCTTTATAAGCAACTCGTCCTTCAATACCTTCAGGAACAAGTTTCTTTGCATCATCAGAATCTTGGAAATAGCGATCTTTTGAACCGGCTTGCATCGCCCCGACAGATCCCATTCCGCGATACGTTTTATAACGTCTTCCCTGGAAAACTTCTGCTTCTCCCGGACTTTCTAAAACACCGGCAAACATACTTCCGAGCATAACTGCATGAGCGCCTGACGCTAAAGCTTTAACGATATCACCTGAATATTTAATCCCTCCGTCAGCGATGACTGGGATATTATGTTTACTCGCAGCACGTGCGCAATCATAAACAGCCGTAATTTGTGGAACGCCGACACCAGCAATGACACGCGTCGTACAAATAGATCCTGGCCCTATCCCGACTTTTACGATAGATGCACCAGCTTCAATTAAGTCTTCTGTCGCTTCTTCCGTCGCAACGTTTCCAGCGATAATATCTAATGTTGGATGTTCTTTTCGCACGTTTTTAACGAGTTCTAATACACCGGCTGAATGGCCGTGAGCTGTATCAATAACGATGACGTCTACTTGAGCTTCGACGAGTGCATCTATTCGTTTCATCGAATCTGAAGTGACACCGACAGCAGCACCTGCGAGTAAACGACCTTGTTCATCTTTAGAAGCTTGCGGATATTCAATCACTTTCTCAATATCTTTGATCGTAATTAATCCTTGTAATTTATATTGGTCATCTACTAATGGTAATTTTTCAATGCGATGTTTTTGTAAAATACTTTTCGCATCTGCTAACGTCGTGCCTACTGATGACGTAATTAAATGTTCACTCGTCATCACTTCTTTAATTTCCGTTGAATAATCTTCTATAAATCGTAAGTCACGATTCGTTAAAATCCCGACTAATTTTCGCGTTTCAATATCATCTACAATTGGGACACCCGAAATTTTAAATTTCCCCATGAGATGTTCAGCATCGTATACGTGATGTTCAGGTGTTAAGAAAAATGGATCTGTAATAACACCACTTTCTGACCGCTTCACACGATCAACTTCTTCTGCTTGCTCTTTAATCGTCATATTTTTGTGAATAATTCCTAGTCCGCCTTGCCTTGCCATAGCAATTGCCATCTCAGCTTCTGTCACAGTATCCATTCCCGCACTTAAAATCGGCGTGTTTAACTGCAACCGTTCAGATAACTTAGTTTTTAAACTAACTTCCTTCGGTAATACCTCTGATTTATTTGGAACTAATAATACATCATCAAATGTTAACCCTTCTTTAGCAAACTTATCTTCACGCAAATGAACATCCTCCTCAGTTTTTTTGTAGTTTCTTTCATTAGTTAATGAATAACAATACGTTAAATATTTTCATATTTCAACTGAAAAATAAGCGAAAACGCTTACAACGTCAACAATGTATACATTTTTTTATTCGTGCATTTTTAACTGTTTTTTATAAAAAAATCTCGAGACAAAACAAGTTTTTTTAACTAAAATACAAACACTTTCAGACATTGTTACAAAATAATAAGATGCTTTCGTTCGTTTTTTAGTTAGATGCGTTGTTTTATCCCGAGTTTATTTAAACAGTTACTCTTCGTCAGTTTCTAAATTTTCATTACCTTCTATATCGGTTGCTTCTTCGTCTTCCTCATCATCTTCATGAATGACTTTCGCAATTGTTGCTACTTCTTCATCATTTTGTAAACGAATGAGTCTAACCCCTTGTGTGTTTCTTCCTGTTTGAGAAATACTTTCAACAGGGATACGAATAAGGACGCCGCCGACGGTAATGAGCATAATGTCTTCCGTACCATCAACCGTTTTAACAGCAACAACTTCTCCAGTATCTTCTGTTAAACGACACGTAAAGACACCTTTTCCGCCACGATTTGTTACGCGATATTCTTCTTCATCCGTACGCTTTCCGACACCTTTCGTCGTCACGTGTAAAATTTGTTCGTTCGGTTCAAGTATATCCATCGAAACAACTTCATCACCGTCACGTAAATCAATACCGCGTACACCAGCTGCTGTTCGCCCCATCGATCGCACTTGATCTTCTTCAAAACGAATTAAATAACCGTGTCGCGTACCGATAACAATATTTTTATTTCCGTCCGTCATCCGTACAGAAATGAGTTCATCATCTTCACGAAGCCCGACGGCGATTAACCCACTTCTGCGAATGTTCGCAAACTGTGACAACGCTGATCGTTTAGATATCCCGTGTTTCGTCGTGAAAAATAAGTACCAATCATCGACAAATTCATTCACGGCAATGACTTCATTGACCCATTCGTCTTGATCAATCTCAAGCATATTAATGAGTGGAATCCCTTTTGCTGTTCGACTAAATTCTGGAATTTCAAACCCACGTGCGCGGTACACTTTCCCTTTATTCGTAAAGAATAAAATCGTCGCATGCGTACTCGTCGATAATAAATGCTCGACAAAGTCATCTTCATGAGTACCCATTCCTTGAACACCACGTCCTCCACGATTTTGCGTACGATACGTAGAAGCTGGTAATCGTTTAATATATCCTTCGTGCGTTAATGTCACAACGATATTTTCTTCTGGAATTAAATCTTCATCCTCAAAGAAATCGACTCCGCCAGCCGTAATTTCCGTCCGACGTTCATCATTGTAACGTTCTTTTATTTCAAGCAATTCTTCGCGAATAATTTCGAGCACTTTTTCTTCATCAGCTAAAATCGCTTTTAACTCTTCGATAAGTGCGAGTAATTCTTTATATTCTTCCTCAATTTTATCACGCTCAAGTCCTGTTAAACGTTGCAAACGCATATCTAATATTGCTTGCGCTTGTTTATCAGAAAGTTCAAAGCGCTCGATTAATCCTGTACGAGCAATTTCAACCGTTTTTGATTCTCGGATTAAAGCAATCACTTCATCCAAATGATCAAGTGCAATACGCAACCCTTCTAAAATATGAGCGCGTGCTTCAGCTCGTCTTAAGTCAAACTGTGTACGACGTGTAATGATTAACTTTTGGTGTTCTAAATAATGTTCTAAACATTGTTTAATATTTAATACTTTCGGTTGGCCATTGACGAGTGCTAACGTATTTATGCCGAAAGTCGTTTGTAGCGCTGTATATTTATATAAATTATTTAATAAAACATCTGCATTTACGTCACGACGAAGTTCCATAACGATACGCATCCCATTACGGTCTGATTCATCGCGTAATTGCGTAATACCATCAATTCTCTTCTCACGTGCATGCTCAGCAATTTTCTCAATAAGTTTTGCTTTATTCACTTGATACGGTAATTCAGTGACGATAATCTTTTCAGCGCCATTCGCTTTTTCTTCAACGTGTATTTTCGCGCGAATCGTAATCGAACCACGTCCTGTTTCATACGCACGGCGAATACCGCTTCTACCGATAATTTGTCCAGCTGTTGGAAAATCTGGTCCGTGAATATGATTTTCCATTAACTCGTCAATACCGATATCTGGATTTTTACTCACTGCAAGTACAGCATCAATCGTTTCCCCTAAGTTATGTGGGGGAATATTTGTCGCCATCCCTACCGCAATACCTGAAGAACCGTTGACTAAAAGGTTCGGAAAACGTGACGGTAAGAAAACAGGCTCCCGTTCACTACCATCATAGTTATCTTGATAATCAATCGTATCTTTATTAATGTCTCGTAACATTTCCATTGATAACTTCGACATGCGTGCTTCCGTATAACGCATCGCTGCAGCAGAGTCACCATCGACTGAACCGAAGTTTCCGTGCCCATCTACGAGTAAATAACGATGACTAAAATCTTGCGCCATTCTAACCATCGCCTCATAAATAGACGAGTCACCGTGTGGGTGATACTTACCCATAACGTCCCCAACGATACGAGCTGACTTTTTATACGCTTTATCTGCGTGCATACCCGATTCATTCATCGCATATAAAATACGTCGGTGAACAGGTTTTAAACCGTCACGCACATCTGGAAGTGCTCGTGACACGATAACACTCATCGCATAATCTAAAAACGATGTTTGCATTTCATCACTTAAATTAATTTGCTCAATTCTTGATCTTTCTTGATCCACTTTACAAATACCTCCTGTCAATCGACCGTTCTTTTTGTCTACTGCTCTATTTATTTATTAAAAATCGATATTTTGTACGTATTGAGCATTTTCTTCAATAAATTCACGACGAGGCTCGACGCGATCTCCCATTAAAATATCAAAGACTTGGTCAGCTTTTATCGCATCGTCTAACGTTACTTGTAACAACGTACGCGATTCTGGATTCATCGTCGTCTCCCATAACTGATCAGCGTTCATCTCCCCTAAACCTTTATATCGTTGAATGCCCGGCTTAGGTGCTTTCGGTAATTCAGCTAATTTTTCTTCTAACTCTTCATCTGAGTACGTGTAATGAATCGAACGCCCTTGTTTGATTTGGAACAATGGTGGCTGAGCAATATAAACGAAACCATGCTCAATAATTGGACGCATAAAGCGATAGAAAAATGTTAACAGCAACGTACGAATATGCGCACCGTCAACGTCAGCATCCGTCATAATAACAATTTTATGATAGCGTGCTTTTTCTATATCAAATTCTTCCCCAATACCTGTTCCTAACGCTGTGATCATCATACGCACTTCATTATTTGATAACACACGATCAAGTCGCGCTTTCTCAACGTTTAAAATTTTACCTCTTAGTGGCAAAATCGCTTGAAAATGACGATCACGACCTTGTTTAGCAGACCCACCTGCCGAGTCACCCTCCACGATAAACAATTCGCTAATTTCTGCATCATTTGATGAACAGTCGGATAACTTTCCTGGTAAGTTAGACACTTCTAAAGCATTTTTTCTTCGCGTTAATTCACGTGCTTGTCTAGCTGCTAAACGGGCCCGCGAAGCCATCTGACCTTTCTCAACGATCGCTCTTCCGACCGCTGGATTTTCCATTAAAAACTTAGAAAACTCACTGCTGAAAATAGCATCTGTCACTGTACGTGCATCACTATTTCCGAGCTTTGTTTTCGTCTGTCCTTCAAATTGTGGATCCGTATGCTTCACAGATACAATTGCCGTCATACCTTCACGAACATCGTCACCCGTTAAATTCGGATCATCTTCTTTAAATAAATTACTTCTTCTCGCGTAATCATTAATAACACGCGTTAAAGCCGTCCGGAATCCGGATTCGTGCGTTCCACCTTCATGCGTATGAATATTATTAGCGAATGAATAAAGGTTACTCGCATACCCGTCATTATATTGGAGCGCAATTTCTACTTCGATATCGTCCTCTTCACCTTCAGCATAAATAGGCTCATGTAACGTTTCTTTCTTTTCATTCATAAATTCTACGTATGAACGAATACCACCTTCGTAATAATATTCAACAGGTTCATGTGTACTATCTGCACGTTTATCTTCTAATGAAATCGTTAATCGCTTATTTAAAAACGCCAGTTCACGTAAACGATTCGCTAAAATGTCAAAATCAAATTGAACACTTTCTTGGAAAATTTCCGCATCCGGTAAAAAGTTAACCGTCGTACCTGTGCGATCTGTATCACCGATAACTTCAATGCCTGACTGAGCAATCCCTTTTTTAAACGTTAACTCATAAATTTTTCCGTCTCGATGAACAGACACACTTAAATGACTAGAAAGTGCGTTAACGACAGCAGCCCCTACACCGTGAAGACCACCAGAAACTTTATAACCACCACCGCCGAATTTACCTCCAGCGTGTAAAACAGTCATAATAACTTCTAAAGCCGATTGACCTGTATCCTCATAAGTATCAACAGGAATTCCTCGTCCGTTATCGACAACAGTAATACTTCCATCTTCTTCAATAATCACTTCAATACGATCACAATGACCTGCAAGTGCCTCATCAATACTGTTATCAGTAATTTCCCACACTAAATGGTGCAATCCCTCTGCACTCGTCGTTCCAATGTACATACTCGGACGCTTTCTTACAGCATCAAGTCCTTCTAACACTTGAATTTGATGAGCATCATATGCTTGTTCTTGCTCTAATGTTTTATCTTCCATTTCTTCACCCACATTCCTTTATTGTCCAGCGATGATTAATCTTTCTCTGTATAGTCCTCTAAACGATTGATGATCGACGCGAAATTCGAACGCTTTTTTAAAATTGAAACAGATAATGGACTTAAATAAATGTTATCGTCCATGTAAACGACTGATTTCACTTGCTCATCAATTTGGATAACTTCTTTATTTTTCTCACTTCTTTTTAATGACCTTTCCATAAACGAAGAAGCAGTTATTAATTCATAATCAAGAATAATGATTACTTCTCGCGTACGAATAATTGTGTCATTTCCAATATCAATAAACACAACGCACCCTCCAAAATATTTAGTTTTGAATTGATCCGTTGCTCACACGAAACAAATCTGCTTGCTTTAGCGTATCGTGATGAATGCCGTCAACACTTGTCGTCGAAACGAACGTCTGAACTTTCCCCTCAATCGAACTGAGCAAATGAGATTGACGAAAATCATCAAGTTCGCTGAGAACGTCATCTAATAATAAAATGGGATACTCCCCAATTTCTTGATAAATCAAATCAATTTCCGCTAACTTCACAGACAACGCTGTCGTTCGTTGTTGCCCCTGAGAGCCATACAATTTAACGTCTTTTTCATTAATAAAAAAGCTTAAATCATCACGATGCGGCCCGATAAGTGTCGAACCACGTTCAATTTCTTGGCGTTCGATTTGTCGGAACTTATCCGTATATATGTCGATAATTTTCTCTTTTTTATCGGTTTCAACGACTTCAATGGTCGGTTCATAAACAATGTGTAGTTCTTCTTGTTCGCGACTAATTTGATAGTGAATGGGAAAAGCTAAATCTTGTAGTATTTGAAGAAAAGAAAAACGTCTTTCTAAAATTTCTGCAGCGTGTTCTATTAACTGTTCCGTTAAAATATGTAAAAAAGTAACATCATCTGTCTGCCTTCGTTGCAATTGTTTTAAGAGATGATTTCTCTGTCGTAACACTTTTTGATATTGCCCTAAATGATACAAATAGCTCGGCTGAATTTGGCCGAGTTCCATATCGATAAAGCGACGCCTTATTTGTGGAGATCCTTTGACGAGCGTCAAATCTTCTGGAGCAAACATGACGACATTTAAAGAACCGACATAATCAGATAAGCGTTGCTGTTCTAAATGATTCACTTTAGCTTTTTTACCTTTGTTCGTAATAATTACTTCTAGAGGAATCGAACGATTTTTCTTCGTAAATGTACCTTCGATTTTAGCAAATTCTTCATTCCATAAAATCAATTCTTTTTCACGTGGTGTCCGGTATGAACGTGTGAATGCTAAAACGTAAATCGCTTCCATCAAATTCGTTTTCCCTTGAGCATTCTCACCAATAATAACGTTTATTTTATTTTCAAACGTCATATCTAACTCATTATAATTGCGATAATTCTTTAATTGTAATCGATCAATATGCATGAAATTTCCTCATTTTATCGAATGTTTTTATTCATTCTTCTTCGCGTTTGACGACAAAAGAATCAACATCTTTTATTTCTACTACATCTTCTGCATACAATTTTCGCCCACGACGATGTTCGAGTTCACCATTAATGTAAACTCCGACATCTTTTAAATAGTTTTTTATCATCCCACCAGAATCAAGTACGTTCGTTAACTTCAAAAATTGACCGAGCGTAATCGTTTCTGTATGTATCGTTATTTTTGTGTGCAATGAATATCCACCTATTCTCTATTTCGTATTCAGACAAGCATGAAAAAGTGATCTCTTAATCGATTATATCACTTAAAATGCTTCTTATCCTATTTTACTAAAGTTTTAATGATTATGGAAGGCAAGATACTTAAATGTTTGAAATATGCTTAAATCGGCTTATTTTTAATTTTAAAAATCAAAAATAAGACAAAAAAATCGTTAAAAAAGCAATCTATCATAAAATAGATCCTCTTTTAACGATTAAAAAATAAATTAATACGTTCGAACAGGTAAAATAAGTTGTAAAATTGGTTCATCATTTATCGGACGAATAATAAATGGACGCATCGCACCTGTGAAACTTATTTTCACTTCATCATGATCGATCGCACGCAGCGCATCTAACATATATTTTGCACTGAATGATATGTTGAGTGGCTCACCATCAACTGAAGGTACAGTGATTTGCTCCTCTACTTGACCGACTTCTGGTGAATGACTCGTTATTTCTACGACGTTATTATCTCTCGTCGTTAATTTTACGACATTATTTCTTTCTTCACGTGCTAATAATGACGCACGATCAATCGTTCGAATGAGCTCTGCCGTACGTGCTTGAATGTCTG
Organism: Bacillota bacterium; assembly: GCA_035301345.1. GTDB lineage: Bacteria > Bacillota > Bacilli > Bacillales > Amphibacillaceae > CALAMD01. The sequence goes on from DATGUM010000011.1 coordinate 50,282, forward strand.
TCTGTGTATCTGTCGGGATTAAGCGCGACGTTTCCGGATAGTTTCCGTCAAGTAAACGCGATAAGAAATATAAGTTTTTCGTGTGGAATAAAATAAGATTATTCGTTGCACTAATCGTCACTTTTTCATCAGTGTCGGATAATATTTTATTTAACTCGTTTAAACTTTTACCTGGAATGACGAGACTTTCAAACGATACATTAGCATCTTCAATCGGAAGTTCTTTCGAAGCGAGTCGATGACTATCCGTTGCTGTAAAACTCAATTTATTATCTACTAATTTCATATTAACACCGGTTAAAATCGGACGCGTTTCCATCGAAGAAATGGCAAAAACTGTTTGATTAATAATACTTTTTAATAATTTCGTTTCAATTTCAAAACTATCATCTACTTGTAATTTCGGTAATTGCGGGTATTCATCTGCATCTTGCCCATTTAACGTAAATTCTGCTTTTCCGGAACGAATCGTTACATTAAAGTTTTCATCCGCATCTATTTCAACGGTACTTTCTGGTAATTTCTTTATAATATCTGGGAAAAATCGCGCTTGAACGACGATACTTCCTTGTTCAATCTGTTCAACATTTATTTCCCCATCTTCTTCTGCAGGTACGAATGATTCAATTGAAATATCAGAATCACTTCCTGTGAGTGTTACTCCATCTTTTGTAGCGTCTATTTTCATCCCAGTTAAAATTGGAATCGCTGCACGAGAAGAAATTGCTTTCATAACGTCTTGAATACTTCCCATTAATTGATCACGTTGAATTGTAAATTTCATATCATAGCCTCCTATTGGTTTTAGATATGTTTTTTAATTATCTCATTTAAGCATGTGTTGTGACACTATATTATATATTATTTATAAAAAAATAGTAATAATAATAGTAAGGGGCTGTGAATATGTGTGTAAGTCCTTCAAAGTGGTATAGGACGTGAGTTATACACATGTGGACAAGTTGTCCATAACTTGTTTTCACTATTCACATTAACCACAAGTCAAATGTTTGATTATTTTATGTGAGTGTATTTAATTGTTCAATGATTTGTTTAATTTCTTTTTCAAAATCAGCATCTGCTTCAATCATTTCTGAAATTTTCTGATGAGCATGTATAACTGTCGTATGATCACGCCCACCAAATTCCTCGCCAATCTTCGGTAAGGACAAATCTGTTAGCTGACGAGATAAATACATAGCTATTTGTCTTGGAAATGCGATAGAACGTGTCCGTTTTTTAGCAGCGAAATCTTCAAGTTTAATATCATACTTTTTACTAACCATCTCTTGAATAATTGAGACGGTAATCTTTTTCGGTTGTCTGCTCGGAATAATATCTTTTAACGCATCAGCAGCGAGCGCAGAATCTATGTCTTGATTGACAAGAGATGAATAAGCGACGACACGGATAAGTGCGCCTTCTAACTCGCGAATGTTCGTGTCAATTTGATTAGCGATGTAAATCATTACTTCATTCGGTATGTCTAATCCTTCTGATTTTGCTTTTTTATTTAAAATAGCGACACGCGTTTCTAAATCTGGTGGTGTAATATCTGTAATTAATCCCCACTCAAAGCGCGAGCGTAGGCGGTCTTCTAACGTCGGTATTTCTTTCGGTGGACGATCAGAAGATATAATAATTTGTTTATTTTCCTCGTGTAACGTATTAAATGTATGGAAAAATTCTTCTTGTGTCTGCTCTTTGCCTGCTAAAAATTGAATGTCATCAATTAATAATATGTCGACATTTCGATATTTATTACGGAAATTAACCGTTTTATTATCCATAATGGCATTAATAAATTCATTCGTAAATTTTTCAGATGATAAATAAACGACCTTTGCTTCTGGATTATGTTCTCTTATGTAATGACCAATTGCGTGCATTAAGTGTGTTTTACCTAAACCAACGCCACCATAAATAAAGAGAGGGTTATACGCATTAGCAGGGGCTTCTGCAACAGCGAGAGATGCTGCATGAGCGAAACGGTTACCAGCACCAATGACGAAGGAATCGAACGTATATTTCGGATTCAACATCGTTTTTGCAGATGCAGGTGATTCATTGACCTCCGGTTTCTCCTCTTGTTTTATTTGTTCGTCTTTTTCTTCTTTTTCAATCGTCTCTGGCAAAATAAACTGGACATTTATAGGAGATCCTGTAATGTCTAGCAATATTTCTTTAATAAGCTTCGTATAGCGACCTTCTAACCAGTCTTTAGCAAATTCATTCAATACATTAATAACGAGCGTATCATCGTTTAAACTGACAGCTTTTGTATGTTTAAGCCACGTTTCAAAACTCGGCTTACTTATTTTCGTTTCAATTTTCTCTAAAGCAGCTTGCCACAATTCATCGATATTTTGCACCATCAAACCATCCTTTCATAAGTTATGGATGAAATATTTACTTTTTAAAAATAAAATAGCCACATTCTTTAACGATTTTAATAAAGAGTGGGCACATATGTATGTTTGAAAAAAAGTTTTAAAGATAAGTTATCTACATTATACACATGTTTAATCAAAGGAGTTCACAACTATGTGTATAATTGTCCACAAGCTATCCACAAACTGTGAATAACTATTACAATACGGGAAATATCCACAGAAGAAAACACTAATAATAATAACAGATATTTATGATAGTTGCAATGCTCTTAATAAGTTATCCACATCACTCATAACGTGTGTATTAAAATTATTCACAAGCTGAGAATGTGTGGTTAATTTGTAGATAAACATTGGATAAACTATTTTAAAACAATGAACAATAAAAGATGAATTGTGGATAAATTAGTGAAAAGATGAAGCGTTAACTACGTTGTTGTAGAAAATAATTCTAGTTGTAAGTTGACAAATCATTAATTATCTATGTATAATTGTCGGGAATGGTTTGGGTAATTTTCGTTATTGCTAATGAACGGAAGTATGTTATTTAAAATGATATGAAGTAGACTACGAATAGAGAGAAGTACCTCGTTGTTTTTACTTTTTTAATTTTTCAGGAGGTGTTACAGAATGAAAAGAACATTTCAACCAAAAAATCGTAGACGTAAAAGAGTTCACGGATTTCGTGCACGTATGAGTACGAAGAATGGACGTAAAGTTTTAGCACGTCGTAGAAGAAAAGGTAGAAAAGTATTGTCAGCATAAGCCACTGGAATTTATACAGTGGTTTTTTTTACTTTATTAAGGAATTTTCGTACATTTTCTTACATAAATAGACGAATTTGAATCTGATGAGCGATATATTTAATCATAATAGATCCACGCAAATCAGTTACAGGTGGTCATACAATTGAAGAAAGCATATCGGATTAAGAAAAATGAGGAGTTTCAAGCGATTTTTAAGCACGGTAAATCGTTTGCTAATCGTCAGTTAGTTATTTATTATAAGTATAAGCAAAAACAAACTCATTTTAGAGTAGGGTTGTCAGTCGGAAAGAAAATAGGGAATGCAGTGACGAGAAATCGTGTCAAACGTTATTTAAGAGAATGCTTTATCCATCTAGAAGATGATATTCTTCCAGATTTAGATATTGTCATTATTGCTAGACAACCTGCGAGTGAAATGGATTATAAAGCGTTTAAGTCTAGTTTGCTTCATTTATTATCTAGGCAGCGATTATTAAAAAATAAACGAGAATCTAGGAAATAATTACATAGATGAATATATATGCAAATGAACGACTTTAAAGAAAATTTTTTGTCTAGTTTAGGAGGAAATACTTTGAGCAGTCGTAAGAAAATCATTTTTTTAATTACTTTAATCGCTGGATTGTTGTTGCTTTCAGGATGTACTGAAATTAATCAGCCGATTGATGCAGATAGTACGGGTATTTGGAATAAATATTTCGTCTATCCCATGTCTATGCTCATTACGTTTTTTGCTGATTTAATTAATACGAAAGCAAGTTATGGATTAGCTATCGTAATCGTAACGATTATTATTCGTACAGTTCTTTTACCACTTAACGTGAAACAATTAAAAAGTTCACGTGCGATGCAAGAAGTTCAGCCAGAACTTAAAAAGATTCAAGAAAAGTATAAGTCAAAAGACGCTAGCACTCAGAAGAAGTTACAAGAAGAGACGATGGCGTTATTCCAACAGCACGGAGTAAACCCATTAGCAGGATGTTTACCGATTTTCGTGCAAATGCCGATTTTAATCGCGATGTACCACGCAATTATGCGTACGAAAGCGATCGAAGAACAAACATTTTTATGGTTTGCTTTATCGTCACCAGATTATGTGTTGCCATTAATTGCAGGGGCAGCAACATTTTTCCAACAACGATTAATGATGGGTACGAACTCAGCTGCTTCACAAAATCCACAAATGAAAGTGATGCTTTATATGATGCCGGTAATGATTACAATTTTCGGATTTATTTTACCAGCAGCATTAACGTTATATTGGGTTGTAGGTAACGCGTTCATGGTCATTCAAATTTTAGTCATTAACCGACCAATGATGAACGCTTCTAATGGAGGAGATTCGAAGTGAGAACAATAACTGCTAGAGGAGAAACCGTCGAACAAGCGGTCCAATCAGCTTTAGAGCAGTTAGACACAACGAAGGACCGAGTGGAAGTTACAATCGTTGATGAAGGCAGTCGCGGATTTTTAGGCGTATTTGGAACGAAGCCTGCGATTGTCAGCGTTACTACGAAAGAAGATCCGATTGAAAGAACAGAAGCATTTATTAAAAAAGTGACGCAAGAAATGAACGTAGAAGTTGAAGTGAAGACGACTGTTCATGACAAACAAGTAACATTTGAACTATTTGGCGAAAAAATTGCCGTACTTATTGGCAAAAGAGGTCAAACGTTGAATGCTCTTCAATATTTATTACAACTTGTCATTAATAAAGATAGCAATCAGTTTTATTATGTGACATTAGATGCTGAAGGGTACCGTGGACGTCGTAAAGAAACATTACAGACGTTAGCGAGCAACATGGCAGAAAAAGCGAAGCGCATTGGAAAGAAGGTTGCTTTAGAACCAATGCCAGCATATGAACGAAAAATTATTCATACAGAATTACAAGATCGAGAAGACGTTAAAACGTTCTCTGGTGGAAAAGAGCCACATCGTCATATAATTATTGAAGCAGTAAAATAACATAAATGCGTTTCAGTAACTTTTGTTTACTGAGGCGCTTTTTTTTTTATCAAAAAATATATGTGCGTAAAATGCTAACATGTGGATAAGTTAAGCTAAATATGGTAATCTAATTAACTGGTAAGACATTAAAATAAAAAATGAAATTATATATATACACATGTGGATAAAGTGGGGTGAACGATGATGATGAGTGAAGATACAATTGTTGCTATATCAACACCTGTTGGTGAAGGAGCGATTGGTATTGTTCGGTTAAGTGGTGAAAAATCAATTGAAATAACGAATCGATTATTTTCTGGTAAAAATTTAATCGATGCAGCGTCGCATACCGTTCATTACGGAAATTTAATCGATCAGGAAACAGGTGAAATTGCAGAAGAAGTTCTTATTTCAGTGTTTAAAGCACCAAAAACGTATACGAGAGAAAATGTCGTAGAAATAAACTGTCACGGAGGGCTCGTTTCTGTTAATCGAGTGCTAAATTTAATTGTTCGTGAAGGGGTAAGAATTGCTGAGCCTGGTGAATTCACGAAGCGTGCTTTTTTAAATGGGCGAATTGACTTATCACAAGCAGAAGCAGTGATGGACGTTATTCGAGCAAAGACAGATAAAGCGATGAATGTCGCATTAAAGCAGATGGACGGAAGATTATCACAACTGATTCAGTCGTTACGTCAAGAATTAATAGAAACAGTTGCTCACGTCGAAGTGAATATAGACTACCCAGAGTATGACGACGTTGAAGAAATGACGAATGAACTCATGATTACGAAAACGAAAGAAGTTCATAAACAAGTCGAATCATTAATAGAGATTGCCAAACAAGGGAAAGTTTTACGCGAGGGGATAAAGACAGGCATTATTGGCAGGCCGAACGTCGGAAAATCTTCATTGTTAAATACGTTAGCACAAGAAACGAAAGCAATTGTGACTGAAATACCGGGAACGACTCGTGACGTAATCGAAGAATTTGTGAACGTGCGTGGTATTCCTTTACAATTAATTGATACAGCAGGAATTCGTGATACTGATGACGTCGTTGAACAAATCGGGGTTGAACGTTCTAAAAAAGTATTAACAGAATCAGATCTCATACTATTCGTATTAAATAATAATGATGAACTGACAGATGAAGATATTGCGATTATGAAAGACATTCAATCACTTAATTATATTATATTAATAAATAAAATTGATTTAGAAAATAAATTAGACGTTAATCGTGTAAGAGAACTAACAAATGATGACAATATCGTAGAAATGTCTATTACAGAAGATAAAGGAATTGACGCACTAGAAGAGATGATTGCAAATATGTTCTTTTCAGGTGTCGTAGAATCAGAAGATTTAACGTACGTTTCAAATGCACGTCACGTACAACTTCTTCATGAAGCTAAACAGGCATTAGAAGATGCTGAAGAAAGTATTGGACTTGATATGCCACTTGATATCGTACAAATTGATGTGACGAGAGCGTGGGAATTTTTAGGAGAAATAATTGGCGATACAGCAAGTGACAGTTTAATTGATCAGCTGTTCTCGCAGTTTTGTTTAGGAAAATAACGAAAGGAAAGGGTGAATGATATGTTATACAATGCTGGTGAATATGACGTTATCGTCATCGGAGCAGGTCACGCAGGATGTGAAGCAGGAATAGCTGCAGCACGTATGGGTGCAAAAACATTAATGTTAACGCTAAATATAGATATGGTCGCTTTTATGCCTTGTAACCCATCACTCGGTGGCCCAGCAAAAGGAATTGTTATTAGGGAAGTTGATGCACTCGGCGGTGTTATGGGACAAGTGATTGATAAAACACACATCCAGATGCGAATGTTAAATACAGGAAAAGGACCAGCTGTTCGTGCGTTACGTGCCCAAGCTGACAAACCTTTATACATTCAAGAAATGAAACGTATCATTGAGAATGAGGAGAATTTAACGATTAAGCAAGGGATGGTTGATGAATTAATCGTTGAAGATGGTATTTGTAAAGGTGTTATAACAGAGACGAAAGCTGCTTATTATGCACCGACAGTGATCGTAACGACAGGAACATTTATGCGCGGAAAAGTCCTTATTGGTGACTTAGAATATGAAAGTGGGCCGAATAATCAACGAGTAACGATCAAACTATCTGAAAACCTAGAAGAATTAGGGTTAGAGTTAACACGTTATAAAACGGGAACACCTCCACGTGTGAACAGTCATTCTATTGATTATTCAAAAACAGAAATTCAACCAGGTGACGAAAAGCCACAAGCATTTTCATATGAAACAGTTGAATATATTACCGATCAAATACCGTGTTGGTTAACGTATACGAATGAGCATACACATAAAGTCATCAATGATAATTTAGGTTTATCAGCGATGTATTCTGGAATGAAGCGTGGAACAGGGCCGAGATATTGTCCTTCTATTGAAGATAAAATTATTCGTTTCCATGATAAACCACGCCACCAAGTATTTTTAGAGCCAGAAGGAAGAAGTACAGAAGAAGTATACGTACAAGGACTATCGACATCATTACCAGAATCTGTTCAAGAAAAAATCGTCAAGTCAGTCCCAGGACTAGAAAATGCAGAAATTATGCGTCCAGGATATGCGATTGAATATGATGCTGTTGTGCCAACGCAACTATGGCCAACATTAGAAACGAAAAAGATTCCTGGCTTATATACGGCTGGGCAAATTAACGGAACGTCTGGTTATGAAGAGGCAGCAGGTCAAGGAATTGTTGCAGGTATTAATGCTGCGTGTAAAGTGTTAGGAAAAGAACCATTTATTCTCGATCGTTCACAAGGATATATTGGTGTTATGATTGATGATTTAGTGACGAAAGGAACGCGTGAACCATATCGTTTACTCACGTCACGAGCAGAATACCGTCTTTTATTACGACATGATAATGCTGATTTACGCTTAACAGAAATTGGCTATGATATCGGATTAATCCCTGAAGAAAGATATGATCGTTTTATGAAAAAGAAAGCTGCTATTGCTGAGGAAAGAGAACGTTTAGCAAAATTAATGATTAAACCAGAACCTCATGTCATTGAAGCGTTAGAAAACGTTCGTTCAACACCGATTAAAGAAGCAGTTACTGCTGTTAGCTTATTAAAACGTCCAGAAGTAACATATGAAACGATTGAGGAAATGTTACAAGAAACAAATACGAATCCATTAACAGCAGACGTGAAAGAACAAGTAGAAATCCAAGTGAAATATGAAGGATATATTAAGAAAGCAAACGAACAAGTCGAACGAATGAAACGACTAGAAGATAAGAAAATACCAGAAGATATCGATTATGACGCAATTAGCGGATTATCTACAGAATCAAAAGATCGTTTAAAGAAAGTACGTCCATTATCTGTTGGTCAAGCTTCGCGAACAGCAGGCGTTACACCATCTGACATTTCAATATTAGTCGTTTATATCGAACAAGGAAATATTGCACGTATCGCAAATTAAATGAGTGTGAGACGAAATAAATAATTGTGAGTCATGTTTATTTTGTCTCATTTTTTTATAAAGGAGTGACACACATATGAATGAAGCCGAGTTTATACAAGCATTAAAAGCATACGATATCGTATTAAGTGAGAAACAACAGAAACAATTCAATACATACTTCACATGTTTAGTCGAGTGGAACGAAAAAATCAATCTAACGTCATTGACTGAGAAAGAAGACGTTTATTTAAAGCATTTTTTCGATTCGTTATCACTCGCTTTTTTTAAAGATTTATCACAGGTAGAGTCAATTTGTGATGTTGGTTCAGGGGCAGGATTTCCAAGTATTCCACTAAAAATTTGTTTTCCACACTTAAAAGTAACGATCGTTGATTCATTAAAAAAACGAATTAACTTTTTAGATATATTAGCCGAGCAGTTAGAGCTAGATGATGTTCACTTTTATCATGACCGCGCAGAAACATTCGGTCAAAACAAACAATTTAGAGAATCATTTGATCTCGTAACTGCACGAGCAGTTGCACGTATGTCTGTTTTAAGTGAACTTTGCCTTCCTCTCGTTAAACAAAATGGTTTGTTTATCGCAATGAAAGGGAGTCAAGGAGACGATGAGTTAGTCGCGGGAATGAAATCCGTAAAAGCGCTTGGTGGCAAGCACGTTAAGACGGAGTCGTTTATTTTACCGAAAGAAGAAAGTGACCGAAAAATGATATTTATTGAAAAAGTTAAACGAACAGCAAAAAAATATCCACGTAAACCAGGCACACCCAATCGTCAGCCACTTGAATAACTTTAATAATAAACTTTATTATTAATAAAAACTTTTTTAAAAAGAAGAATGAATCTGTTTGAAGTTAAAAGATACTTTTTCTCTGAAAGATATGATAAAATAAAGATACTATAATGCAGATAGTGAGTAAACGCAGCAGAACTTCTGCAGCGTTTTTCCTATGTAACGATTGTTAATCGTTGAAATTTGAAAATGTTTCACGTGAAACATTTAGTTGTTAAAAAGGGGGTGTCTAATCATGTTACATCCATTTAATCGATTATTCGGTATTGGAAACAAGGCAGATACTGAAGAGGAACCGATGGAAGAACAGAGCGATGAAGTTGTTAACGTGCGTGTCGATCAAATGGAGCCGAATCAATTTCAGCCACGTTCGATTTTTAATGAAGAAAAAATTAAAGAATTAGCACAGACAATACATACTCATGGAATGATTCAACCAATTGTTGTACGGGAAAAAGACGGCGATGAAGAGATATATGAAATAATCGCTGGAGAACGAAGATGGCGTGCTGTTCAAACGCTTGAATGGGAAGAAGTTCCTGTCATTATCAGACAGATGAGTGATACAGAAACAGCGTCAGTCGCCTTAATTGAAAACTTGCAACGAGAAGAGTTGACTGTCATTGAAGAAGCTTTAGCATATTCACAATTACTTGAGTTACATGAATTAACGCAGGAAGCATTAGCGCAACGATTAGGAAAAAGTCAGTCGACAATTGCTAATAAATTACGTTTATTAAAATTGCCAGAAGATGTACATGAGGCACTTTTTAACAAACAAATAACTGAACGCCATGCGAGAGCATTAATAGGTCTTGATGAAGACGTTCAGCTAAAGGTGCTTAAGAAAGTGCTCGCTGAACAATTAAATGTGAAACAGACGGAAGAACTCATACAATCATATCATGCACCGAAAAAGAAAAAACGAAAAAAACCACGTTTAAAAGGTGTAAATAAAGATGTTCGCATCGCATTAAACACTATTAAGCAGTCATTAAACATGGTTTCTGATACTGGTATCGACGTAGTAGCTGATGAAGAAGATTTAGACGACTTTTACCAGATAACGATAAAAATACCGAAAAAATAATAATGAAAATTGAGAGTACCTTACGCTAGAGGTACTCTTTACTAACTACTAATAAATCACTTTTACCCTCTATATATTCCTTTAATACTTAAAGTTCCCATTTCGTCGAAGAAATTACTTTTTATCTATTAAAATTAATGAAAAGAATGGTAAAATGGATATATTGAGTAAAAATGAACGATTATTAAACGTAGATCTTAAAAGCAGGTGAAAATATGGGGAAAATAATAGCTATTGCCAATCAAAAGGGTGGCGTAGGTAAGACGACGACTTCCGTAAACTTAAGTGCTTGTTTGGCGAAGCTTGGTAACAAAGTATTACTCGTCGATATTGATCCGCAAGGGAACGCAACGAGCGGTGTCGGAGTAAGTAAAGCAGATGCGAATCAATGTATTTATAACGTATTAGTTGATGAAGTACCTGCGAAAGATGTTATCGTACCGACAGAAGTGGATAATTTAGATATGATACCTGCAACGATTCAATTAGCAGGTGCAGAAATAGAACTCGTACCGACAATTTCACGTGAAATAAGACTAAAGCAATCACTAAGTGAGCTAAAAGAAACGTATGATTTTGTCATTATTGATTGTCCACCATCACTAGGTTTACTAACGATCAATGCATTAACATCATCAAACTCAGTACTTATTCCTGTGCAATGCGAGTTTTATGCACTTGAAGGGTTAAGTCAATTACTAAACACGATTCGACTCGTCCAAAAGCACTTAAATAAGGACTTAATGATTGAAGGCGTCTTATTAACAATGTTAGATGCACGAACGAATCTAGGTATCCAAGTCATTGAAGAAGTGAAAAAATATTTCCAAGAAAAAGTGTACAATGCTATTATTCCGCGAAACGTTCGCTTAGGAGAAGCGCCGAGTCACGGAAAACCAATTATTGATTACGATCCGAAGTCAAAAGGTGCAGAAGTATATCTTGAATTAGCGAAGGAAGTGTTAGCAAATGGTGAAAAGGTTAGGTAAAGGTCTCGATGCTATCTTCTCTGAATCATCAGAGACTAGTAATGAAGATGTTGTTGAACAAATAGCTATAAAAGAATGTCGTCCGAATCCTTATCAACCGAGAAAAACATTTGCAGCAGATGCGATTGACGAATTAAAAGATTCTATTTTGCAATATGGCGTGATTCAGCCGATAACCGTTCGTAAAAGCATGATTGGTTATGAAATTGTTGTTGGCGAACGAAGGTATCGTGCAGCTAAAGAAGCTGGATTAACTGAAATACCGGCAATTGTTAAAGATTTAACAGATGAAGAAATGATGGAAATAGCTTTACTAGAAAACTTGCAACGTGAAGACTTAACGCCGATAGAAGAAGCTGAAGCGTATGAAATGTTGTTAACTGAACTAGACGTAACACAAGAAGAACTATCAAAACGTTTAGGGAAAAGTCGTTCACATATAGCGAATTTAGTACGGTTATTATCATTACCAGAGCAAGTCATCGCCTATATTAACAATGGAGAACTATCAATGGGACATGGACGAGCGCTATTAGGCTTAAAAGATAAAGAGTCAATGCACGCAGTCGTGAAGAAAATTCGTGCAGATAAGCTTAATGTCCGCCAAGTCGAGAAGTTAATTACAGATACGAACAACAAACAACTATTGAAGAAAAGACCAGAAAAGAAACAAAAGAAAAAAGACATCTTTATTCAACATAAAGAAGATGCGTTAACTGATCATTTAGGAACGAGTGTCGTCATTAATCGTGGAAAGAAAAAAGGAAAGATAGAAATTGAATTTTATTCAGACGATGATTTAGAAAGAATTATTAACGTTTTGCAAAATTCATAAATATAAGACTGACTGTTATTAACTATTAGTCAGTCTTTTTTATTATAAACTTTGAAAAATGTTTCACGTGAAACAAAAAAGGAGCTAAAAGTCGATGATATATTTCGATCAAGCAGCATCATCTTATCCGAAGCCACAAATTGTCCAAGAGAAAATGATGAATGCATTAGCGAATTATAGTGCGAATCCTGGTAGGGGAGAACACCGTTTAGCGAATCAAGCAGCATCAACGATTTACCAAACGAGGTTAAAAGCTGCCGAACTATTCGGCTGTCATGATCCGAATACTTGTTTGTTTTATCAGAATGCAACAGTCGCAATCAATCAAGCACTTAAAGGCATACAATGGAAAAAGGGCGACCATATTGTTACGACTGGCGTTGAACATAACGCCGTTAGAAGATCATTAGAGTATTTAAAAGAAAAGCACGGCGTACACGTAAGTTACGTATCGTACGATGGTGATGACGACGTAATGGTTGAACAAGTTAAAAAGGAAATAACGAAAAAAACTAAGTTGCTCGCTATTTCTCATGCATCAAATGTTACGGGGGATGTTTTACCGTTAAAAGAGCTGACAACTGTTGCTAAAGAGCATGATCTGATAACGTTTGTAGATGGATCACAAACAATTGGCCATATTCCGGTTCATATGGAAGAAGATAATATTGATATGCTAGCTTTTCCAGGGCACAAATCATTACTTGGTCCACAGGGGGTAGGCATGTTGTTACTTAACACTGATTACTTACTTGAACCGATTCATCATGGGGGCACTGGTGGAGATTCATTAACGACAAACCAACCAGAGCAAATGCCAGAAAGACTCGAAAGTGGGACGTTAAACACACCTGGTATTGCTGGATTACTTGGAGCTTTTAAATACTATGAACAACGAAAAGAAGAAATTGTTCCACGTGAAACATTATTGACGAATAAACTCATAAATGGTTTGCAATCAATAAAAGGTGTTAATATTTACCAATTAAATACGACAACTGATGATCAATTACCAATCATATCTTTTAATGTATTTGATATAATGTCTCAAGAAGTAGCAGCTATCTTAGATAACCACTATGATATTGCGGTCCGTGCAGGTGTACATTGCAGTCCACTCATTCACGAACATTTTGCAACGACAAGCCAAGGAATGGTTCGTGCGAGCTTTAACATGTATAATACGGAAGAGGAAATTGATACATTTATTCGAGCGATTAAAGAAATAGCGCAATCATATGAAATGATACGGTAAAATTATTTAAAATGATAAAAGAATCATGTAAAATAAAAGCCTAACGATGAAATAGTGGAGGAATACTTTTGGAACAAATAAACATACAACTTAATAGACTCGTTGAATTTATGACAAGCGCGGGTTTATGGTTAAAAGTAGGCGGAGTAGGGTTGAGAATTTTATTAATTCTTATCTTAGCGTTTATCATTATACGCATCGGTCGCCAAGTGATTAATCGTGTCTTTAGAAATAGAAAGCGTGGCATACACATCTTTTCCAAACGTCGTGAAGAAACGCTGAAGATTTTAACGAATAATGTCTTAACGTATACAGTTTACTTCATAGCGATTGTAATGATATTAGAGTCACTCAGTTTACCCGTAGGCTCATTGTTAGCAGGGGCAGGTGTCGCAGGTATTGCTATCGGCTTTGGTGCACAAAACTTGGTGAAAGATATCGTGTCAGGCTTCTTCATTATTTTTGAAGACCAATTTTCAGTCGGTGATTACGTTGTCGTTTCAGAAGCTGAAGGAGAAGTAGAAGAAATCGGTTTACGAACGACGAAAATTAAGAGTTGGACAGGTGAACAACACGTGATTGCTAATGGTAATATTACACAAGTGATTAATTATTCTGTTCATAACGGGATGGCGTTCGTTGACGTTAATATACCGTATGAAAATGATATTGCCTTAGCTGAACAGTTAATCGAAGATATCGTTAAAGATTTACCGCAGACAGATGATTGTTTCGTAGACACACCAACTGTACATGGTGTTCAAATGTTAGACGTCTCACACTTCGTTATCCGAGTCATTGCTGAGACAGAACCAACGTCTCAATGGTACGGGGCACGTTTGATTAGACGAACGATAAAGGATCGTCTATATAATGAAGGAATTGATATTCCAGCACCGCGTTTAGTGATGTATTCACGAAACGATCAGTTAGCTGAGCGAAGTAAATAAATATAAAGGAAGGTTAAACAAGTGAGCAATAAAGACTTTCAATTAAATGATATTGTTGAAATGAAGAAGCAACATCCGTGTGGAGAAAACAGATGGCAAATCATTCGTATGGGCATGGATATAAGAATGAAATGTTTAGGTTGTGACCATAGCGTACTCATTCCTCGTCGACAATTTACAAAACGATTGAAAAGAATTTTAGAAAGAGCAGAAGAAGAATGATAAAGTTTTAAAAATGATTATTTAGCTTAACAAGTTTTAATTTTTACGTAAAAAAAGAGTTAGTATATTGCATAACTCTGTACTTGTTAATTAAATAAGTTATTACTATAATTGGAGTAACTAGTTCATATGAACGAATCCTTAAGGAGTGGAAGTTAATGTCTTTAACAGCAGGAATCGTTGGTTTGCCTAACGTCGGTAAATCAACGTTATTTAATGCAATTACACAAGCTGGTGCAGAATCAGCAAACTATCCGTTTTGTACGATTGATCCGAATGTCGGGATCGTAGAAGTACCAGATGATCGGTTAGAAAAGTTAACAGAAGTAGTCAAACCTAAAAAAACAGTACCAACAGCATTTGAATTCACAGATATTGCTGGGATTGTTAAAGGTGCAAGTAAAGGGGAAGGGCTAGGAAACCAGTTCTTATCTCATATTCGTCAAGTAGATGCGATTTGTCATGTCGTACGTTGCTTCGTTGATGAAAATATTACACACGTATCAGGAACAATTGATCCGATAGATGATATTGAAGTAATAAATTTAGAATTAATTTTAGCTGATTTAGAAACGGTAAATAATCGTCATGAGCGAGTGAAGAAGATGGCTCGTCAACGTGATGATGCGGCGGTTGCAGAATATGAAGTATTAGAAGTTATTAAAGAAGCATTAGAAGAAGAAAAACCAGCACGTTCTTTATCATTTAATGAAGAACAACAAAAAATTGTTCGTGGTCTACATTTATTAACGAGTAAACCGGTATTATACGTTGCTAACGTAGGTGAAGATGAAGTAGCAGATCCAGAGACGAATGAGAACGTACAAAAAGTAAGAGATTTTGCGTCAAATGAAAACGCAGAAGTTATTACTGTTTGTGCAAGTATTGAAGAAGAAATTGCCGAACTTGAACAAGATGAAAAAGAAATGTTCTTAGAAGAGTTAGGCATTAAAGAGTCAGGATTAGACCAACTTATTAAAGCAACTTACCAATTATTAGGGTTCGCGACATACTTCACAGCTGGTGAGCAAGAAGTTCGTGCGTGGACGTTTAAAAAAGGAATGACAGCTCCTCAAGCAGCTGGGATTATCCATACAGATTTTGAACGAGGGTTTATTCGTGCAGAAACTGTTTCCTATGATGACTTAATGGATGGTGGATCAATGGCGAAAGCTCGTGAAAACGGAAAAGTACGCCTTGAAGGTAAAGATTATATCGTTGAGGATGGAGACGTCATTCACTTCCGCTTTAATGTCTAATATGTAGTTGTTCATATGTTTAAAACGTGATATAATATTTAATTGTGAGTAATTAAAAATTACTCCTTGCTCTATACGAAAAAAGCTTAAATGATTTTTGAATATAGGGCCGCTAAGACCAAAAGGAGGTGCTACGGATGAGAAAGTACGAAATTATGTACATCGTCCGCCCGGATATTGAGGAAGAAGCGCAAACAGCTTTAATTGAGCGTTTCAACAAAATTTTAACTGATAACGGAGCGGAAATTGAAAAAGTTGATGAACAAGGGAAGCGTCGCTTTGCTTATGAAATCAATGACTATCGTGATGGATACTATATCTTAATTAACTTTACAAGTGATCAAGAAGCAATTAACGAATTTGATCGTCAAGCGAAGTTCTCTGATGATATTCTTCGTCACATTGCTGTACGAGTAGAAGATCAATAATAAGGGAGTGGTTCTGAATGTTAAACCGAGTCGTGCTCGTTGGTAGATTAACTAGAGATCCAGATTTACGCTATACACCGAATGGGGTAGCGGTAGCGAATTTTACATTAGCTGTAAACCGTCCATTTACGAACCAACAAGGAAATCGTGAAGCAGACTTTATCAACTGTGTCGTTTGGCGTCGCCCGGCAGAAAACCTTGCGAATTACATGAAAAAAGGTAGTCAAGTCGGAGTAGATGGTCGCTTACAGTCACGTAGGTATGAAGGACAAGACGGAAAAACAGTTTACGTAACAGAAGTAGTTGCCGACAGTGTGCAGTTCCTTGAATCAAAAGGAGCCTCACAAGGTAGCGGTCAAGGAGATTACCAACAGCAAGGTCAAAGCTACAACCAGAACCCGCCGCAAACTCAACAAAGTCATCAAAACCAATCACAACCGGAAGATCCATTTAAAGACGCCGGAGAACCGATTGATATTTCAGATGATGACTTACCGTTTTGACCAGCGTACAGTGTGTAAGTATTAAATGACTCTATAATCCTTATGTGTGAAGGTTTAATTGTATGTGTGTGTATTAATTAAATATGTGTGTAGAAAAACAACGTACACTTTCGAATCATGAGAAGAGCAGATGTTCTTCAAATGATTTGGAAGTGTATTTTTTTATTTAGAGTAGTAATCTTTGTTGTTTATATGTACTATACTAAACGAAGGGAATGTCAAAAAGTAGTAGTTTTTTTTACTGAAATTCTATATAATAGCTTGAAATGAATCAGCGTTAATGGTCAATGTTAATGAAGTTTAATCAAAAGAAGTGATAAGCGTGTTTCTTTTTTATTAGTGAAATAATTAAGGAAGTAGGTGTTACAATTGATTGAACAAATAATCGTCATTACAGCCGTTTTTCTTATGTTTGTCGCCATGATTAAAGAAATTGCCCATCCATCAATTGTAGCTTTTTTAACGTTGATTTTCTTTTTAATCATCGGTTTTACGACACCTGAAGGAATATTAGAGTCTGTTTCCAATGAAGGTGTGATTACGTTAGCGCTACTCTTTATTATCGCTTCTGTGATTGAAAAAACACACGCTGTTGAAAAGATTATATTTTATATATTAAAATCCCCGACGAGTGAGAGAGGCGCTTTGTTACGGATGATGTCGCCACTTATTGGTTTGTCGGCTTTCTTTAACAATACGCCGATCGTCGTTATGATGGTTCCAGCGATTCAAGCATGGTGCCGTGAGCGTGGACTATATGCGAGTAAGTTTTTAATTCCGATTTCATATGCAACGATTTTCGGTGGGATGTTTACGATTATCGGTACGTCGACGAACTTAATCGTCCATGGTTGGCTGCTCGGAAAAGGTTATGAAGGGTTTACGTTCTTTCATACAGCACCTTACGCAATATTTGGTGTCGTTGTAGGAATTATGTATTTATACTTTGTCGGGTATAAGCTTTTACCAAAAAATGATACACAAATTAACGCTCGTTATCATGATAGTAAAAAGTATTTATATGAAGCGATGATTGAAGAAGGTTGTACACTTATCGGTAAAACAGTCGTTTCTCCAGAATTTAGAGAATTGAAAAACTTATATTTAATTAAAATTATGCGTACGTATGATAGTGATCAGACGACGGAAACTATTTCGCCCGTTGGCCCTGATGAAGTGTTCCACGCGGGAGACGTTTTAGTGTTTACCGGAACGTTGGAGCATTTACAAAAGCTAGACGTTATTAAACATTTATCGATTAAGGCAGGTCAGGAAACGACGATTCGTTCACTGCAAACAGGTAACTCGCGATTAATTGAAGTGCTCGTGTCGGATCATTCATCATTCGTGCATCAACAAATTAAAGATACACAATTTAGAACGAATTATAACGCATCAATCATTGCTGTGCATCGTCAAAATGAACGAATTGAGAAGAATTTAAGCGATATTCGTTTACGACCAGGGGATATTTTACTCTTACTTGCTGGTCCTGACTTTGAGTATAAAGCGCATGATCAACAAGACTTTTACTTATTAACGTCTTTACCGAAGCGGACTATCTTTAATAAAAAGCAGCTTATCGTATCGATAGGTTCATTTATCGCAATGATCATTGCTGTGACGCTCGGATTCGTTACGATGTTAATGGCGTCACTTATCTGTTTAGTCGTTTATTTATTGTTCGATTTATTAGAGCCAGAACAAGTGAAAAATAGTGTATCTTATCAAGTATTGTTACTCATTGTAGCTTCACTTGGTGTCGGAAAAGTGATTGAGTCATCAGGAACAGCGAGTTTAATTGCGACGAACATTATTAAGTATGTTGGCTTTAGTTTAGGGGCTGTCGCATTACTTGCAACGATTTATTTACTGACGAACATATTAACAGAAATTGTTACGAATACAGCTGCAGCGGTTATTATGTTACCAATTGCCGTTGAAGTTGGTGACCATTTATCAATGGCGCCGAGTGCAACAGGGGTCGTCGTTGCAATTGCAGCTTCAGCTAGTTTTTCAACACCGATTGGTTATCAAACGAATTTAATCGTTTATGGGCCAGGAGGTTATACGTTTAGCGATTATGTGAAAGTTGGTTTACCGTTAAACATCATTTTCTTATTAACGACGATAACGTCTGTATACTTTTTAACGTAATAGAGTGATTAAATAACTCCTCGATTTTTAGACGAGGGGTTATTTTTTTGCCTAATTGTTAACGAGTAAAGCGCTTTCATTATTCATGGCTATTGAAATACAACAAAGAAACAATGTTGCATTAAGGCAATATTAGTGAAAAAGTAATTAAACGAAGACATCAAATGCTTATTTATCAGTCTTTCATAGAGTTATCAAAGTGAAAACGCTTTCATATAAAAGAGTTCGAAAAAGACATAAATAAGTCACAAACTTTATTTGTTTCCCCCTTGCAAAACTTTTACTAAGATGTTATTATGTATTTAAGAGGTTGAGAGACAGAGTTGATTCTGTTGTTACGGAGTTAATTTTATTTCTTAACGAGCTAACACATACGAGCACAATTAGGTTTGAACATCAAGAAAACTTAGTGTTTTGTTGTTGTGATATCTACGATAGATTTGAAAAAGGTTTCTAACACTCATGAACGTATGATCTGAAGAAGATAATGAAGATGAGAATTCTACAGCAATTACTATTAAGCTTCGCTCATTAAAGAATAGCAATCATCACAGTCGTTCGCAGACGGATTGCGGAGTTGAGTAACGATAAGGATTTGTAATTGTAGAAATGATTAAACCAGTTTCAAATAGTGGTAGAATCTACAGCAAAATGGTTTGTGTGTGAATGCGAAAATAAAAGAACGTATATATTATAAGGAGGAATTTGGAATGAAAAAGATGGATTCATTTGCAACTGTTAAAGAGGTAGTAAACGCTGAAGAAGGTTTAAAAGGTAAAATGGGAGTAGGATCACCTTTAAACGTTAGAATGTACGAAAGTAAAGAAGAATTAATTAAACAGTAATTTTGCAAGAACTTTTTAAAGGCTGGGTCATTTATGGCTCAGCCTTTTTTATATGAGTAATTTTAATGATGAAAAACTCATAAATAGCTCGCTTAGAGTATTGACAGATATACATAAATTATATATTATATATTAGGTACGCACATACACACACATACATTTATACACACATATGAATGTATCTTTTAAATAATTTTAAATGAATGATAAAAAACTTCATTACGAAGGAGGCATAACAATGGGAGCTCGTCGCGGACGTCCTAGAAGACGAAAAGTTTGCTACTTTACAGCAAACGGAATCACTCATATCGATTACAAAGACGTTGAGTTATTAAAGCGTTTCGTGTCAGAGCGTGGAAACATTCTTCCACGTCGTGTGACAGGAACTTCAGCTAAATACCAACGTAAATTAACGAAAGCAATTAAGCGTTCAAGAACAATGGCATTATTGCCGTTCGTCGCTGAATAATAAAAAAACCTCTTTAACATCGCAAGAATTTATTTTCTTACGTGTTAAGAGGTTTTTTACTTTATACATATCTTTTTTTCAAGTCGTTTTACGCCGTGGATAAATAGAAATCATTTTCAATAACAATATTACGGTGTACAATAAAGAGAGTAATAAAAAGACGTTAGAAAATGAAAAGAATAGAGCGAAAACAGTGTATATCGTAAATGGAACAGTCGTCGTATAAGCAATCATTTTCCATAAAATTTGGAATCGCAATTTCCGTTGCATTAGCTTCGTTACGCCGAGGAAGATATAGGCGAGTAATGAGATGGCTAGAAAAACGATGACAGTCATTGGCAATACATGAAAAATGAAAAAGAAAATAAGTATAAAAAAGAAATGTGTTTGTTCACTAATTTCATTTGGATTGTTTATTTGGTCAATAAATGTCGGGATGGACGTTACACAAATTAACAAAAACATATAAATAACGACGATATCCATGCCTGTACGATTTAACTTAAAGAGCGCTTGCTTATTTGGTAACTTGATGCTCGTCAAAAAAGTATCCAAAAAAATCATTCATTTCATTCCTTCACTTAAAAGTAATCTACTTATCTATTATAATGTATAATAGATACTGTGTATATTAATGTAGATAGCGAATCATTTCCCGGGAAATGATTTTATTATTAAACTGCTTAACATGTTTGAGGTGAATTATGAATCAATCAAAGAAATTAACAGATGGTGCTTTACTAACGGCAATTTACGTTATTTTATTATTAGTAAGTATTTTTGTCCCTGTATTTTCAATTGTTGCTTTCTTTCTCTTGCCAATTCCTTTTACGGTATATACGTACCGTTACCACTGGCAAGCAGCTGTACTAATGATTATTGCAGCGACAATTTTGTCAACACTGTTCTTTACAGTTGTTGCGATACCGATGACGTTACTCGCTAGTTTCGGGGGCTTGATGATCGGGATAGCGATGAAGGACGGCGCAACACCTTATGAAACGTTAGCAAGAGGTGCTGTCGGATTTATCGCGGGAATTGTTGCGTTATTTTTGTTCACTCAATTCCTTTTAGGTGTTGATTTCGTTGGTGAAATAGATGCTGTTTTAGAAGAATCACTAGAATCAAGTCAACAGTTTGTCCAGTCAGTCGGTATTGAGCAGTCAGCGGAAGAAATAGAGGTAGTCGAATCAATCGTTTTCGGGTTGAAAGATTTAGCGCCTGTCGGGATCGTTATAATGGCTGTCATTCTCTCATTCGTTTCTCAGTGGGCCACATATAAATTGTTAAACCGAATCGAACAGACGACGTTTAAATTCCCACCATTTCGCGATTTGACGTTTCCGATTGTCATGGTTTGGATCTATTTATTAGCGATGATATTAATGTTTATCGACTTAGATCCTCATAGTACGCTTTATTTAGCCGTACAAAATGTTTACGTATTAGTCGGGTTACTTATCGCCTTACAAGGTTATTCATTACTGTTTTATTATAACTACCATAAAGGGCGCTCGATAGGAATTCCGATAATCGCAGTTATCGTTACGTTAATCTTTCCTTTTCAATTTATCTATATTGTCCGGATGTTTGGTATTATTGATATTGGATTTTCATTACGTGAACGTGTTAAAAAAGTTAAGAAGTAAATGGAGTAGTTATTTTCTAGGAGTTGAGTAGGATGGCTGAGCCAAATCAAATGAAAGTGATTCGTGCACATTTGTATATAATCTACGTGATAGCGACAGTTTTAGTTCTTGCTTTATGGTACTTTAACTGGGAACTAGGCCTAGTCATGACGATTGCACTCGTCATATCGCTTTTTTATACGCTGCGAAAAGAATTACAACATAGTCGAGCGACGGAGCATTATATATCAACGCTTTCCCACCGGATGAAACGTGTCGGTGAAGAAGCGTTGCTTGAGATGCCAATCGGGATTATTTTATATAATGAAGATTTACAAGTCGAGTGGGCCAATCCATTTATTAACGACTTTTGTGAAGAAGATACGATTGTTGGTGACTCTTTACGAGATATTTCGGATCAATTAGCTGAAGCTATCCGAGAAGAGAAGCAAGAAGTAACCTTTCCGATGGGGGATCATTTTCTTTATACACGGATTAAAAGAGAAGATCGACTCCTTTATTTGTTTGATTATACAGAGCACGTACAGACGAAAGTTTTATATGAAGAGAATAAATCAGCCATTGCCATTATTTATTTAGATAATTACGATGAAATAACGACAAATATGGAAGATGCTCTAAAGAGTAAGTTGAATTCTGCTGTGACATCCGTTTTAAATGAGTGGGCGTTAGCTCATGATATGTATTTAAAACGTACGTCACAAGACCGCTTTTTAGCGATTGCTACTCAAGAAGCGTTAACAGCATTAGAAAAAGATAAATTCGCTATATTAGATAACGTTCGCCATATTGATATTGAAGCGGATCAACGAAATCCAGTGACATTAAGTATTGGTGTAGGGAAAGGTGACGCAACACTCGCCCAGCTCGGAGAACTTGCTCAGTCGAGTTTAGATTTAGCGTTAGGTCGTGGTGGTGACCAAGTCGTCGTAAAAAATGAACGTAGTAAAGTAGAATTTTACGGTGGGAAAACGAACCCGATGGAGAAACGGACGCGTGTGCGTGCACGAGTCATTTCTCATGCGTTACGTGACCTCGTCCAGGCGAGTGATAAGATTATCATTATGGGGCATAAAATGCCTGATATGGACTCACTCGGAGCGGCAATAGGTGTCCTTAACATTGCTAAATCAAATGACGTCGAAGGATATATCGTTTTTGATGAAAAAGACATCCACGTCGGCGTTCAGCGAATTATTACTGAACTGAAACAAGATGAATCAATTTGGCAACATTTTATTAGTTCAGATGATGCGGAAGAAATAATTACGAATCAAAGTTTAGCCGTCGTCGTTGATACACATAAACCGATGCTCGTTGCGAATGAGCGATTGTTGTCGAAGACAGACTATAAAGTCGTGATCGATCACCATCGCCGAGGAGAAGATTTTATCGAACATCCGACGCTCGTTTATATGGAACCATACGCGTCGTCAACGTCAGAACTAGTGACGGAATTGCTTGAATATCAGCCGAAGAAAGTGAAGTTAAAAATGATTGAAGCAACTGCTTTATTAGCTGGTATTATCGTTGACACGAAAAGCTTCACGTTACGAACAGGTTCACGAACATTTGATGCAGCGTCATACTTACGTTCAAAAGGGGCAGATACTGTTCTCGTCCAGCAATTAATGAAAGAAGACATTGACGTATACGTAAAACGCAGTCAACTGATTGAAAAAGCGACGATTAACTTTGGCAGTGTAGCCATTGCGCAAGCGACAGAGGAAAATGAGTACGATCAAGTGCTTATTGCCCAAGCGGCTGATACACTTTTAACGTTAAGTGATATCGAAGCATCATTCGTCATTGCGAAAATATCAGCTGACCGTATCGGTGTGAGTGCGAGATCTTTAGGTGAAATAAATGTTCAAGTCATTATGGAAAAGCTAGGCGGTGGTGGTCATTTAACAAATGCTGCTACTCAGCTAGAAGATAGTTCCATTGAAGAGACGTCAGAACAGTTAAAAGCTATATTAGATGAATATTTTAAGGAGAGTGCTGAATAATGAAAGTCATTTTCTTACAAGATGTTAAAGGTAAAGGTAAAAAAGATGAAGTGAAACAAGTGTCACTCGGTTATGCGCGCAACTATTTATTGAAAAACAATTTAGCAATTGAAGCGACGCCGGCAAATTTAAAAGCATTAAAAGCACGTCAAAATAGAAAAGAAAAAGATGCAGCTGCTGAAAAGGTAGAAGCAGAACAGTTAAAAGCAGCGATTGAAAAAGTAACGGTTGAAATAAAAACGAAAGCAGGCGAAGGTGGACGTTTATTCGGATCAATTACGAGCAAGCAAATTGCTGATGAATTGAAGAAGACGCACAACTATAAAGTAGATCGCCGGAAGATTGAACTTGATGAACCGATTCGCTCATTAGGTCACCGCAAAGTACCGGTGAAAATTCACGCTGAAGTTGACGGAACGATTAACGTTCACGTTGTCGAGGAAAAATAACTATTGTAAAAAATATGTAGCTAGGAGGGAACACATTGAGCGACGGATGGAATGATCGTGTACCACCACATAATATTGAAGCTGAACAAGCAGTAATCGGAGCAGTATTTTTAGAGCCGAGTGCTTTTGCGACAGCATCAGAACGTTTAGTGGCGAGTGATTTTTATCGTGCGAGTCACCAACGTATTTTTGAGGCGATGTTAAAGTTGTCAGACCGTGGTGAGCCGATTGACTTAGTGACGGTGACGACATTACTTGATAGTGAAGAAACGATTAGTGAAGTCGGTGGTGTTTCTTACTTATCAGATGTAGCGGGAAGTGTTCCGACAGCTGCAAACATTGAATATTATAGTAAAATCGTTGAAGAAAAAGCATTGCTTCGTAAGCTCATTCGAACAGCAACAGATATCGTTACGACGACTTATGCGAATGAAGATGAAGTAGAAGAAGTATTAAATGAAGCCGAAAAAAATATTTTAGAAGTATCAAGCCGGAGTAATTCTGGTGCTTTTCAATCGATTAATGATGTGCTTATTGACGTCTATGACAACATTGAAAAGCTACACCAGAGCCAGGGGGATGTAACGGGTATTCCGACAGGGTATCGTGACCTTGACCGGATTACGTCAGGTTTTCAACCGAACGACCTCATCATCATTGCTGCTCGTCCATCAGTTGGTAAGACGGCTTTCGCACTAAACATTGCCCAAAACGTCGCTGTGAAAACAGATGAGAATGTCGCTATCTTTAGTTTGGAGATGGGGGCAGATCAACTCGTTTCTCGTATGCTTTGTGCAGAAGGAAATATTGATTCACAGCGCTTAAGGACGGGTAACTTAGAAGCCGATGACTGGGGTAAATTAACGATGGCGATGGGAAGTTTATCGAATGCGGGTATTTACATAGACGATTCACCTGGTATTCGTGTGAGCGAAATTCGTTCAAAATGCCGTCGTTTAAAACAAGAGCACGGACTCGGCATGATCATTATTGATTATTTACAGCTTATCCAAGGAAGTGAATTTTCAAAAGAAAACCGTCAACAAGAAGTTTCTGAGATTTCACGTTCATTAAAAGGGTTAGCACGAGAATTAAATGTGCCACTTATTGCACTTTCACAGCTTTCACGTGGTGTTGAACAACGTCAAGATAAACGACCAATGATGTCTGACTTACGTGAATCAGGAAGTATTGAGCAAGACGCAGATATTGTCGGTTTCTTATACCGTGACGACTACTATGATACAGAATCTGACCAACAAAATATTATTGAAATTATCATTTCAAAACAGAGAAATGGGCCGACGGGAACAGTCGAACTCGCATTTGTTAAAGAATATAACAAATTCGTTGACCTCGACCATCGTTACCAAACAGAAGATATCCCACCCGCACCTGCCCATGCATAAATAAACATATGAAGAAGCTTAAATCGCGCGATTGATGATTTAAGCTTCTTTCCTTATATATTTTTGAAAATAAAGTTATGGTGCGAAGAATGTACTTCAATTCTTCATGGGCAAGCGTCATACATTTCTGAAGCACCCCATTAAAAACGGTATAAGTAAAATGTTTGTGGGACTATGCCCTACTTGTTGTGTAAAGTTTTCACTTCAGAAATGTACTACGCTTGTCGCGGGCCTACCTCAACTTCTAATCCCTCCACTGCCGTGTCGGTATTAGGGATTTTCGGATACGGCTATTCCCGCAGACGTCTCCGTACATTTCTTTCGTTCAAGTTAATTTACACACAGTTTGGTCATATAGACGTTCAAAGAAACTATTATTTTGATTGTGAAACTGGAAAGTATGTGTCTTTCCTTGATCAACACCTTGCATGTGATGGTAGGCAAATGATGAGTCTAGTTATCTAGGATTTAGCGATTGAGCTCGCTGTCTTAGGTTGACGTCCCTATTTAAATGAGCATATGAAATATGCGCAGACTGACGAAGAGTAAATTTTAATTCACCTAACAACGAGTGGAAGAACTATACGAAGACGCCAGCGGGAAGGTAATGAGATAGGTGTTAATCTATTTCATTACACGTATCCGAAAATCTCTAGCACTGACACGACAGTGGAAGAGCTAGAAGTTGAGGTCGTCCCGCGGCACGCGGAGTATAGTTCTAGAACGGTCGCTTAATCTTTCTCCTCGCTAGTAAAGGTTCTAGAAGTTGTTGTGCGAAGAATGTACTTAATTCTTCGTGGGCAAGCGTAGTATAGTTCTGAAACGATTACCCGAAAACAGTGAAGAATATATCATTGAAGTGATTAAAAAGTCATTTAATAAAAATAATCTATACAAAAGATGGTATTTTGAACATATTTATTAGGTACCCACAAGAACTTGACTCAATCGATGAAAACGACAATAAAGACTTTTCCTCTGAAATACGTTAAAATATGAACAAGCATGTACAATCAAATGAACAGACATAAAGAATATATATTAAAAATTGTAAATTAAAAAAGGACGTGGACAGTTTGAATTCAAAAATATTAGTCGTTGATGATGAACGCCCGATAGCCGACATATTAAAATTTAACTTAGAAAAAGAAGGCTATGAAGTAATTTGTGCTTATGATGGCGAAGAAGCAATTAAACGTGCAACAGAAGAATCACCAGACTTAATTTTATTAGATATTATGCTTCCGAAAAAAGACGGTAACGAAGTTTGTCGAGAAGTAAGAAAGACACATACGATGCCGATCATTATGTTAACCGCTAAGGACTCAGAAATTGATAAAGTACTAGGTCTAGAACTTGGCGCAGATGATTACGTAACGAAACCATTTAGTAATCGTGAACTTATCGCTCGTGTGAAAGCGAATTTACGTCGCCACCAAGCACCAGAAGTTGAAGAAGTGAAGAAAGAGAAAAATATCGTCATTGATAATTTAACGATTCACCCAGATGCATATGCTGTTTCTCGTGATGGTGTTCAAATGGATTTAACCCATCGTGAATATGAACTGCTATATTATTTAGCACGTCATATCGGACAAGTGATGACACGTGAACACTTGCTAGAAACCGTCTGGGGCTATGATTATTTTGGAGATGTTCGTACCGTCGATGTAACTGTTAGACGTTTGCGTGAAAAAATAGAGGAGAACCCAAGTGACCCTACATGGATTATTACGAGGAGAGGTGTAGGCTATTATTTGCGTAATCCTGAGCAGGAGTAATCGCTATGAATAAAGTTGGTTTTTTTCGTTCCATTCAATGGAAATTTATTATTATATACATTTTATTACTACTAGTAGCCGTGCAAATTATCGGCTCTTATTTCGTTCGGGAAATTGAAGCGGAACTTATCGACACGTTTAAAGGATCGATTAATGATCGCGTAGAGTTGCTCAGTTATAACTTAGAAGAAGTGTTTATGAAAGATCGAGCAGAAGATGAAGAAATATCACTCGAACAAGAAGTACAAAATGTCGTTCGTGATATTGATATGGACGCATTAACGACGCTGCAAGTTGTTAATAATCAGAGCCGGGTCATCGGAACGAACGATTATTTAAATCAAGACATTCTCGGGAAAAAGACGACAGAAGATATCGTTCAGAAAGCCCTTTTATTCGGTTCACCACTCAATAATACGATGATCGATCCAGAGACAGATACGCGTATTTACGTAAAAGCAGATCCGATCGTTGATGAAGAGAATGACGTCGTTGGTGTTATTTATTTAGAAGCGCCACTTACGAATGTGTACAGTCAACTACAGAAGATTAATCAAATCTTTTTACGCGGATCGATTTTAGCGATTACAGTCGCAGCGATTCTCGGTGTGCTCGTTGCCCGTGCCATTACGAAGCCAATTATTGAAATGCGGCGCCAAGCGCAGACGATGGCTCGTGGAGACTTCTCACAAAAAGTAAAAATTTACGGTACAGACGAAATTAGTCAACTCGCAGAAACGTTTAACGATTTAAATGACCGATTGAAAATGTCAATTGCAACGACCGAGAAGGAACAGCAGAAACTTAGCTCCGTTTTATCGAATATGACGGAAGGAGTTATCGCAACGGATCAAATCGGAAATATAACGGTTATGAACGAAGCGGCTAATACGTTAATTGGTAAAAAGAACAACCCAGCACAAAGTGAAACATTACTTGAGTTTCTTGATTTAGAAGACCGTGTAAGTGATATGAAAGGTTTAGAAGAACGAAGCTCAGTCATTATTGATTTAAGTACGGATGATATTTTCTTAGTACGTGCGAACTTTTCTAAAATTGTTGATGAGCGCGGGCGATTAACTGGTTATATCACCGTTTTAAGTGACGTAACGGATGAAGAACGTATGGAACAAGAACGAAGAGAATTCGTCTCTAACGTGTCACATGAACTTCGTACGCCTTTGACGACGATGCGCAGTTACTTAGAGGCATTATCTGATGGTGCTTGGCAAGATGAAGAAATAGCGCCGAAATTCATAGCAGTAACGCAAGATGAGACGGAACGAATGATACGTCTCGTTAATGAACTGTTAGAATTATCGCGTATGGATAGTAAAGAATACACGTTAGAACGCAGACGCATAAATTTTGTTGAATACTTTGGGGAAGTTATTGATCGGTTTGAAATGAATCTTGATGAAAGCTACCGCATCACACGTGATTTACCTTCGAAAGGTACGTATGATGTTTGGCTAGATAAAGATAAGATGACACAAGTCATTGATAACATTATTTCCAACGCCATTAAATATTCACCAGAAGGCGGTACGATTAGTTGTTCTGTCAGAAAAGTAGAAAGTAAAAACCGACACTTATTAATTAGTATTAAAGACGAAGGTATCGGTATTCCGTTTGATAAAAAAGATAAGATTTTCGAACGCTTTTATCGAGCTGATCGCGCACGAACGAGAAAGCTCGGTGGCTCGGGTCTCGGCTTAGCTATTACGAAAGAACTCGTTGAAGCCCATTCAGGGGAAATTTGGGTTAATAGCCAACAAGGAAAAGGAACGAGTATTTCCTTTACATTGCCGCTTCTGAGTGGAGAGCGGGGGGATAGCTTATGAAAATAGAAACGACAAAAACAATTATTTTAATCGTCCTCGTCGGTTTAAGTTTATTTTTAACGTTTCATTTATGGAATTACAAGCCGAATAGTGAGCGACAACAGTCTGAATCAACGTACGTTAGTGAAGTTGACTTAGGCGGTGAAGAGTTAACAAAGAGAAAAGTGATTCAACCAGAATCTGTCCTTTTTCATAGGCAAGACGGTGTATTTGGCTTTTCTGAAGCGAATCGCTGGCGTAATTTTTATCGACAGTTAGATGAATGGACGCTAGACGATTATTCGATTCATTCGGCTGAAGCGACATCTTTTGATAGTAATTATGTTGAAATTAAATTTGCAACATCTATTCCAGCTGAAGCAATTAAAAGTTTATTTTCATTAAATGAAGAGGACCTATCGTTGCCACAGTGGAATTTTGAAAAAGTATACATCGTATTAGATGATGGCGATTCAAGCGTACAAGCATACTTCCCAAGTGAAAGTAAAAAGGAATATATGATGTTCACTGTTCATGACAGCAGTGCATATAAAGATCTTCAAGCGTATATGGCGGAGCATGATGAACTCGTAGAATATATCGCACTTTCAGCAAAAGAACCGATATACATTCCGGCAGATCATGTCGAGATGAAGCGACGTTCTTTGTCAGTACGTACGATTGAACCGACGCATCTCGTGAATGCACTCTTTAGAAACCCGTCTCTCGTTAGTCCGAATGTCGGGGAAGCATACTTTACTGATGGCCAACGCGGGATGCGCGTGAAGCATGAAGGTAAAAGTATGGAATTTATTAATCCGATTGTACCGAGTGAAGAACCGATAGATTATCTTGAACTACTCGAGTTAGCGTTAGAAGATATTAATGAACATCGCGGGTGGACGGATAATTACGCACTTGCGGAAATAAACGAAGTGAATAATTCTGTCTCTTTTCAGATGGAATATGATGATTACCCTGTTCATAGTAATGGAAACATTACGCGTATGGAACAAATTTGGCACGATAACCAACTCCATCAATATGTCCGTCCGCTTTTCCGTTTAAATAACACATTAGGTGTGGAGTCTGTCGAATTACCATCAGGGGAAGAAGTTATTCAATATTTACAATCAAGTTCAACATATAATGAAGAAGATATTCGTGATATTCATATCGGGTATCGACTGACGTACTTGGAAGGAACGACATTTAGCGTGACACTTGACCCTGTATGGTACATTAATTACAAAGGTGTATGGCAGGAAATTCGACCAGATGATATTAGAACGTCAATTGAGGAGGGCGAATAAACAATGCAGTGGAGCCAAATAAAAACGCTATTTATTATCGCCTTTCTCATTTTAAATTTTTATTTACTCATTCAACTGTTAGAGCAAAAGGAAGAAACAGATTTAACATTTATGGAACGGGAAGAATCATCGATTGAAGAACAGCTCGCAGCAGATGATATTTCATTACCTGATTTACCAGATGCTCCAGATGAAGAACCGTATATATCTGTTAAGCAACAATCATTTGATAAAGACGATTTAAAAGCTATCAAACAATTAGATGATCAAAAACCTGTTTTATTAACAGAACATCTTATTTTCTCGACATTTGAGGATCCATTTGAGATTAAAGAAGACATGCCTTCTGACGATATTGAGGAAAGAATTTTAAATAAAGTGAACCATTCGTCAGATTATTCATATTGGAATTGGAATAAAGATTTAAACATTATTATCTTTTTTCAAAAGCAAAATGAACGACGCATTTACTATAATCAAAACGGGATGTTGCTCGCTTATTTAAATGATGATAATGAAGTGACACATTATACACAGTCGATGCTCCAAGAAGGTGAAGCAATGGAAGATAAAGAATCTTTAATTGAACCACTACGAGCAGTTGAGACGATTTACAATATGCAAGAATTAAATCCAGGCGACTCCGTATCAAATGTAGAAATTGGTTTTCATACACGTGTTCCATTAGAAAACGGCGTTCAAGTATTCGTGCCGACGTGGCGCGTGACAGTGAATGACGACGTTGATTATCTCGTCAATGCGATTGAAGGCTTTTCATTCTCAGGGGATGAAAACGTGTTTTTAAAACAATCATTAGAATCAAATGAAGATCTTATCAATCAATCGGAAGATTTAAAAGATGATGATAAAGAAAAGTATAAGAAGTTTTTCAAGCGAAAACTTGAGCAAATGAATCGGAGTGGAAATGAATGACAATGCGTTTTAGTGTATTAGCTTCGGGAAGTACGGGAAATGCTTTTTATATTGAATCTGCCGGCGAAAAAATTCTCGTTGACGCAGGTTTAAGTGGAAAGCAATTAACGACTCAGCTCGAACAAATCGGCGTTGATGCGAATGAACTGTCGTGTATTTTAGTGACGCATGAGCATAGTGACCATATTAAAGGGTTAGGCGTGATGGCGCGACGTTTTAATTTACCTATTTATGCGAATGAAAAAACGTGGCGCGCGATGGAACCACATATCGGGAAATTAACGACTGATCAGAAATTTATTTTCCCACAACATAAAATAAAGACGATTGGTGACCTTGACATTGAGTCGTTCGCTGTTTCTCATGATGCGGCGGATCCGATGTTTTATACGTTTAATAAAAATGGCAAAAAGGTAGCACTCGTCACTGATTTAGGTTACGTATCCGATCGCATTAAGCAAACAATCGCAGGGGCAGACGCTTTCGTTTTTGAAGCGAACCATGATATAAGTATGCTGCAAATGAGTAGTTACCCGTGGAGCGTGAAGCGCCGTATTTTGGGGGATTCTGGACACATTTCTAATGAAGACTGTGGATTAGCCCTCTATGACGTCATTGATAATGATACGAAGCGGATTTATTTGGCCCATTTAAGCCAAGACAATAATATGAAAGACCTCGCGCGTATGTCTGTTGATAATATTTTACAAGAACGTGGCGTTGATATAGACATTTATGACACAGATCCAAAGCAAGCGACACAATTGTTTAACGTTAGTTAATGGATGAAAGGGGATAAACGATGCCTTCTGAACATGAACAAACAAATCCTTCAAATGAGCAAACACGTAGCAAAAAACGACGACTCACTTGGGTTGTTCCTGTCATGCTCGGTATTATCATTGGTATTTTACTTTCTTTTTTACTCGTTAACGCAAATATGATGATACTCGGTAAGCAACCACAATCAACAGAAACAAATGAAACGATTCCCGGCGAGGAAGGTTCATCTGAACAAATTTCCGTCGACATTACGTCACAAATAACTGACATCGTTGAAAAAGTTTCTCCAGCAGTCGTCGGCGTAACGAATATTAGACATCAAGCAAACTTCTGGCAACAACAAGACGGAAGCGAAGCGGGTACAGGATCTGGTGTTATTTATAAAATAGGTGACGACTACGCTTATATTGTGACGAACCATCATGTTATTGAAGGAGCAGATGAAGTTGAAGTCGTTCTTTTTGATGAATCAACAATTGAAGCGAAAGTGTTAGGAAGTGATTTATTTACCGATTTAGCTGTTTTACGCGCTAGTGCTGATGAAGTAGATAGTGTCGTTGATATGGGATCATCTGAACAATTAAACGTTGGTGAACCAGCAATTGCTATCGGAAATCCACTCGGACATATGTTTTCTGGCACAGTGACACAAGGGATTATTAGTGCGACACACCGTACGATTCCGTTAGATTTTAACCAAGACGGACGAGCGGATTGGCAAGCAGAAGTATTACAAACAGATGCAGCGATTAACCCTGGAAATAGTGGAGGAGCGCTCATTAACTTAGACGGACAATTAATCGGGATTAATTCGATGAAGATTAATGAATCATCTGTTGAAGGGATTGGCTTTGCTATTCCAATTGACGTCGCCCGTCCGATTATTGACCAGTTAGAAACAGAAGGAAAAGTAACACGCGCATTCTTAGGCATTGAAAGCTATGGATTAGATGAAGTGCCGAAAGTCGAACGTGAACGAACGCTGAAATTACCTGAAGACGTGACAGGTGGCGTCTATATATGGAGTGTTGAACCCGGATCACCTGCAGAACGTGGCGGGCTTGAACGTCTCGACGTCATTACAGCACTTGATGGGAAAGATATTTCAAGTACGATTGATTTACGAAAAGTTCTTTACGAAGAAAAAAGCGGTGGCGACGAGCTAACGATTACGTTTTACCGAGACGGAGAGAAACAAGAAACGACCGTTACATTAGAAGAATCTTAAACATGTGGATACGTTTGGGACAAAATGAAAGTAGAGGATATTTCTATTTTGTCCCATTTTCTCTGTAAACAATCCACAAACTTTATAAACTTATACACAGATGTGGATGAAAAAAAGAACGAATCTATATAAAGTATAAAATAAATTTCAAACACACAATATATGCTCATGAATGTGTATATGTGGATAACTTTGTGTATAATATTCAACATACTAGAGATTTTTTCAACGGATAAACTTATCCACAATACATTTAACAAAAAGGTAGGTGCAACAAGTGCTGAAACGTTTTTTCTCATATTATAAACCACACAAACGATTATTCATCGTAGATTTTACGAGTGCAGTTATCGTTGCATTGCTCGAACTCACGTTTCCAGTCGCTGTTCAATGGTTTATTGACCGACTACTTCCGACAAACCAATGGGATTTAATCGTGAAAGTGAGTATCGGCTTATTCGCTATTTATTTACTTAGTTCCTTTTTACAATATGTCGTTACGTATTACGGGCATAAACTCGGATTAAACATTGAAACAGATATGCGTGAAGATTTATTTATTCACGTACAGAAGCAATCATTTAAATTCTTTGATAATACGAAAACAGGTCATATCATGAGTCGAATAACGAATGACTTATTTGAAATTGGTGAACTTGCTCACCACGGACCAGAAGACTTTTTCATCGCTATCATGACATTTTTCGGGGCCTTTTTTATTATGGTGACGATTAATGTAAAACTAGCACTTATTATTTTATTTATTGTCCCGATTTTAATTTTCTTTATTTCTTTCAGCAATATTCGGATGGGACGCGCGTGGCGTAATATGTATGAAAATATCGCCGGCGTGAATGCCCGCGTTGAAGATGCCGTCTCAGGGGCACGCGTCGTTCAATCATTTACGAACGAAACGTATGAGATGAATCGTTTCCAAGAAAATAATAACTTGTTCCGCAAGTCAAAACTCGACGCATATCGTGTCATGGCAGTCGTTAACGCAAATATTTACTTAATGATGCGACTGATCACATTGCTCGTGCTAGTCGTCGGTGCATGGCTCAGTTATAACAATGAACTGTCGTACGGGGAACTCGTTGCATTTATTTTAATCGTGAACGTCTTATTTAAACCGATTGAAAAAATTAGTGCATTACTTGAGCTATACCCGAAAGGCATGGCAGGGTTCAAACGCTTTTCAGATATGTTAGCTGTTGACCCAGACATTGTTGACCGAAAAGATGCACAAGACGTTCAATCATTAAAAGGGAATATCGCTTTTAAAGACGTTAGCTTTCAGTATGAAACGTCACAATTACCTGTTTTAACAAATATTAATTTTAATGTGAAACAAGGGGAAACAGTCGCCTTTGTTGGCCCATCTGGTGCAGGGAAGACGACGATTTGTTCACTCATTCCACGTTTTTATGACGTTGAAAAAGGGAATATTACGATTGATGGCATTGATATTCGCGACATGAAAGTGCGCTCATTACGTCATCATATTGGTATCGTGCAGCAAGACGTCTTTTTATTCACAGGGACGCTACGCGAAAATATCGCTTACGGTAAATTAGACGCGACGCATGAAGAAATTGAAGAAGCAGCACGCCGCGCCCATTTAGTCGAATTCATTAATGAATTACCAGACGGCTATGAAACAGAAGTAGGCGAACGTGGGCTAAAGCTTTCTGGTGGACAGAAACAGCGAATCGCGATTGCACGCATGTTCCTAAAGAACCCAGCGATTCTTATTTTAGACGAAGCGACTTCTGCACTCGATACAGAAACAGAATCAATCATTCAAGAGGCGCTTAATGACTTGTCGAAAGATCGTACGACACTTATTATTGCGCACCGTTTAGCGACCATTCGCAACGCTGACCGAATCATCGTCGTGACGAAAAATGGGATTGAAGAAGAAGGATCACATGAAGAATTATTAGCTAAAAATGGTTTGTTTGCTCATTTGCATAACATTCAAATGAAAACGAAATGAGAGGTGATGAACGTGGTAAACGAAAACAATCGAAACGTACCGAACTGGGAATTAGTTGATGGCCACTGGATTAAGCGCGAATTTTCGCTTAAAAGCTTTGAAGCGGCTATTGAATTCGTCAATGGTGTGGCAAAATTATCTGAAGAAAAAAATCATCATCCACACATTGCAATTGACCATAAGCACGTGACGTTACGCTTAACGACTTTATCAGCCAAAAAATTAACATCACTTGATTACGATTTAGCAGAAGAGATTGAACAGTTATTTAAACAATACGCATAAAAATAAGCGGTGATTTTATCTAGTAAGAGATAAAGTCATCGCTTTTTTATTGCCAATCACTTGTCAAAAGTCCATAAACGAAATGGTCAACAAAGTGGTCGTATAGCCATTCAGCTTCGCGTAAGTGTCCTTCTTTTTTAAAGCCGAGTCGTTTAGGGATTGCCTGACTTTTAATATTTTCTGTTGCGCAGTGGATTTCTACACGGTTTAGTCGTAGTTTTGTGAAGCCGTACTGAATGAGCGCTTTGACTGATTCAGTCATAATGCCTTTTCCTTGATACGGTTCGCCGAGCCAGTAGCCGATGTAACCAATGCGATTACGCCAGTTATATTTGTTAAATGTAACGATGCCGACGATTCGTCCGTCATAAAATACGCCAATAGTTAAGCTTGAGCGTGTTGCATGAGCTAAAAAGTTATTTTCGATTAATTCTTCGCAGTAACTTAATGTGACGCCATCATCTATCCATGGTAGCCACTGTCTTAAGTATGGTTTTGATTGTTTGATCAGTTGATAAAGTGGTTCAGCATCACTCGTTTTCAACATGCGCACAGTTAAACGGTCATGAATATGTTGTACAAACATATGATTCCCAACCTTTTTTCTTTATTATAACATTTGGAGAAGTGTTTTGATGAAAAACATTCACTGATACTTGTAGGTGATTGCTTCAGAAACTTGCCTGTCCTTTCCCTGGCACTGACGAAGAATTGGTGTACATTCTTCTTTCCTCAACTTCTGAACCTTGGCCTCCGGTAAATGTTCAGGGATTTTCGGTAATGTGTAGTGAGATAGGTGCTCCTATCTCACTATTCCCCTAGGAGTGACAGGCAATTTCTTTCGCTAGCTTGTATGTAGAAATAAATTTATTATAGGAAATATTATAGTTAAAAATTAAAAGTATGGAAAATACAAAATCAAAAGTACGTATTGGATCTACGTCAATATCTTGGACACAAATAGTTTAAGTTTCCATTGCCTTTTATTTAACCGATATTGAAGCATATATTTTCTGCTTCTTGTGGTGTTTGATAATTAATGCTACCATTAATTCTTTTGCGATTATACCAGCCTTCAATATATTGAAACAAAGCTATTCTTGCCGAGTTCTCATCTAAATATTGAACGTGATTGACTTCTTCCTTCTTTAAAATGGCGTGAAATGATTCGATGCACGCATTGTCATAAGG
>DATGUM010000012.1:0-58880 GCA_035301345.1 Bacillota bacterium
TTGATTTAAGCCGAGCTGTTCCCTTAAATCATTAATTTGTTCCTTCGTTGCATCTTGCCCTAAAATAATCGACGCTGGGTCGCCGGGTGTCATATGAATGATGGAAAAAATGACGACTGAAACGACGAATAAGACGGGAATTAACGAAAGAATTCGCTTAACTATATAATTAATCACATCTTTGACCTCCTTTGAATATATATTTTTTCTTCGTTTGATACCGAGTTATCTACGGTATTATGTACGCATTATCTAATCTACTTACATGCATTATGTACTTCATTATAAATGAACAAAAAACAGACTAGTTCTATCAAGTTCAATAGTGAGTATCATCGGTGTATTCATGTGAACGATTGGAACTAGTCAATAAGTTTAAATACATTAAAACGTTGTTATCTTCCTTCATAAACAGGTAGATGGTCAATATATGGGAGCAGTTCTTCCTTCCAAACGCCATAAATCCTTCTTAATTCTTTTACTGGATCATCATGTTCGTCTGCACGGATGTCAACGAGTGAGTAATCACGTTCGTGTGATACGTATAACGCCGCTGATTGCTTACCACGCTTATCGCCTCCTGCATCTTGACCTGCTTGGAGAGCCTTTAATAAACGTTCGGGTAAATAATCACCTTCTGTCGATTCAAATGATGCAGCCATGTCTTTAATAACGTCACTTCCAACGAGCATATTCCCTGCAACGACAAATTGATCACCTATGTGATGACCTGCCCATGGAACTGTTCCTGTTCCCGTATACCCGTGAGCGTTTCCATTATTATCAACAATTGCGTATTGGCGCTTTTCATCTTCTTTATCTTCTGAACGAACACGATTCATAACTTCTTCTGCATTCATCCCTTCTTCTAAATACTTTAAACCGTCAATTCCTAAATATGGATTAAGGGCTGCTTGCGTAGCAATGGCTCCTACACCTGCTTTAACATAAACAGCTAATCCTCCAACAGCTGGACGCGCTGTACTTACAGCAACCCCTAACATGCCTGTCTTTTTACAACGAGCTGTAATTGAGAAAGTATTTAACACTAATTCACTCAATGCTTATCCTCCTCTAATGTGTCCTATAAAGGAAAATACAGGTGCAAATGAATAATCATTGCACCTATTTTTCCTAAAGCTTATTTATTGTTAGAAACGTTCCATAAAATCATTCGATCTGAGAACTGGTAATTATCTACAGATGTACGTGTTGAATCTACACGGTTATAATCTCCGAGCTTAATCGCTGGTAAATAATCATAGAACCAAGCTTGTAACTCACCGAATACTGGTTGAGCATCTTCAAGTGTTGGTTGACTACGGAACTTCTCCATTAATTCATCTAACTCTTCACTATCTGTCCATCCAGAAATTTCTGTGTTTAAGAAGTGGTGTGACGTAGGTTCTGGCTTATACCCTAACCAAATCATATTAATGTCAAATGCTGTTTCATCTGTCATATTGTCAAGTAATGTTGCCCAGTCATAAATATCGAGCTTAACATTCATGCCAATTGACTCTAATTCTGACTGTAAAACAACTGATGCGTTGTACATAAATTCATAGTCTCTCGACGTCATAATCGTAATTTCTTCACCATCGTATCCTGCTTCTTCAAAAAGTTCTTTCGCTTTATCAGGATCGTTCACGTTGTACATATCTTTTCCTTCATCACTGTACCAAACTTCTTCTTGGTGCGGCATCATTAAGTTGTGGTTTAATGAGAAGTACTTCGGATCTGTAAATGCTGCTGTCATCATTTCTTCCACATCAATAAGTGTTGCTAACGCTTCACGAGCAACTGGATCTGTGAAAGGACCCACTTTCTTATTCGTGAACATAACTAACGTTCCAGCACCTGGAATAATATTGTTCTCGATATTTTCATCACTTTCTAATTGATCAGCGCTATCGTAAGGTACTTCTTGAGCAATATCGTACTCACCTGACTGAAGTCCTGCAACACGCGTTGATGGATCAGTTACGATTTCAAAGTATAAGTCATCGACTAAAGCTTCTTTTTCACCGAATAAACCGTCTGCCGGCTCATCAATACCTACATAATCATCATATTTAGCTAAATGAATATATTGATCTTGCTTCCACTCTTCAAGTTGGAATGGACCTGTTCCAATTAATTCATCTGTTTTAACGAATGGATCGTCTTCATCTGCTTCTGCATTTTCAATTGACTCTTTCGGTAAAATAGCTGCAAATGATGATGAACCTTGTGCAATTGAACTAACTGCTGTTGATAAAGGCTCTTCCATTGTTAATACGACTGTATAGTCATCTTCTGCTTCAAAAATTGCGTCTTCAAATTGTCCACGACCACCCGGACCTTCTTTCCAACGGTTCATTGACGCAACAACGTCATCCGCTGTCATATCTTCGCCGTTATGGAAAACGACGTCATCTCTTAAATGAAACGTAACAGTTTTCCCGTCCTCACTTTGTTCATAAGACTCAGCTAACATTGGTTTAATGTTGTAATCTGAATCAGTCGTTAATAATGTTTCAAACACGTGCCCCATAACTTCTGCAGCGATAATTGCTGTACTTAAATGTACGTCCAAACTATCAGGCTGTGCTGAATATGCGACTCTTAACTCGCCGCCTTCTGTTGCTTCTTCTGATGACCCATCGTCATCCCCATTATCATTGCCACCGTCATCAGAATCTCCTGATGAACATGCAACGAGTGCGATTGCAAACAATGCTGTTAGCAATACTTTTAAAAAGTTCTTAAAAGACATTCC
Organism: Bacillota bacterium; assembly: GCA_035301345.1. Taxonomy (GTDB): domain Bacteria; phylum Bacillota; class Bacilli; order Bacillales; family Amphibacillaceae; genus CALAMD01. The sequence goes on from DATGUM010000012.1 coordinate 2,762, forward strand.
TTCTCCCCCTAGATGTTTTTATTCGCATGACTAAAATAAATAATGGCACGTTAAATCGAAGTATTTTGAAAAATTGATATTTTCTAAAAATACCTTTAAACCGTTTAACAAATGCCTTACATGTTTCTATGTAATATGCGAATGAATTTAGACCTATAACTTTTAATTATGCCGTCTAAAAATATTATTTTTTCGTATTTTAGTCATTTTCAAACATTATAGCCACTTACTAAAAATAAGTCAATATTCTGTTTTATTTAACAACAATCCCTTGATTACAATAATAAAACGTCATTTCACAAATGAATATCAACTATTTTTAACAAGTTCTTGTTCATTTGTTTACTATTTAAAAAGCAGTCATTTAACACATAACGTGTATTACTTTTTTTGATATGACAAATGTCATTTAAATGACATGATAACTGTGCCTTACATATAAGGGGTAAATCTTATATGCTAACAAATGATATTGTTAATTTTAGGAGGTTTTAATAAAGATGAGTTTAGATAAACAAAGAGAGTTGCGTAAAAGCGTAACACCTTTTGCAAAATCAGACCTTTCGGCAAGTATTCGACAGCTCTTTAATACAATTGTTCCATTTATTATCCTTTGGTTTCTTTCTTACCAAGCACTTAAAGTTTCACTTCTACTAAGTATTTCTCTCTCAATTATTGCTGCAGGATTTATTATTCGAATTTTCATTATTTTTCACGACTGTACACACTATTCATTTTTTAAAAACAACAAAGCCAATCGGATTGTTGGAACAATTACTGGTGTCATTACGCTATTTCCTTATGAAAAGTGGAAACGCGATCACTCAATTCATCACGCAACGAGCAGTAACCTTGATAAGCGTGGCGTCGGTGATGTTTGGATTATGACGGTTGAAGAGTACATTGATGCACCATTAACGAAAAGATTAGCTTATCGTATGTACCGGAATCCGATTGTTATGTTCGGCCTCGGGCCCCTTTATTTATTTTTAGTATCCAATCGACTGAATCGTAAAGGCGCTAATCGCCGCGAACGACTAAATACGTATATTACAAATATTTCAATCTTAGTTATTTATAGTGCGTTAATATATGTGATTGGGTGGCAAGCATTTTTAATTGTTCAATTACCGATGTTATTCGTTTCAGGCTCTCTCGGCATTTGGTTATTTTACGTTCAACATCAATTTGAAGATTCTTATTTCGAAGATGAATCAAAGTGGAATTTCGTAAAAGCTGCAGTTGACGGCAGTTCTTACTATAAATTACCAAAAATCTTACAGTGGATTACAGGGAATATTGGGTACCATCACGTACACCATTTAAGCCCACGTGTTCCGAACTACCATTTAGAGGCTGCTCACGATTTAACGCCACCGCTTCAACATGCAACGACAATTACGTTACGAACAAGTTTAAAGTCACTACGCTTTCGTTTATATGACGAATCATCAAAGTCTTTTTTAACATTTAGAGACGTTCATGAAAAAATGAAAGAAAAGAAAAACATATCTTTACCGACAAAAGAAAAGCGAGTTACAGAGTAAATATTAATTGCGTACTAACTGAATGAACAATAGTTAGTACGCATTTTTAATCTGTTGAAATAAACAACTGTTTGCTATAATGTATACATCTTTTGTTTCTATATTTGTTTTTTTGAAGGAGTCTCATATGAAAAAATGGTACGAATTATTCCCTAAAAATACAGGGTTAAGTTTATACGTTTGGATTATCTTTTGTTTACTTCCTTTTTACTTTATTTTTAAATCTTCATCAAAAATTGAAATTTTAATTGGACTATTAATGGTCATTTTATTTTTTACAGCATACAGATTATCTTTTCTTTTATCTAATAAATATGTGTACATATGGGTCATTATTCAAATGATTATTAGTGGCGTCATGACGATTTTATTCGGATACGTCTATTTCGCTCTGTTCTTAGCTTTTTTCATTGGGAATATCGTTCAAAAACCTGTTTTCATTACTCTTTATATCGTGCATTCAGTGACAACAATAGCGACTATTTTAGTTGGGTTTTTCGTGCAAACAGAACTTTTCATCCCACAAATCCCTTATTTGACGATTACTTTAATTGGCGTTATTTTACTACCAATAACGATTTATCTCAGGAATAAACGCGAAGAACTTGAGCAATTACTCGATGTTGCCAACCAAAAGTTAGCATCATTTGCCATTATTGAAGAACGTGAAAGAATTGCCCGTGATTTACATGACACGCTCGGACAGAAGCTATCATTGATTGGCCTAAAAAGTGATTTAGCGAGTAAAGTTGTCGCAACAGATCCTGAACAGACGAAGAGTGAATTAGAAGATATTAACCGGACAGCCCGTACTGCTTTAAAAGAAGTTCGTGAGCTCGTCTCTCATATGCGAACAATTAAGTTAGTCGATGAATTAGTTCGTATTAAACAAATGTTAACGGCTGCTAATATTAGCGTGCAGATTAATGGCTCCGCCGTGCTAAAAGAAACACCTTTACTCACAGAAAACGTCTTAAGCATGTGTTTAAAAGAAGCCATTACAAATGTCGTGAAACATAGTCAAGCGACACAATGTGAAATTGATATCGATCAAACAGATGAACAATTAATGATTCGAATACGTGATGATGGTGTTGGGATTTATTCACAAAATAACACATTAGACGGTCACGGCATTCGAGGAATGAAAGAACGATTAGAATTTATGAATGGACAATTAATGATTAATGAAGATAATGGCACGACATTAAGTATCTCGATTCCACGTGTTGTATTAAATAATTTTTAAGGAGGAGTTGCGTTGATTCGAATTGTTATCGCGGAGGATCAAACATTATTACTCGGAGCATTAGGATCTTTACTTGATTTAGAAAAAGATATGCAAGTTGTCGGAAAAGCAAAAAATGGCGAAGAAGCAATCAAACTCGTTGATGAACTCCAGCCAGATATTTGTATCATGGATATTGAAATGCCTCTACTTACAGGATTAGATGCTGCAAAAGCGCTAAAAGACCACTCATGTAAAGTCATTATTTTAACAACTTTCGCTCGAGCAGGCTACTTTGAGCGGGCAAGAGATGCAAATGTGAGTGGTTATTTATTAAAAGATAGTCCGAGCGAAGAACTCGCGCATTCTATTCGATCGATTATGAACGGACGAAAAGTATATGCGCCTGAACTTATTGAACTCGCTTATGAAGAAAAAAACCCATTAACTGCTCGCGAAATCCAAATCATTGAACTCGTTGCAGCAGGCAAAACGACAAAAGAAATATCAGCTAGTTTACAATTAAAGTCAGGAACAGTAAGAAATTATGTATCTACGATTCTCGACAAACTAGCCGTATCGAATCGTATTGAAGCAATTTCTTACTGCAAAGAAAAAGGTTGGCTCAAATAAACTTATTCATCTAACAATAAGTAAATATCTAACTGCCCCGAATCATCATAACTAATTGGCAATTTTATTCCATTTTTAAACCCTTGAAGGCGTGTCGTTCCTTCCATCATCGTCGGGAAAGTAATATCAATTGTCCAACCTTTCGCATGTATGTTCGTTGATAAATTACCCGCAATCATATTGCCGAGCTCACCACTAAATGACGTCAGCATCTCACCTTCTACAGGCATGCCAAACATGATTTCCCCAATATTAGCAAACGTTTCCGCGTCACCAACGAACATAATCTTGCCTTTAATATCCCCAACAAAGCCAATAAGAACGCCAAACGATAATTCAATGGGGTCTTCCTTACTTTCTGGTTTTAAAATGCTCGGTTTTAGTGGAATTACTTGGTTAACAGCTTCAATCGCTCCGTTTAATAAATCTTTTACAACTACTTGTGAGTGTTTATTTTGTTTTGTCATAACTTCCATTTCCCTTCTAAAAAGCAATAGAAATCCTTTACGGTTATTTGCGTTAAAGATAAAGGCAAATATCATCGTAAAGGAATTCTATCTTAATCCGTATCAATATTTTCTAAATCTTCAACTTGTATTTCAACATTCGGTAAAACGAGCACTTCTACACGTCTATTTTTTGCACGTGCTTCTTCACTCGTGTTCGGTACAATTGGATGGTTTTCTCCGTATCCTTTGGCACTAAAACGATCTGGATTTAAATCTTTATTCTCAAGTAATAAACCCATAAAATTAATCGCCCGCATCACACTTAATTCCCAGTTCGAGCGAAATTCTTCATTATCGATTGGGCGATCATCCGCATGTCCACTAACGACAATTTGGTGAGGTGGATCTGTTGCGATAATCGGTGCGAGTTCTTCAGCAATTTCCATTCCTCGCTTTTTAACCTTCGCACTTCCTGAATCAAATGAAATATCCGTTCGCACGGTAACGAGCAGTCCTTCATCAGTAAATTTCGTGCCTAACACTTCTGATAAATTATTTTCTTCAATATACTCTGACATTTGATCTTGAATCACTTGCAACTGAGCAATCTCTTGTTGAACTGCTGCATGATCATCCTGGTCATTTTCGCCTTCTCCTGGACGATCAGGTAACGAATCTTCTTCTGTTGGCGATTGATCACGGTCTAACGGTTCAATCGGTCGCGAACTATAGTCTAGCACGCCTTCCCCACCAGTAGAAAACTCTCGTTTAAATACTTGCGATAAATCTTTATAACGCTGGATATCAACTTCACTCATCGCAAACAACACGATAAATAACGCAAATAATAACGTTAACATGTCAGCATATGGAAGTAACCATGAATCGTCCATCTTTTCTTCTTGCTTTTTATTCTTCTTCCGACGCATGAGCAGCCTCCTCCTCAAGCTTACTTATCTCTTCTGCCGATAAATAAGAAATCAATTTATCATAAATAATTTGAGGCGACTCTCCTATCGTCAATGATAAAACACCTTCAATCATTATGTGCTTACTCTGTACTTCATGCTTTGATTTCTCTCGCAATTTATTCGCAAAAGGGTGCCAAAGCACATACCCCGTAAAAATACCGAGTAAAGTAGCGATGAATGCGGCTGAAATAGCATTTCCTAGCACTTCCATATCTTCCAAATTGGCAAGTGAAGCGATTAAACCGACGACTGCCCCTAAGACTCCTAATGTCGGCGCATATGTACCAGCTTGTGAAAACACTGCCGCTCCTTCCGCATGACGCACTTCCATCGCGTCAACTTTCTCCATCATGACGTCCCTTATAAAATCTGGTGACTGACCATCAACAGCTAACTGGATGCCTGATGCTAAGAAGGGATCATTAATTTCATCTAATTTCGTCTCGAGTGATAAAACCCCTTCTCGTCGTGTAAGTTCAGCAAACTCAGTAAACATTTGAATAGTTTCTGATAAATTGACGTCTTCTTTTTCTTTAAAAATAACACCGAATAATTTCGGTACTTTTTTAATCGTATGCATTGGAAAGGCAATAAGCACCGCTGCCGCCGTTCCGATAAAAATAATGAGTATTGCCGCTGGATTGACGAGTGCAACTAAGCTTACACCCTTAAGCACCATACCTAATCCAACAGCAACTACTCCTAAAATAATTCCTATGAAAGTTGTCCGATCCATTATCTTTCCCCCGCATTCAAAAAATCTTGTTTTCTATGTTTTGTTATTCACTTTTTTAGTAGGAATAATAAGCTATATGGCGAAGCAGAATATCATCCTTTTATACTAAACCAATTATAACACGTTTGTATATTTCATGTATATATTCTATTTTGCAAAATAGCTTTTAATAGTTTAATAGGCGGACTGATAAATATGATACGTTATAACTACTTAATAATTTCGTTGTAGATTAAGTCATCTTTTCGTTCATCAATAATTTTTAATCGTTTCTCTTTTTTCACAAAAACAGTCTTATATTTCTCTGAATAATCGTCTGTATGGAAAAAGAGTACGCGTGAGTTGGGGTTGTCTGTATTAATTTGCATCGATAACTGGTCAACATCTATTTGTTCAGCAATAATTTTCCCTTCTTCATACGTTTCAACGAGTGTTCCTTCAGATACGTCTTCACTAGCTTCTTCATCTACGGCTTCTTGTTCTTCTTTACCGAGTTCTTCAACTTCTTTTTTTAACTCGTCTATTTCTTTTTCTAACGCATCAACTTCTTCTTCAAGTGCTTCAGACTCTCCAGCCATTTCTTCTTTCGCTTCCTCCACATTATCTGCACAAGCGACTAAAAACGCCGCCACAAAACCAACGAATAATAATTTTACTAATTTCATCAAAAACATCTCCTTAATAGCTAATCATTTTAATAAAAATTTAGTCTTACTGTACCCTTCCTTCGCTTTCGTCACTTCGAGCACTGCAGGGAACATTTCTTTTAATTCTTTCACGTGCGATATAACACCAATTGTTCGTCCTAATTTCTGTAAATCAATTAATTTATCGATTGCTTTATGTAATGATTCTTCATCAAGCGATCCGAAGCCTTCATCAATAAACATCGTATCAATCGTAATATTTCCTTGAAATGATTGAATAACATCAGACATGCCGAGTGCTAAACAAAGTGAAGCATTGAATTTTTCGCCACCTGACAACGTTTTAACATCTCGATTTCGCCCTGTATATGCATCATAAACGTCAAACGACAATCCACTTTGGCGCCCATGAGATTCTTGACGATTACTACGAACAAGTTGATACTGTCCACTCGAAATCATTTGTAAGCGAAGGTTCGCCGCTTGAATGATTTGGTCTAAATACTCCATTTGTAAAAATCGTTCAAAAGAAATTTTCTTTTCATTATGCCCACGAATAACATTTGTTAAGTCTGTTACGACAGCAAGTTTTCGCTCGTGATTCTTCAGTTGCTCATAAACAATCGTAGCATCTTCAATACATGATTGTACGTCTTTTAATAGTTGCTGAGAACGATTCAATTGCTGAACGTACTGTTCATACATACTGCGCAAGCGCTCAACCGTATCCATTAACAATTTAATATCTTGCTTTTCTTTCCCAGACAATTGTTTACGGAGCGCTACAACTTGCTCGGAGACGACCGCTATTTCCTCTTGATATGCACTCAGTTCTTTCTTCCAGTTTTCGACCGTATCTTTTGACTGCTTTGCTGACTGATACGCATGTTCAGAAGAAAAATCACTCGCCTCTAATGCTTCTTGCCAACGCTTACGCGCCTTATCTTCACGTTCGACAATCGTTACTTGTTGTTTATCTAATCCTTTTTTATTCGTTTCTATTTCGATCAACTGTCGTTCAGCTAACCGAACATTTTCTTCCGCCTTTTCTAAGGCTTTTTCTAAAGCGTTACTTTCTTCTCTCGCTTCTTCAAGATGAGTATTTAAAACAGACAACTGCTGGTACGCTTCAGGAATAGCCGTTAAACGATCGTTGTACAATGTTTTTTTCGCTTCATAATCATTTGTTACTGCTTGTAAATGATCTCGCATCTTACTCGTACGTTCTTCAACAATCTGAATATCTTTATATACTTGCTGACGTCGTTTCTCTGCTTCTCGTGTTTTCTCTCGTAAAACAGCTAAGGCATCAACTTCTTTCTTTAACTGTTTCCCTTCTTTGACAAACTGCTCATAAAACGCATGAATATCGTCCATTGGGACATGTTCTTCTTTCAATAACTCCGACAATTCTTCAATTCGCGTCATCTTTGACTGACGCTCTGTTCGCACATCTATATAAGCTTCTTCTGTTCGCGAAACGACTTTCTTCTGCGCTTCCACATCACTTCTCGTCACATCATCATCTAAAAAGGCTGCTTTATTCGGATGTTCGACACTCCCACATACTGGGCACGATTCTTCGTCATGTAAATGAGACGCTAACATAGCTGCATGATTGTTCCACAACTTGTTCTCCAGCGTATTGAATAACTTTTTTGCCTCATCAAATGCTTTTTTAGCATCTGAAAATTGAGTGTCAATCGCCTGTAACGCATGCGTTTCATTTATATATGCTTGAACAGACTGACTAATCGCCCGCATATCGTTTAATTTATTATTTTTAGCCGTTTCATCGATTAATCTTTCATTGCTTTCTTCTACTTGTTTACTTAATTGTTCATAATCTTCTCTTCGCTGCTTGAGCAACGTATCTACGTCTGTTGCTTCTTTTTTTGCATTTTCTAGTTGACGTTCCGCAATTATCCGCTGCTCTTTCATCGCTTGTAAATTTTTAACGACCGGTACATACGCTTCTAAATCCGTCACACGTTTTGTCGCAAGCTTCCGCTCTTCGTCTTTACCCTTTTCTATTTCATACGTTTCTTTTGCACGGTTAAAATGTTCTCTCGCAGTCACGCGCTTACTTTCTTCATCTGCAACTAACTTAACAATTCTTTGCAAATCTTCTTTCGCTTCTTGCGCAACAGATTCAATCGGCGTAATATGACTCGCTCGTTCAGCCTGTTCAATGGCGCGTTCCTTTTCTTTCATTGCAGGCTTCTTTGTTGATAAACGCTCCAAACGTTCTGATTGATTCGCTAACTCTAAAAATTTATCATTTAAAGCCTTTGCTTCTGACAATTGCGTATGAGCACGTTCATGATCTTTATTCGCTTTTTCAACAGACTTCTCGTTCAGCGAACATGCTTGCTCATAATGAGACGCCTCATTTCGTAAAGCGTGAATTAATTGATTCGTATGAAAATGTTCACGCTGTAACACATCTTGCAACTGTGACTGTTCACGTATAGGTAGCTCTCGCGTACGGTTTTTAATCAAGTCCAGTGAATGATCAACTTTGTCGAACGCTTCTTGCAAAGCAATCCTTCGCTTATTTAGTTGTTCACCAATTTGCTTATAATCATCCGTTTTAAAAAGTCTACGTAAAATTTCTTCTTTATTCTCTGTTTTTGACGTTAATAACTTCCTGAACTCTCCTTGTGGTAACATAACGATTTGCTTAAATTGATCTTGTGTTAAACCGAGTAATTCTTCAACTTTTTCATTAATCTCAGAAACGATTTGCCGATCGACACACGGCACTTCATCTTCTCCAATTATTTCAAAAAACTCATTTCGGTCACCTGTTTTTGATTTGTTCCCTCGTTTTATATGACCAAGTTGTCTTAAAATACGATACGTCCGATCTTTCCACTCAAAAACGAGTTCAACAACAGTATGCGTATCATCATCTGCAAAATCACTGCGCAAAGAATCAGCATTATCTCTATCTTGACCACTCGCTGAACCGTATAGTGCAAAACAAATACCGTCAAAAATAGTCGTTTTCCCCGAGCCCGTGTCTCCTGAAATAACGTATAAATGACGCTCTTGTAACTGCGTAAAATCAATTGTTTCTTTATATTTATATGGACCAAAGGCTGTCATGCTTAATTTAATTGGCTTCATTTCACTTCACCTCGCTTGCCTAAGATTCTGTTCTTTCCCGCTCAGATTCATCAAGCGTCTCCTTGAAAATTTGCTCTACTTCTTCAGACGGTTCTTCACCTTTTATTTCTTTATAAAACGCTTGAAACAGTTGAAAGTCATTGAGTTCAGAACGCTCTTGATGAGACGTTTCCCTGTTTTCCTGATCTAACTGCTGCACTGACTTTTTCATCACGTGCATCGCGTTCGGATAAGTCGTTCGCACTTTTTCCATCGGTGAAATAATCGGCTCTTTATTCAGCAACTGCACGAACACATAGTCTTCATTGACGTCATGTGATTGAATGTCTTCAATCGTTCCTTCAACTGTTCGAATATCACGCATCGGCGTTAATAACCGCTTCTCAACAGTCACATTCCCTGCTTTATCCAACTTAACAATATTAAAACCTTTTTTATGATGTTCTTCTGATAAGGAATATTTTAATAACGAGCCTGAATAACGAATCGTTTCATCTAACACGTAATGCCCACGATGTAAATGGCCTAACGCCGTATAATCAAACGACTTAAAATGATGCGCATTCACATACTCCGCGCCACCAATCGAAAGTGGCCGTTCTGAATCACTTTCATTTTCTTCGGGCTCTCCGTACGGCGTCGCAAATAAATGCCCGACAAATACGTGCCGTGCTTGCTCATCTTTTTCATCATTAATTTTTTGAATAATAGCTTTCGTTGCATCGTCATGCGTTTTAATCGTATCGTCTTCCAAAACATGACGAACGGTACTCGGATCAGCATACGGTATGAGATGGAAATGAACGTCTCCGTAATCATCATTTAAAACGACGGGTGATAAGTCTTGCTGCATCCGACCGACCAAATGCAATCCTTTTCCTTTTAAAATGGAGCTAGCAAAGTCAATTCTTCCTGGACTATCGTGATTACCTGCTACCGCTAAAATCGGTACATTTAAATCAACAATGATTCGTTTAAATACGTCATCTAATAAATGAACCGCTTCTGTTGGTGGCACTGCCCGGTCATAAATATCACCTGCAACAACGACCGCATCAGGCTGCTCATCGATAATTGCTTGAATAAACTGCTCAAGCACGTACGATTGATCATCTGTCATATGTATCCCTTGAACAATCTTTCCTAAATGCCAATCTGCCGTATGAAAAAATTTCATTGTCTATACAAGCCCCTTTTCGTTCAATCAATTACTAACATATTATATCACACGAACCATCATCATTCTCATGATACGAATGTTAAAAACTATTATGAAAAGCCTAATCTTTCAGTCTTTTCAAATCGATATTCATTTATAACGTCGTTTTCATGAGAAAGTGCTATGATAGATTCAGGTGATTATATGAATCGATGGTTTTACATAAACGGTATACTTCTTATAGCTGTTAGTTGGGTTTTCTTTACTGGCTCATTACACAAATCAATTGCTTTTGGCTATATTGGCTTTTTATTTTTTCTTATAAACTGGACGAGACACGCGATGTTTTCAACGATTCGTTCAAATATTCCGCGAAAGAAAAAAATCGCCTTCGCACAATTTTCTAAACGATTTTTACCGTTTCATAAATGGACAGGTACATTAACACTCGTTTTTATACTTATTCACGGGCTCTACATGTTTGATCGATTCACGTTCCAGTTAACAAATGGAAAAATGCTTTCAGGACTTATTGCTGCGCTCACCTTGACAGCAGTCGTCACATTCGGATGGCTCAGGCTATACTGGCCGTCAACACGCAAACGATTTACACATCTTTATTTAGCAATGGCTCTATTCTTTTTACTTAGCATACACATTTTCTTATTTTAAAAAATACTTTACGGCACACTACCCTTTCCGTTGTCGAATCGAATCTGTTCCATATATAATAGATGTGGAATAATTAAAAAGGATATAAGAGATTGGAGAATCATATAGATGAAAAAGTGGATAGCAATCATCGTTGCAATCATTGTACTCGGAGGTGCTGGTTATTATCTCGCCAACACATTCATTATAAAAGATGAAAAAGAAACAAAATCACTCGACGTCGCAGCACTCGTCGAATCAAAACCATTACCGATCCCGCCACTATTAGAAGACTTAGATCCGTCACCAGATTCATCTGAATATCATATTACTGCCCAACACGGTGAACATGAAATTATCGACGGCGTCATGTCGGAAACTTTAGGTTATAACGGTGACTTTCTCGGCCCTGCAATTCGCGTCAGAGAAGGTAATAAAGTAAAAATGGTCGTTGATAACGAATTAAATGAAGCGACGACGCTGCACTGGCATGGATTGCGCGTCATCGGAGATTATGATGGTGGTCCGTATCAAATCATTGATCCAGAAGAAACGTGGGAACCTGAATTTACAATTGAACAACCAGCTGCAACACTTTGGTTTCACCCCCATTATATGGAGCGAACGGCAAAGCAAATTTACGAAGGATTAGCTGGATTATTACTTATTGAAGATGAAATAACCGATCAATTAGATATTCCGAAAGATTATGGTGAAAATGACTTCCCATTAATCGTTCAAGATAAACGAATGGATGCTGAAGGTAGCATCAGATATAACCCGAGTTTAACAGACATTATGCGTGGATTTATCGGAAATGCCTTTTTCGTTAACGGAGCAATCTCACCTTACTTAGACGTTCCACAAGGTGTCGTCCGCTTCCGAGTCGTCAATGCATCCAACGGGAGAACGTATCATTTATCACTTGATAATGACGAAGAATTTTATCAAATTGCAAGTGATGGTGGCTTGCTAGAAGATGCAGTACCAATGACTGGACTGCGCATTAGTCCAGGTGAGCGAGCAGAAATATTAGTCGACTTCTCTACATTTGAGCCTGGTGAGAAAATAACACTCATTAATGAAGACTCTAAAGTTGAAAACTCAGGATCAGATACAGAACCAGACGCCGACATTATGGAGTTTGTCGTAACAGATGAACAGTCACCCGTTACGAAGATAGCTAAACAACTCACTTCTATCGAACGAGAAATTGAAGAAGACGCTGTAAAAACGAGAGAATTCGTGATGGCTGGAGTTGGTGACCGCTTAACGATTAATGACGAAGTAATGGATATGGACCGAATTGATGAAGAAGTTAACTTTAACGATACGGAAATTTGGGAAGTCTCAAATAAACGAACCGGCATTAACGGTGGTATGGCACACCCATTCCATGCACACGGCGTTCAATTCCAAGTTCTTGATCGTGACGGCGAAGAACCACCTGCAAACGAAACAGGCTGGAAAGATACCGTCCTTATTCAACCAGGCGAAAACGTACGATTAATCGCTACATTTAAACATAAAGGAATATTCATGTATCATTGCCATATTTTAGAACACGAAGATGCAGGCATGATGGGACAATACGAAGTAAAATAAAGATAAATGGACTTTTAATCACAAACACGTGGTTAAAGTCCATTTTTGCTTTTATTCTCGCAAATTCGCTTCACATTTCAACCATTTTTGCCGATATATAACAAAAGAGGAGGAAACGTTATGAAAATAAGTAATAACACGCAACCACATATATGGCAACAACACGATCAAGTTAAACAGAAAAGTGAACAAGTAGAAACACGAAAAGAAACGAATGAAGCGGCTATTTATGAAAAGTCATCCGAAGTAGAGCAAACACACGTTTATAATAAAGCGACCATTCAGCAATTGAAAAAAGAAGCTGACCAAACACATCAACAACTAAGACAAATGGTTGAAAACTTATTAAAACAACAAGGAAAAACATTTCAAGATATTTCTGATGATGACATCATCAAAGTTGACGAACAGACACGCGCCGAAGCAAATGAAGCCATCTCTCCAAGTGGTCCATTAGGCGTTGAAGCGACGAGCGATCGAATTATAGCATTTGCACGAGCTATTTCTGGTGGAGATCTCTATAAAATTGACACATTAAAAGGTGCAATTATCGAAGGCTTTAAACAAGCAGAAAAAATACTCGGTGAACTTCCAGACATCTCACAACAAACGTACGATGCTGTAATGGAAAAACTCGATGCTTGGGAAAATGAAGGTAAATAAACAGGTGCACATACGTGCATCTTTTTTTGTTCAATTTATTTGAAATCAGCTACCCATCATGGTATAAGTGTACAAGTAGAAAAATACTTTTGAACGGTTAAGTAGGAGGATATCACGTGGAACATACTGAAAACTTTTGGCACAATTTACCACGGCCATTTTTCATTTTAGCACCAATGGAAGATGTTACAGACGTCGTTTTTCGCCACGTCATCAGCGAAGCCGGACGACCAGACGTCTTTTTCACAGAATTTACAAATACAGAAAGCTATTGCCATCCGAATGGCAAAGAAAGTGTCCGTGGGCGACTTACTTTTACTGAAGATGAACAACCAATTGTCGCACATATTTGGGGAGACAAACCGAAGTACTTTGAACAGATGAGTCACGGGATGAAAGAGCTCGGCTTTAAAGGAATTGACCTTAATATGGGGTGCCCCGCACATAACGTCGCAACAAAAGGTAAAGGATGCGGCCTGATTAACCATCCTGAACTTGCTGCTGAAATTATTCAAGCAGCTAAAGCAGGGGGACTACCTGTTAGCGTAAAAACAAGGCTCGGCTATGTTTCTGTTGATGAATGGCGTGATTGGCTCACACATATTTTAAAACAAGATATCGTCAACTTATCAATCCACTTACGAACGAAAGTTGAAATGAGTAAAGTTGATGCACACTGGGAACTTATTCCTGAAATTAAAGCATTACGCGATGAAATTGCACCGAACACACTGCTTACGATTAACGGTGATATTCCCGATAGAAAAACAGGTGAAGAACTTGTAGAAAAGTATGGTGTCGATGGCGTCATGATCGGTAGAGGCGTCTTTAAAAACCCTTACGCATTTGCAAAAGAAGTACGTAAATATGGTCCGGATGAATTGCTTAGCTTATTATTATTGCAATTAGATTTACACGATAAGTACAACACAGAATTAGAACCGCGATTATTCAAACCACTTAGACGTTTCTTTAAAATATACGTCCGTGATTTTAGAGGCGCAAGCGAGTTACGTCATGAACTTATGCAAACGAACTCAACAGATGAAGTCCGGGCACTCGTACAGCCTTTTTTAAGTCAAACCGTTAAATCATAAGCAATTTATATACGATTTGTGAACATTTTAATTAAAGTCATTATTATTATTAAAGTTCCCGTTATATATTCTTAACAAAATTGAAATATATGGTATGATATTAAAAAGCATTATTCTATAACTATCACATACGATGAGTTAATTATAGACATTGCTCCTTAAATACCTTCGATGCTTATAGTGGAGGTAGTTAAGGAGTTATTTATTTGTTTTTTCATCATTAGCATAGGAGGTGAGTACTAGAAGTGAAGCAAAACTATTTTCTCGCTATTTTATTTACATTTATTATTTCGTTATTTATAACAGTACCTACAGTCAGTGCTTTTCCTGACTTACCATCATGGGCGAAAAATGAAGTGATGTATTTACATGAACAAGGTGTTGTTGAAGGTTTACCAGACGGCACATTTGGTTCAGGAGATTCTATTTCCCGTGCAGATGCTGCACTTATGTTATACCGCGCAAAGCAACTACCAGAGCCACCGAGTAATCAATCAACGTTTCCAGACGTTGAAAAATCGGCTTATTACGCACCTGCTGTAGAAGCAGCTGTCGAAGCAGGCTTCATTATCGGTTATCCAAACGGCACATTCGGTCCAAAAGATACACTTACACGTGAACAGATGGCAAGGATTGTCGCCGATGCATTCGGTTTAACAGGAACTGCGAATCCATCATTTAACGACGCCAATAAAAGTTGGGCAAAACGACAAATAGATTTACTCGCATACAAAGGCGTTGCTGCAGGTACAACAAACGGAAAGTTTGAACCATTAAAAGATATTAGCCGTGCCGAATTTTCTGTTATGTTAACACGTGCAATGGAGGATTCTTACAAACTTGAATCACTTGAGCAACTTAACGTTTACTCACTTGACGTTGGTCAATCAGACGCGACGCTTATTCAAACACCTGCAGGAGCAAACATACTTATTGATGCAGGGCTCAGTGAATATGGCGACAAAATTATTACATTTTTGCAAGAGAAGAATGTAGAAAAATTAGATCTCGTCATAGCGACACATCCACACTGGGATCATATCGGAGGCATGCCAAAAGTATTCCGTGCATTTCCTGTAGACAAAGTGTTAGATAGCGGACGAAGTCATACGACTGCTACATATGGACGTTATTTAGACGCACTTGAAGAACAAGGAATCAACGTTGAAATACCTAATATCGGCCAAACATTCTCATTTGATAGCAACATTACTGCAACAATATTACATACAAATGCTGATGCAGAAGATATTAATGACTCATCAATCATTACACGTATTGTGTACAATGACGTCAGCTTTATATTCCCAGGTGACGCTCACGAGAAATCAGAACTTGAAACAATTGGCCGTGATTTTGATTTAAAATCAACCTTTTTAAAAGCAGGACACCATGGCTCATACACGAGTAGTTCACAGCCATTTCTAGATGCCGTCATGCCAGAAGTAACACTCTTATCATACGGTAAAGATAACGAATATGGCCATCCACATGGATCTGTTGTTAAGCGACTGAAAGCCATAGGTACAATGATGTTCTCAACCGTCCAATCAGGCGACATTGAAATATCTACGAACGGAAAAGGCTATCATATAGCTGCTGAACCATTTGAACCATAAAGTGAAGTCTCTCTTCGCTACGTGAATATAGTAGCAAGGGAGATTTTTTATTTGAGATATTGTCTTACGCCTTACTTGCTTTTATACGTCTCTACCTCAGATTCGCTTAAACCTGTCAACTCTGCTATCTCCGTGTTTGAAAGATTTTTATTAACCATATGTTGAACGATACGTTCTAATCCCTGATCCATGCCTCGCTCTAATCCCTGCTCTAACCCTCGCTCATAATATGAATTAGGTAATCTAAACACTCGCTCTGCTTCTTCTTCTAGTAATTCAGAAATTTTCTCACGCATTTCTTCTTCCTCCAATGCTTAGCCACTTTAAAACGATTAGCTGTTTCATAAAGTTTAAAAAAGATATTAACCAGTGTTGGATCATGCACATACGTTTACTTTATATTTCTTTTGAACGTCTTTACCTCAGATTCGCTTAAACCTGTCAACTCTGCTATCTCCGTGTTTGAAAGATTTTTATTAACCATATGTTGAACGATACGTTCTAATCCCTGATCCATGCCTCGCTCTAATCCCTGTTCCAGCCCTCGCTCTAACCCCTGCTCCATACCTCGTTCTAACCCTTGCTCATAATATGAATTAGGTAATCTAAACACTCGCTCTGCTTCTTCTTCTGGTAATTCAGAAATTTTCTCACGCATTTCTTCTTCCTCCTCTTTATTCAACTTTAAATATGTTTCAAAAAAACCATACAACAATGCCGTTTTAGCTGGATCTAGCGTCATCCGACTGATCATTCGCAGAAACTCTAACTTTACTTGTATACGCTCTTTCTCTGTATACCCCATTTTACTTAGAAGTGCTGCAGCAATAGGATTGTCTTGTTTGATAAAGGTTCGCCAATTTTTTGTGATTAAATGAAGTTTTAAATATTGAAAGGACAAAACTGTCATCGTTGGGTAACTGATCGAAAAGGTGTCTGGTACTTCTTTATGTTCATTATAGCTAAAAACTGCAATAGGAAGTATCGGCTTGCGATGTTTTTCATAAAGTCTGCTACAGTAAATAAACATTCGTTCATTAAATTGTGATTGGTAAGATGCTTGGGGTTCGACGTGGATGAGGATGATTTGTTCTCTTTGTTTCATTTTTACTTTAGCTAGAATGTCAATTTGGCGTCTTTCCCCTTCTACAATATCTGTAAACACTTCTTGTTCTAAAAATGTAACAGAAGAAAAATCAATATGTGCTGATTCCTCTGGAAAAAAGACTTCAATAAACTCTCGAAAGAACGTTTGAATGAGTTCCTTGAATAAACGGTCATGATCAATATATGCTCTCGCTTTTTCACGTATATAAGTAAACGACTGGACAATAGCTTTTGCGTTCATTATAACATACCTCCTATAGTAAATTGAATAAAATATTGTCTCAATAAATAATTACTCATAAGATAACTAATTATGCAGAAATCGTCTATTTCCTAAAATAGACTTTTAGAGCATTTAAATACTGAATGATGAAATATTACCAAATAAAAAACACGAAAATAAGGACAAAACATTTCTTATATTTGAAATTCGCACAAATACATGCAGAATAACTCGCCTTTCTGTTAAACTATGCTAAAATCCTTATTCAGCATAGCTTGGTCTAATAAAAAACAACCACAAAAGAACTGTAAAATCATAACTTATACACTTCTAGTTTTCTAGCTTTCATCACTTCCTCTAGCAAATAATTTTAAAAATTAAATGAAATGATTAAATTTTGCACAACAAAAAAGCTCAGACAAGTATCTGAGCTTAAAATTGCTATTTAGTAATGAAACAATTATTAACATTGCTTTTAGCTTTGATTACTATGCGTGCACATAGTTAGGCTTTTATAATAACCCTGAATAAAAATAACGTATTTTATTTTCGACCGAATCAAGCATGTTTATATTCAAGAGCCGCATTACTATTTGTCGCTAATTCCCCAAACTCTATGCTTAAATTAGCAACTCCACCTAATGCTTTTAAAACTTTATTGTACGTATCCGAACCAACTGTTGCATCCCCACATTCTACTTTAGATATTGTAGCCTGCGTGATAGATCCACCTTGTTCTCGTACAATATCTACAACTTGAGTTTGTGTCAAACCTATTTGTAATCTTCTTTCAAGAATTCTCTCCGCCATCTGAACTTCGAAACTTCTCATATGATCTTCAACACCTGGAACGTCATCTAATAATTTCATCAGATCTTCGTGTTGCTTATTTAAGCTTTTCATACTAATCATCCTCTCCTAAATAGAAAGTTGGATTCTCATAGATTTTAACGTATAAAGCTTCACTTTCTCTCATGGCCATTTGAAATTCCGGTGGGTTCGAATCTCCCTGCTTTAATACAGATTCAATGAAAACTATAAATTGCTCCCCTTCGTAATCACATTCAAAAAATATAGCCCTAAAAGCACCTGGCGTACTTCGATTAATTCGGAATTCATTTAACGGGTATCGACTTGTAAGTGGCTTTAAAAGGTTAAACGTTCTCAAATCTCCATTATCCTCCTCACTAGTCATCATAAGTTGCTTATTAGAAGGAACACCAACTTTGGTTAATTGTGCGAGACCCTGACGTATATATCTAGCCAATACCCTAGCATTACTATCTCTTTGATTCCCCATCCGAGCAATATCTACTATATGGTTTGCAACCTGACTTTCACCATTATCTTTCAAATAAATAATTGTTACCATAATTATATCGTACAGAATATAAAAGTACAAATAATTTATATTCTATACAGTATATTCCTCCCGCTATTAAAATATATAATCAAAACGTTTAAGATCAAGAGTTTGTTGGCAGGGAAAACAGTACTATTTCTCAGTTTTTCGTCAGCACGTAGTTTAACAACATTTTTCACACTCTTTCATAAATATTCTTCTTTTTCTTTTAATAATCATTGATTCTGCCCCGATTACTGTTGAAGAAAGTATTACCTGTCCTGCGTAATTAAGTGTAACTCTTACTTCTCTCAATAAATAATTACTTATAAGATAACTAATTACGCAGAAACCGTCTATTTCCTAAAATAGACTTTTAGAGCGTTTAAATACTGAATAATAAAATATTGCCTAATAAAAAACACGAAAATAAGGATAAAACATTTCTTATATTTTAAATTTGCACAAACATATGCAGGATAATTCATTGTTACAACACACACTGAAAGGATACATTCTGTTCAATAAACCTGTCTGTTTAATCAATGGTTTTAGCGCCATTTATTATTGCCAATCTAAAATAGCAAAAACAGTAACAGAAATGAAAGTTTAATTTTATCGATAGATTTGTACTGAAAATTAAATAGTAGCTCAATTTCGTCTTATAAAATTAATTATAGATGCTTTCTAGGAACTAAAATTAATTTTTAGTCTTTTGACTTAACTTTGAGCGTTCGTACAATCGTTGTAATAAGTATTTCTCTTCACTCGACAAAGGATAATATGCCGTATAAAAAGTATTTATTTCGAAAAGGAATGATGCTATGATAATGGTAACGGGTGTGGTTAGATGAAGAGAATTCATCATCCACACGACAAGTTGTTTAGAGAAACTTTTGGTGATTTATCTGTAACGAAAGATTTTTTGTCGCACTATTTACCAACTAAATTAGCCAGTGCAGTAGACATGGACGCTATGTCCCTTAAAAAGAACAGTTTTATTAAAAATGACTTACGTGAAGTTCAGTCTGACTTATTATTTCGAACAGAAATTTCCGGTCAGCCTGGGTATATTTACTTTTTATTTGAACATAAGAGTTTTATCGCAGAAGATATCGCATTCCAGCTTCTCGGCTATATGCTTGAAATTTGGAAGTATGAGCGTGAAAAGTTACGTCGCCATAACATTTCATTTATTATCCCACTCGTCTTATATCATGGGGATAAAAAGTGACGTGATCCGAAGAATATTTCTGACTGGCTATTAAATGATGAAGCATTCACAGAAATGTGGGGACGATTTATACCTTATTTTGAATTCATCGTCTATGATTTTTCGTTGGAAAGTGATGCAGAAATTTTCGGTGATGAAAAGTTACAAGCATACTTACACATGATTAAGACAATTCGAGAGCCGAATATGGATGAATTGATAAAAAACGTTGCACATATTTGGTATATGCTAGAGCTAGATACGACAGAATATTTCAAAACATTGCTTATTTATCTTTTAAATGAACGAAAGAACATTTCATTAGAAGGGTTGGTGAAACACTTGAATGCTGAAGGAAGAGAAGTCGCTATGTCAACGGCAGAGCAATTATGGATGGAAGGAAGAGAAGAGGGACGGGAGAAAGGTAGAGTGGAAGGTAGAGAAGAAGCTGCGCATCATACGGCAAAACGTTTGCTCGCTTTAAATATGGACATCGAAAAAATTGCTTTAGCAACAGCACTGCCAATAGAAGATGTTAAGCGAATCGCCAGCGAGATAAAGTAATGTGAAAGTGCAAAAATACTCTTTTTGCACTTTTTTCAATTATATATTTAATATATGCTAGAGCTAGATACGACAGAATACTTCAAAACATTACTTATTTATCTTTTAAATGAACGAAAGAACATTTCATTAGAAGGGTTGGTGAAACACTTGAATGCTGAAGGAAGAGAAGTCGCTATGTCAACGGCAGAGCAATTACGGATGGAAGGTAGAGAAAAAGGAAGAGAAGAGGGCCGGGAGGAAGGTAGAGAAGAAGCTGCGCATCATACGGCAAAACGTTTGCTCGCTTTAAATATGGACATCGAAAAAATTGCTTTAGCAACAGCACTTCCCATAGAAGATGTTAAGCGAATCGCCAGCGAGATAAAGTAATGTGAAAGTGCAAAAGTCCTCTTTTTGCACTTTTTTCAATTATATATTAAAGTTAGAGCCTAATATCGGATACTCTCACTATGAATTCCACCTTCCATATATCACAACTAAAACACACGTTTCCTTTAATGATTGGAGATAACTTAACATGAAAAATCTCTCGTAGCAGGACTCTTCAGCTACATTTAAAGCACAAATGATTGGTAAACTACTCGGAGATGGCAGTATTGTTAAACAGCAATCACGTCAGCCACGATTATAATTTAATCACGCTGCTACTGACTACGAGTGGATAACTCACTGTTACAATGTGCTGACGATCAAGAAAGAAAGTCCTACCAAATCGTGATTCAATCAGATCATTTAAAAAAGCTAGAGTTTCTAAAAAAGAATTGTGGAATCACTTATAGTCTGAGTGTTTATTTAGCATTTATGTATTTATAAATAAAGAACAAAAAAAGAACTCTAGCGTATCTGCCAGAGTTCTTTTCGTTGTAAAAATTATCGTAATAACTGTAAAACACCTTGTGGTACTTGGTTGGCTTGCTTCGCCGCTATGTCTTTCGACCATAGAATAGACTATATCTTCACCCTCTAGCTTTAGCTAGTAGGGGCTGGGTGCTTCGAATGTCAAATGACACCCTACGGAATTCATCATCGTGAGCGTATGCTGTTAGATGGTGTTTCCTAGTCGTTGAACCTTCACCAAGGTTTCCCTACAGGTGCTGGGCTGCTGATTGTCCAATCTCGTCTTTTTTCAAACTATCACGCTTACCGTTTCCAGTTTCGTTGTAGTAAGACGGGCTCTAAGGGGTTCCCAGCAGTTCACCCAGTTGTCGCTCTAACCCGTTACCAAGTTAGACGCCCGGAGAACCAATTAATTATGATAAGAGTTGTAAAACTCCTTGTGGAACTTGGTTCGCTTGAGCTAACATTGCTTGTGATGCTTGAGTTAAGATGTTGTTCTTCGTGAACTCCATCATTTCTTTCGCCATCGTGCGACATGTACTCTCATACATGACTAGACTATATCTTCACCCTCTATTTATTAGTAGGGGCTGGGCGCTTCAGATTCACAAAGTACTCACGTTTGTGTCTCTTACGGATTTCATCATCATGGCTTTTTCAGCTTTAGATGGTCTATCCTAGTCGTTGAACCTTCGCCAGAGTTTCCTCACAGGCGCTTGGCTGCTGATTGCCCAATCTTGTCTTTTTTGAAACGTTCACGCTTACCGTTTCCGGTGACGTTGTCGTAAGACAAGCTCTAAGGGTTTTCCAGCAATTCACCCAGTCGTTATCACTAACCGTTACCAGTTAGGACGACTATGTTCTTCTTTCGCTTATGCAGCTACTTGAACATGATCCGTGTCGCGAATTCTTGATTCTGCTGCTGTTAAGTTCTCGCTTGAAGCACCTAAGTTGTTAATTGTGTGCTCTAAACGGTTTTGAATTGCTCCAAGATTTGAACGTTGTGTTGAAACAGTGTTGATTGCATCATTAATTGTCTCAATTGCAGCATCAGCATCTGTTTGGTTTCCAATTGATAAACCATCAATACCTAATGCATCTGCATTCATTTCGTCAATTGATACTTCGATATTTTGTTCTGAATTTGCACCAATATGGAAAATCTTATCTTCAAACGACCCATCTAACAATGTTTGGTTGTTAAACTCTGTACGAGTAGTGATTGCATCGATTTCCTCAAGCAATGCGTCTAACTCATCTTGCATCGCTTCACGATCGACATCATCTTCGTTCGTATCACTTGCTGACTGTACTGCAAGTTCACGCATTCTCTGTAAAATAGAATGTGTTTCTTGAAGAGCACCTTCAGCTGTTTGGATTAATGAGATACCATCTTGAGCGTTTTTCTCAGCCATGTCTAAACCACGGATTTGAGCACGCATTTTTTCTGAAATTGCTAATCCTGCTGCGTCGTCTCCTGCACGGTTAATCTTCATTCCTGAAGATAACTTTTCTAACGAACCTTGTACTGCATTGTTGTTCGCACCCATTTGTCTGTGCGTGTTTAGTGCTGAAATATTGTGATTAATAATCATAATTAATCAACCTCCATGTTTTTATTTTAGGTCACATCCTTGTGGCCTACTTTATATATCGGTGAAATTTATAAATGTTTAATGTTTTTTAAAAGAAAATAAAATTTTCATTTAAAATTTGTCTAGAATGTGAAGAATACAATGTACTTTTAAGTTTTATAGACTTTACTTACAGCATAATCCAACATATATTGAACATACTCTTTGTAATTATTTTCATTTAAATAGCCATTAGGCTCAATGCTTTCAATAATTAACTTGTTATTTGATATAACATAATTTACTCTCGCTTCTGATAGACCAACCTCATAGATTTTTTCAATATCATTCATTATCTTAGGTATAATTATTGAAAAGCTATCATTAACTAACTGATTTGATAAAATTGCCCAATGATTTTCGTTCTTTCTTACAGCAATAAACGTACCTTCTTCCAGAACTTGTTCCGAATCAATGCTTTCCTGAACAAAATATTCCTCGTTATCAATTAAAGTTTGTATATAAAGTCTTAACCTATTCTCTGTGACAATTTCCTCTTTTTCACCATTAGTCTTAAACAATACGTAGCGATTTTCATTCTCATCAAAAGTAATATAGTGTTTATTTTGATCTTTATTCATCTGATCAATGTTTAATAATACTCGCTTCGTTTCTTTTAGATAGTTAAAAACATCCAATGGTTTTTCTACTTTTTTTACAGGTAATATGTATGTTGGAAACTTTCTTCTTAATTGACTCAAAAAGTCAACGTTTGTTACCTGATTTACATCCCATTCATTTGTAAATATCAGATGACCTAATTCATTATAAACATAGGGTTGGTCATTGAAATTTCTTCTTTTCAGTAAGTCTATAATAACAGTTGGATAATTCGTTATTAACTGTTCTTGTTTGTTATCTAAACAAAAACTCCCACGAATTAATTCAAAATCTGAATCAATATCTTTTGAGGAAAATGCAAAGACACTTATATTTTCATTTGTAGGATAATGAATAAACTTATTAACTAAATCTTT
The DNA here is from genome assembly GCA_035301345.1 of Bacillota bacterium. Lineage (GTDB taxonomy): Bacteria > Bacillota > Bacilli > Bacillales > Amphibacillaceae > CALAMD01. The sequence continues at coordinate 26,799 of DATGUM010000012.1, forward strand.
ATTCGTTTTATCAGATATTAAAATACCTATCAAAATCTTATTATCAGCGATAAAAGCTTTTAAATCGCTATCTTTAGCATTAAACCCTTCTTTTAAAATACGCTTTTTCTCATAATGCATTTGATGCATGATTCCATTTTCTGCAATATATTTAGCGTATCCAATATATTCAATCGCTCGCTTGTCTTCAGAGTACGTTGTTTGTGGTCCATTATTCACTTCATGCATCCAAACGTTTCCTTGATCATCTATCGCAAAATCTATCCCAAGTTCATTTAGGGAAAATCCATACAATTTATCTAGGTGGTTTTTGAGGTCAATACTTAATTGAAGTATTTGTTTTTCATATTCCTTTCCTCTAATATCACCAAACTCACTTTTTAAAAAGTCTTGAAACTCTTCTTCTCGACCACCTGTTGTCAAGTTGCTTAAATTACCCCTTTTATTTCCAATGCTTGCATAGATATGAGTAATTTGCCAAGCACCTTTATTATTTTTTGTACTAAAGATCTAAAATGATACGGCTCATCTTGCTTCGTTTTCGTATGGATATATCTTTGTAGTATATAGTTTCCTTTATTTTTAAAAATTATTTTTTCTAAAAATACGCTAAATAGTTCTTCTGTCATAATTCGTTCTTTCGTTTGCTCTAAAACAATATATCGCGATCCTTTTTTTCGAACAAAATATATGTTTTCTCCTCTATTACCCGCTATAGATTTAAAGACAGCATGTTCATGTTTTTCTAAAAAGGAATATACTTTACTTTCTGATGTACAAATTATAAATGGAACAAGTAGTTCTGCATACTCTTTATACTTCATTAACTCCATTGGCAAAGTAAGTTTATTACCTACATTCGATGTGTTTAAAAAAGGAACCAATTTATATAATTGTCTTTCTTTATTGTTTAACTCTCCTAACCCAATATTACTAATGACATCCGGGAGTTTAATAGTCTCAGTTATTACATCACCATTTACATGGACAAGCGCATTAATTTCTCTATCATCTATATTGATATCTTCTGATGTAAAAAAATACAAATTAACATTTTGTTTCTTCGCTTCTGCTAATGTTGCATCTAAGCGTTCTTTTCTCAGGATATTTAAAGGATTGTGAATCCGATGATATATTCCCATAGTTATAGATTTTTTAGTTTCTGGCATTAATATACTAATTTCTTTTTTCATTTTAGAATATGCTGGACGTAATGAAAATTGAATAACTTCCAGTGTTTTCGTAAATCTATCCTCTTCGATATGGTTAGATATAAGAGTTAAGGATTTTATAATGCTATCCGAGTTCTCATAAAATAATGGATTATTTTCTTCTAATGAATTAAAAACGGATTGTGTACCTTCCACAATAGATGTAAACATATGGACACTCTGTATTTTATTCTTTTCTTTAATCAAGTTTGAAAAGTGATCAGTAGCTTCTAGCAAAGTATTTAATATGTTGTTAACCTGTTTATAAATTTTATTATTAGACATTATATTCTCCTTTAAAATTTCCTTATAAAATATATATCGGAAGAATATTAGCAACTTCAATGTACAATCACTAATTTTATCTCATGACCCCACTTTTTTACTATAATTTATTACTCTATTTTCGAATTACTTTATGCTTGATTAAGCAGATTCTACAGTTCATTACATAATTTGTATTTTCTCTAGAATTCAATTATAAAAGCCAGCTTTAACTACTATCTCCTTCTCCAAATTTCAAAATTGCTCATTTACTACATATTCACTTGAATCGCCTCATTTCATAGACTACGATAAATCATTAAAGGAGGTGACTCTCATGAATGACGCGATTGTTAAACCAGATATACCACTGAAGCTTTTGTTATATGATTTGTTGAAGTGCCGGAAAAAGCTAACGTCTTCTGAGGCAAATGATTACATAATTTTTTCAAGAGGATTTGTTGGTGAATGTATATTTGAACGTATTTTGTGCGAAGAGAAGATGAAGAATATTTTACCGCTTTATAGTTTGCTACTAAATAATCGAGCATCCGAATGCCAAATAGACGCCTTGCTAATTACGAGTAAGATGATTCATTTAATTGAAGTGAAACATTTTTCTGGTAATTACTTGATCCAAGATGGAAAGTTTATTTCTCTGCAAACGAAAAAGGAAATTAAACATCCACTCGCTCAAAGTGAACGAACAACATTTTTATTCAAGAAAATTTTAGAACACCTCGGCATTCAAATGACAATCAAAAACTACGTCGTCTTCACGAACAGCGAATTTATGCTTTACAATGCCCCTGTCGACTTATCACTTATTTTCCCCGGACAAATTAAGCAATTTTTACACAGAATAAATGCCAATGCCGAACCAATCACAGACAAACACGAAAAAATTGCCACCATCCTTAAGTCACAGCACAAAGAAAAATCCCGCTACGAACGCAGACCTGAATACACAATGGAAGAACTTGAAACGGGCATATTTTGTTGGAAGTGTGATGGTGAACTGGGGAGGGAAAGTAGACAATATGTCATTTGCCGCACGTGTCAGAGCACTACTCATATCAAAACAGCTCTTCTATATTCAATTGCAGAATTTCATTTGCTGTTTCCTGATAAAAAAATCACAGTGAAGCGTATATTTGAGTGGTGCGGAGGCATATTCTCTTGGAAGTATATTCGGAGAGTTTTAGGAAAGCACTTAACTCGAGTGCCAAAAGGAAAACACACTTACTTTTTTTATCCGGATAAAATCGAATACTTACAACTGTTAAAGAACACGCTTCGTGAAAAACTTTTAAAAGATTTAAGAAATAATTGATTGAACCCAGGATTTTTTAAAATAGACTCCACTTGATGGACTGAAACGAGACAAATGCTCTATCGCAGGGCACTAAGACTCCGCTTACCGAACTGAAACAGGGCATACGCACAATCTCAGGGCACCAAGACTCCGGTTACCGGACTGAAACGGGGTAAACGCACAATCGCAGGGCACTAACGTCGCGCTTACCAGACTGAAACGAGGCATATGCTCAATCCCAGGGCACCAAGACCGCACTTACCGGACTGAAACGAGGCATACGCACAATCGCAGGTCACTAAAACTCCGCTTACCGGACTGAAACGGGGCATACGCACAATCTCAGGCCACCAAGACCTCACTTACCGGACTGAAACAAGGCAATCACTCAATTTCAGGCCACCAAGACCTCACTTACCGGACTGAAACAAGGCATACCCGCAATCTCAGGCCACCATCCCCCATTCAAGGGGACAAGAACAACACCCACAAAAAAAGAGAGTAACCTAAGTTACTCTCTAAATGTGACTTCGCCGTTTTTGAGGGCGTCGACGATTGCAAGGGATTCGACTTTGATACCGAGTTCGCGGATTTGGTCGCCACCTTTTTGGAAGCCTTTTTCGATGACGATACCGAAGCCGGCGAGTTTAGCACGTGATTGGAAGACCATGTCGATGAGTCCGAGTGCTGCTTGTCCGTTTGCGATAAAGTCGTCGATGACAAGAACTGTGTCATCTTCTGTAATAAATTCTTGTGAAATGAAAATTTCACTCGTTTCTTTTTTCGTATATGAATGAATTTCCGCTTTGTATAAATCTTTGATCAAAGTAAGAGATTTTCTCTTTCGTGCGAAGATTACAGGAACGTCGAGTGATAAGCCAGCCATGACAGAAGGCGCGATTCCTGAGGATTCTAATGTCAGAATTTTCGTGATGCCGTCGTCTTTGAAACGTTCTGCAAATTCTTCACCAATTTGTTTCATTAAATATGGATCGATTTGATGGTTTAAAAACGTGTCAACTTGAAGAACGTCTTCAGAGAGGACCTTTCCTTCATTTACAATCTTTTCTTTCAATGCTTTCATGTGTTAAATTCCCTCCGACAAAAGATTTTATGATAAAATAATATGATAAATGCATATTTTCTCGCAATATGAATAATGTTTAATATTATACCATGAACAAAATCAAATACAATATGATACGCTTGCGTTTACGCGTCTATTTTATAAATGAAGGAGCATATATTATGGAAGATTACAAACGAATTGCTAGTAATATTCAGAAAACGACAAGTGAGCGTCTCTGGAATATCGCCGGAATTATTATTTTTATAAGTTCCATTATTTTTTTAATCGGTGTTTGGAAACAGTTGCCTGACCAAGTACCCGCACATTATAACGCTGTAGGTGAAGTTGATCGTTGGGGATCTAAAGTCGAGTTGTTTATTTTGCCGTTAATTGGCGTCTTTACACTTCTATTTATTCAACCGATTGAAAATCGACCGCACATACATAATTTTCCGAAACGGTTAAACGCTAATAATGCACATGACTTTTTCTTAACGAGCCGAAAAATGATTAATAAAATTAAAAATATCGTTCTCATTAGTTTTGCTGCGATCAACGTTGAATCGATTACGATTGCGATGAAATGGCGTGAAGGTTTTGGTCCATATTTTTTACCTGTTTTTATCGCCGTTATATTTTATCCAATGATTGAATATTTCATAAAAGTTCGTCGCTTATAGATGAAGCTTTTTTTCTGCGCAATCATTTGATATACATTTGCATTCAAAGTAAGATGGACGTTGTGAAACTTTTTTCAAAATAAATCATAACTAAAGGAAGTTACGTCATGAAAACTGTATGGAAGATTTATTCTCGTGATATAAAAAATATTGTAACGAGCATTGTTGTCGCTATTATCGTTGGAGGGCTTATTTTCCTTCCTTCATTATATGCATGGATTAATATAAAGGCGTCATGGGATCCATACGGAAAAACAGATCAAATTCCCGTCGCCATTGTGAACAATGATGAAGGGGCGACTGTTCGAGATACTGACATTCACGTCGGAGATGACCTCGTGGAAACGTTAAAGGAAAATGATTCTTTTAACTGGTATTTTACAAATGAAACGAAAGCGATGAAAAAGTTAGAAAAAGGGGATTACTTTTCAGTCATCGTTATTCCAGATGTCTTTTCTGAAAAGCTCGGCTCAGTCATTTCTACCCCTGAAAAAGCTGAAATGGACTATTACGTTAACGAAAAAATAAATGCGATTGCACCGAAGATTACGCAAAAAGGTGCATCAGTTATCGTTGAGGAAATTAGTGGTCAATTCGTATCAACTGTAAATGGTGTTATTTTTGAAATGTTTAATGATATCGGTATTGAACTTGAACAAGATATGCCGCAAATTGAGCAGTTTGAGGATTATATTTTTACGATGGAGAAAAAGCTCCCCGACGTAAAAGAAGCACTTGACGACACGTACGCGGAAGCACTCGACGCGGAACAGATGATTCAAAAGGCAAAGGAAGTTTTACCCGAAGTCGAAACGGCTGTTGCGAATGGATTAGTCACTGTTAATGAAGCGAGTGAACTCGTTAATCGTGCCAATGAAACGTTTAACGAATTATCACCCCAGTTGAAAGACGATTTAAGTAAAGTGCAAGAAGCTGTACATGAAATTAATAGTTTTATGGATGATATAGCAAAAGAGGATATATCTTTTAGTGAAGGTAAAAAACTCGTCTCACAATTAATGGATGACGCTTCTTCTATTGAGGAAGCACTAGATTATGTTATTACACAGTTAGCAGATGCAGAAGATGTGAGTGAAGAGTTCCCGAAAGATGAAGTGATTCAAAAGCTCACAGAAACACGTGATGATTTACGCGATTTACAAACGAATGAAGATGATATGCTTGCGTTTTTAACAGAGCAAGAAGAACAAGTGAATAAAACGTTAAAAAATATTAATGAGCATTCAACAAAAATGAGCAGTCGTGTCGATGATTATGTGAGTGAATATAATGACGCAATCGAACCTGCCGTACAACAGTCATTAGTTGAGGCGAAAGAAACGATTAACAATGCACGTTCGACGTTAACGACGATTCAAGAAGCTATCCCGACATTACAAGAAAAAGTGAATGAAGCTGAGAAAAGTCTCGTCTCCGGAAAAGACGTATTAGAACGAGCAATAGACAATTACCCTGCCATAGAAGATAAAGTGACGACGATTGCTGATCGTATTCGGCTATTTAATGAAGAAACAGATTTAAATGAGATCATTAAATTGCTACAAAACGATCCGAGTGCTGAACGAAGTTTCTTTGAAGAACCAATCGTCCTGAATGAACATCCTATTTTCCCCATTGAAAATTACGGGACAGCGATGACACCATTTTATACTGTTCTCTCCATTTGGGTCGGTTGTTTACTTTTAATCTCCGTTTTATCGACAGATATTAATCCGCTCGATAAAATTACGAGTCGCCAAATGTACTTTGGACGCTGGCTCACATTTTTAACAGCATCACTTTTACAAACGTTAATTATAACGGTAGGTGACGTGACGTTTATTGGGGTAAAAGCGGAAAATCCGCTATTGTTTATCGTTTTCGGCTTGTTTATTAGCGTCATATTCTTAACGATTGTTTACACGTTCGTTTCTGTCGTTGGAGATATTGGAAAAGCACTTGCTATTATAATGCTCGTCCTCCAAATCGCCGGTGCAGGTGGAACGTATCCAGTCGTCTTATTACCAAAGTTTTTCCAAATGATTAATCCGTTTTTACCGTTCACTTACGCGATTAGTCTCATGCGTGAAGCGACAGGTGGTATCATTTGGGAACGTGCGTTACTCGATATGGCGTTCTTACTCATATTTGCTATTGTAGCAATTGTTCTCGGGATGTTTTTAAAAGAACCGATGAATAAACGTTCGAAAAAAATGAAAGAAAAATCTCGTGAATCAGGTTTATTCCCATAAAAAAAACAGTTGGAGTATTTTCTCCAACTGTTTTTCTGTTTTTACCTTATGATGCAGGGTTTAATTGAACTTCAACAGAGATTTCAATATCGTCTCCTACGAGTACACCGCCCGTTTCTAACGTCTGGTTCCACGTTAAGCCGAATGCTTCACGAGAAATCTTCGTCTTCGCTTCAAATGCTGCTACATCTACTCCCCATGGGTTTTGACCTGTTCCGAGGTACTCAGCATCAAATGAAACTTCTTTCGTTTCTCCTTTGATTGTTAAATCACCTGTAATGACGTACTCATTTCCACCTTTTTCCGTAATACTTGATGACTTAAATGAAATATTTGGATTTACTTCAGCATCGAAAAAGTCGCCTGAACGTAAGTGATTATCACGATCCTCATTGTTCGTGTCAATACTCGCTGTCTTAATATTAAAAGCAATATTTGCATTTGCGAAATCTTCTGGATTACCGTTTAGCGTCCCTTCAATTTCTGTAAAGTTCCCTTTCACCTTTGCAATCATCATATGTCTTACTGAAAATCCTACGTTTGAATGTGTAACATCTACGTTCCACTGTGTCATGTTAACTTCCTCCTATTAATTAATTTAAATTCATTTATCTCGAATTGATTATATATTAATTATACATATATGCGTGTAAGTTGTCAAACAGATTTGTTATCTTTTATTTTCCAATAAAAAAAGACTGAATACCCATACGTGTTGGATTCAGTCTCTTTCGTTCATTATGTTATTTAATCAAGATTAACCGCCTGCCACGGCCGCGGTGTTTCTCGTCGTCTCCGTGTTACTTTTTTTAATGGAACTTTCGGTAATTCGTCTTTCGTCATTAATTTCGGTTCCATCCCTTCCGCAATCGTCGTCTTTAATTTACTATTCATGCGGAAAGTAATTGGCGGTAAAAATACGCGTTTCGCTTCTGCCTCACACTCAGGGCAGGACGAAATTTGCTTATTACCTTGCATGCTCGTATGCCACTCTGTGAACTCACCACAGTTCGGGCAAGAAAAAGTGTAGTTTGCCAATCGTCATCCCTCCTTAAGCTAGGATGGCATTATGTCTTTCGTGAAGATTGCTTTCGGAATAGCGAGTGTTGCACATGAGTTCGGTATGTCAACGACTCCCGCTAAATGCGCTTGAACAGGGGCTGCACTTAACATCATATACGCTTGTGCACCTGTAAACCCTTGTGTTTTCAAATAATCAATTGCGTTTAAGCACGCATTTCTAAAGGCGACATTCGCATCTAAATACGTTTGCGTGCCGTCTTCTTCTACTGAAACCCCTTGGAAAACGAGGAATTCGTTGTAATCAGGTCTTACTGGTCCTGGTTCATACAACGGGTTATTTTTAATGTTGTACTTCTCCATTCCGCCTTTAATAACATTTATACGTAATTCAATCCATCCTGAAATTTCAATTGCCCCGCAGAACGTGATTTCCCCGTCACCTTGTGAAAAGTGTAAGTCTCCGACCGATAACTTTCCGCCGTCAACGAATACTGGGAAGTACGTTCGTGATCCTTTTGATAAGTCTTTAATATCACAGTTTCCACCGTTCTCACGTGGAGGTACTGTACGAGCACCTTCCTTAGCCATACGGTCAAACTCTGGACCTTTTTTAACATTTCCTAATACCGCACCATTTTCTGTTGGAAGCGTTGCCAATTGTGGCACACGATCTGGATCAGTCGCAACTAGTTCACGCTCACGACGGTTCCATTCATCAAGCATTTCTTGCGAAGGTGCAACTCCCATCAGTCCTGGGTGAATAATTCCTGCAAATTCCACGTGTGGTACATGTCTTGAAGATGTGAAAATACCTTCAAAGTCCCAAATCGACTTATCTGCTTCTGGGAAATGGTCAACTAATAAACTACCACCATTTTCCTTTGCGAAGATTCCTCCATACCCCCACGGCATATCTCTAAATGTTCCAATATCTAAAATATCTACAACTAATAAATCTCCTGGTTCTGCTCCATTTACGTGAACAGGACCACTTAGTGCGTGGACGCGCTCCAAATCTACGTCGCGAATATCTGACGGGTCATCATTATTACTAATTTGTCCGTCTGTCCAATCTTTACACTCTAGTCGAAACGACTCTCCTTGCTCAACCGAGAACAACGCCGGAATATCCGGGTGCCATCGATTATGCCCCACCTGGTCTTGCTCTGTCATTGTCTTCTTTACATCAACGGTAAATAAAGTTTCAATACCTTTTCCTGACACTACTTTCAACTCCCTTTCAAATATAATTTTTTTAAAAATTATATTCTTGAGACAAGTAGATAAAAGGCTCTACAATGTTCAGAATATACTTAAAGGTTAGCTTTTATTTTCTGAATTGTCAAGATGTTGTGTATATTCGAAAATTCAGAATTCAGTAGCGTTAAAGCAACTTTTTTAGTATTCACAAACATATATGTGTGGCGATTTTAACTCGTTTTTAGTACCATAAATAGAGTAGATTTTTTCCAAAAGGAGCGTCATAAGAAATGATGACCGTTTATACAGATGGATCCACTGATAGCAATGGTTTAAGTGGTATAGGAATCGTCATAAAAAAAGAAAAAAATATATTTGAATATAATTTTTTAATCGAAGAAATTAACACAAATCATGAGGCAGAGTTTGCTGCCGTTAAAAAAGCACTTGAAATTTGCAAAGATATTGATCAAAATGAGATTCTCTCATTTCGCACGGATGCAAAAGTCGTCGTTGATGCGATTGACAAGCGTTATACGGGTAATGATGCTTTTGCGCCAATCTTAAAAGACATTCTCGCACTTATTGATACGTTTCCACTTTTTTTCATTAAATGGATTCCTACAAATGAAAATAAACACGCCGATGAACTCGCCAAACGAGCGATTAGATAATTATGACACAAAAAAAAGCTGGGGCAAAAGTCATTAACAATACTATGAACCCGAATAATGAATAAACATAAGTCATTCGCGTTTTTATTAGTATCTTTTCCTTTTGCCCTAGCCTTGTTTACTATTTCAATTTAATTATTTTTATTGACGTATTGCCTCATATTTTCTGTAATTCCTGATAAACAAATGGTCGCTGGATCTTCGTCCACGTCATACGCAACAGTTGAACCATCTGTCGGTAACGTTTGTGAGAAAATTTCCCCGTACGCTTCAACAGAAATCTGTTCACGGTCAGCAAATAATTTATTATGTTCATTCGTTTGTAAATGTTCTCTAAAGTTTTCTTGTAATACACCTGAGAAAAATTCACCGACTGCACCCGAGCCGTAGCTATACATACCAATCGTGTCACCTGCAGCTAGATCTGCTTTATTTTCTAACAGCGAGATTAAGCTTAAATAAAGTGAACCTGTGTAAATATTTCCGACATTTCGGTTATACTTTGTACTTTGCTCATAATTCTCTAATAAACGCTCTTGATCTGCTTCTTCAGCTTCACCAATGACAGCTTGTAATGCTTTAAGTCCCATTTTTGTATACGGTAAATGGAAACAGATAGCTGTAAAGTCTGCTAGTGAACGATTTGTTTTTTCTTTATATTGTTGCCACGTTTCTTCGAAAAATGCTATGTATTGCTCATTTGAATATTTTCCGTCAACAAATGCAACGTCTGAATAATTCGGTCGCCAAAAGTCCATAATATCTTTCGTTATATGTGCACTATCTTGTTCTAGCGTCATGACACGTGGGTTTGCGCTAATGAGAATCGCGACTGCTCCTGCTCCTTGCGTCACTTCTCCTGGCGTTTCTAACCCGTATCTAGCAATGTCTGAGCCGAGAACGAGTACTTTACTTTCAGGTGATAATGCGACGTGCCCTTTCGCTAATTGAATCGCTGCAGTTGCACTATAGCACGCTTGCTTCATCTCTACTGAACGTGCGTGCTTATTTATATTTAATAAATCATGAACGTAAACGGCTGCTGCTTTTGAATGGTCAATACCTGTTTCTGTTGCGAAAATAACAAAATCAATCGCTTCACGGTCAGCATCATCTAAAATGTTCAGTGCTGCGTTTGCCGCTAAAGAAACCGGATCTTGTGTAATTGGTGCTACTGACATTTCACTTTGCCCAATCCCAATCGTAAATTTCTCTGGTTCAACGCCTCTCGCTTGAGCTAATTCATTCATATCTACATATACGTGCGGTGTGAAAAAACCAATTTTATCAATTCCTATTTTCAATGGTTAACTCTCCTCTACTTCACTTAATATCATCTATCATTTTTTAAAAAATCATATGACAATCTACAGTAAGATAATGTTTCATCATATTATACACATTGTTCATCATAAATTAAACATGTTTAAAAAACAATTATCCGCTTTATTTTTACGTATGTTTAACTAATACAGCATTTTTTATATTTCTTGCCACTACCACATGGGCACGGTTCATTTCGCCCTACTTTTTTATTCGTTTTAAAAAACTCTTCTCGCGCTTTACTGACACGTTCTGGAGCGACTTGGACGACCTTCTCTTGCTCTAAATTTTCCTCCGTCCGCTTAAAGTGATCTAATGATTGACGCGAGCGACCGTTAAATGCCCATTTCTGCGTCTCCTTTTCTAACGCTAAAATAAGCATGCGCAGTTCACTTTCATCAATCGTCATTGCTAGTTGCTTGATTGCTTGCAAACTCTCATTAACAATGTCGTCACGGTCCGTTTTCATTTCACAGAGTAGTTGAATCGTGTCAATCACGTCTTCTATCTCTTCTTTTTTAGACTCAGAAGCTCGCTCGGATATGTAATAAGATAAGTTTTGAAACGCTTCACTCTGTTCACATGCAAGGGGGTTTTTATATGTCCGTAATAACTCCTTGCTTGGAATAAACGACGGATATTGTTGTTGCTCATTTAACAACTGTTCGCGCAGTTTTTCTGTAGCTAAACTGGCATTCATAAAATAGTCTTCCGTTACTTCAACATAATGACTGTCTAGCTCATCACGTAAACGTGGCGTCAAACGGTCTAGTCGCTCCTTCGTGAGGGCGTCATGATGATGCTCGTTGTAAACGTTAATGACGTCCTCTCGATGAATGATTCCCTTCAAATGAACGAGCGATAATATATCATTCACAATCTCTCGCATACGTGTTCTTCCTTTCTAAATTTAAGCGTTCATTTTTACTTTTTCACTGTCTAATGGTTTGATTTTAAATGTTAAAAGGAAACCGACTAATGAAACGATACTCGCTACGATAAATGTCACATTCACACCATGGATGAGTCCTTCCATCCCTGTATTTGGAATGGCAGTAGTTGCCATAATTGTGACAAGTACAGCTATCCCGACTGATCCTGCCATTTGCCTAAACGTGTTACTCATTGCTGTACCGTGCGGAATAAGTTTCATCGGTAATTGATTGAGCCCAGCTGTCGTCACTGGCATCATGACCATTGACATCGAGAACATACGAATCGTGTTCGTCACCGTTAAATATAAAAACGACGTCTCTGTCGATAAGTTTGTAAACATAAATGTTGTCGCAGTTAAGATGAAAAAGCCAATAATCGCTAACCAGCGCACACCGAACATGTCAAACAATTTCCCAGTCACTGGGTTCATAATTCCCATCACGAGTGCGCCTGGGAGTAAAACAAGTCCTGACTCTAGCGCTGAAAATCCGAGCATATTTTGCATGTAAAGCGGTAAAATAATCGCCGTTCCAATCATCGATAAGAATACAATCATCGCAAGCCCTGTCGTTAACGTAAATACAGGATATTTAAACACGCGAAACTCTAAAATAGGTGTTTTTAATTTGAGCTGACGAAGAATAAATATCGTTAACGTAATTGCTCCAACGACGAGTGAAATTCCGACAGAAGGGCTTAACCAACCGACATTTCCTGCGATACTAAACCCGTAGAGCAATCCACCGAAACCGAGTGTCGAAAGAACGATTGATAAAATATCTACGTTTGGATGCGTCTGTTTCGTGACGTTTTTTAAGAAAAAGAATGCCGCAACAATGTTAAACACAGCAATTGGAATAACGACGTAAAAAACACTACGCCACGGGAATTGATCGACTAACCAGCCTGAAAGTGTTGGCCCAATTGCCGGAGCGAAAGCGATGACGAGTCCGAATAACCCCATCGCTGTTCCCCTTTTTTCTATCGGGAAAATTAAAAACATAATCGTTTGCATAAGTGGCATCATAATACCTGCCCCTGACGCTTGTAACACACGACCTGCTAATAAAAGCGAAAATGTCGGTGCCACAGCACAAAGGACAGTTCCGAAAAAGAATAAAGACATCGCTGTTAAAAACAACCGGCGTGTCGTATATCGTTCAATTAAAAATGCTGTAACAGGAATCATAATCCCGTTCACGAGCATAAAGGATGACTGCAACCATTGCACAGTACTTTCTGTAATGTCTAGATCAACCATAATTACTGGTAAAGCTGTACCTAATAATGTTTGGTTTAATATTGTAATAAATGCACCTGATAATAATACTAAAATTAAAGGTAAGTATTTTCGGTAATTAAACGTTTCATTTGTTGCTGTATTTGCTACCATGGTAATCCTACTTTCTATCTCAAAGAGACGTTTCCGTAAATTTCATACATTACTTAATGGTAACATATGACGCGTATCGAAAAAAATAATCTGTTTTTATTGATGGAGTCAATTATTTGTGGGGACCTAATATATACGTACAAAAAACATCTTTCATATCAATTCACTTCTATTGTCATCTGTCTGTGCTGCATTGCTCAAGTGATCCATGAAACTGAATCCATTTAAAAAATGTCTGTCACATTTTCATGTTGTTTTTAAAAATATCCTTCGTCCTCTACAAATACGTTTCATTATAGTACGATAGAACATAACAATACATCGTATATTTTATAATTTCAGGAGGTATATTTGTGGTTAATCAACCGTTTATTCAATCTACTTCTCGTGTGATCCCCTTTGAAGGAATACAAAACTTTCGTGACTTAGGCGGGTATGTATCTGCTGATGGACGAACGGTGAAGCATCACCTCTTCTATCGTTCTGCACACTTAGCACATATGTCTGAAAAAGATATGAAAAACTTTAACGAGCTAAATATTAAAACGATTGTCGATTACCGTTCGGAAGCTGAAGCAAAGCGGCTGCCGAGCCCTATTTTCAAACAGATGACGATAGAAAATATCGCACCCATTTTAGATTTACAAGCAGTCGTTCGTTCTGTTGATGACATGTCTGGGGAAGAGCTGATTAAACATTTAAAAGAAGGTACAATGCATGACTTTTATCAGTCAATCATTTTTGACAACGAAGCGTACAAACGATTAATGACGATTATACAAGACCGAAATAACTTACCGCTTCTTAATCATTGTACTGCTGGTAAAGACCGTACAGGCATCGGTTCAGCACTTATTTTACTCGCTTTAGACGTCCCTGAAGAAACGATTGTGCAAGATTATTTACTGAGCAATAATCATTTATCACAAATTGTTTCTTTCATGAAAAGTCGCCTGAAAGATAAATTAACAGATGAAGAGCTACAACTCGTTGAACCGTTCATGTCTGTTCGTGAACAATATATGAGTGATGTCTTTTCTGCTATCAAAGATACGTACGATTCATATGATGCTTTTTTCACCGATCAATTCGGACTAACAATGGACATTCGCGAACGTTTAAAAGATAATTATTTAGAATAAAAAAGAGCACGTATCAGACGTTTACCCTTCACTTTTACAGTGAAGAACAAAACGAAGATACGTGCTCAACGTATTATATAAGCCACATTCGCACATTTTCTTTTCTTTCGGTTAAGTGTAATCGATCAAATAATTCAAGCAGTGGTACGAGGTTTTTACGCGACAACCCGAAACAATCTCTCGCCTGCTGTAACGTAAACGGTTGTCCCGCTGTCTTTTCATACAACGTGTCCTTCTTTTTATCGACGACTTCCTTACTGATTAAACGCCCTTCCTCAAATACGAGCATTTTTTCTTGTGCTAATAAATAAGCATAAAAGTCATTCGCTATTTGTTCAGGAATCCGTGCTTCTTCTACGAGGTCTTCCCATTTTTCAGGTTCAGCACCGCTTCGTTCGATCGTTGTTTCAATACTTGTTAACCGCTCGTCCCACTCTTTTGGTACGTGAGCATGAAACGATGGCAAACGAACGATTGACTGATTAGAAACCATCGATTGTAAACTGTGCTCAATAAGCAACTCAGCAAATGTTCCGTCCAATTTAGAATAGAGCTCTGCTCGGTTCATCCCTTCTCGTAGCGGAAATGCTTCATGATAAGTTTCAAGTGAGTGAGTCACTCGTTTCGTCACGTCTTTTAGACGATTTTTCGTCGTATAAACATCATTTTTTAAAACGACTAAGTGGGGTAATAAATTATTAAACGTCTGTTCATCAATCGCTAATCGTTTTAAAATACTTTCTTTCGATTGCGTTTGATGCGTTTTAAATAGTAAATCAAGTTGCTCTTCTAGTGAACCACTTTCCTTTTGCTTGAGCATCGCAATTGTTTCTTCATTAAACCGATGCTTCGTCGCTTCAGCATCAATCACTTTCCCGCCTGCAATCGTCTCCATCGGCGTCGCCCGTCGTAAAATAAACACGTCGTCCTTTTTAACGACGACTTGACTAGCTAATTGTAATTGACAATAAACAGTCGATGTTTCGTGACGATGCAACGTATTTCTATCAAAAAAGATGATTTTACCATCAACTTCTGCCGTATTCACGTACAACTTTACCGGCAAACGTTGCTTAACGTCATATTTCACATCATCCATTAACGTAAGAGCGACGTCTATTCGGTCTGTTACTGTATAATGATCACTCGTAACTAAAACGTCACCACGAGCTAGTCTTTCATGGGAAATACCTGTTATATTAAGGGCTGCTCGTTGTCCTGCTTTCACACTCGCTACTTCTTGCTTTTGGCTTTGCATCTGCCGGACGTTCGCCTGCTGCCTCGTGGGTAAAACGACAACTGAGTCTCCTTTGTTTAGAGAACCGTCAAAAACTGTCCCTCTCACAATGACCCCTTGCCCTGTCAATGTAAACACTTGATCAATAGGCATTCTAAACGGTTCATCCGCATTTTTCGGTGACATATGAGCAATCATTTGCTCAATACTTGACCGTAATTTCTCTATCCCAAACCCTGTGACACTATCGACTAATAATAATGGCGCATCTTGTAAAAATGTATGTTCAACCGCTTCTCGTACGTCGTGTTTCACGAGTTCGAGAAATTCTTCATCAACGATACTCGTTTTCGTTAACACAATGATACCGCGGGACATACCGAGCGCCGATAATATTTGGATATGTTCTTTCGTCTGCGGCATAACGCCTTCATCAGCTGCAATAACTAAAACGACGACATCTACACCTGCAACGCCCGCAATCATTTGCCGAATAAAGCGTTCATGCCCTGGTACGTCAATGATCGCGATTTGTTCAGACGCTGTTGCAGAAAACAGAGCGAAGCCCGGTTCAATGGAAATACTTCGTTCTTGCTCTTCTTTTAAACGATCAGTTTCTACGCCTGTTAATGCTTTAGTTAACGTCGTTTTCCCGTGATCAATATGACCTGCTATCCCAATCGTAAAGTGTTTCATTTTCTTTCACCTAGCTTTATTAAAGGTTTGAATACTTGATAATACAAATCTATTCTGTATATAATGTAACTATTCTTTCATTCGGGATCGGATGAGATACTGGTGTACTCCGTGGTCTTCAAAACCATCTGGGAGGCGCGTGTTCGTCTTCGGTGGGTTCGATTCCCACACGGTCCCGCCATTTTTAATGCCTTGCAAGATGCAAGAGCGCCTCACTAACAATACTCACTTCCTCATCTGTAATCGTACGAAAATCAATGAGCGCCGAGTGATCGGTTAATCGAACGATGATCGGTACGTGAAAATCTCTTAATTCTCGCTCAATGATTAAAGCTGTTTTCGTCGTATGAGCTACTTTTAATACATATGTTGGCAGTTCAACTTCTGGCATCGTTCCCCCACCAACTTTAGATGTCCCTTCCTCAATCGTACACGTTAATGATTGTTCTCCCGCAACGCGTTGCATACACATTCGCGCACGTTCATAAATCGTTTCTTTATCCGCTAAAATATCACGTACGGTTGGAATATCTTCTTTTTCCGTCCCTTTCACGTAAGCTTGTAACGTCGCTTCTAAACTCGCTAAAGTAAATTTATCAACGCGAAGGACGCGTGCTAGTTGATGATTTTTAAGTACGTCAATGTACTTCTTCTTCCCGACAATAATACCCGCCTGTGGACCGCCGAGTAGTTTATCACCACTAAAAGAAATAAGATCAATCCCTTGCTGAACTTTTTTTACGACTGGTTCTTCTTGTCCGATTTTTTCTTTTGCAAATGGGTAAAGTGTTCCACTGCCTAAATCTTCGTAAACCGGCACATTTTTACGCTCACTTAATGCAACTAACTCTTCTGTTACGACATCGTCAGTAAATCCGACGATCGAAAAATTACTTTTATGTACTTTTAACAAGAGACTCGTCTCTTCAGTTATTGCTCGTTCATAATCAGTTATGTATGTTTTATTCGTCGTACCTACTTCAACAAGCTTTACGTTACTTTCCTCCATAATTTCCGACACGCGGAATGAACCACCTATTTCGACGAGCTCACCACGTGAAACGATAACTTCTTTCTGTTCCGCAAATGCTTTTAAAATAAAATAAACCGCTGCAGCATTATTATTTACGACGATTGCTGCCTCTGCACACGTCAATTGTTGTAAATAAGATTCAACAATATCATTTCTTAAGCCACGCTTACCTGTTTCAGCATCGTACTCAACAGTTGAATAGTGTTCTGACACATGTCTAATACTTTCTTGCGCCCGCTTACTTAATCGCGCGCGACCTAAGTTCGTATGTAAGACGACGCCTGTTCCGTTAATAACTTTCTCAATGTTCGGATGTAAAATATGCGTCATCGACCATTCCACTTGCAAAAAGATTCGCGTCGTAAAATCTTCTTTTGACCAATTATTTACATCAATCGTTTCTTGTACAATGTTTCTTCGTAACTCATTGACAACACTGCTTACAATTTCCGTTAATACACGTCTGGAAAAATCGCCTGTTGCTAATAAGTTTTTAAAATCGTCTGTTTTCTGTAATTCATGCATTGCTGGGATGTTACGTAAACTATTTGCCATTTTCCGTCACCGTCCATTTTAAACATTCGCATTTTTTATTCAGACAACCTATACTAATAATGACAGAAAAGCTACAGAATGGGAAGGAGGATGACCTATGACTGATCAAATTAAATTAACACAATTATCGTCAAAAGCTGGGTGAGGATGCAAAATCGGTCCGAGTGACCTCGCGCACGTGTTGCGCCATTTACCCCCATCTCAAGCGGATGATAATGTTCTCGTAGGAATGGGCCATTCAGATGACGGTGGTGTTTATCGTTTAACCGAGGACATCGCACTTATTCAAACGTTAGACTTTTTCACGCCGATCGTTGATGATCCATATACGTTCGGAAAAATTACAGCAACGAATGCTTTAAGTGATATTTATGCGATGGGTGGACAACCTAAAACAGCATTAAATATCGTTGCTTTCCCAATTGAGCAACTTGGTCCTGACATATTATCCGACATTTTAAAAGGTTCAGGCGAAGTCGTGAGTGAAGCTGGTGCACAATTAATCGGTGGCCACTCAATTGATGATAAAGAACCTAAATTCGGTTTGTCTGTGACAGGTATCGTTCATCCGGAAAAGTTTTATAAAAATATCGGTGCGCGTGAAGGTGATGTACTCGTCTTAACGAAGCCGATCGGTGTAGGCATCCAAACGACGGCGATTAAACGAGAACTACTAACAGAAACACAAATGAAACAAGTTGTTGATGTTATGACGACATTAAACAAACAGGCAGCTGAACAATTAAAACCTTTTCACCCTCGTGCTGTGACAGACGTAACAGGCTTCGGTTTACTCGGCCATGCGTATGAAATGACTAACAATCATAGCGTTACGTTTGAAATTGTTGCGCAAGATGTGCCTATACTTGACGGCACGTTGGATCTCGCCAAACGAGGTTCTATTCCAGGTGGTACGAAAGATAATTTCAACTGGTTAGAAGAAAACATTTCCTTTGCTACTGATTTATCATTCACTGAACAACTTATTTTATGTGACGTCGTAACGTCCGGTGGATTACTCATTAGTATGGATGAAAAAGAAGCGAACGCATACGTCGAGCGATTAAACAACCTCGGTAACGAACATGCACGCATCATTGGTCGCGTCATTCGAGCAGATGAACGAGCGATTAACGTTATTTAAATCAAAAATTAACCCTGTTTATCTTTTGACGATAAAACAGGGTTATTTTTATGATAGAGCAGAAATTTTGCGTACAGTCACGTATTCTCTTACAATATGAATAGTTCAATGGAAGAGCTTTATTGTTAATGAGACAAGGAGCGATTAACTTGAGTGAACAAGAAAAGAATTGTCAAACGAAACAGTGACGTTTACAAACGAGTAAACGCAAATCAGGTCGTTCATTTCCGCCGATATGACCGGGTGTTTACGTTTGGCTCCTGGTAGGAGTCATCTTTATTATTTCGAGATTTTTTTAACGACAAACAATCGTTATATTTTTTAAAAAGGTGGTGTATGTAAAATGTTACAAGTAACTGAAGATGCGATTGCTAAAATTAAAGAAGAGTTAGCAACGTTTGAAGATGTCGAAGATCCTTACATTCGAATCCGTATGAGTCCTGGGTGAGGTGGCGCACGACTCGACTTGGCTCTGGATGAGTCAAATAAAGATAATGAAGAAGTAACAGAAATTGATGGTGTGAAGTTCATTATTGAACGCACGCAAACGACGTATTTCGAAAAAGCAACATTGCAATTTACGAAAAATATGTTCGGTCATAAAGAATTTAGCATTACTCATCGCTAAATGTCATTAAAAATACAGCGACAATCAAAGGCCTTCTCATCAAACAGATTTGCCAAGATTGTCGCTGTATTTTTATTTATCTTCTGGTATCATTTCAAACCCTTCTACGTGTGTATGTTCTTCAAGTTCAATCATTAAATATAATTTCCCGTCCCGCTTCACTTGTTTCACAAAGCGTAAGTCCTCAGGGCTAACGATAACATTCGCTAACTTCGTTTCAATTTTAATGGACTTCGTATGGTATTTCGGCATAACGTTTTGTGCTTTTAATTCATGCATTTTATCATCGATTACTCGTTCAAAAGCATCCGCTACTTCTTTCCCGTCAACACCTTTGACTCCACTTGCTTGCAGTACATGTTCAACATCTTTGTAAGTTAAAATAGCTTCCTCTTCATTTTCATTTTCAGCTTCTTCTTCATTTAATAAAATACGATCATTAATTTCATCGTAAACATTCGCAAGCATTTCCGTGTCCATTTGATCACCTGCTACGTGATTAACAACTTCTTCAAATATCGCTTTATCCTCCTGAGCTGTCATCACTTCTTCTGCTTGTAACACGTCTTCAATGAATGAATAATCGAGCTCATATGCTTTTTTCGCTGCATATAATATGTGATTCACATCTGACGCTGCGTCAATAATCGCTGGAAATAAAAAGCCAGAAAAAGGTTTCTTTAAGTCAATGATAGGATCAACAGCGACTTTATATATAAATTCCTTTTCCACATAATCGAATACTAACTCTCGATCAGGTGCTTTCGTTTGATTCATACTACAAAGAATAAAAGAATGTCCGTATGTCGGATCATTGTCCCCTTGCTTCTTCATCGTTTGTAAGTAGTTTCCCCGAATAAACGTGACGACAATATCTTCTTCATACGGTTTGTTTGCAAGTATTTTATGAACAATCGCTCGCATATGCTCTTTCCACGTGTCTGTTTCGCTACTTAACAACCCTTCATGAAGCTTTAACTGCGTATCATTGCTTTGCTCTGTTTGAAACTTTAACGTGAAAAGTTTCTGATCGACTTGACCCGAAAGAACTTTTTTAAAATTCGTCATGTACATGTCTTTTTCTTCTTCTTCCATCAGGTCAAAAAACATACTTTCTTCATGATAGATATCTGTTGAATCTTTCATAATATATAAATGAAAAATCTCTTTTATTTGCATCTTGTCATTGTTCGTCTTTAATTGCCGACGAAACTGGGCAATCGTTTTCTTGTTCAACGTCCAGTCAACTCCTCTACTCTTTACACACGATGTATCGTCTGCCTGCACTCCATCTTAGCATATATTTTCTTATATTATTTTTACAAATCGAATGAAACTGTTACACTTACTTTAAAAGTACATAGTAAGGGGATTAAAATGGCATCGACTGATATTTTTAATTTTAAAGAACAACTCACTAAACATATGACTGACTCAACAAAAGAATCATTAACTGAATTAAGCGAAGCATTTGAAAATGGTCATTTTTTAGATGTAACGACACATATCCATACTTTCAGGGAGGCATTTGAGGTAGATGATTCATTAAATCATCTTCTTTTATTACTTGAAGCAACTGCTTGTGCGCAGGCGAATAATCCTGAAAGAGCGAAACATATTATTCATACGCTTTATAATAATGACGACAAAAAAAGCATTGACGACTTACTGTTATATGGCAACTTAGCATTTATGGCTGACTTAAAGTTAGCCCGCCGAATCATGACAGATGCTGTTAAACAACTTGAAAGTGCTGAGGTGATTGACGTTGCTAAAGCAGGTCAAGCGTATCTCGTCTTAGGTGAAACGGAAGAACATTTACGCAACCTCGTTCGTGCAGCACGTTATTACGAAAAAGCACTTGATTATGCGACGCGAGATGAAGAAAATCGCGAAAGCCTTATTTTATTTATTCATTTCAAATTAGGCGCTATTTTTTCATTAAGAAATGAGACGGATGAAGCACTTAACTATTTTGAACAAGCGATTGAACGTGCAGGAGATGACAACGAAGAAATTAAAATAAATTGCATGCTAAGTATAGCAAAAATATACAATCGCCTAGAGCAATATGAAGATGCACATCGTTATTTAGATGAACTGCTCCCACTCGTGGAAAAGTCTTCTCTAAACGATTCTTTCGTGCATGCAGAAGCTTTAACTGATTTAGCGTACAATTACTTCTGTCGTAAAATGTATGAAGAAGCAGCAGAAGCATACGAACGTGCGACTGATATGCATGAATTACTACCTAATTTATCCGTGCGTGAACTCGGGATGATCTATATGCAATTTGCTTATTGCTTAGAACAAAAAGATGACGAAGATAATGACTTTGCCGCAAGTACTTACAATAAAGCGTACGATAACTTAAAACTGGCAAATGATAACGAATTATTAGTCGATGCAATGAACGATATCGTCCGATTTGCTGATGAAACGAACAAACATAAAATGAAAAAGACGTATGAAAACCGTCTCATGAAACTGATGAAAGAAATGAACAACTCGTAAGTTTTTTATTGCTTGTTGCTCATAATTAATTGTAGTTCAAATGAATTATGCACAGAGTAGCACAAATGATTCATTTCTCCATTTTCAATACATGAACAGATAAAGTTTATGTATAATAGCGTCTAATATGAGCATTGCTTACAAATGGAGGTAGAACAAATGTCAGACAACGATCGTTCAATATTCAACCGTGGAGATGACGAAGAGAAACCGATTAAAATTGAGCGTAAAGAAGGGGAACCAACACCTGCGTTTAAAGGTGCTTCGTGGGGTGCATTACTCGTTGGGGTCTCTGCATATTTCATTGGTTTATTTAACGCTGAAACGATGGAATTAAATGAAAAAGGCTATTATTTTGCTATATTAATATTTGGACTTTATTCAGCAGTTTCATTACAAAAGGCCGTTCGCGATAAAGAAGAAGGCGTTCCTGTAACGAGTATTTATTATGGCGTTAGTTGGACAGCACTCATTATTGCTATTTCATTGATGGCGATTGGTTTATACAATGCTGGTAGTATTATTTTAAGTGAAAAAGGATTTTATGCGATGTCCTTTATTCTCAGTTTATTCGCTGCTGTTACCGTGCAAAAGAACATTCGCGATACAGACCAAGCGCGTAAACGTGATTAATATTCTTTTAAAAACAAAAATGCTTGTGCCTATCAAAAAGATAAGCACAAGCATTTTCTTTTGTTGAGGTTCGCTTTTTATGCGCCTCTTTCACATTCGTTTTTATAAATGAATCGTAATGTCTGCATCGTCACGCAGTTCTTCAATTAATTCTTCTGCTACTTCATTTTCTTTTTGGCTCACTAATTGACTCGTTAAATCGTCTTTCATTTCATCAAATGAAGGGAACTCTTCTTCGTCAACATCTTCCCCTTCAGCCATTTGCGCTTGTTGTTCTTTCATTTGTTCATAAGCAGCCATTAATTCTTCTTCAGACGGTTTAAAGTCGCCTGTTTCTTCAGCAATTAATTTATCAATTTTCACTTGCATTGATAACTGAGTTCTAACTTCTTCTTCATCTAACCCTTGTTCTTCTAACGCACTAAACAGATCTTCTGTCGTCTCAAGACCATTTTGTTCCACTAAATTGTCTAAAATTTCGTCGACATCTTCATCTTCTGCTTCATAGCCTTTTTCTTCTGCTTTTTGCGTGAGTAGCTCGTTACCAATCATGCCTTCAACGACATTTAATTTCAATTCCTCTTCATCAACTTCTGCACCTGATAATTGTGCTTGCATTGCTTCATTCATGAATAAGCTCGTATACGTATCAACGAACTCATCTTTAAGAATTTCTTCACCATTTACTTCTGCAACGACGTCTGGAACGTCATCAACTGATGGTTCAGGTAATTCCATTTCTTCCCCGTCTTCTGTTGCTTCTTCTTCTTTATCGTCACCACAAGCACTTAATAATAAAATGCTTAAAACAACGATGATGCTCACAAAAATATTTTTTCTCAATCAATACTCTCCTCACCAACAATAGTTCGCTCATTTACAACCTTATGAAATGAGCGATATCGAACAAGTGCCCTTTTCGTATACAAGTGCAACTGTCGATATGTTTTTTCCATAGTGAACATTGTAACATATCTATGTTTGATACACATTCAAAAAGTCAGTCGTAACTTCCTTTTAATATTTGACAATCATGTGACGTTTTTTAATTTTTGTAACTTTTTGCCCTTTTATTTCATGAATAAATCATTTAATATAATGGAGAAAGGAGAGTGCTTATGCAAAGAATGAAATCAACACGACTTTTATACGTATTTATACTCACTTTTATATTTATCATTTCGTTCCCCATAGCGAGTTTTGCGAATGGATCGACATATACAGTTACAACTGATCATTTAAATGTAAGGTCAGCTCCCGATTTAAATAGTGAAACGATCGGTCAGTTACATACGGGACAAAAAGTGAATGGCTTTAATGAACAAAACGGCTGGGTACAGACGTATTTTGATGGTTCTGAAGGTTGGGTTGCTTCACAGTACTTAACGACAGACAATCATAAAGAAGAACAACCAGAGGAAATGTCTAAACAGATTCAAGTAAAGGCTGATTCTGTTAGGTTAAGAAGTGGTCCAGGAGAAAGTTACAGCATCATTAGTAACGTCTCTTCTGATGAAACTTTATCTGTATTAAAAGAAAAGGACAATTGGTATTATGTTGAATTAAATGATGGAACGACAGCTTGGATAGCAAGCTGGTTAACGAGCGAACCTTTAGAGGAAACGTCTGAAGCGATTCAATCACCTGAAGCAAAAAGCGGGTCATTAAACGGCCTAAATATTATGATTGATCCAGGTCATGGTGGGGTTGATCCAGGCGCTTCATCACAAAGTTATCAAAGTGAAAAAGATTTAACGTTACTGACAGCTGAAGTTGTCGGTAATAAATTAGCTGAAGCTGGTGCCAATGTTATATATACACGTACGACAGACACGTATATATCACCGAGTGAGCGTGCGCAGATGAATCGATCAAATAATGTCGATGCATTCATTAGTTTACATTACAATGCGCATACGAGAAGTACATCGAACGGTATGAGTACACATTATTTCGGTGGAAATTCTGACTACCGTCTTGCTTCTGCCATCCAGCAATCATTAACGAATCATACATCTTTAAAAAATCGCGGTGTTCACCATGATTCTTTCCTCGTTTTAAGAGAATCAAATGCACCTGCTGTTTTACTTGAATTAGGATTTATAACGAGCCCAATGGATATGGCAGTCATTCACCAAAATAGTCACCCATACAATGTCGGTGAAGCTGTTACTGAAGGACTCATTAACTACTTTAACTAAGGAAAACAAACAAAAACTAGAAAATAACATTAGTTATTTTCTAGTTTTTTTATTTAATTATTTATTTTTCTTTGACCGCATGAAGGAACTCGTGTAAGTTTCTTAGTGCGTAAGTCGGCTTGACACGTAAAGAATCATATTCGTCCTCACCCGTCACACCAGTATAAACCATTAACGTATCAATATTTGACTGTATGCCCGCTTGAATGTCCGTCTCATAATTATCGCCAATCATTAACAACTGACTACGATCAATGCCTAACATATGTACTGCTTCTTCCATAATAATTTTCTCAGGCTTTCCGATAAATGTCGGTTGAACATTCGTACTCGTTTGAATAGCTGCTGTCATTGCTCCATTTCCTACTTCAAATCCACGAGGTGTAGGGATAGCTGCATCTTTATTTGTCGAAATAAAAGCAGCTCCAGCACGAATCATTAATGAAGCTTCCGTTAATTTTTCATACGTAATCTCCCGGTCTAAGCCAACGACGACAACATTTGCTTCTTCGTTTACTCGTTCAATCGCCTCTTCTTGCAGTGCTCTTTTCAACCCATGCTCACCGATAACGAAGCAGCGCGGATGAGTGAATTGACGCTTTATATATTTAGCAGCTGCGATACTTGATGTTAATATGTGATTTTTTGTCGTTTCAATACCCATTCCCTTTAAGTGATTAACGACTTCTTCTTCCGTTTTCGACGAATTATTCGTTACAAACACATATGGTGTTTCCGATTGATTTAAATAATTAATAAACGATATTGCGCCATCTATCACTTCATTGCCGCAATAAATAGTCCCGTCTAAATCGATTAAATACCCCGTATATTTTTTCATTTTATCATCCTTTTACATCATGTACTTTCATGTCGTTATCAATTTTCTTTTCGTTTTCATTCTATCGCAAGAAACGATAAAATAGAATTAATTGACTTTATAAGGAGTGTTTTTTAAATGAAAGGAATTACAGTGAAACAACCAGGTGGAGCCGATATGCTTCAAGTGACGACACATGATATTCCGAACATTTCTGCTAATGAAATACTTGTAAAAGTAGAAACAGCTGCCGTTAACCGCACAGACATCATTCAACGAGAAACTGACCTTGGCTATATGACGAATAATATTTTAGGTGTTGAAGTGGCTGGTACTGTTGAACAAATACATGAAGATACGAACACGTCGCTCAAAGTAGGCGATCGCATCATGGGACTTGTAAATGGTGGAGCTTACGCAGAATATGTTGCCATGCCTGCTGAACGTGCTATCACTATTCCAGAAGAACTTTCATTTATTGATGCGGCTGCTATTCCTGAAGTATTTTTAACAGCTTATCAAACATTATTCTGGATTGGTCAACTAAAGGAAAATGAAACAGTGCTTATTCATGCGGGCGGAAGTGGTGTCGGGACAGCTGCTATTCAACTAGCAAAGCAACTCGTCAATGCAACAGTTATTACAACGGCAGGTTCTGATGAAAAGTTATCATTTTGTAAAAAGCTCGGAGCTGATTATTTAATTAACTATAAAAAAGAAGATTTTTCTGAGCAAATCGCCTCTTTCACAAATAATAATGGTGTTGATTTAATATTAGACTTTGTCGGCGCTTCCTACTGGGAAAAGAACTTAGCAAGTATTGCCGTTGACGGACGCTGGGTACTTATCGGTATTCTCGGTGGCAAAAACGTCTCCGACATCGATTTATTTGAATTAATGAAGAAACGCGTGCAACTTACTGGCACACTATTAACACCTCGCAGTGATTCTTATAAGCGCGATTTAACGAAGGACTTTTCAACAGACGTTCTACCACTTATTACAAATAATAAAATACACCCTGTTGTCGACCGCGTATTTGCTTTAGAAGATATTAAGAAAGCACACGAACATATGGAAGTGAATATAAATATCGGGAAAATAATTATTCAAGTATCATAATTGTTTTTTATGCGTCGTTTTTTTATATTTGACTCTATTAAGGTTGCTTTTAAAAATAAAAACTCCCAATTCCAGGGAGTTTTCTTACACATTTATTTTATTCATCAAGCGTACCCAACTCTTTCTGCAAATATCAATTTATTCACTTACAGTTTCTTTTCTATGTCTGTTTTTTATAACGTAGAAAACAAAAAGTGTTATGAGTATTACGAATGGCGTTGTACGATACTCGATTAACCCAAAGTACGGCAATATTAATGATAAAAGTATCAATATCGTAGCTACTAAGCGAACGATAACGAGGTTCTTAGGATGTCTTCTATTGTCCAAATTACTTCCCCCTATTCTCAGCATACCTCTAATAAAATAGCTCGTTTATTAAACGCTAAAAATCCTTAAACAGTAAATTTACTTAATCTTACTGTATCATACAGACTATCATTCGTATATTGCCATTCCTTCGTCATTACTGATGCCTAGTTTCTTCATAGCGCCAACACGGTTTCGAGGTTTTTAATCTTTAATGAAATTTTTGTTCAAAAATTTAATAACAGCATACGGTAGCAGCGTCTCATTTTCAACAAATAAATGTAAACGCTTACTTTTATACTTGAATTTTAATTTTTTTGTTATAAAATAAATTATTGAGGGCATTTGTAGACGGAAGTTTAGCTTTAGTTACCTATTATTTAAAGGGAAAATGTTTAACAAGATAACATTTTACTACAGTTCATTCATTCTCTTATAAAATATGGTAAAGGTGATATTTATGAAAACGGTTAAAACATCCTATGTAATCAATAAAAACACTATCGCACTCGTCCCAGCAAAAAAACTCGACTACTACACAACTGTCTATGAAACAGACAAAGAAAAACAAATTAAAAAAACACCTTTTGAAATCATTAAAGATAGTTGTATTCATTACTGGACAACATATGAGGGAAGAAAAAAAGCTGTCTATCATCATACGAAATACAAACAAAAAACACCGATTCCTATCCATATGGAAAAAGAAATTTTCTTTTTTCCAACACACGCACCAGCAAGTATGAACTCACATTGGTTTAGTGTTAAACATATAGGAAACATGAAGATTAATGACAAAGACAAACGAGAGACTTTTGTGAGTTTCTCCAATGGCAAAACTTTAAAAATTGACGCGACACTTTACTCTCTCATGAGACAAATCGAACGTACAATGCACTGTTTGTTTTTAATGAAAGTAAATTATTAAACGTCTTCCCTCACGATATATTACTTAGTATAGGTGACTACAATAAATAGCTAATGTCATGACAAATGATCGTACATATTTTTTTACTTTACATATAGTCTTAAAGATTCATTTCTTTAGGGCTATATGTATCTTTCATTTTAGTTAGTCATATGAAATAGTTTTCAATTAAGAAAATATCATTTATGATAGTGAGTAGTCATATTGAGAGGAGTTATAAACATGAGTACTCATGAACATGTTTATCCACATAGTACCGTCCCTATGAAACGAGGAGATATTTTATATTCCCCTGTTGGACGTTCTACATATTTCGTCGGTCACACTGTTATTGTCGGCTCAGATTACCTCATTACTGAAAGTATTCCAGGTAAGCCATCAGGACACAAACTAACAGTCGAACAATTTTGGAACCGACATCATTCAGGTAATCGAATAACGTTACTGCGCTCGGATAAAGGTGCAGAAGAAGCTGCTGATTGGGCAACTAAGCATATAGATGAAGTCAATCATTATCAAGTGTTTAATACGAATATACAAACAATTGATAAAAATTATTGTACGAAGTGGATCGTCCAAGCGTATTACTTCGGTGCAAACGTTGAGTTATTTACAGGTCTTAACCGACTAATTACCCCGCAACATATTTTATGTGCGAAAACATTATCAAAAGAAGCACTTTTCATTAAAAAATAATTTTAATGGAAAGTGTTTTTCGTTTATTCATGCATTTTTTCGTCATATGATTATAAATTTTCAAAAAAATCGAACACTTTCTCTTGACCTTGTAACTATTGTAAGGTTTATCATTAAATCATAATAAAAAAAGGATGTGTCTATATATGTTTTTAAAGGGAAATATTGCTTATACCCCTTCTCCTGAAAAATTCGAAGTTATTGAAAGCGGTTACTTAGAAATAGTTGATGGTTTAGTTAAAGGTGTATATAAAGAAAAACCAGCGGGAGTAAATGATGCTGACGTAACAGATGTTGGCGATCAACTCATTATTCCTGGATTCGTTGATTTACATTTACACGCACCACAATATGCAAATGTTGGTCTCGGTATGGATATGGAGTTAATGCCTTGGCTAAACACGTATACATTCCCAGAAGAAGCGAAGTATAAAGACGTTTCTTACGCAGACAAAGTATACAGCCAAGTCGTAAAATCTTTATGGAAAAACGGAACGACGCGTTCAGTTATTTTCGGTTCAATTCATAGAGAGTCTACAAACCGACTCATTGATATGATGATTGAAGCTGGATTAAGTGCTTACGTAGGTAAAGTAAATATCGACCGTAATGCACCTGATTTCTACATGGAAACATTAGAAGAATCACTGAGCGAAACAGAGCAATTTTTAAAAGATAACGTAGGCAAGAGTGATCTCGTTAAGCCAATTGTTACGCCTAGATTCGTACCTACGTGTACAGAAGAATTAATGCGCGGCTCAGCTGAATTAGCGAAAAAATATGACGTACCTGTTCAATCACACTTATCTGAAAACTTAGATGAAATGGCTTTCGTTAAAGAGTTACACCCTGAGTTTGAATCATACGGTTACGTATATGATGAATTCGGCTTATTCGGCCAACAAGAAACATTAATGGCACACTCGATTCACTTAACAGAGAATGAGATTCAATTAATGAAAGAACGTGGTGTGTGGGCGGTTCATTGTGCACATTCAAACGCTAACCTCGGAAGTGGTATTATGCCAATTCGTCAATTATTAGATAATGGAAATAAAGTTGGTTTAGGAAGTGACGTCAGTGGTGGACATATGATGTTCATGCCTGCAAACATTACACTATCTATTCAACTGTCTCGTCTCGTTTGGCAAGAAACAAACCACGAACAAGACGCTCTTTCTACATCAGAAGCATTTTACTTAGCGACTAAAGGTGGCGGTAAATTCTTCGGTAAAGTAGGTAGTTTTGAAGAAGGATACGAAGCAGACGTACTCGTTATTAACGATGATAATTTAGGTGTTGATGGGTTATCATTACAAGAACGTGTCCAACGCTTTATTTACGTCGGTGACGACCGAAATGTCGTGAGCCGTTACGTACGAGGCGAATTACTTGAAGAACCAAGCTTTGACAAACTCGTTAGTTCTTAATCATTTATCATATAAACCAAAACAAATGGGGACTTCGCTCAAAGTCCTAACAAAAAACTGTTCGTGTGAATATCGCACGAACAGTTTTTTATTGCTTTTAAACGAATCACGTGTCATCGATTGAGTCAAGTATTTGTGGGTATCTAATAAACATGTTCAAAATACCATCTTTTGTATAGTTTATTTTTATTAAATGACTCTTTAATCACCTCAGGTGATATATACTTCACTTTTTGCGGGTGATCGTTTCAGAACTATACTACGCTTGCCCACGAAGAATTGAAGTGCATTCTTCGCACCATCAACTTCTAGATCCTCCATTATCATGTCGGTTCTAGGGATTTTCGGATACGTGTAATGAAATAGGTTACCACCTATCTGATTACCTTCCCGCAGGCGTCTTCGTATAGGTCTTTCACTTGAGCTGTTGAAAGCTTTTCCTGTTTCTTTTAGTCGTTTTTTCTCTGTCTACGTATATTTCACCTGATCATTTAAATAAATACGTCAACGTGAGAATTATTAAACCTAAGTTTAATAATTAGTAACCTCTTAATCCCTTTAAGGCATAAACAACAGGTTGCCGAACCGTTTGGTTCAGATATGAAATGTTATCACGCGTTGATTCAGTCACTTGTTTAGAAAGTTGTTCTATAAAGTGTTTAGGCGGCTTCTCTTGGGCGTTATCTAGATGACTGATCGTTAAATATCCCTGTAATGTTTGAATATCTTTTCCATCCATTAATGCAACCATAACGTTACTAAACTTAGTAATGCCTTCTTTACACCAGCTTCGGCCATTCTTAAGTCGTTTCGCAAAAACACTCATCGTTCCTTCGGCACTTCCCATCGGGCGAAAGCCCTCTGCATCAATTCCCTTCGCTTGTAATCTACCCCGATAATCTTCAAGTGCTTCTGGATACTGAGATAACTGTGAAATTAATGCTTCTAGCTGTTCTTCTTTATTTTCATGAGCTAATGTGCCAACGGCACTGTTTAACTCAATCATAAAACCATCTGCGTCATAATCAGATAATTTCTTACGTATGACGTGATACCTCGGATGTTCTCTAAATATTTGTCACACATCACAAGCTATATGAAAACGATCAATGACAAATGTTGCATTATTTTGAAAGTATTCACGACAAGAAGTAATCCAATTCGCACCATCACCATTGATCACTAAATGATGTTGGGTGATATTCAAATGCATTCATGAGATAATCCTCAAATTCTTCCCCAAATGGTCGCTTACCCGTATGAATAAAATGTTGTTTTCCTTTGAGCTTTACGCGCTTCCCATTTACTTCCCAGCCTTGATGAACAGCGGCTATTTTAAGTTCTCTTCCACTTCTCGGTTTTTCTTGGCTTTTTGTGTAGATCCCATCAACTTCTATAAATAAAACATCAGAATTTATTTCCTGCTTTTTTTTGGAATAACCTCTGTATTTAGTACTTGTTGTCGAATCCCTTCATGACTGATCACAGGGTAACCTAGCAGTTTTTCCAAAGTATCAGAAGCCTGTCGATAGGATACACCTGAGACAGCTAGCTCAATTGCTAAATCCTGGACAACTGGACTCATCATTTGCCCACCATTAAATGCAAGGTGTTGATCGAGAAGAGACACATACTTACCAGTTTCACGATCAAA
>DATGUM010000013.1:0-8322 GCA_035301345.1 Bacillota bacterium
TCAAAATCAAGCAGTAAGTTTTTCGAGAAAAAATATAAACTTATCTGCTTCACTTCTTTACCCAATATATCCTCAACAGCTCTTTTATAAAGCTGCATCTGTATTTTATACCTTTCTTTCAATTCACGTTTTATCACATCAGTGACAGGACCTTCAATATAATCAGTTTTATAATCTAATATGAGCCAACCATCTTCATAAGGAATAATACAATCAATAATCCCCTGTATGAGCACCTTTTCATTGGAGAGCTGTTCTTCTTGATAAATATCACTCGCTCGTAATGATAAGCTAAAAGGCACTTCTCGATAAACATGTTGTGCTTCTTTTAACATATTGGCAATTGGCGTCTTATAAAATTGCACGATTGAATAGCGATTAATCGTCTGAGCTAGCGCTTCTGTTAGTAATTCTCTTTCTACAAGTTGTTTTATAAACGTATTTAATTCATCTTTGTTGAGCGCCTGTGAAAAAGGAATGTGTTGCATAACGGTATGCATCGCAGTTCCCCTTTCTGCAGCTGAAATAACTTTTTCTGTTTGCATAAAATTCGGTTGTCTATCAATGGCGTGCTGCTGCAAATCTACTATTTGATTAGAACTATATGCATCCATTTCTTCTTGCATCCGCTTTATCTCTGTTACAGATTGTTTCGCTCGTATATTCGTTGACTGTTTATAAGGATACTTATATGACAAACGACTTTTTACTTTCTGTTCAATGTCTTTATTTTCAATAGGCACTCGTTTCCACTGCAAAATACTTTCTTCTAACGACTCATCAGGCACTAACGCTTCAGTCGCTGTCACTTCTGTAAGTTCCTCTGCATGCATAAGTGTAATTTTCCATCGTGATTCATCTTCGTTAATTTCTTCCGTTGGATAAAACGATATGTCCTCGTCTGCTAATAATGCCTCACTATCCTTATGTCTAATAAGTGCGGGACCGATCCAATCTAAATAGGACTTCGCATCTAATCGACTGCTTTTAGGTAGTATCCATGACGGATGTTTTACGTGCGATGTCCATTTATGACTCAGTTTAGCAAGTGACGTTGGCGAAGCAACCATTAATAGCTTTTCACGTGCGCGTGTCAAAGCAACATACAATACACGCATCTCTTCAGCTAATTGCTTCCTTTTCATTTCATATCGTAGTGCATGGTAGTAAAGTGTAGGAAAAGTTATACGCTTAACAGGATCAATAAATTTCGTTGCAAACCCGTAATCTTTATCTAACAAATATTTTTTATTTAAATCTTGTAAATTAAACTGTTTCTCTAAATTTCCAACGATAACAATCGGATATTCTAATCCTTTACTTTTATGAATCGTCGTTATACGAATGACATCTTCTTGTTCACTTAAACCTCTCGCTGCACCTAAGTCATCGCCTCGCTCTTCCATTCTTTCGATAAAGCGTAGGAAACGAAATAATCCGCGATAAGATGTTTCTTCATACGTTCTTGCTCGGTCATATAATGCCCGTAAATTTGCTTGACGTTGCTTTCCTCCTGGTATACCACCAACAAAGTCATAGTAGCCTGTTTGACGATAAATATCCCAGATTAAGTCTGATAAAGCACCATCTCTTGTCGATTGTCTAAAGTGGCGTAATAATTTCAAAAACGCTTCCAGCTTCCGAGCAGTTTCTGTGTCATTCTCACCTACGTAATTTAACAACGCTTCATAATATGTATCTGTTCGATTCGCTAAACGAATTTGCGTTAATTCTTCTTCATTTAACCGAACAATTGGCGAGCGTAAAACAGATGCAAGTGGGATATCCTGACGTGGGTTATCAATAACTTTCAGTAAACTAATCATTACCTTTACTTCAATCGCATCAAAATACCCCGATGGTAATTCTGCATACGTCGGTATCCCTTGCTTCTTTAATTCTTCCATAATCACTGGAGCCGTCTTTATCGAACGTAATAAAATAACCATATCTTTAAACGTTACGTATCTCGTTGTATTTAATGTCTTATCAAATATCTTTAATGGCTCATTTTCACCATCTCCGAGCCATTCTTTAATTTTTTTTGCGTAAGCTCTCGCTTCTAATTGGGCTTTTTGTAACGCTTGATAGCTTTCATCTTCATCTAATGCTTCATCAGAATCTCTATTAATAATGAGTAACTCTGGCTCACTGTCTTGTGAAACAAAATCGTCATACGTTTTATTCCCGTAAATTAACTCCGCGTCAGCATCGTACGCTATTTCACCAACGTCTTCATCAAGAATTTGTCGGAAAATAAAGTTTGTTCCCGTTAAAACGTTCTGTCTACTTCTAAAGTTTTTCGCTAAGTCTATGCGTAAACCATTTGATGCATCCTTTTGAAACTCATGATACTTTTTAATAAATAGAGCGGGCTCTGCGTGTCTAAACCCATAAATACTTTGCTTCACATCACCAACCATAAACAAGTTACCACGTCCTGCTGATTGACTCACAAGTTGTAAAATCGTTTCTTGAACGAGGTTCGTATCTTGGTATTCGTCAACAAGTACTTCAGAAAATTTTTCCTGAAACTGTTTCGCTACGAACGATGGGACAATTTGTTTGGACGTCGAAGATTCATCAACTAATAAGCGCAA
Organism: Bacillota bacterium; assembly: GCA_035301345.1. Taxonomy (GTDB): domain Bacteria; phylum Bacillota; class Bacilli; order Bacillales; family Amphibacillaceae; genus CALAMD01. Next base: position 2,601 of record DATGUM010000013.1, read on the forward strand.
ACAATAGTGCTCTAAATCTGCAAAGTCAACAATCGCTTGTTCTGTTTTTCTCCGCGTAAACTCTTCACTAAATTCCTTTACTAGTTGTGCAAGTTTTCTAATGACAGGTGCTAACTTTTTCATGTCAGCTAAATGACTAGATAAACTTCGTGTGAATAACGTTGTCTTCATATCATTCCAACGCTTTCGATAATCATCGCGTAAGCTTTTCACTTCATCACGCTTTGTTTCATCACACTCAACACGTTTACTTGAAAGGCGTGCAAATGTACTTGTATCAACGAACGACTGTAATTCATCCCAATCATTTATTAATTGACTAACTGTTTCCATCATTAATTTATCTTTAGCAATTGTTTCTAAATAATGAACAGGTCCTTCTGCTGATTCACAAATACTTTCAGCTAACGCTATTTCTTGCCCCATTGCATCCATAGCTGTCTCCACTTGTTCCCTGACAATTGATAACCACTTTATTTCATCTTCATTGTCATGTTCAACGTCATAAACAGTAGATAATTCATCTAACCATTCATTTGGCCACGGATTTTGAATAGAAAATGTATAAAGCTTTAATATAAGTTCTTCAACGTCTACATCACTTCGATCACTTGAGAACATATCTACGACGTCAAAAAACAACGCTTGTTCGTCGTTTTCTTCGCCGTACCATTTTTCAAATAAGTCATCTAACACTTCTTGCTGCATTAAATCTGCTTCCATTTCATTAGCAATTCGAAATGCAGGATCGATATCGAGTAAATAGGCATATTGTCTAATCGTTTCCATACAAAAAGAGTGTAACGTTGATATCGATGCTTGTTGCACGAAAGATAATTGCTTTTTTAAATGTAAAGATGTCGGGTTGTTAGCTAAAGCTTCCTCTAATGCTTCACTCACACGATTTCTCATTTCTTCGGCTGCCGCATTAGTAAACGTCACAACGAGCAATGAGTCGATATCGGCAGGTGATTCCTTTGATAAAACTTTTTGAATAATACGTTCGACTAATACTGCTGTTTTACCAGACCCCGCAGCTGCTGCCACTAAAGTATCCTGTCCGTCTGAATAAATGGCTTGTTCTTGCTCCTTCGTCCACTTCAATCAACGTCACCTTCCTCTTTTATTTTCTCAATTACTTCTTCGTCGTCCATTTTTGATAATAAACGAAACTCGTTTTCTGTTAACGACTCATCAAACTGACAAACTGATCGATAGGAACAAAATTGACACGGAGTCTTATCATCGTATTGATACGGATTCAATGAAATATTTCCCGATGTCATATTTAATCCAGCTTGCATCATAAGCTTTCTTACATACTCTTGTAAATCTTCTAGTGACTCATCACTTATAACGTCTGCATTTTTATAAAATCCGCCTTTTTTCGTAACTGCAACAGGAACGATATTGCTATAGCCACTGTCTAATGTTTCGTCCATTAATTTGACGACACCTTCATCCGCCAACAACAAACCTTGCATTTTATATTTTTTAAAAATCTCATGTTCCAAAGCTGTTTCCTGGAATAATTTATTTTCTGAAATCATCGCATTATGAACGTGGAAATATAACATACCTGCTGCATGTGCACGTTCCCCTAACCAACGTTCAGACTGTGATAAGACAACATCTAAATATGCGAGCATTTGTAATGCGATACCGTAGTATACTTCAAACAATTGTATTGACCGATTGCTCGACTTATAATCAATAATTCGTAAAAATAATTCCTCATCTTTTCTCGCTTGATCAACGCGATCGATTCGTCCTTGTAAAAGTAATTCATAACCGTTTGGCAATCGCAAGCGCAATGGTTGCAACTGTTGACCTGGACCAAATCCTAATTCAATCCCTACAGGTGAAAAACCAGTTTTTCTCGCCTGCTCTCCTAAAATAAAAGTGGCCCGGGAAATGACATCTAACAACTTCTTCTGTATATAATGATGACGATTCGAACTAAGTAAAATTTGATGTTGTAAAACAGGGCTCAACTTTTGCACTGCTCGTCTCGCGTACTCGCCAGCCCCTTCTTTCGTCACGTGTGAAAAATCATTACCTTCCTTTTGTAACCATTCTGCGATAATCTTTAACGCTTCGTGAAATAATTGGCCGATATCCGGCGCTTCTAATTTATACGTTTTTCGTTCGTTTAAATTTAAATGATAACGCGCGTAATGTTTAAAGGAGCACTCATAATGTGATTCTAGCTGAGAAACGCTCGTTCTAATTTGTTTATCATACAATTGTTTCGTCGTTTCTTCTGTCAAATGAGTTGGCTTATTTTTATAGAACAAGCTCTCTAATGTTTGTTGTGTCATGCTATTTTCTCGTTCATTAGCAATGTACCAATTTAACACTACATACCATTCAGCAGCCACTTGATAACCACGTTGCTTTCTAGAAAGTTGCGACGTAAGTGCTGAACGCGTTTTAAATGGTGTCGTAATAAAACGATCAACATCTAAGTAATCATCTAAATCTTGAAGCAACGTCGGTCGTTTAATCGATGGAAACAATTGAGTTAATCGTTTAATAATTTGTGATGGAAGCTTTCCTTCCCCTTCTTCATCACTTAGCAAATAGCTAACGAATAAATAATCAGTTGCAGACGTAAAAGCAAGATACATATAGAACCAATCATCTAATAACTGTCGCTTACTGCTTTCAGCTAATTGCATGCCGTGCTCTGCAAGCAATTCCCGCTCCTGGTCACTAATAATCCCGTCATGTTGAGGTTTAATCGGCCAGTAACCCTCATTAACGCCTAATAAAAAAGAACATTTAATCCCACTTATCCGTGAATGGTCAATCGTACCGACAATGACATGATCCACACTCGGTGGCACGTGTGAAAATTCAAGTGACTCCAAACCTGCTTCCATCATTGAACGAAACATTTGTAAAGACACTTCTTCATCGCCTGACATTTCTACGAGCTCGTCCATTAAATCAATTAGTGCATGCCACACTTGCTCTTGTTCACGCGCAAGTTCCAATTGACCTTCGACTTCATACGCTTCTCGAACTTTTTCTAAGTACAATGGAACATTTATTCTTATGAGTAATTCATATAACTCCTTGCAAAATTCTTGAACCGTATGTGCTTGGCGAATATTTTCATCAAATGCTTTTAACGCCTGAGTAATTTGTGCCCGAAATGTATTAATCCGCGCTTCTTTTTCCTTTTCTTCATCTGTTTGGACCGATTCACTTAAGCCGATAAATCGCTGATACGGCCAGTTCTTTTCAGTAAACCATTTTTTACGCGACTTTATACCATACTCAATAACATAGTTTTCTAGCTCATCAATGGCGTCAATTGTCAGCGGATAAGTCTCATCTGTCGGCTGAATTAATTGTGTTTTTAACAAGCGAAAAACAGTATCATAACGCCAATTTCCTTCAACTATTTCAAAAGCAGAACGAATAAATTCGATTAATTGATGGTTTAACATCGTTCGCTTTTCATCAATAAAAACAGGTATATCATAGTCTTTAAAAATTGTTGAAATTAAGTCACCGTACTTTTCTTGATCACGAATAAAAATAGCCATATGACGATAACGATAGTTTTCATCACGCGTTAAGCGAATGATTTCTTGTGCCACTCCTTCGACTTCAGCACGTGGATGAACAGCTTCCGCTATTTTTATCGGTATGTCATCACTATTTAAATACTGTGGTGACGGCAACGTATCAAAATGCTTTTCTAAATGTAAGAAAGCTTCTTTCCCCGAAAATTTATTATACGTTTCATCTGTTAAATAATGATCAATGACTTTAATGTCGTGTTCAGCAGCTAGTTGATTTAAAATATCGTACGTCTCTAAAGGCTGATAAAACAAATCAATTTCCGATCGTTCTTTATGAACATCGTCTACTGTTAAAATGACCGTCATTTGCTTACATTTTTTCATTAATGATTCAACAACTGATAATTCCTGTGGTGTGAATCGGTGAAAACCGTCTAAATATATTTCTGACCCATCAAATAAATCTGTTTCATCAATTTTTTCTTTTAAAAGTTCAAGCTGGTCTTCATTATCAATGTATTGACCTGCTAACGCTTCTGTTAATTGTTCATACACGTACAATAAATCATGTAATTTATACGTCAAAGATGTTTCACGCTCTTCTTTATGTACGAAAGACTGGATATGATTAATGTGAGTTTTTAACAGTTCAGGTGTCACTTCATATCGTTTAAACTCAGTAATCATACCTTCTAATTCTTCTAAAAATCCATACTTCTCTGTTGCTGATTGAAAAACGTGCCAATCTGACGATCGCTCATTGATAATTTTACGCAACATCATTTGCACACCAATTGAACTAATAAAAGGACGAGTACTTCCACCGACTTCTTGCAAGACGCGCCAAGCAATTCGCGAAAAACTGACCACTTGAGCCCGAACACTCCCAGGCAACTCATCATCATCAAAAAGGGCATATTCCCGTTGAAAAGTCATTTGATCAGGTACAATATAAAAAATAGGCGGTCCATTCCGTTCCTTTAATAAGTTTTGCTTTATTTCATCAAAACAATATTGATTTTTATTCATTTGTGATGGACCGTAAATGAACGTTAACGTCATCATCAATCTCCCCTTTTATGTAGACGTTGTTGCTGGACTACTCTTTCGTAAATAATCGTTCAATAGATTTACCAATAAACCAAAGCGCTATAATAAAGCAGACGAATAAAAGTGCACGTAGAGGTCGTTCTGTAAACGATAAAAAAGTCGTTCCAATATAGGCGAATGAAAAAACCATTATACTCTTCCCAAACAAAACAGCTAAAACAAATTGTCTTAAAGTAATTCGCGATAATGCTGCAACAATATTAATGAGAAATGCTGGTGAAAAAGGTAAGCAAATAAGTATAAATAATGGACCAAATCCATGTTTATCTACCCACTGTGTCAGTTGAGTGAATTGTTTATTTCGTCTCACTAGAGCAAATAATTTTATGTGACTAAGTTTTCTCGTCAACATAAAAACGACGATTGCTCCCATGCTAGCGCCAATCCATGAATAGATAAAGCCGTTCACTAATCCAAAAGCTGCTACGTTAGCAAAAATAAATGCAACAAGAGGTAAAAATGGCAATAATGCTTCGATAAAAGGTAGCAGAATACCGATAAAAGGCCCAAAGCCTTCATAAATTTCAAGTAAATGAATGAGTGCTTTACTTATTTTATAAATAGATTCTTGAATATCTTGCCACAATTGTTGACTGTTCACTTCCATGTTTTTACACCCTAGTTTTATGTATTCTCACATTTACTCGTTTAAAAAAGCCTCTTTCCTTCTGTATAATCTATCATATTTTATTATATCATTGTTAGGCAAGACAATTTATTGTCTACGCTTTTTCCTATGTTTTTTAATTAGTTTGGGTTTTTAAAGAATGTTGAAGCAATTGAAGTTGTTTAATTCTGTGGTCTAATAAGTAGCGAAACTGCGCGGTCCGCTGAATTTGATTCATCATTGATCCTGTTGAAATATCAACGACAACTTCTTTCCCATTATTAAATTCAATCGTCGTCATGCCGTGTTCAGCTTCATAAATCGTTTTAACGTGTGTGTGGGCAATCCATGAACAATTGTATTTAACTGGAGAAGTCGTAGGAAAAAAATACATGCCACTTTGAGGGTCAATAGAAATCGGGGCTTTGTGCGTAAGGCCACTAATTTCACGCGTCCCATCTTGCCTGCC
>DATGUM010000014.1:0-104785 GCA_035301345.1 Bacillota bacterium
ATCGTTTCAGAACTATACTACGCTTGCCGCGGGACGACCTCAACTTCTAGAACCTCCATTATCATGTCGGTTCTAGGGATTTTCGGATACGTGTAATGAAATAGGTTACCACCTATCTCATTACCTTCCCGCAGGCGTCTTCGTATAGTTCTTTCACTTAAACTGTATGCGTCATTTGTGTTTTTCTGATTTAATAAGTATTTATTATTCTTCGTCAATCTACGTATATTTCACCTGCTCATTTAAATAAATATATCAACTTGAAGCCGTTTAAAGCTAAGTTAATAACTAGAGCCTCTTAATCCCTTTAAGGCATAAACAACAGGTTGTCGAACCGTTTGGTTCAGATATGAAATTCTTCATTTAAGGACCTCTTCTCTTTTTATAGTGGTTGTTGTGACTATAACTATAAAAAAGAGGGTCTTTTTTTCATTATTATTACTCACATTTATTCGGTATCATGAGTAAATTAACTTGAAAGAAATGTACGGAGACGTCTGCGGGAATAGCCGTATCCGAAAATCCCTAATACCGACACGACAGTGGAGGTATTAGAAGTTGATGGTGCGAAGAATGCACTTCAATTCTTCGTGGACAAGTGAAGTACATTTCTGAAGTAAAGACTTTACACAACAAGTAGGGCATAGTCCCACAAACATTTTACTCATACCTAATTTTCAATTATCAAAAATAAAAACGTTGAAATAATTATTTTCAACGTTTATGTTCATTCTATTCGTTTGCGTCTTCTTGACGCTTAAATATCATTTCATATCCCCCACTGCCATAATCAATACAACGGCGAACACGAGATATTGTAGCTGTTGAAGCATTTGTTTCTTCTTCAATTTTATTATACGTTCTACCTTCCTTTAATAACTTAGCTACTTGGAAACGCTGGCGTAAAGCGCTTATTTCATTCATCGTTGCTAAATCATCAAAAAAACGGTAACATTCTTCACGATTTTTTAATGATAATATCGCATCAAATAGTTCATCTAACTGCTTTCCACGTAATTTATCGATTTGCACAACGCCCCTCCTCTTCTCACATACGTCTTTCAGTCTACTTATAGTATATATGAAAATCAAAAGTTTATCGTATATTAACTATTGCCTCGATGCCTGGATCCGTCGGAACGACATTTACCCATGTCTTTCCACGCGACAATGCGACTTGTTTACCGTCTTTCATTGGAACGATCATTCCGTCCTCATTCGCCCATTCAACTGACTCAACGTAACCATCACGAATAAGCAACCCGTTGCCACCATCCTCTAAATTGATCGCACGTCTTCCTTCTTCGTCAATGACTTGGTGACTCGCTTCGACAATAAATAAATTGCTCATCTCAATTGGGTCCTCTGTTTCATAATCAATTGTCTGTTCACCTGTATCATATCGCTCGTAAACATTGTCACCTTCATTAAATTCATAAGTAATCGTTTCATTCGCTTGCCTTCCTGGATATAGAATGTCTACTGATTCTGCCTTTTCATCAGTCGTTAACGTACTATCTGTAAACGTTAAAGCTTTTACATCATCCGTTAAGCGATATCCTTTTTCTTCTGCCTTTTCAAGCATACCAGAAAATTTAACGTACGAATTGTGTGGTGCTTGTCGATGTGATGCTCGTTCGAAGATCACTCGATCATTATCATAAGATGCGCCATCAATCGCATCAATACCTACACTCGTCATATGATCATAGACAAAATAAATCGCCCCATGAAAGACATAAATCGAGTCGTAATCATTAGCTAAATCAATATAATAATCTCGAGCACTTCTAACTGGTCCGACGACTTCAGGGTATTCACTTTGGTAAAGTGCTAAAAAGCGAGTAATACTTCCTTCAGCTAAAATTTCAAACGTCATATCAGCGTCAAGTAATCCTGTTTGCGGACGTGCTGCTGGGTGGTTATTCACCATCACAGAAACAATTCGACGATCATTTTCTTCTGATATTTCTTCACCTGTCAAAGGTGCAGTATACGTCACAGCAGGTTCTTTTTCTTCTTGTTCTTCTTTTTCCGGTTGTTCGTGCGTCTCGTCATCTGTTTTGTTAGAACATCCATAAAGGACAGCAACAAAGACGAGTAACACAATAAATATTCGGCTCATTTTCATTCATTAACCCCACACTTTTTATGTATATTTAAAGTTGATATCGCTTATCATAACATAATTAACCGACTGAAAAAACGCTTTCATTGTTGTTAAATAATAAAAAAATAGTCCGTTCTATCTTTTAAGAGATAAAACGGACGACTTTTTAAGCGTAAAGACTATTTATTTTATCCCGATATCACGGCGGAAGAAAAATGCGTCTGACTGGTCATAAATGTTCAATTGTTCATAAACAACTTGACGCGCGTCATTAATTGTCTTACCAGTCGAACCGACTAACAATAACCGGCCACCGTTAGACACATATCCGTCTTCGGCTTTTTTCGTTCCTGCGTGAATCGTAAACAGATTTTCCGTACTTACGGGAACTGGTAATGAAACACCTGAATCGCATGTTCCTGGATATCCTTTTGCTGCAACGACGACACCTAAGCATGAATCACTGCGCCACTTAATGTGTGGATTTTCTTCTGCGAGCATCTGCTGCATAACCTGTAATAAACTATTTTCTAACAATGGTAAGACGACTTGTGTTTCTGGGTCGCCGAATCGTGTATTGTATTCAATCACTTTTGCACCTTCATCAGTCATCATAAGGCCCGCATATAATATCCCTGTAAATGAGCGATTCTCCGCTACAAGTCCATCAGCTGCTCGTTGAAGTGTTTCTTCAATCGCTTTAGTTAATACTTTATTTGAAACAACTTCTACTGGTGCGTAAGCTCCCATTCCTCCAGTGTTCGGCCCTTCATCATGATCAAACGCCCGCTTATGATCACGCGCTGTCACCATCGGATAGACAGTGTTCTTATGAACGAACGCCATTAAAGAAAATTCTTCTCCTGCTAAAAATTCTTCAACGACAATCTTAGCGCTCGCATCCGAGAATGCTTTATCAATCAGCATATCATCGACAGCTTGTAATGCTTCTTCCTCTGTTTCAGCAACGACGACACCTTTACCAGCAGCTAAGCCGTCCGCCTTAATAACGATCGGTGCGCCTTCTTGCTTAATATACTGCTTTGCTAGGTGAGCGTCCGTAAACGTTTCATATTTAGCCGTCGGAATATGATGACGTTTCATAAACGCTTTAGCGAAGCTCTTACTCCCTTCAAGCAGTGCTGCTTCTTTCGTCGGAGCAAAAATCGCTAGTCCTTCTTCGTGAAAACGATTGGCAATTCCTTCATTTAGTGGGTTTTCTGGCCCGACAATTGTTAAATCTATCGCTTCCTTTTTAGCAAAAGCAATCAATTGATCAATTGCCATTTCATCGATTGGAAGACATTCGGCATCTTCTTCAATCCCACCATTGCCTGGTGCAACGAATATATTTTTTATTCGTTCATCTTTTTTCAAATTCAGAACGATACTATGTTCTCTTCCCCCACGACCAACTACTAATACTTTCATTTTTTATACACCTTCCATATGTGCATTTAATGTTTAAAGTGTCTCATTCCCGTGTAAACCATTGCAATATTATGTTCATTACAAATATCAATTACCTCTTGATCACGTGCAGATCCTCCCGGTTGAATAATCGCTGATATTCCTGCTTTCACAGCTGTTTCAGCCGTATCAGCCATCGGAATAAAGGCATCTGAAGCTAACACTGAACCTTTAGCTTTCTCTGCTGCTTGTTTTATAGCTATTTCTGCGGCACCAATTCGGTTCATTTGTCCCGCACCAATGCCGATGGTTTGATTATCCTTTGCTAAGGCGATAGCATTTGATTTCACGTGTTTAACGGCCTTCCATGCAAATAACAAATCGCGCATTTCTGCTTCAGTTGGCTGACGATTCGTAGGGTACGTTAATGACTCTTCATCAAGATTAACAGCGTCCTCTTCTTGCACGAGTAAACCACCACTAATCGATACATACTTCTGAATTCCTTGTAATTCCTCATTTGAAACTCTTCGTAAACGTAATAGACGAATATTTTTCTTTTTAGTTAATAACGAAAATGCTTCGTCAGTAAACGATGGTGCAATGATGATTTCTAAAAATATTTCACTCATCGCTTCTGCTGTAGCTAAGTTTACTTCTCTATTACAAGCGACGATACCACCAAAAATAGATATCGAATCAGCTTCATACGCTTTTTGAAACGACTGTTCAATCGTATCACCTGTACCAATGCCACACGGATTCATATGCTTAATCGCAACGGTCGTTGGCTCTTCATACTCAGTCACAACTTCAACTGCAGCATTCGCATCTTGAATGTTGTTAAATGACAATTCTTTCCCGTGTAACTGTTCGGCATTCACTAAGCTCGTTTCTGCTGCAAGTGGATGCTTATAAAAACTCGCCTGTTGATGAGGATTTTCCCCGTATCTTAAAGTTTGTACTTTTTCATAAGTAATTGTTAAATGTTCTGGATATTCATCTCCAGTTAATTTTGAAAAATATTGAGCAATTAATGAGTCATATTGTGCGGTATGTTGAAACACTTTTGCTGCGAGTTTTTGACGATATGATGCATCAAGTGTATCTGCTTTTAATTGTTCAATAACTTCTGAATAATCATCCGGGTCAACGACGACTGTTATCGCTGAATAATTTTTAGCTGCTGCTCGTAACATCGTCGGCCCACCAATATCAATATTTTCAATCATATCTTCGTGTGTCGCTGATTCATTTTTAAGCGTTTCTTTAAAAGGATATAAATTAACGACGACTAAATCAATTGGCTCAATCTGATTCTCAGCTAATTGTTTTTCATGCGTTTCATCGCCACGCTTTGCTAGTAATCCTCCATGAACATGAGGATGTAGCGTCTTCACACGTCCATCTAAAATTTCTGGAAAGTCCGTTAATGACTCGACTTGTTTGACATCTATTTGTGCATGCTTTAATTGTTCATACGTCCCGCCTGTCGAAATAATCTCATAACCTAATGAAACGAGTTCTTGAGCAAGATATATGACATTATCTTTGTTAGAAACACTAATTAATGCTTTTTTCACGTCGTTCATCTCCATTCTTTACTAACGAGGTTACGAATAACTGCTGGATAAAGTTCATGTTCAAGCGCGTGAATTTTCTTCGCTAACGTTTCTATCGTGTCATCCGTTTGAATACTTACTTTTTCTTGTTTAATAATTGGACCCGTATCCATTCCTTCATCGACAAAATGAATCGTCACACCCGTTTCAGACACTCCTGCTCGATATGCCTGTCCAATAGCATCTTTCCCAGGAAATTCAGGTAAATAAGACGGGTGGATGTTAACGATTTTTCCGCTGTATGCTTCTAATAAAACGTCTCCAATTAATCGCATATAACCAGCTAAGAAAACCCAGTCGATTCCGTACTCACGTAAAACATGCAATAACTCTGTTTCATAGGCCGATTTATTTGCGAAAGATTTCGGATGAAAGACGTACGTTTGGACATTTAAACGTTTCGCTTTTTCAATAACTTTTGCTGTTTGGACGTCACATACGAGTAATGCGACGTCACACCTTAGATCATCAGCTTCCATAATAGCAGTGAAGTTACTCCCTGTCCCAGAGGCAAAAACAGCAGCTTTAGGTTTCACCATCGTTAAAAATGCACGCCTTCTTCAGCGATTACTTCACCAATAATTGTTGCGTCTTTATCAAATGTCTGTAAAACCGCTAAAATATTTTCTGCATCTTCTTTTGCAACTGCTAACGCCATGCCAACGCCCATATTAAAAATACCGTACATATCTCGTTCGCTTATTTCTCCTTGTTCTTGAATAAACGTTAAAATTTCTGGTACACGCCAAGCTTTTTTATCTAATCGAACACCGAGTCCTTCTGGAATCATCCGCGGGAAGTTTTCATAAAAACCTCCACCTGTAATATGAGCTATTCCCTTAATCGTATGTTCTTTCATAACAGCTTGAATCTGCTTTGCATAAATCCTTGTCGGTTCAAGCAACGCTTCACCTAATGGCACTGAAAGTCCATCATACGTCTTAGATAAATCTAAATCTTCAACGACTTGCCTAACGAGTGAGTAACCATTTGAATGAATACCACTTGAAGGTAATGAGATAATCACGTCACCTGAGGAAATATGTTCGCCTGTAATGATAGCTGATTTCTCAGCTACTCCGACAGCAAACCCAGCAAGATCATACTCTTCCTCATCATACATACCTGGCATTTCTGCCGTTTCTCCACCGATTAAAGAAGCGCCTGATTGAACACATCCTTCGGCAACACCCGCGACAATTTGTTCAATAACAGCCGGGTCATTTTTCCCGCAACCGATATAATCTAAGAAAAATAACGGTTCAGCCCCTTGAGCGACAATGTCGTTCACACACATCGCGACTAAATCAACACCGATCGTGTCATGCTTATCCATCTGAAAAGCGAGCATTAACTTCGTTCCGACACCATCTGTTCCTGAAACGAGCACAGGCTCTTTATAATTTTGTACTGGTAATTCAAACAATCCTGCGAATGCGCCGACTCCTCCGAGCACTTCATTTCTCGTTGTTCGTGCGATATGCTTTTTCATTCGTTCAACTGCTTCATATCCTTTTTCAACATCTACACCGGCTTTTTTATATGCGTTCGACACCGTTTAACCACTCCTCTAAAATCGCTTCTTAATCGTTACTTTCAACAAAATAATTTCCTGTAAAACATGCCTTACAAATACTTTGACTTTCATCATCTGTCTGAACAATTGCCTTTTCGACACCGTCTAAAGATAAAAATGCTAAGCTGTCAGCACCAATCATTTCACACATATCATCAAGCGCGTAGTTCGCTGCAAACAGCTCTTCTTTCGTTGACATATCCACTCCATAATAACACGGAGATGTGATTGGTGGCGAAGCAATTCTCACGTGCACTTCTGTCGCTCCAGCTTCTCTTAGTAAACCGACAATTCGCTTACACGTCGTTCCACGAATAATTGAGTCATCAATCATAATGACACGCTTTCCTTCAACAATTCCTCGAACAGGTGAAAGCTTCATCTTTACCCCTTGCTCACGTAACTCTTGTGATGGCTTAATAAACGTTCGACCAATATATCTATTTTTAATAATTCCGAGCTCATAAGGTAATCCGCTATGCTCTGCGTAACCGATGGCTGCAGAAATACTTGAATCTGGAACTCCTGTGACAACATCCGCTTCAACAGCCGTTTCTTTCGCTAACTCAATGCCCATACGTTTACGTGACGCGTGAACGTTAACATCATTTAAATTACTATCTGGACGAGATAAATAGACGTATTCCATCGTACATAATTTTCGCGACTCTTTTTGTGCAAAGAACATTGATTCAATGCCATTATCACTCACAGCTAATAGTTCACCAGGTAAAACTTCACGTTCGTACTTTGCCCCGATTAAGTCGAATGCACACGTTTCAGATGCAACGACAAACGTGTCCCCAATACTTCCAATAGACAACGGACGGATCGCGTGAGGGTCAAGTGCTACGTACAACATATCTTCTGTTAAAATAACGAATGAATAAGCGCCCATTGTTTGTCTAAGTGCTTTTTTAATTGCTTCCATCGACGGGCTTTTTCCGTCACGCTTAATTAAATGAGCGAGCATTTCTGAATCAGAACTCGTCTGTAAAATACTCCCTTCACTTTCAAGTTCCCCTCTTAAATCGTATGAATTCATAATGTTACCATTATGAGCAAGCGCCATACTCCCATTTTGAAATTCGAACTTCATCGGTTGCACGTGCTCAAAATCATTCGTATCTTTCGTTGCACTACGAATATGACCAATAGCCGCATGACCTTGTAACTTAGAAAAATCTGCATCTTCAAAGACATCATTAACTAAACCGACGTTTTTATGTGTAACGAATTCTTTTCCATTATTAATTACGACACCCGCACCATCTTGTCCACGATGTTGCATCGCATGTAAGCCGTAGTAAGTCATTTCTGCCGCTTTATTATGTCCCCATATTCCGAAGACTCCACATTCATCTCTTAACCCTTTTATTTCATAAGACATGGAATAGCTTCCTTCCAAATTTTGTTTAACGTTTGAACGTCTTCTTCAACCGCTAACTTCTCATTCACATGTACAGTTAATAACTGATTAGCTGTCACGTGTCCAATATGATTAGCTTCAGGCATTAATTGCTCAAATGCCTTTTTATTTTCTTCTTTGACAGACACTAAAAATCGTGATTGTGTTTCGCTAAATAGAGCTGTTGTTATATCTTCGTGAACGAGATTCACATGTGCTCCGAGTGAGTGAGCGAATAAACTTTCACTTAACGCTACAGCAAGGCCACCTTCCGATAAATCAGTCGCTGACTGAATAACGCCTTCTTTAATCGCCTTTAAAAGTGCGTTTTGACGTTCAGCCTCAACTGATAAATCAATCGCAGGAGCTTTTCCTTCATAAGCTTTATTAACTAATTGTTGTAATTCACTACCACCAAAATCTTCAGTCGTTTCACCAATTAAATAAACTGCGTCACCTTCTTGTTGGAACGCGCTCGGCGTCACATGATCAAGTGATTCGACGAGTCCGACCATACCGACGATTGGTGTTGGGAAAATTGGTGTTCCGTCTGCTTGGTTATACATTGAAACGTTACCGCTAATAACTGGTGTGTTTAACGAACGACACGCTTCACTTAACCCATCAATACTTTCAGACATTTGCCAGAAAATTTCTTCATTCGTTGGATTTCCAAAGTTCAATCCGTCCGTAATTGCTAGCGGCTTTGCCCCAGAACAAACGATATTACGCGCAGCTTCAGCGACGGCAATTTTTCCTCCCGTTTTTGGATCTAAGTAAATGTACCTTGAGTTTGAGTCAGCTGTAATTGCAATTGCCTTATCTCTATCTTCTATTTGCACGACAGCAGCACCACTTCCAGGGCCTGCAACTGTTCGTCCATGCATGTTTGAATCAAATTGTTCATATGCCCATTCCTTACTAGCAATCGTTAGGCGTCCGAGTAATGCCTTTAACGTTTCTCCGTAATTTTCTACGTGAGGAATAGTGACATCTTTTTCTTGGAATTCTTTAAAGTAAGCTGGCTCGCGTTTCGGTAAATGATAGACCGGTGCATTTTCATCAAGTGCGTCAGCTGGAATATCAGCATACGTTTCCCCTTGATGAATCACGCGGAAGAATTCTTCTTCAATCACTTCACCGACAATACATGAATCAACATCATGCTTCGTAAAAATATCGATTATTTCTTGTTCTCGCCCTTTTTCTACGACGAGTAACATTCTTTCTTGTGTTTCAGAGAGCATCATTTCATACGCTGACATATTCTCTTCTGCTTGCGGAACGTTGTCTAAATGAAGAACCATCCCCGTCCCTGCTTTACTCGCCATTTCACTCCCCGAAGACGTTAATCCAGCCGCTCCCATATCTTGCATACCGACAAGTGCTTCATGATGAATCACTTCTAAACAAGCTTCAATGAGGCGCTTTTCTAAAAATGGATTTCCAGCTGCAGGGCTTGCATCTTCATTATCTACATCATCTGAAGAATGCGTTGCCCCATGAATCCCATCTCGGCCTGTTGGTGCACCAGCATAAATAACAGAGTTGCCTGGACCAGCTGCAATTCCCTTCTGAATGTCATCATGTGTTAGCAAGCCAACAGCCATCGCATTAACGAGTGGCGTACCTTCATAACAATCATCAAATTGAATCTCTCCACCGACAGTCGGTACACCGACGTTATTTCCGTAATGTGCCATCCCGCGAACGACTTCTTTAAATAAATAATTCGTTCGTTCATTTTCTAACGAACCGAATCGTAATGAATTAAGTGCTGCAATTGGGCGAGCACCCATTGAAAACACATCTCGCAAAATACCACCAACACCAGTTGCTGCTCCTTCAAATGGCGTAATTCGTGACGGACTGTTATGACTTTCCATCTTGAATACGACCGCTTGATTATCACCTATGTCAACGACCCCTGCACCTTCACCTGGTCCAACGAGTACTTGTTCACCTGACGTAGGAAATTTACTAAGTAATGGTTTTGACGTTTTATAACTGCAATGCTCTGACCACATAACAGAAAAAATACCTGTTTCTGTATAATTCGGATGGCGATTCATTATTTTCTTCGCCATTGCATATTCATCGTCACTCAAGCCCATTTCCTTATATATTTCTTCCGCTTCAATTTGCTCTGGTGTTACTTGTTCAGACATGTTATCTTCTCCTTAAAAAACATTCTTTTTTATGTTCGTTTATTTAATGATTTAAAAAATATTCTGCTTGTTCTTTCGCTCGTTCTAAACTTTCAGCAATAAATGTTACGTGACCCATTTTACGATTTTCTTTTGCTTCTGCTTTACCATATAAATGAATAAATCCATCTTGTTCTTCTTTCATATAAGTATATGTTTTATCTAAATCTTGTCCTAATAAATTAATCATGATTGATGGGTTTTTCAGTGTAACGCCCATAAGTGGTAAGCCACAAATGGCTCGAATATGTTGAGTAAACTGGGAAATGTTACACGCTTCAATCGTATAATGCCCTGAATTATGTGGACGTGGTGCCATTTCATTAATGTATAATTCATCGCCTCTCACGAACATTTCAATCGCGAACGTACCGACGATATTCATTGAACTGGCAATTAACATAGCTGCTGTAATTGCAGCATTACTGACTGAATCAGTTATTTCTGCAGGCACAATCGTCTCATGTAAAATATGATTTTCATGTTTATTTTCGCCTACCGGAAAAATAGTTAACCCACCTGTTGCTGTTCTAGTGAATACGACTGATATTTCTTTATCAAAAGGTACCCAGCGTTCGACAATACACGTACCATTTTCTTGTGCGAACGTTTTTGCTGCAAACTTGTCTGCTTCTGTTTCTATTTTCAGTTGACCTTTTCCGTCATATCCTCCACTGCACGTTTTAATAACAGCAGGTAAAGGTATATTTGCTAACGCCTCGCGACATGATTCTTCATCTTTAACGATATAAAACTGTGGCACAGGTAAGCCTAAATCATTAATAAGCGTCTTTTCTTTTTCACGATTTTGTGTAACTTCTAAAGCATACGTTCCTTGTGGTAATTTACCTGCTTCTTCGATCAACCGCGCTGCTTCTACGTTCACGTTTTCAAATTCATACGTCACGACGTCACTGATTTCGATTAACTGTTTAATAGCATCTTCATCATCATATGCCGCTACGATATGTTCATCAGCTACTTGAGCCGTTGGGCAATTTGGTGTCGGATCAAGTACAGCAATATTGTAACCCATCTCTCTTGCTGAAAGTGCCATCATTCGACCTAATTGTCCCCCGCCGATAATTCCGATCATTTCTCCAGGTAACACTGTTGATTGTTCGTTATTTGCTAGCAAGTTCGTCCCTCATTTCATCAACTTTTTCTCGCATACTTTCACGATACGTTTCTAATTTATTTGCTATGTTTTCATCAAAAATACTCATTATTTGAGCCGCATAAATCCCCGCATTTGTAGCCCCTGCTTTACCAATAGCCATAGTCGCTGTAGGAACACCACCAGGCATTTGAACAATCGATAGCAATGAATCAACACCACCGAGTGCTTTCGTTTGGACAGGGACACCAATCACAGGAAGCGTCGTTTGAGAAGCGACCATTCCCGGCAAATGAGCGGCCCCTCCTGCACCAGCAATAATCACTTTCAACCCTCGATGACGTGCTTCTTTTGCGTACGTAAACATATCATCAGGTGTTCGGTGCGCAGATACAACTTCTTTTTCATACGGGATATTTAATTCCTCTAAAACGTCACATGCATGTTTCATCGTCTCCCAGTCAGAAATACTTCCCATGATAATTCCTACTTGCGCCATGTTCATCATCCTTTACATTCGTATGTATATTATTTAAAAACGAAAAAAGGTCTATTACCTTTAGATAACGACTAAAAGGTTAATAGACTATATGAAACATCAAAACTACGAATTTTATTCCATCGAATCTTTATTTGCCACACAATAATTACCTCCAGAACGTATATGTTTATTTTGAAAAGCTCCAATGAGCCACTGATATGAAACGTTCTTTTTTGTTTAACATTGCGTACACATTTATTTTAACAAAAAGTTTTTCTAATTACCACCTAAAATCGAACGTTTTTAGTCATTTTTTTAATTAATGTTCGTGTTTTGATGATTAAATATCATTTTTTATAGAAAAAATACATAATTGACTCTAAATCCCATCTTCTTCACGTTGCTTGTTCTTTCGTGATAATCGATTTGTACGCACTTGTTTCACCCAGAAGCCGCCACGAATTTGTTTCGGCTCATACGTAATAATAAATGCTTTCGGATCAATAGAGACGATTGATTCATACAACATTTGCTCATATTTTCTCGGCGTTAAAATTTGTATCGATAACCGGTCACCATCCATTCCGTATGATGACCAACTCGTAACACCATACCCTTTATCCCGTAGTTGCTTCGTAAATTCAATATCCGGATTTGATGAAACGACATTCACAGTTATATAACCTAAAGCCATCTTTTCTTCGATTTTCGTTCCTACGATAACACCGATCCCATACCCAAGTGCGTAAGCAACTATATTTTGTATTTCATTTAAATTTTCTAATACGAGTCCTAATCCTAAAATGTAGACAACGACTTCAAACATACTAACGATTGCTGCTAAATATCGTCTTCCTTTTAGCGTTAAAATCATTCGCATCGTAAAACACGACACGTAAACAATATTTATCATTAAAATAATTGCTACCATCACGTAAGCATGACTAAACATGAGTAATTTCCCCCTCTGTTAAAACAGTGTATGACCTTAATATGTAGGGATAAATGTAAAATTGCAATTAAAAAAACCTGAATCAAACGTTTATCGTCCGATTCAGGTTAACTGATTATAGCACTTTACTTAAAAACAATTTCGTACGTTCTTCTTGTGGGTTATTGAAAAGCTCATTCGGCTCATTTTCCTCAATAATATACCCTTCATCAATATATAACACACGGTCACTTACTTCACGAGCAAACCCCATTTCGTGTGTAACGACGACCATTGTCATCCCTTCATCTGCCAATTGTTTCATTACTTCTAAAACGTCTCCGACCATTTCTGGGTCAAGAGCAGACGTCGGTTCATCAAAGAGCATAATTTTCGGGTTCATTGCTAAAGCTCTAGCAATTGCGACACGTTGCTTCTGCCCACCAGATAATGAACCTGGGAAGGCATCTGCTTTTTCTGCTAAGCCTACCTTTGTTAATAGTTCCCTAGCCGTTTCGACTGCTTTAGCTTTGCTAATTTTTCGAGCTTTCATCGGTGCTAAAATGATGTTTTCTAAAACTGTTTTATGAGGAAATAGATTAAAATGTTGAAACACCATCCCGACTTCTTGACGTACTTTATTAATATTCGTATCTTGTCTCGTAATGTCTTCTCCGTTAATAACTACTTGCCCATCCGTAATGTCTTCTAGTTTATTCAAGCAGCGTAAAAACGTACTTTTACCAGACCCAGAAGCTCCGATAACACAGACAACTTCCTTCTCTTGAATCGATACGCTTATATCTTTTAATACTTCATTATCACCAAATGACTTTTTTAAATGTTCGACTTCTATGATGTTTCTCAATCTAATCGAAACCTCCTCTCAAGGAAGCTAGAAAGTAATGATAATAAATAAATGACAACAAAATACATAATTCCAACAGCGATCCAAATTTCGAATGCCTTAAATGTTGCAGCAATTTGCACTTGTCCTTTTTGCGTTAAATCAGCAATTCCGATAACGGATAAAAGCGACGTATCTTTCAAACTAATAATTGCTTGATTCGTAAACGTCGGTAACATTCTTCTAAATGATTGCGGAAGAATCACATAACGCATACTTTGAGCACTCGTTAGTCCGAGTGAGCGCGCTGCTTCATTTTGTCCTTTATCAAGTGATTGAATACCTGCACGGATAATTTCTGCATAATAAGCACCAGCATTAATTGCAACAGTTACAATTCCTGCTGTTTCCCTATCGAGTGATACGAACTCAAGCGAGTTTAATCCGAAGTAAAAGAAGAATAATTGTACTAAAATCGGGGTACCACGGATAACATCAACGAATATTTTCGCTAACCAATTTAATAGTTTAACCGGAGACAACCGCAATAAAGCAACGACTAAACCGATAATAAATCCAAGAATAATTGCAATAATAAATACTTTTAACGTAACTAATAACCCTTCCCATAGATAAGGTAAGGAATTAATAACAACTTCCATGTTGACCCCCCTTTAAAAAGGGAAAGTGCGTCCAAACGAACGCACTTTCATTCTATTTCTACTTAATCTAAATACTCAGCTAAAATATCGTCATACGCGCCGCTATCTTTTAAATTCGCTAAACCTTCATTAATTTTCTCTAACAACTCATCGTTTTCACCTTTTAGAACAGAAATACCGTAGTTATCTCCTGTTAAGCGGTCTCCAACGATTTGTAGTTCTAAATCTCCTTCAGTAATTGCATAACTAATGACTGGATAATCTTCCATTAATGCGTCTGAAGAACCATTAATAACTTCTTGGAACATCGATGCACTATCACTTACTTGAACGATTTCAAATCCGTACTCATCTTGTGCTTCTTCAGCGAAGTTAGCACCTACCGTACCATTTTTAACAGCTACTTTTTTACCGTCTAAGTCTTCAAGCCCTTGAATATCATCATTTCCATCAGCAACAACTAATGAAACACCTGCTTCGAAATATGGTTCTGAGAAATCAACTGTTTCTTTCCTCTCATCAGTAATACTCATTCCACCCATTCCGATATCTAACTCTTTTGATTGCATAGAAGGAATAATACCTGAGAAGTCCATTTGTTCTATTTCTATGTCAAAGCCTTGGTCTTCTGCAATTGCTTCAATCAGTTCTACGTCAATTCCAACAAGCTCTCCATCTACAGTAAATTCAAATGGTGGATACGTGTTATCTACTCCGACAGTATATAATTCTCCACTCGTTTCTTCCCCGTCCCCATCATCATTACCACCTGCATCATCAGCGTCATCATCTCCGCCTCCACAAGCTGCTAGTACGAATGTCAGAACGACTAACAAACTAAACAAACGAAAAAGACTTTTCATTTTGTTGCCCCCTTTAAGTAATTTTGTAAAAAATTAACAGTTCCTCTGCATGAACTTCCGTCGTTAATTGTATAAATAAAACCGCCATTTTGTAAGCGCTTTCTAAATAATCGAAGTTCGCTCATGCATTTAGATTATATAGCTATCTTTAAAACATGTCAATATACTGAACAAAGACTCAAAGCGCTTAAAAAGCCCTTCCTTGAGCAATTTAACAATATGCTATCAAGGAAGGGCTCATGACTAAACATCTTTATCGTTCAATAAATAAGTTCTAATTTCTCAAAGATTATCCACCGTAATGGATCGGTGAACCAGGTCCTAAATCAATACCTAAGAAAATCCAAACAACTAACATGATTGTCCATGCAATTAAAAAGAACAGTGAATACGGAAGCATAACTGATATGAGCGTTCCAATCCCCATCTTTTTATCATACTTTTGTGCAAATGCAATAATTAAAGCAAAATATGTCATAAGTGGTGTAATAATATTTGTCGCTGAGTCTGCTATTCGGTAAGCCATTTGTGTAAGTTCTGGAGAATAGCCGAGTTGCATCATAATCGGAACGAATATAGGTGCCATCATTGCCCATTTAGCTGAAGCACTTCCGATAAACAAGTTAATAATAGCTGAAATTAAAATAAATATAATTAACAACGGAATGCCCGTTAAATGAATACTTTCTAAGAAGTTCGCGCCGTAAACACCGATAACAAGTCCCATATTACTTTCTGCAAAGTAAGCGACGAACTGTCCAGCAGTGAATGACAAGACGATGAACATTCCCATCGTTACCATCGTTTTTGCTAACTGATCAGCAACGTCTTTATCATTCTTAATCTCTTTCGTTACTTTCCCGTAAACGAGACCTGGAATAAAGAACAATGCAGCAATAATTGGAACGAGTGAATCCATAAATGGTGACTGAATAATTGCCCCTTCTTCACCACGTAATGGAGCGTTTGGTGGCAATATAAAGAGTGCAACAATAATAACTGTTACTAAAACAGAAATTCCTGCCCACTTTAAACCTTTCTTCTCTACAGGTTCTAAGCCATTTAAGTCTTCTTTATAATCTCCCTTATATGCGCCTAATCTTGGCTCAACAATACGCTCTGTTACCCATGAACCAATGATTGTCAGCATGAACACAGATACTACAATAAAGTAATAGTTCATTGCGACGTTCATCGTTTCTGCATAGGCTGGGTCAATCATCTTCGCTGCGTCTGTTGTCATTCCTGCTAACAACGGGTCAAGCGACGTAATAATTAAGTTCGCACTAAACCCACCTGAAACACCTGCAAAAGCAGCAGTTAAACCAGCTAATGGATGTCTTCCTAAGCCCGCAAAAATAACTGCTCCAAGTGGTGGAAGCACAACGTATCCTGCGTCAGATGCAACACTTGACATCACACCCGCAAATACGAGACCTGCTGTAATGAGGCGATTAGGAATTGTCAGAACAAACCCTCTTAAACAAGCACTAATGAGCCCCGTACTTTCCGCAACACCGATACCGAGCATCGTTACTAATACGATCCCGAGTGGAGCGAATCCGATAAAGTTATCTGTAACAGAAGTGAATAAATATTGAATCCCTTCTGTGCTTAATAAGTTGAATACTTCAATAACTTCCGTTTCATCTCCCGGATGCTTAACACTAATGCCGAATGATGAAACAATAGCTGAGATTGCAATGACGAGCACTGCCAATACAGCGAATAAAGTAACAGGATGTGGCAACGCATTTCCGACACGCTCAATGCGGTCTAATGAACGTTGGAACATACCTTTTTTCATATTAAAACCTCCTCATTAACTTTAAAATTGTCTTACAAAGTATGTTGTGTAACGAAGATTGTCATGTCATTTATAAGTAGTTTACCCTCATTTAAAATGATTTAAGCCTCACTATTTTCTGACAACTTATGACCTGATAAGGTATTTTTATATTTCAGCAACCTAACACATTATAAATTTAATTTTATAAATTTCAATAGTTTTGGCGAAGTACTAATAATCACACTTTTACCAATTTTAGTTCTTCAAACGCTTTCATTAAATGAGGTCAACGTTTATCATTTCTATATTTGATGAAAACAAACAAAAAAAGACAATTCCAGTAAGCTTATATACTGAAATTGCCTTTTATACATTTTTATATTTATTATTTAATTGTCCATGACAGATGCTAAAATAGCTTTCTGTGCATGCAATCTATTTTCCGCTTCATCATAAATAACTGAATGTGGGCCATCGATTATTTCCTCTGTTACTTCTTTGCCACGATATGCTGGTAAACAATGGAAAAATAAGTAATCATCTTTTGCATGTTTCACAAGTGATTCATTGACTTGATAAGGTGCAAACACTTTTTCAACTTGCTCAGAACCTTCTTCAAAGCCCATACTAATCCACGTATCCGTATAAATAATATCAGCATCTTTTACTGCTAAAACAGGATCTATCACTTGTTCAATCTTTGCACCAGATTCAGCTGCTTTCGTCTGTGCAATGTTAAATATTTGTTCATCTACTTCATAGCCTTCAGGAACACCGACTGAACAATCCATTCCCATAATAGCACAACCAATCATCAGTGAATGCGTCATATTATTTCCGTCACCGACGTAAGTTAATTTCTTTCCTGCAAAGGTACCGAGTTGTTCATATATCGTCACGAGATCCGCAAGTACTTGGCACGGGTGATATTCATTCGTTAGTCCATTGACGACAGGTACAGCTGAATGTTTAGCCACTTCTTCAATAATTTCATGGCCGAATGTACGCATCATAATACCATCAACATATGACGAAATAACTTTCGCTGTATCTTTGATCGGTTCACCGCGCCCAAGCTGCAAGTCATCCTTACTTAAAAATAACGCGTGACCACCAAGTTGGTACATGCCTGATTCAAATGAGACACGTGTTCGAGTCGATGACTTCTCAAAAATCATCGCTAACGTTTTCCCTTCTAGTATACGGTGCGGTATGCCTTTCTTTTGCTTATCTTTAAGTGATATCGCTAATTCAACTAAATACATAAGCTCTTCTTTTGTAAAATCTTGTAGCGTTAAAAAGTCTTTATTTTTTAATGTCGCTTTTATCTCTGCCTGTCCCAACGTTCACACGTCCTCACTTTTTATTCGTTAATACTTGTTGTAATGCACTGACTAGTTCGTCTACGTTTGATTGTTTAATCGTTAAAGGCGGCAATAATCGAAGTACTTTCGGCCCTGCATTTAAAACAATGATTCCTTTATTTAACAACTCGGGAATAAAAGGACCTACATCCTCACGACATTCAATACCGATCATAAGTCCTTCACCGCGAATATTGACAACAACTTCTAACTCAGCTAAAGCTGTTTTTAATTGATTAAATGTATAATCACTTATGTTAACAATTCCTTCCAAAAATGCTTCATCTGTCACATGTTTTAATACTGCTTCAGATGCAGCCATCGCTATCGGGTTTCCACCAAACGTCGACCCATGTGTTCCTGCATGAAAGGCATCTTTCAAATGACCTTTCGCAACCATTGCTCCTACCGGTAAACCATTACCTAAGCCTTTTGCTAACGTAAAAATGTCTGGTGAAATATCATAGTGCATATAACCGAATAATTTACCCGTCCGTCCGATACCTGTTTGAATTTCATCAACTATTAGAAGGATGTTATGTTCACGGCAAATAGCTTCTACACCTTTAATAAACGCTTTTTCTCCTGGAACAACTCCGCCTTCACCTTGAATCACTTCTAACATAATCCCTGCTGTTTTATTATCAACTGCCGCTTCAACGGCTGCTAAATCATTAAATGGTACGTATTGAAACTCTTCTAGTTTAGGGCCGAATCCGTCATGAATAACACTCTGTCCAGTCGCTGCCATCGTTGCAAAAGTCCGTCCGTGAAACGACTGCTTAAAAGTTATTATTTTCGCTTTCCCTGTAGCCTTTCTTGCAAGTTTAATAGCTGCTTCATTCGCTTCTGCACCACTGTTACAAAAGAACACATTTTCACCAACACTGTTATTTGTAATTAGTTGAGCGACTGATTCTTGAATCGGTTGGCTATATAAATTAGATACGTGCCAATAATCATTTAATTGCTTTTCTACCGCTTGCTGTACGTCTGGATGACGATGACCTAAATTATTAACTCCGATTCCTGAACCAAAATCTAAATACACTTTTCCTTCTGTATCAGTCACATGAACACCTTCTGCTGAAGCAACTGACACATCGAATCGATTGTATGTTGGAAACAAAGAAGACTTAACCATTTAAGAGACGACCCCCACTGACTTTTTTATAACTGTTCCGACGAGTTCTGTGTCTTGTGAATCAATGACCGATTGATTACCGTCAATAATCATCGCTTCTTTTAAATTATCACCTAAACTGGCAAGTGCTGCTTTTACTTTCGGTATCATCCCACCATAAATCGTACCTTTTGAAATGAGTTCCATAATTTCTTCTTCAGTAATTGAATCGATTAATTCATTTTTTTGGATAATCCCCGGGACGTCTGTTACGAATACGAGTTGCTTCGCTTCTAATGATTTCGCTACAGAACCAGCAACAGTATCCGCATTTATATTGTAACGAGTACCGTCTCGACCAATACCAATTGGCGCAATAACTGGTACGACTCCTATATTTAATAACTGGCAAAGTAATGACGTATTCACTTCATCAACATCACCGACGTAACCAAGTTCGTCAATATCTCTTGGTGACGCAACGAGTAAGTCTGAATCTGTCCCTGACAGACCAACTGCTTGGATTCCAAATTCTGTTAATCGTCTGACGAGTTGACTATTTACCGTTCCTGTTAACACCATTTCAACGACGTCCATTACTTCCGCTGTCGTCTTTCTTAAACCGTTAATAAACTCGCCTTTTATTTCCATTTTATTTAAAGCTATTTCTATCGCCGGACCACCGCCATGAACGATAATCGGCTTTAATCCTGACTGTTTTAACTTAACAATATTTTCATAAAAACTATCAGTCAATGAGTCTATTGAGCTACCACCACACTTTAAAACAATAATGTCATCCATTTTCAACGTCCTCCTTATGAACGATAACTTGCGTTTATTCTGACGTAATCATACGTTAAATCACAGCCCCACGCTGTCCCTTTTTTCTCACCTATATTTAAATCAACCACTATTTTGACCGTATCATTTTGTAAATATTCTGTCGCTTCTTCTTCTGAAAAGTCAGTCGGTTTACTTTTATTTAACAGTTCGATATGACCGAGATAAAGATCAACCGTCTCAATATTTACAGCAACCCCACTATATCCGATAGCAGCAATAATTCGTCCCCAGTTTGCGTCTGTACCGAATACAGCTGTTTTTACTAACGAAGATCCGACAATACTTTTCGCTACTTTAATAGCTTCTGTTTCTGTCGGCGAACCTTTCACTTCAACTTCAATAAGCTTTGTTGCTCCTTCACCGTCTTGAGCGATCATTTTAGCTAAATCTTCACACGTTTTTCTTAGTAATTCCATAAATACGTGCCAATCTTTATGCGTAGGTGTTAACGGTTCGTTACCCGCTAAACCATTTGCCATCACGAGTGCGATATCATTCGTTGATGTATCTCCGTCAACTGTTATACAGTTAAACGTTTTATCCGTTACCTCTTTAAGGGCTCCTTCTAATACATCACTCGCTATATTTGCATCTGTCGTTACGAACGCAAGCATCGTCGCCATGTTCGGCTCAATCATGCCTGAACCTTTTGCCGATCCGCCCATCAACACTTTTTCACCATCAATAGTTGCTTCATAACACGTTGATTTCTGAATCGTATCAGTCGTTAAAATAGATTCATTAAACTTCGCAGCCGCTTCACTCGATCGGTCAGGTGTCAGTTCATCTATATTCGGGATAATTTTGTCCATCGGCATGTCTAGACCAATGACACCGGTCGATGCAACAGCGACTTCAGAATCTTGAACACCTAATTTTTTTGCAGTAACAGCTTGCATATCATAGGCATCACGCTCGCCTTGGTCACCTGTACATGCGTTAGCATTTCCACTATTAACGATGACACCCTTAATTTTCGGGGATTTTTTTAACGCTTCTTTCGTTATTTTAATCGGTGCTGCTTGCACTAAATTCATCGTATAAACAGCAGCTGCACTCGCTTGTATGTCTGAAACAATTATGCCTAAATCTTTTCTTTTTCGTTTCACCCCTGAATGCAAACCATCAACTGAAAATCCTTTCGGTGATACGATTGTTCCATTATCTATTTTTTTTATATTCTTAAATGTGGCGACCATCATCTTTTTCCTCCTAAAACGTCTCTGTCTCTTTAGATTAGATACACCACATCCTCGTTCAGGAAAAGTTTTATAATCATAATAACTATATCCTTTTATAACTACGGATAAACAGGTGCAATTTTTAACCCTGTCGTTTCATCTAATCCGAACATTCTATTCATATTTTGCACGGCTTGACCTGCAGCGCCTTTCACTAAGTTATCTATCACTGTAATAATCGTTATTCGCTTCGTTCGTTCATCGTATGCGAGAGAAATATCACAGAAGTTTGATCCAGCAACTTCTTTCGTACTCGGATATTGACCGGCTTGACGAACACGTACGAAGTAATCATCTTTATAAATATCGTTATATAAATTAAATAATTGCTCTTCATTAACATCTTCTTTCGCTTGGACATACATCGTCGACATAATACCACGTGTCATCGGTACTAAATGCGTACTAAACGTCACTGCTTCAATACCTTTATTCCACGTCGCTAACGTCTGCTCAATTTCAGGTATATGCTGATGCTCATTGACCCGATATATTTTAATGTTTTCATTCGTATCAGAAAAATGTGTCGCCGCTGAAAGCCCACGACCTGCTCCACTAGCTCCTGTTTTTGCATCGATAATAATTGAATGCTCTTCGATGAGATTTTCTTGTACGACAGGTGCTAACCCAAGTAATACTGATGTAGGAAAACATCCTGGGTTCGAAACGAAAGCGACATCTGTCATATCTTCTGTTACCCACTCTGTTAAACCGTATAAAGCAGCATCTATCGTCGCTTGATCACCAGGCTCTAAATCGTACCATTCCTTATATTGTTTCCCGTCTTTCAATCGGTAATCGCCCGATAAATCAACCACCCGAACACCTTCTGCTAACAAATCTGGCACGAGTTTTCGCGAAACCCCTGTAGGCGTTGAAGTGAATACTAAGTCGACTTCTGACGCTATTTTCTTAACATCTATCTCTGTTAAATCTTTTTCGATAATTCTAGTTAAATGCGGATAGCTTTCATTTATCGTTTTACCTTCTTGACTTGACGTATGAATGGAATGAAGTGTCACTTCCGGGTGAAACTGTAATAATTTCACTAATTCTACGCCACCATATCCTGTTGCTCCAATAATTGCTACCTTCATTAATTTTGCCACCCTTTTTAATTATTATATTCATTATATACTGTATAAATATAAAATCAACAGTATAATTATAAGTTTTTTAAATACTTTTTACACTAACAAACAATGAATTAACTGAATGAATACTGTCATTTCAACATTTGGCTAATGTATAAATATATGCATAATGAAAAATATTTAAAAAGAGATAAAAAAAGAAATTTTAATCCATATCGTGAGATTAAAATTTCTTTTCATGTCGACTAATTAATTTATCTAATTTTTCAAGTTCAACCATCAGCTTTACAATACTGCTTGCTACTGGGAATATTTCAATCCATTTCTCTATTTCTGATTGCTGCAGTTCATTAATTAAATCATTAATCGTTAAATTCATCGCAGAGAAGCTATCTTTCTGCATTTCTTTCTGAATCGTAACTTTCCCTTCATACGTTAGAATAATATTTTCATGATATTCTAATATTTTTGCGAGCAATTTTTTAATAAGAAATGATTGATTTTCCGAAAACTCTTCTATTTTTTCTAACTTTTCTTCTAAGTTACCGATTAAATCGTATTCCTGTTTAATGACCTTAAGCATCTGTTTAAAAATAACGATGTCTCGCATAAAGTCAAATCGCCTACGAATAAACATACGATTTTTTTCATCAACAATTAACTTTAAATAATCACTTGCTTCTTTAATTTCTTTTTCTAATTCATCTTCTTTCGTTTTCAATTCTTTAATTTTCATCGTTTTATTCGGAATCACGCGTAGTAAAAAGCTCGTTTTATCTAAAGCACTCGTCGTCATCTTATATAAAATCCGTCGATGATTCGGTGGAAATATAAGCGCATTAATTAAAAATGCCGAAGAAATACCGACAAAAATTAATGATAAACGATCAACTAAGTAAATGAAACTAATCGAATGTTCTCCAGACATCATAATAATTGCTATCGTAATAATTGTAATATTAATCGTCTTAACTAAACCGAGTTTTATGTTCATTGCTATAGCTAAAATAACTGTAATCCCAATAGCAACTGGTTGCAAACCAATCGTATATGCACCTACTAGTGCAAATGTTATCCCAATCAACGTTGAAAAGACAACTTCTTTTATATACGTTAATGAGCGCATAATTGACGGTTGCATAGCAACAACGGCAGTTAAGACAGCAACCATCCCTAACTCCAGTCCCCACGTTTCAGTTACTAATATGGATAACGCAACGGCTAACCCTGTTTTCATCATTCGCGGACCAATATTAAAGTTCACTCATATAATCCTCCCTATTAGTTTGTCTGACGGAAGTTTTTTTCCGCAAATAACATCCTCCTTCTATTATAACGTATTTGCACGAAAATATTACAATAATACTTTACTAGTTTTCCGACTATCGTTATGATAAAAGTCGTAATCACTATTTAACATTCAAATAAACGACTACGAATAGAAAGAAGAAGGGAATTTTTCACTTGAAATTACTTTACAAAGGAAAGACAAAAGATGTCTACTATAAAAACGAGCGCGAAGTATTACTTGCATTTAAAGATGACGTTACTGGCGAAGACGGTGTGTTTGACCCGGGAGCAAATACTGTTGGACTCTCAATCGACGGGGCTGGCATGTCTGCTTTAAAAATGACTACTTACTTTTTCGAACGTTTAAAAAATATTAATATCCCTACACATTACATCGAATCAGACATAAAAAAAGCAACAATGACCGTGAAAAACGCGAAAATGTTCGGAAATGGTCTTGAAGTTATTTGTCGTTTTAAAGCGGTCGGTAGTTTTCACCGTAGATACGGCGCATATTGTGACGAAGGAAAAAGTTTAGATGCTTTCACTGAAGTGACGTTAAAAGATGATGAACGAAATGATCCACCAATTTCAGAAGACGCACTCGTTCAACTCGGCATTTTAACAAAAGTAGAGTACGACACGCTTATTAAATGGACAAAAGAAGTTTCCACTTTCGTTAAAACTGAACTCGAAAAGAAATCACTCGAACTATACGATATTAAGCTTGAATTTGGTTACGACAAAGAGTCAAAACAGATGATGCTTATTGATGAAATTTCTGGCGGAAATATGCGTGTCTATCAAAACGGCTCTTACGTGGAACCACTCAAACTTGAACAACTCTTTTTAAATGAATAAAAGATATGTGAAAGGAGCACCAGTCATTTAAGACTGCTGCTCCTTTTTATACATTTATTCAATCGTTACTTGATAACTATCTAATACAGATTTCGGTAATTCTACACGTGCTGTTTTTTTCGGGTTAACGACTTGGCACACTTTTAAATCAGCACCAATCGATAAATATAAACCTGCATCTACGTGGTTCATACCTAAATGCTCTACCATAAATTGTTGCATATTTAATGCCGCACGTTCTGAAGCTGCGTCTAATGTATCTTCAGAAGCTAACGTCATGACGTGGTCACTGTCGACTAAAAAAGGTAACGGATATTTTTGTCCCTTTATAACAGTCACTTTCACCGTCGTACGAGCAGGTACTTCTAATCCACAAACGACAAGCTCCCCGTCGCCCATCGCCGCATGAGCATCTCCAATAGAAAGTAATGCTCCTTCTACATTAACAGGCAAATAAAGCGTTGACCCTTCAGCAATTTTTTTACAGTCTAAATTACCGCCATGATCGCCTGGTGTTCCTGTTGAAACTTCCCCTTCCTCTGGAGCTGTTCCGATAACACCGATCATTTTATTAAAAGGGATGCGTAATTTATCGTTAAAAATAGCTTCCCCGTCTTTTAGCGGAATAATTTTCGACTGTTCTTCTTCAAATGTGCTACCGAATGCGCCTGCACCAGGGATTACTGACATAACGCCTTTATCCCCAATTTCGATCGATTTAATTTCCACTTTTAGTGTGTCACCAACTGCCGCTTCCTCAACATACAACGGACCTGTCGCTGGGTTAACACTGTCCCAACCAATCGTTTCAAACGTCACACGTTCATCAACAATCTTATCACTAAAGCAATCATATGATTCGAATGTAACGACACTACCTGACGTTACTTTTGCCACTTGTTCATTCTCTTTTGACATAGATAGTACAAATTTTTCTTTTGATATTGTTGTCATCATTGATCCACCTTTGTCTAGTTGTCATATTTCCCGTCTAGTATAGCACACGTCACACGTTCCATCACGAATGCCGTTTATCTTTAAAACCATACAAAATAAAACGGCGAAGCTCCTCGACTAATCCAATATCCATAAAAACAATTAATACGATTAATAAAAGTGGTCCGAGAAAGACACCGAATACACCGAACAACTTAATCCCGACGAATAAAGATATTAACGCAGCTAACGCGCTTATATTCATACTTGTCGATAAAATCTTCGGTTCAATCGACTGCCTAACAGCAAATGTTACCGCGTAAACAATTGCTAAACCGACACCCATGCCAATATTTCCAGTAATGAACATATAAATAAACCAAGGAATTAAAATCGTTCCTGAACCGAAATAAGGCAGTAGTTCTGCAACACCAACGATAATTGCAATCGTTAAACGATGCTCAACGCCTAAAATAGATATCCCAATATAAACGATAAATGAAGCGATAAACATTAAAATAAATTGTGCTCGAATAAAACCTAACACACGTGTACGGAGAATATTTTTAAATTCATGAAATTTATCAATAATATTATTCGGCAATGAATTCCTAGCCCCAGCAAGCAACTTCTCCCAGTCTTTTCCGATAAAGTAGAAAGCGACAAAAATAAAAACGAATGAAATAATGAATGTCGGAATAACGACGAGTAATTGCGTTAATCCTTCCGCTAAACTTTGCGCTTGCTCAGTTATCGATTCAGCTAAGCGTGTACCGAACTTTGCAATACCGCCTTGCAACGTATTTTGTTGCTCAGGTGAAAAGTCAGACAACATTTGTCCAAACTTTTGCCACAGTGGTAATAATTTTTCATTAAAAAACGTTTGTGCATTCATCGTTGCCGTCTGAATCCAATCAGGTAAAAGTTCCACCATGCGCCGTGTACCGAAGATGATTAAGAAAACAAGTCCTGTAACAACTCCAGCAACGACTGCTAAACTAATAATTAAGACGATAAAAACAGCTAACCCTTTCGGGAGTCGCCATTTATCTTGAAATACTTTTACGAGCGGATAAAACATCCAAACGAGTAGTGCCGCAATCCAAAATGGATAAGATATTGAAAAGATCCATAAAGCAGAAAATACGAATAGGATTGTGAAACAAATGATTGCAATGAGTCGTACAATGATATAAGCATGATTTCTTGTCACATGGGCCCCTCCTCAACATAACATCTACATCCACACATCTATTATATAACTATTTTTCCAGTGAAGTCATTACATTTTATTGTTAACTATGTACTAAGTGTAGTAATGTAGTAAGAAAAGATGTTATATTTCATAAATAAAGGAGCTAACGAGATGCGAATAGCTATTTTTGATTTCGACGGTACATTATATAAAAAAGAAACGTTCCAACTTTTAATGGATCACTTAAAGGACCATCCGACATACAGCAAATATTACAAACGATTTTTCCTTCCTATTTTACCGCGCTTCACAGGCTTTAAGCTTAATATTTACCCTGAAAGTAAAATGAAAAAACAATCGATGCAATTATATATCTCTGCATTAAGTAAATTAACGAAAGATGAATTAGAAGCTTATTTTGAAGAAATTGCCGCTAAAATGGTTGATGACTTTCATCCAGAAGCTATTCGACGGCTAATCAATCACTATGAAGAAGATTACCGAACGATTATCGTATCTGGCGCTTATACTCCTTTATTAGAAGCAGCAATGGAACCTTTTCCTGTTGATAAAATTATCGGAACGGATATTCCGTTCGCTAAAAATAACTACCAAAAAAAGGCACCTATCTTCCATATTCAAGGGATGAGAAAACGTGTCGCTTTACTCGCAGCACTAAAAGAAGAGTCGATTGATTGGGAGAACAGTTATTCATACGGAGATAGTTATTCGGACTTACCGATCCTTGAACTTGTCGGCCACCCTGTTGCAGTATCTCCTGATGATAAATTAGCAGCTGTAGCGTCTGAGCGAAAATGGGAAATTATTTAACGAATAAAACAAGTGCGTACAAGCATTCTTTTATTAATTATTTTTATCGTATAGTACAATAAGAACAGTGAATTTTTAAGGAGGATGTAATGATGATACCGATGACACAATTTAAATATTCTCGTACGTCAACATTAATTTTATTAAATAAAGTAGATGAGGAGCTCTGGGATATTCAACCAGAAGGATTTCCTAACACATTTCGTTGGAATGCCGGGCATATTTACAGTACGGCAGAAGATTTTCTAAGCGAAGCAGATGACTCATACGAAGTAACTTTACCCGAATGGGATAAATTATTTTTAGACGGCACACGACCTTCAGAATGGCCTGAAACAGTTCCTTCCAAAGAAGACATTATGAATGAACTAAAAAAACAGGAAGATAGAATCGAAGCATTTTTTAAAGATAAATTAAACAATGAAGCATCTAGCGTCCGTGACGTAAACGGCATGAAGCTATCGACAATTGGTGCGGCACTACAATTCGTCACTTGGCATGAAGGTATTCATATCGGTGTACTAAATGCCTTATCAAAAATTATAAAATAAAAAAATCCTGTCGGCCTCGAAGGCGACAGGATTTTTGTTCATTACTTTTATGAAACTGCTTGTTTATTCTTCGTTTTTCCTTCGGGTTGTTTAGGTATTCTAAACGGTGCAATAATAAGTGCTAAGATTAAGAATAAACCTAAATAACCGACCACTGGATAGAACCAGTTAACGAGTACAGTAAAGCCTGCAAAGCTCGCAATAAATGCTGCTAACGAAGTAATAATTGTAAACGTCGTTGACTGTTTCGTGTTCATATCTACAAAACGAGCAACAAATGAATAAATCATACTAACACCTGTGTTAAATATCATACCGAATAAAATAATTGTCATGAAAATTGATAAAACAGGTGAAATATCAGTGACAATCTGTAACATAGGCATGTCAACGTGAGCGACTTGATCAACTTTAGAGAACAGTGCAAAATGACTTAACAGTATTAACACTCCGAGAACTAATCCTCCAACTAAGCCACCTAAAGCTGCCGTTCGTTCACTTTTTATCGCGCCACCCATAACGAGTGTCATCGCTGCTCCGAACGTCACATTAAATGATGCATAATTAATGCCTGCTAACCACCAATTAGATACAGCAGACGTCTGCTCTTTCGCTATCGGTTCAAGTGCTTGTAACGATGCATCCATCGTGAATACACTGTACACACCGATAAGGATAATTGCTAAAATTAAAAACGGTGTAATACTACCAATAACAGCGATAACTTTTTCAACGTTCATCATCACTGTCAACGTCGCTAATACGACGAGCAATAAACTTCCGACAAATGGTGGGAAGTTAAACTGTTGGTGAAGAATTGATCCAGCACCTGCAATCATAACAACTGCAGTACCAAATAACGTAAATATAATAACTCCATCAACAATTGGTCCTAAGTGACGACCACTAATCTTATATATAACGCCTCGATGAGATGCTGCTCGTACACGACTTCCTAATCGCGTAAGTGTCATCCCTAAATACGCAAACAACGCTGTTGAGATAATCGCAGCAGCGGTACCCATATGTCCGAAGCTTGTAAAATATTGTAAAATTTCTTGACCTGAAGCAAATCCAGCTCCAACGATAATCCCAATGAAAGCACTACTTATTTTTAAAATCTCTAATACATTTTTCATGTCGGCCTCCAACGATTCTTAATGTGGTAAGTGCATAGTATTTATACACACCTATCACAATTTACCATTAACAAATATGTAAAGCAATTATTCCGAATTAGAGTAAATATTACTTATTTTAGGATTAATCTAACTTTTCTGTCTCCTTGTCGACCGGCACTTAAATAAAAAATCTACCTCCATTTGAAAGGAGGTAGAATACTAATTACATAAACAAATTTTGTGCTGCTTGTAAAATCATAATGCTTAAAAAGATATTTGCAGCTACAAATATAATCGGTATAGCCCATGACAACGGTTTAGACAATGATGCGACAATATGAAGTCCAAAAGCAGATAAGACAATCGTCCACAAGCTGAACACTTCCACACTACTAATGACAACGTCCATCGTCGGTGACACATCTAAATAGTAAGATAAACTCGTCATCTCTACACTTGTACCATCACCAAAGAAGTATGTTAACAAACCGTTTATGACGACTCCGATTGCTCCAATAAATAAAATATACGTGTTCATCGAAAACATTTGCTTAAATGTGACGTGTGACTGAAAAATTTTCGCTATGACCCAATAAACAACAGTAACTACCGCTACACTAATAATTGGTGCTAAACCGCCACCTACGATATTTCCAATAATGTCAAACGAGCTACTCTGTGATAATTCATCGTCTATTTGTAATGCTTTTAATTCTTCCGGGACATCAATCGCTGAAACTGATAGAAATGTTCCTATGATATACATAACCATAATGATACCCATCGGCTTCCAAATCGTCGGGCGATTCTTTATTCGTTGAAACTGCCGCTTCGGCTCTGTAATCATTCCTATAATTGACGCGCTATTGTTTTCATTTGTCATATACAGTTAACATCCTCTCAAAAACTTCGTATGTACTAGTAAAACATTGTTTTTCATTTTCTTCAATAGTTAAAAACATCCGCTTGTAATCATGATAATTGATTATATACTTAAAGGAAGGTTCACATACATTTTCTTTCCAAATAATTAACTAGGAGGTTTCTTTTATGGACATAATTATTCGACAAGCAAAGCTTCGAAATAAAGAACAACTCGTAGATATCGGCATAAAAAATAATTTATTCGCAGAAATTAGCGAGAAGATTACTGCGACAGCGACAAAAGAAATAAACGCTAACGGACAACTCATGTCAGCTCCTTTTATCGAATCACATATCCATTTAGACGCGGCATTAAGTGCTGGATTCCCACGCTACAATGAAAGCGGAACACTCGGTGAAGCGATTCAAATTGCTAATGAAAGAAAAGCTTTCCTAACAAAAGATGATGTCAAAGAATCCGCTAAAGAAGTCATTCATTGGCTCGTGGCTAACGGTGTTCTAGCCATTCGTGCACATACAGACTTTACTCCAACATTTACAACTCTAGAGGCGATCCTTGAATTAAAAGAAGAGTTTAGCGATTCAATCGATATTCAAGTCGTCGCATTTCCCCAGGACGGTATATTTACTGCAAAAAACGCATCCGAAAAATTAGAAGAATCAATCAAGATGGGAGTCGACCTTATCGGAGGCCTTCCTCAAGCAGAAGTAACGCGAGAAGATGGCATTCGTGCAATTAAGCTCGCCTTTGAATTAGCGAATAAGTATAATTTGCCAATTGATATGCACGCTGATGAATCTGGCGATGAATATTCGAGATACACGGAAATTATCGCGAAATATGCTCTACATTATGATATGAAACACCTCATAACAGCGAGTCATACGACTGCTATGCATAATTATAGTAATGATTACGCTGCTAGTTTAATTGGTCGTCTAAAGCAAGCCGAAATGAACGTCGTCACGAACCCATTCTCCAACTTAACGTTACAAAACAGATTAGATGGGTATCCAAAAAAGCGTGGCTTAACACGTATTGATGAACTGTTAGATGCAGAGGTTAACATAAGTATCGGCAATGATAATATAATGGATCCATTTGGGCCACTCGGCAAAGGGAGTATGCTCCAAGCTGCTCACATTCTCGTTTTTGCTGCTCATATGGATAATAGCCAACGAATCAATCAATTGTTTGATATGATAACGACGAACGCTGCCCAAACGCTAAACATTGAAAATTACGGGATTAAAGAAGGTAATGAAGCAAATTGCATTATTTTAGATGCAAAAAATGAAAAAGAAGCTATTCGATTAACGAGTGAATGTTTATATGTCATTAGTAAAGGTAAGATAGTTTCAGAAACTAAGCCAGCTGAACGAAAAGTTCATTTAGGTTCAGAACCTTCTCTCGTAACATTTAAAAGAAACTAATCATTAAACAAAAGTGATGAAACAAACAAAACACGAATGATAATCGATTCATCATTCGTGTTCTTCACTTTGTCCTCGCCTTTTTACCAGTTTCAATTCAATTGTAAATAGTTAGTCGCTAAAGAACGTACCTCAGCTAACATTTCTTTGTTTTCCATTAGTGACAGCCCGTATGAAGGAACCATTTGCTTAATCTTTTCCTTGCGCTCATCCATCTCTTTTGGAAAACATCTTTCTAGTACGTCTAACATCACATGAACAGCAGTTGATGCGCCTGGTGATGCACCTAATAAAGCAGCTAAAGAATGATCACTACTCGTAATAACTTCCGTACCGAATTGCAATGTCCCTCTGCCTTTATCATCCGTATCTTTAATGACTTGCACACGCTGACCAGCAACGACAAGTTCCCAGTCTTCCTTTTTCGCTTCAGGTATGAACTCTCGTAGCTGTTCCATCCGCTGATTACTCGTCAACATAAGTTGTTGAATCAAATATTTCGTTAACGACATTTCCTTTGCACCTGCTGCAATCATCGTTAACACGTTATCTATTCGTACAGATGTAAATAAATCAAGCCGTGACCCTTCTTTTAAAAAGCGTGGCGAAAAACCAGCGAATGGACCGAATAAAAGTGCTTTCTCACCGTCAATGTAACGTGTATCTAAATGAGGTACAGACATCGGCGGAGCACCAACTTTTGCTTTGCCATAAACTTTCGCATAATGCTTATTTATAACCTCTTTATTTCGGCAAACCATAAAGTTCCCACTCACGGGAAATCCTCCAATATGTTTACCTTCTTTTATTCGTGATTTCTGTAACAAATGTAAACTCCCGCCACCTCCACCGATAAAAACGAACGTTGCTTGATGATGTTTCTTTTCACGCTTCTTCTCATCGTAAACAGTAATCTCCCATGTCCCGTCACGATTCTGCTTTAAATCATTAACTGTTTGATTATACAATATTTCCGTACTAGTTGATTGTAAGTGCTGAAACATTTTGCGTGTTAACGCCCCAAAGTTCACATCAGTACCTTCAACCATTTTCGTCGCTGCTACCTGATCACCCTCATAACGACCTTCCATCATGATAGGTAACCATTCCTTCAAAACAGTGACGTCTTCTGTAAATGCCATCGACTCGAACAAAGGATTTTTACGCAATGTTTTATACCGTTTTTTTAAAAATTCGACATCGTCCTTCCCCTGAACAAAACTTACATGAGGAACTGAACGAATAAACTGTTCGGGTGATTCGATGTAACCTTTTCGTACTAAATATGCCCAAAACTGAATAGACTTTTGAAACTGTTCATTAACTTTTATTGCTTTTGACGTATCAATTGTTCCGTCCTGCTTCTCTTCTGTATAATTCAACTCGCATAATGCTGCATGACCTGTCCCTGCATTATTCCATTCATTAGAACTTTCCGCTCCTGCCTCATTTAATTTTTCAAAAACAGTTATATTTAATTCAGGAGTCAATTCTTTTAATAACATACCAAGTGTGGCGCTCATCATCCCAGCACCAATTAATACAACATCTTTGATCGTTTCATCTCGTTGAATAGCCATGTTAACCACCTTTTGTGGATGTTAAATTGTAAATATTCAGTCTTTATACTTCTATTGTAACTAATTTATGTAACAAATACCATGTGGAAAATCACACAAAAAACCACTTTGTAGCTATTTTAACAAAGTGGTAACCATTCTATTATTTAACTTTTTTATATGTGTCTGACGTAAATTGACGATTTTTCTCATCTTTTTTCACGATATTATAATAGTTGTCTGCTCCTAATCCGCCTTCATCAATCATTCTTGAAATTGCTTTCGTCCGCATTTCTTCTTTCCGCTTCACTTCTAGACGTTTTTTCTCGTCCATTAGTCTTCCCTCCAATCGAATAATAATTTTATAAAGGAGCGTTTATATAACATATTATATCATATCTGCATGATAATTTGTAATATTCAGAAAGATTGATCGGATAAATAAATATTCGCCGTATTCTTTCGCAAACGTGTTACTTATACGCCGTCTATTACATTAAAAAAGCCTGCTATTTTATAAGCAGGCCCATCCGATTATTTATCTAGCAACTCTTGAATAGCGTCATTTATAAATTGTGTATCTGGCTCGTTAAATCCAATGCCGGCAAAGTGTCCATAAACACCTGGAACGACCCTGAATTCTGCTCCTTCTATTAATGCTGCTTCTCGTTCAATATCAGAAGCTAAGAAATATAAATCTGTTTCACCAGGTAATATCATCGCTTTCGCTTTAATGCCTGATAACGCTTTTTCACGGTCACCATCGCACCCCGTCGTCATACCTATATCACTATGCTGCCACGTCCATGCCATCGACAATAAACAGTTAGCGTCTTTAGATAAGAAAAACCCTTCCCAAAAGCCAACGAGAAAATCTTCTAAACTTGAAAATCCATGTTTCAAATAAAGTTCCTCATAATAAAAAGGTTGTGAAACACCCCATCCAGCGTATACTCTTGCTAAAGTACGTATCCCTCTTTCAGGTTGCTTATCATAATAGCCACCTTGCCATGCCGCGTCTGTCATAATGGCATTTCGCACTGCCTCTAAAAAGACATAATTATGTTTCGTCGTTGACGCTGTACCACACCACGGTGCCATGCGTTCGACCATATCTGGAAATTCTGCCGCCCACTGGAACGTTTGTTGTGCACCCATCGAATAACCACACACTAATTTAATCGTTTCAATACCAAAATGCTCAGTCACTAAACGATGTTGGCACTTAACATTATCTAGCGTCGTAACGTTTGGAAAACTTCCTTGATTATATGGAGCTGCCATATTATTAGGCGATGAAGATAGACCATTACCTAATTGATTAATTTGTATAATAAAATATTTTTCAGGGTCTAATGCCATCCCTGGACCAATCATGTACTCGTCATCTTTATGAGTACCTGAATAATACGTTGGAAAAACGATAACATTATCTTTATTTTCATTAAGAGTACCGTGTGTTTTATACGCAAGCTTTGCACCACGTAATGTTGTTCCTTCATGAAGTACAACGTCACCTAGATCAAATAACTCATAGTCATTGATACTTTCATATTCAGTCATCTTTTATACACTCCTAATTTTAGTTTATATTAAAAATATATCATTTTATAAGCTATATTGAAAGCGCTAACACTTTGGTCATTCAGATAACTTACATCTAGATTATTCATACGTCATTCCTGCCTTAATTATTTTTGTTTGTTATTTCAAATACAGTCCCATATAATTAGTATTTGTGCCTCTTTTTATTTGTAGAGCATATTATATTTTGACTGGAAGTGTTACATATGAATAAAATGCTGAAGCCTACGATTATTTCTATATCTATGGCAACAGTTATGGCAGGTGCAGCTATTTCACCTGCACTAGGACTTATTGGAAAAGCATTTCCCGAAGCAAGTCCTACGATGATTAAATTAATTTTAACAGCACCATCAATTATGATTATTCCATTTTCATTTTTATGTAGTTATTTAACGACTAAGATTCGTAAGAAAACGATTATTATGATAGGTTTATTCATTTACTTATTCGGAGGAATAACTCCTCAGTTCGTTTCCTCTATTGAAGTATTGTTAGGCTTACGTCTTTTACTCGGAGCTGGCGTTGGACTCCTCATGCCGATTTCGATGTCACTTATTAATGATTACTTTACGGGCAAAGAGCGCACGAAAATGATGGGTTACAACTCGGCATTTAGTAATTTTGGCGGGATCGTCACGATGATGCTTGCGGGTTGGCTTGCGACATTTAGTTGGCAAATGCCATTTAACGTTTACTTTTTAGGGTTAGGTATTTTCATACTCGTCTTTCTCTTTTTACCACGAGGTGACGTGCAAGCTCCCCCAAAGAAAAAAGAAAAAACGCGGTTACCGTTTGCCGTTCACGGTTACGCGCTCGCCATGGGTGGTATTATGCTCGCCTATTATTCTATAGCGACGAATATTGCTGTTTATCTTGAACAGAGTGAATTAGGTGGCGCTGCTATAGCAGGAACGATTGTTTCATTTACGACAGTTGGTGGCATGATTACGAGCCTCTTCCTCGTACAAGTTGAACTGTTATTTAAACAATATATCATTCCTGTATTGCTCTTTGGAATGAGTCTAGCGTTTTTAACGTTAACACTCTCAAACAGTATCGTTCTCGTAGCTATAAGCGTCTGTTTTGTCGGATTCGGTCAAGGAGCATTGTTCCCTGTTATTGCACTAAAAGCGCTCGATCAAGTCGAACCTTTTCAAGCAGATCGTGCGGTTGCTTATACGTCTAGCTTCACGTTTCTCGGGCAATTCCTTTCTCCTATTGTTTTAGATACAATCGGTAAAGTGGCAAACAATGATACGATCCGTTTCCAGTACGGCATGCTCGGTATCGTTATCCTTCTCATTGTCATTATTACAGCGCTAATAATATTTAAACGTTCTAATCGTGAACAAGTTGCCTAAACAAAAGAGACTGGGAAAAAACTAGCCTCAAACAAATAAAAATGCTTGTGTTTATCATAAAAAAGATAAACACAAGCATTTCTCTATCTTCAGGTGAAATATACGTAGACAGAAAAAAATGACTAAAAGAAGCAGGAAAAGCTTCCAACAGCTCAAGTGAAAGAACTATATGAAGACTCCAGCGGGACAAGCCGTGTCCGAAAACGACAGAGAAGGTGAACTTCTTTCTCTGTTGGTTGAGGCCGGACCGCGGAAAGCGTAGGAGATCTATGGAGCGAAATAGTCGATCAAATAAAAAGAAAAGGTCATTCCAGTAAAATTAAATCTACTGAAATAACCTTTTCATTTCTCTGGGTTTTGTCCCAGCCTCTTTTCTATTCCGTTTCAGAATAAAAGCTCGATCTTAAACGGATAATTTTATAAATATGCGTTGTTACTACTTTTAATAATGTGTAACCAGGGACGGCAAAGATAATCCCGATAATCCCAAATAAATTTCCTCCAATAATAATAACGAAAATAACTGTTACTGGATGTAAGTTTAAACTCTTCCCCATAACAAATGGAGAAATACCTTTACTCTCAATCAATTGTGCGATTGCCCAGACGATAACAACTTTCACGAGCATCATTGGTGATTCAACAACAGCAATGACAGCTGCGGGAACGACAGCGATTGCTGGTCCTAAGTAAGGGACAACATTTGTTACTGTACCAATAAGTGCTAACACGAGTGAATATTTTAAACCGATAATTAAATATCCGATAAACAATAACGTTCCGACACAAACAGAAACGATAATTTGTCCGCGGATATATGAACTTAAACTATCATTCATATCAACGAGTATATCTTTTGTTTCCATGCGAAGGGCATCAGGTAATAAACTAACAAAGTAATCAGGTAAATTACGTCCATCCTTTAATAAGTAAAATAATAAAATAGGCAACATAGCAATAGCTAAAATAACGTCCGATACCGTACTTATCGTCGACGTAATACTCGACGTAACGTTCGCTCCAAACGTCGAAACGTTATCACGAATATTTTCTCCTATTTCATTCGCATTATCTCTCACGAACTCATTTGCTGCTGCAAACCACTTCGTATCTGTTGCTTCTTCAGCCATCACTTTCACTTCATCAACTAACGACGGAATATTATTCGTTAAATCAATAATCTGACTTTTAAGTGGCGGTATAATTAGCAATACGATACCTGTGATAATAAGCGCAATCACGAGATAAATAAGTGCAATTGATATGGATCGTTTAATATTTTTCTTCTCCAACCAATCAATGAGTGGATGGAATAAATAAAATAGTATTCCAGCAAACAAAATCGGTAAAAAAATTGAACCGACAATTAATCCGACTGGCTTAAAAATAAAACTAATTTTAGATACAGCTAAAATTGTCACTGATACAATTAAAATAATGATAGCATAAATAACGACTGGATTATTTAATATTTTTTTCCGAAAAGAATTCTCTTTTTCCTTAGTAGGCATAAGAATTCCCCCTCTCACATACAATGATCATTTGCTCTCATTCTGTATATGCCCTATTTAGAGCATTTTAAACGATTTGATGATTAAGGGGGACGTGCTCATATTTATTCACTTTGTTCATTAAAATTACTTTGTTTCTGCATATCATGATGACCAGGCATATCATGATCATGATGATGGTGCCTATTATCAGGCAGATGGTGATTATTCATCCAACTAGGTGCACAGCTAGCAATGACTAAAGAAAGTAGTATGACGAGTAATAATACACTTATTCGTTTCATCTTTCATCACCTCATCTTTATTATACCTTTAACACCACCGTTATTGGCGCATTTAAGTGAGTTGTGATGAATTTGTTGAAATTTACGACACTAACTATTCCTCATTTTTTGAAAAGCTTTCTTGAGCTTTCTCTGGCACTTTTTCCATGTCTATTTCTTTCACGTCTCCCGTATATCCATCAGCTTGTGTTGGAACTTCCATAACTGTACCGATATCTAAAGGTTCGTCGACGTAAAATGTAATAAGCTTCTCTTTACCATTTTCATCATACCCATCTAATATATATACGTAATCATGGTCCCTCTCGGTATCATAAGATTCGGTCACATGGACGTAATAGTCCTTGACGAATAATGACTCCTCAGAACTACAAGCTACTAAAGCTGTACATAATATAAATAAAACTAATGTTAATTTTTTCATCGTTATTCTCCTCTGCTGATTTGTTACATTTATCATAAGGGAAAAATAACGTTCGTACTATTCAATCACGTGACACGCACCTTACATTTTTGTCACAGTCATTATAATACTTCTACACGTTGCCCGCGTTCCTTTAAAAACGTTTCATAAAATGGATCGTCTCCTAAACAATACGTGTAATCACATACATTCATAATTTCATCCATATCATGAGACGTATAAATAATCGTTAAATGTTTATCTTTCGCAAGTTGTACTAAATGGCGGGAAATTTCCTGCTTTGATTTTAAATCGATGCCGACAGTCGGTTCATCAAGCAACAAAATATTCGGTTCGTGAATAAGGGAAATAGCAACATTTAATTTGCGTTTCATTCCACCAGATAACGTATTTACTTTATCATCCCAGCGATCTAAATTCATATCTAAACAGAGTGATCGCAGTTCTTCAACTGAACGACGCTTCCATGAGAACTTCTCAAAGAACATCATGTTTTCTTTGACGGTAAACTCTTCCCAAACAGCAATGTCTTGAGGGACAAAGCCAATTTGTTTTCTCACTTGTTTTAGCGATTTATCATAACTATTTTCCGCAAGTTCAATTGTTCCTTTCGTCGGTCGTTGTAATGTCGCAATGATTTCTAATAACGTAGACTTCCCAGCGCCATTCTCTCCGACTAAGCCGAC
This sequence comes from Bacillota bacterium, assembly GCA_035301345.1. Taxonomy (GTDB): domain Bacteria; phylum Bacillota; class Bacilli; order Bacillales; family Amphibacillaceae; genus CALAMD01. The sequence goes on from DATGUM010000014.1 coordinate 39,208, forward strand.
AATTTCCCCACGTTTAATTTCACACGTGACATCTTTTAAAACTTCTTTTGTTCCGAATGTTTTATGGACGGACTTGATGCGTAACATCTTTTCTCCCCCTCGCCAAATACCAAACACAAATAACAACTAGACTGCCAATGAACCAGATGTTAAATACAGCCCCCGCTAAAAATGGTTGAAATGGATTTAATTGTTTATAGAGCGGATACTTTTCATAAATAGTGTCTAGCGGAATAAAAATCCCTCCGACAATACTAAACAGTAATGCGATTGTAAAAGCGCTCGTATAAAACGCATATGAAGAGCGAAAAAGTAACGCCCATAAAAAGATAGTCATATTGATCGTGAGTCGAAATGATGCTAATGATAGCAGGTCAGTCATTGTAAACGGTTCTGACAGAATAAAGAAGTACATGAAACAATCAACAATAAAAAGTACAATTGTATAAATAAAGAGATGATATAATACGTATTGCTTCGGTGAAACTTTCATAAATGGTAAACGTAACATCGTTGATGATCGTCTTTCCTTAATCACCCAATCAAACAATATGAACGTTGCAAACATCGTTAGCAGCGCCCAAATGTTTTTTGATGTAACGAATGATTGTTCACTTTCTCGCTCAACGTTTTCATGTAAATAGGAAAAATTAACACGTAATAAATCTTGCTCTTTTTCAATTTCTCGGCTTCGATTAATTAACTCTTCTACCGTCCAATCATTGACGACACCATATTCTACCCCTAAATCTCGAATGACGTGAGCAGCCCTCATGCGACTATAATCTTGCTGGACGTAAGATATAATTACTTCTTTTATCGGTGCATAAGAAAACGATAAATCTGTTTGAAAACTTGTAATGAGTGAATCGCGATTACGCGAAAGCGTATTTTCTTCATATCCATCTTCTACGATAAAGACACTATCTAAATTGTGTCTTTTTAACCGATTAATCGCGTCTCTTTCCTGCAGTATAACAGGCCGAATATGCGACGTTTCATCTATGCGTTCGTACAATGCGCGTGTCATTTCTGAATCCTCATCGAGAACGATACCGATAGGCACTTCTGTATCTTCTTGTAACCGGTCAAATGACGCGATAAAAATCAGCGTAACAATCGTTGGCAATAATACCCAAAAAGCGACTTGGCCAAATTGTTTTTTCAAAAACATCATTCGTGTATAAAAAGCTTCTTTAATCATCGGACACGCTCCTTCCATAAGGACGTCAAGATGACTATTAACACCATACTAATCGTACTAATGATTAACACTTTATATTCTGCAAAAAATCGCCCATTTAACATAATTTCTTGACTCCAAAACAACGCTTCATAGGAAGGAATATAAGCGATTAAATCTTGTATGTATAGTGGGAAGTAAATTGCTGGTACAACGGCTCCACTGAGTAATATAAATAAGCCCGTAAAAATAACGTGCGTAAGCAAACGAATACTTGATGACTTAATAACAAGCTCTAAAAATGCTAAGACCATTAAATAAACAAAACTGTACAAACATAACAGAATGGCCAGTCGTCCAATGTTTTCTCCGATAATATCAAATGAAAACATTCGTAAAAGTACGTAAGCCATTCCAACTGCCCAAACCATCGTAAAAGTATAAGTAACGATGATCCTCGAAGTCATTCGTTGTAAATTTGTTACACCGTATAGCGCCATTCGGTCAACCATCCGCTGCTCATCTTCTTCATAAAGCAAATGATAAAAAATAAATAGCCATATTGTAACTGTTATATAAAAAAGTGAAATAATAAAGAATTGTACAGGTGACGACGTCGATTTGTTTTCTACCGTATGTTCGGTAACAATTTTATCTTTACTCGCAATATTAATAAACGTTTTAATAAATTCATCGAACACTAAATCCGAACGCTCTTCATCTGTTATAGGTAATTCTTTTCCATATTCATTGACGAGTAAAATGTTCGCTTGTGACGTTCTAATATGGCGCATAAAGCTATTTACTAGTTGATAAACGACTTGACTATCAACTTCTTTTTGTGGGTTTCCGAAGATGTCCATCTGAACGGAAGAACCGCGGTATAAATCATCTGTAAACCCCGCAGGCAAAACGATATAAGCACTCATTTCATCTGCATACACTTTTTGCTCTGCTTGCTTTCGTTCTAAAGATTCTACTTCTATAAATGATCCAAATTGTTCCGTACCTTCTAACACTTCGACGATAATGTTCGTCTCTTTTGAACCATCTTCATTTACGACACCTAAATGAATCGTCGACTCAGTCGTTGACGAAAAAAAGGTGACGAGCAAAAATGCAACACCACCAATAACAATTAAAGGAAAAAGCAAAAATAGAGGAAGTATAAATAACTTCCTCTGTAATTGCTTCATATAATTTTTTATGAAAATAAACGTGTGGTTTATAAAAGTCATTTGAGCCTCTGCTCCATTTTCTTAATAAATGTCGTCTCGTTTAAAAGCCGCCAAATTTCTCCATATACCATTCAAAGAATTGTTCAGCTGCTTCACCTTCAATATAGTTTGAAATTTCTTCTTCAGACATCGTACCAACATCTTTCACGCTATCTGTATTAATTGTTTCTACTTCGTTAATTCGTTTCCCTTCAACGACTGCTTGGATATTTAAAATATCTTCACCGAGACCTTCTGCTTCAACGTGGAACTTATGGTTACCACTCATTTGGTCTTTTTCAAACGTTGAATCTCCTGACCAGAATAATCCACCGTTAATAAATGGTGACGCGATTGAAAGTGAACGATCGAACGTTTTTTCACCTTTGTTAATCGTTTCCTCTGCCGCGTAAGTAACATCACCTAAATCTAAACTTAAGACGAGTTCGTCATTAACTGTCTCCCCGTCAAATGCCAAGCTACCCGTAAAGAAAATCTCTTCATCTGTATACTCATCAACGACGTTTAATGTGTAATCAAATGTTTGTTTATCATCTTCAAGTAATTGTGTACCGACAATTGAAAACTCTGCTTTTTCATCGAAGTCATCAACAACTGCCATATGGAAGTCACGCTGAGCGATTAATCCATCGTCAATCCAAATTTCTGACGTAATACCATCGGGTACATTTAAATCATCAATATTCTCTTGTGCTTGCTCTAGCCCATCTTCAAATTCATCCATTACCATATTGATATCAGTAGCTGCCATGAAGTTAGACTTTAAATATGATTCAATAATTTCTTTCAGACGATCATCACCTTGCATTTCTTTCGCTAATGCAGTAACAAGGTCTCTTACCTCTTCTTCAGATAAGTGCAACGCAATTTTCTCTGCACTAATATCTTGTCCTTCAACCGTTATATCTTCTGTTTCACTTTCAAATGAATCATCAGAAATTTCATCAAATAAAAACTTACTATACTTATCTTTTAAGTATTCTTGATCCTCTTCAGAAATTGGATAGTTATCAATATCAAATGCATCTTCAAAATCAAATGACATATCTTCATCGAATGTGTACGGATCGACTTGTGATAATAACTCACCAATATTGTCGCCATCGATTAAAATAACGTCATCTAAAAACGGTAAATCAAATAATAACTGGTTAGCATCAACACCAAATTTGAAATCATCAAACGTCATACCCATAACATCTGCTGAAATATCACCGTATAATAACTTCTCCTGAATGTCTGATTGTAACAATAACGATACTTTAGAATTGTTTATGATTTCCTCTGCTTCAGAAACGCCACCGTAAGCATTCGGATCGTTATATTCTGCCGTTATGTCAATCGAACTTTCTTCAGCATTCTCTTTTGAGCCCTCTGCCCATTCAAGCTCTTCTGCATAACGCTCTTTCCATTCATCCGTTAAAAATTCAAGCGTATCCGCTTCGGCTTTGAAATACTTCGCTTTATCAGACCCAGCAGAGCCAGCAAATGCAAAATAACCGATAATTCCTCCGATAACTATTACTGCTACAGCAATGATAATTGCTAGTTTTCCTTTTCCACCTTTTTTAGTGTCTTGCACTACTTCTTCAGACATAGTTCCTCCTTCTGCGCACTCTTCTTTAAATGATTTATAAAGATAAAGAAAATAAATTCAATATTTAGTACAAATAAAAAAGTGCGTACAAATCTATTATTTTGAATAATTCAAAACTATCACTTCAAAAAAATGTTGTCAATTAGACTTCGTAACCATTTTAAAACATCTTCACTTGCATGATTCATGCGGATTTGAGCAATTAACCGCAAGTTGTTAACTGACTGACCATTACCGCGCTTTTTCCTTTTATTTGCTTTCATTTAGTTGGATTTTGTATGTTTCCCGCCTTAATGACATAATTATCGTAACAATTACTACGCGCATTCATCTATTATATAGCCCTTAAGTACGACATATAAACATCTCATTATTTATTCTTATAAAGCTTATCTAATTCTTGGCGTGTTTCTTTTGATAATGAACCGCCAATATCCATTAATTCAATCATATCTTTAAATGCGCGATCAGGAATGGCCAAATCATTTATCTCTTCCATAGAAAGCTCTAAATTAATTAAATGTTCTTCTCCGTTTTTTAATTTCGTTACGAAATCAGGCTCCGTCACGAACGGTGTAGACATGCCGACAAAATCCGAAAATGATAGTGCCTCAAGTGCTTTACCAGGTGTATTAATGCCGCCTGTCGCCATAATTGGCAAACGCCCTTTGAAATGATCGTAGACGACATCATTCATTCGCTCACCTTTAAATTTCCCTTGACGAATCGTCTGCAAATAAACGCTACGCCCCCAGCTTGCTGTCGCTAAATATTGAATATCAGCGACTTCTAATTTCGCTTCCATTGATTGTAAAAATTCTTCAACTGTATAACCGATGTCATTGCCTCGTGTTTCTTCCGGTGTCCCTCGATAACCTAAAATAAATCCTTCGGGCGCCTCCTCATCAATAACTTTCTGAACAGCCGCTAACACTTCTAATCCGAGACGCATGCGATTTTCTAAATGACCAATCCCATACTCATCATCACGATGATTAGAAAACGTAGAAAAAAACGTTTGAATAAGTAACCGCTGAGCACTCGACACCTCTACCCCATCAAAGCCAGCAGCAATCGCTCGACGAGTTGCATCAGCATAAGCGAGCACAACGTGATCAATATGTCTTTTCGTCATCGGAATAACCGTATGTTTCACTGGTGTATTTAAATGCATTTCACTCGGCCCATATACAGCGCCAAAGTCTCTTAGCGCAATCTTTGAAAAACGCCCGGCATGAGTCAGTTGCACAATTGCCTTTCCACCACCAGCTTTCATCGCACGTGCTACTCGTTTAAGTCCTTCAATTGAACGGTCTTTATCAATACTAAAGCCATATTCAAACAACTGTCCAAACTTATCAACGTAAGCAGCTCCTGTTATTTGTAAAGGCGCTGCATGAGAACGTCTCTTTGCATAAGCAACGTCATCATCAGTTACATAACCTTCTCTCGTTGAAGAATTCGTAATCATTGGTGATAAAACAAAGCGATTTTCGAGCGTCGTTCCATTCGGAAAAATTAAATCTTCAAATAATGATTCATACTTTTTCGTCGTTCCCATTTAAATGTTACCCCTATTCTTAGTTTATTTATCTTCATAACAATTATTTCATCTATATATACGATTAAAGTTACTATCTGTTTATTTGAAAGTCAATTTGATATAAAACTGAATATTGATATAATAAATTTGGCTATTAATAATAAGGTCACTAAATCACGAAAGAGGGAGATTAAATGAAGAAACGTGGTAATTTTTTATTCATTGAAAAGCACGATGATATTTATACAGTAAGCATAACACCAGAGCTACAAGATGACGTAGGTACTGTCGGTTTCGTTGAATTTTCTTTAGAGGATGAATTAGAAGTAGATAGTCCCATTTTAAACTTAGAAGCTTCTAAAACAGTTTTAGAAATCTCATCACCTCTCGCAGGTAAAATTATCGAAAGAAACGGTGAACTTGTGAATGAACCGACATTATTAAACGGTGCAACAGTTGATGAAAACTGGATCGTTAAGTTAACAGACGTTGATGAAGCAGCTTTCAAAGCTCTCGAAGACGCTTAAACGAGAGAAAAAGTAATTAAACATACGAAGAACACGAATGATGAATAGACAGTAATTACTTCAGATTTGCATCAGACTTGAGATATCTATCGTTCGTGTTCTTATTTAGTAATCTTTCGTTTCTCAGGTCCTCTTCTAACTTTTATGAGCAAAGGAGTTTCCTAGATGAATGAAGAAGAACATCTCCATTTTTTAATTGATTATTTACAAAAGGAAGCAAATGATTTTTTTCCTTATGAGACACTTAGTTTCTCAGAAAAATTCGAGCTGTTTCGTGGCCTTTGTAACGTAAGGGAGCCAATAGAAGTTAGCGACAATTTTCTACTCAGTCAAGATAAACTGTTAACACATATAAAAGATAACCGCTCGCTAACGACGATTGACCAATTAGACGAATTATCTAGCGGACAATACGTATGGCAAGGTGATATAACGACGCTAAAAGTTGATGCTATCGTCAACGCGGCTAACAGTAAATTACTCGGTTGCTTACAAAGAAATCACAACTGTATTGATAATATTATCCATACATACGCAGGTGTACAATTAAGGCTCGCTTGTCATCAAATCATTCAAAATCAAGGAAGAAAAGAACCTGTCGGAAAAGCGAAAATAACGAAAGCATATCATTTACCATCAACGTATGTTATCCATACCGTCGGCCCATACATTGATAAAAAAGGTGTAACACCTCTGAAAGAAAGTTTACTCGCCTCTTCTTATCGTTCTTCTCTCGAATTAGCGGATAATTATAACTTATCTTCTATTGCATTTTGTTGTATTTCTACAGGCGTATTCAATTTCCCTCAAGAAAAAGCGGCACAAATTGCTATTGATACAATCAATAAATACAAACGAGAAACTCAATCAAACATTAAAATTATTTATAACGTATTTACAGATAAAGATTTACATATTTATAAAGCACTTTTAGATTAATAAGAAAAGGTGATTAACAATGGATGTAAAACAAAAGAACTGGCACACATTAACAAAATCAGGTGAACAATCAGAGCACGACACCATCGATGGACTAATAGAAGAAGCAGATGCTGTCGTCATCGGTGTAGGCGCAGGTATGTCTGAAGCTGATGGCTTTACTTATATCGGAAAACGATTCACAGATGCGTTCCCAGAATTTATTGAAAAGTATCAATTGCTCGATATGTTACAAGCGAGTTTATTTGATTTTGAAAACATGCGCGAATATTGGGCGTTTCAAAGTCGATTCGTTTTAATGAACTACTTCGATCAACCAGTTGGTGATTCATACGTCCGTCTTAACGAACGATTAAAAGATAAAGCATTCCACGTCATTACGACAAATGCAGACAACGGTTTTCACGCAGCTGGCTTTGATATGAAAAAAGTTTTCCATATTCAAGGGGAATATGGCCTCCAGCAATGTATTAATCATTGCCACCAAAAAACTTATAAAGATGAAGCTCTTATGAGGAAAATGGTAGAAGAACAATCAGATATGCTCGTCCCTGAATCACTCGTTCCCTATTGCCCTGAATGTGGTGCACCACTTGAAGTGAATAAAAGAACGGTTGAAAAAGGCATGGTCGAAGATGATTATTTCCATCAACAAAAAGAGCGTTACGAACAATTTTTACAAGCACACGAAGGAGAAAAAATCCTTTTCCTAGAAATTGGGGTTGGCAACACGACACCACAGTTTATTAAACATCCGTTCCAACAAATGACAGAAGAAAATAAGCATGCTCTTTACGTAACGATGAACGAAAGAGAATACTTTATTCCGCGCACCATTCGTGAGCGAAGTGTCCATATTGACGAACATATCGCAGACGTTTTTCAAGCAATCGCAAATAAATCATAATTAGGAAGTGACAATATATGTATTTAATTATGCCAGAACGAAATGGCGAGTGGCAATATGATCCAGGAACGTGCATGGCCATTCAAGTATACGTGAAAGATCATTTGCTCAAAGATGAAAAAGTTCTCTTCCCGTATATGATGTCACCTACTATTCAAATTGGAAAATTTCAAAATGCTTATGAGGAAGCAAACCTCGGCTACATGAAAGAACATCATATAAAAATGTTGCGCCGTGACACAGGTGGCGGAGCTATTTACTTAGATGACCAAAATATGAGCTTTTGTTTTCTTTTTCCAGGAGATAACGACATTTTCGGTAACTATAAAAAATTGTATGAACCAGCTGTCCATGCGTTAGAAAAGCTCGGCGTTAAAAATATAGAACAAGCAGGACGTAATGATTTAACGATTGACGGAAAAAAAGTGTCTGGTGCTGCAATGACGCTAGAAAACGGACGTATATATGCTGGGTTCTCTTTATTACTTGATCCTAACTTTGAAGCAATTGTCGCATCACTTAACCCGAACGAAAAGAAAATTAAATCACACGGCATTCAGTCTATTCGTAGCCGTGTCGATTCGATTCGTCCACATTTAGCAGAAGAATATCAACAGATGGACGTATGGGAATTTACTGATTATATGATTTGTGCGTTTTTACAAATCGATTCAATAAAAGATGCGAAACAATACGTACTAACAGACGAAGACTGGGAACATATTGATCAACTCGTTGCAGAAAAATATAATAATTGGGATTGGACATTTGGCCGCTTCCAGCAGTTTGAATACGAATTGACTGAGCGATTTTCTTTCGGCACGATAACAATCGGTATGACAATTACATATGGTAAAATTTCTAATATCCAAATTACTGGCGACTTCTTCGGTAAGAAAGATATAAAAGATATTGAACATGCGCTATTAAACGTTCGTCTAAAAGAAGATGAATTAATTGAAGCGGTTCAACCGTTCGAACTAATCGATTACTTTGGCGGTTTAACTGCTGAATCATTCGCTCAGTTCTTATTAGATACAAGACAAACAGAACAAACGACTACAGGAAAGAAAGAAGGATGACCTTGATACATACAGCTGTGCTTGATTATGCTCAAATCGATGAAGGCCGCAATGCACAAGAAGCATTACAAGAAACGATTGAATTAGCAAAGCTTGCTGAGTCGCTTAATTTCAAACGATTTTGGGTAGCTGAACACCACGACGTTCCTGCCTTTGCTAATAGTTCACCCGAACTGCTTATGATGCGAATTGCTGACGAGACGTCCACGATTCGTGTCGGTTCAGGCGGCGTCATGATTCCCCATTATAGCCCATATAAAGTCGCAGAAAACATTCGTTTACTTGAAGCATTTCACCCCAATCGAATCGACTTAGGCATCGGGAATAATAGTGGCACGCCAATTGTTAATGAGGCACTTAATGAAACGAAAACGAGAAAGTTATCGTATAAACAGAGTATTGATGACTTAATCTATTATTTGTCAAATGAACGACGTGAATCACATCGTTTTCAGCAAATGATTATTCAACCAGAAATAACGACGACGCCTGAAATGTTTCTCTTATCAACGGGCGAACGAAGTGCACAAATAAGTGCGCGCGCAGGCTTAGGTTATTCTTTCGGCTTATTCCCATTTGTCGGCAAGAGTGCCATGGTAAAAGGGCCTGACGCAGCACGTACATATCGCGCGGCATTTAAACCTTCTAAACTCATGCAAAAACCAGTCGTTTCTATCGCCCCTTTTATTGCGATTGCTGACACCGATGAACAAGCTGAACAATACGCTCAATCACTCGATTTGTGGTTACTCGGAAAAGATGCGTTCGGAGCATTTAATGCTTTTCCGTCCTACGAAACGGCGAAAAACTATCCGTACTCTGCTGCTGACCGTGAAAAAATAAAAGAAAACAGACAATTTTTTATCGTAGGCAGTAAAGAACGAGCGAAACGACAAGTTGATGATCTTGTTGAACAATTTCAAGCAGATGAAGTTATTTTCATCCCACTCGTCCCTACATTTGCAGCTCGTAAACGTTCATATGAACTCATCGCACAATTGTATAATAAATAAACTTTTATTTAATGATATGACTTCTTTCTCTTTTGCCCTTCTCTTCCTGCTAATAAAGGATGGAAGGGCACTTTTACTTTCTTATCCGTCATTCACATCATCCATATATAGATCATATAGTACCTTGCATAGAATAATAGTAAATGTTACCATACTGTCTGTACTATTTATATTATAGTACTATACATTGAATAGTAGTCATTTTGATGAAGGTAGTGATGTAAAAGTGAACGTACAATTTAAAAAAGGTGTCTTAGAGCTCTGTGTCTTAGTATTGCTTGATAAACAAGACCACTACGGATATGAACTCGTTAAAAAAATATCTGATCAAATAGCTATTTCAGAAGGCTCTGTTTATCCACTATTAAGACGGTTAACGAAAGACGGCTACTTTACGACGTACTTAAGAGAGTCTACAGAAGGTCCGCCACGCAAGTATTATCAGTTAACAGATGTCGGAAGAACATATATGCATGATCTTCTCCAAGAGTGGCAAGATTTTTCAAAAGCAGTCAATCAATTAATAAAAGAAGGTGTAGCTGATGACTAAAGATGAATTTTTAGAAGCATTAAACAATGGATTAAAGAAATTACGCACGGAAGAACGCGAGGAGATTATTCGAGATTTCGAAGAACATTTTTCTCACGGATATACCGAGGGAAAAACGGATAGAGATATCATTGCTTCTTTAGGTTCACCAGAAAATATAGTGAAAGAAATTATGCTTACTTATGACGCTGAACAAGTAAAAGAAACTCCAGTCACTGGAAGCTTGCTTCGTACGATATGGTTAGTCATTGGTTTAGGATTTTTAAACTTAGTCGTCGTCCTTGGACCTGTTATCGGTTTATTCGGATTAATTATTGGTATTTGGGCAGCAGGCGCTTCATTCATTGTTTCCCCAGCTTTAGTACTCATTAACGTACTTATTTATCCAGGGACTTTTGCGTTATTCGATCTTTTCTTTTCAATATTACTTTGTGGACTCGGACTTTTCCTTATTATTGGAATATATTTTGTAACAAAAATAGTGTATAACATGTTTATTCGTTACGTAACGTTTAACGTAAAGCTTGTGAAGGGTGGTTTTTAACACATGATTAGAAGAGTCTTAGTTGTTGCTATTCTCTTAATACTTATTGGTGGAATCGGCAGTCTTTATACCGCCAAATCACAAAAGAAAGAAAGCGAGAAACTAGAAGAAGTTATTGAGGAAACAAGTTTTGATAAAATTAACCTTCATACAGACAATGCTGACATAATACTTTCTTCAACAACAGATAACCAAGCGAAAATAGAACTACACGGTTATCAATCTGGAGATGAGTTGCTAGCAAATGTCGTTGATCAAACATTAGACGTTCGTGTTAACAATAAATCAGCAAAATTATTTTCCTTTGACTTCTTTTCTCCAGTATTATCACTACATATCTATGTGCCAGAGAAAATCTACGATACCATTCAAATAAAGAGTACTAATGGATCAATTGAAATGGTGAATATCGAAGGAAAAAATTTTGATGTATTTACAAATAACGGAAAAATGACATTAAATCACACGGTAGGCAATAGCTTTTCACTAGATTCAGACAATGGCCAAATCAAAATGAATGACGTCACTTCAGCACGTTTGCAAGCAACGACTGATAATGGGAGCATCACTCTTAACACAGAAGACTTAGACCAATCAATCAGTTTATATACAGATAATGGAGAGATTGACATACAGTCTGCCAGTGAACCAACAAACGCAACGTTCGATATTAAAACAGATAATGGAGAAGTGACTTTTTTTGGGGAGAAAGATTGGGCTGTTAAAACTGGTAATGGCGAAAATGACATTAAATTGCATTCAAACAACGGCAATATCACTTTATCCCATTAACTCATATTGTCTTATACTACATTAAAAAGGGAAATCTAAACTCATAGATTTCCCTTTATATATATTTAACATCGTATAAACTGTTTCTCACATATTTGATAAATGACGTCTGCCACATTGTTTATAAACGTTTCATCATGTGTAACAAAAATAACTGTCCCCTCGTACCCGATAATAAATTTTTCGAGTGCTTTCATGGCGTGCATATCTAAGAAGTTAGTCGGCTCATCTAATAACAAAATATTATATTGTCCTAAGAATAACCGGCATAACTGCAAGCGAACGGCCTCTCCGCCACTTAAAGATTGCACATTTTTCTTTATGTCCGTACGATCAAACTGCATCGCATGTAACACACTCCGAATAAATCCCTCATCATAGTCTGAAACACTTTTAATAAATTGTAACACTGTTTTATTTGTCAAAAACTGATAGCTCATTTGTTTAAAATAGCCAATTTTAGCCTTAGGAGAAATAATTAATTCAGATGACTGATTGGCAATACGTTGAAGTAACGTACTCTTTCCACTTCCGTTGTTCCCCGTAATCGCGATTTTTTTATTTAATGGTAATTGAAAACTCACTTCATCTAAAAGCACTTTATTAGCTATTTTAAGCGTAAAACGATCAGCCATTATTGGAAATCGATTGTGCAACGTCAAAGCCTTTGACTGAGGAAATATAATCGGTCTGTCTTCTTTAGTAGCTTCTACTTTATCAAGCCTTTCGATTCGCTGTTCAATCGCTTTTGCCGCACGTTGGATTGCTTTTTGACTCGTTCCTTTTGATTTTGTTTCAAACATTCGATTGGGCTTTTCTCTTGAACCTCTATGAGACGGATGACTCGCTTGGGCAATTTTATTCGCCCGTTCCATTTTTTCTTGTGCAGCCTTTTTGAGACGCCCTTTTTCCTTTAAGAATTGTTCATGTGCTTGATTCTGTTGGTCACGTTCTTGCTGTTTCTGCTCTAAATATTCGCTATAGTTTCCTGAGTAAACGGTAACGTTACCTTCTTCCACTTCCCAAATCGTTGTAACGAGCTCATCTAACACGAATCGGTCATGACTAATTATAATGAGTGCCCCGTAATAATAACGTAACTCATCAAGCAAAAACGAAATTCCTTGTTCGTCTAAATGTGTCGTCGGTTCATCTATAAGCAACGCTTCGTGATAATGTGTAAACAATTGTGCGAGTTTCTTTCTCGTTTGTTCCCCACCACTTAACGCTGTTGTATCTGTTGGTACCGTTAATTTTCCGAGCAATGCAGGATCTGCTTCAGTAGTTGTCGGTCCTTCCATTTGTTCGAAGTAACCAGATGCTACATATGTCCGTACAATTCCACTTGATGGTTGGATTTTACCTGCAAGCAACTTTAATAATGAACTTTTACCAGCACCGTTTTTCCCAATAATACCAATCCGGTCAAATTGGTGGACTGTTAATCGATCAATCTTTAATATGACTTTATCTAAATAACTTAACCTTACATTTTCACATTCAAAACATAATTTTTCCATCTTGCTACCTCCTGAAATATTTTCATTTCGTATCGATAGCTAGAATCGATACGAGCTTCTGTTTAACTGAAGCTCGTATTAAAAAAAGAATAAATATTGCAAAATAATCACCTTCTCAATCTATGACTTAAAAACTTTATCTTTTTATAGAAAACAAAAAAATCACAAGCATCTGCTTGTGATTAAAGAGTAATGGGAAAAAATATATGAGTTGCTTATTACAAATAGCCATTCTTTTCTTATTGTTTTACCTAAGAAAGAAATACTACGCAATTAATAATTTAACAATAATTATTAAAAAAAGACAGACTTACCCCGCTTACTCTGAATCTAGATGACAGAGCCTTTGAAATTATTCAATTACTGATTCAAAGTTAGGATGCGAAGTTTCATTGCATGTGTCATTTTTTAATAATCCTCCTACTAGTTTTAATAACTTTAATTTTAAACAGTCACTATATAGATGTCAATCATTTAAACGTATATTAATTTTAGTCCGAAAGAACGCTCAATTAATCACACGTTTACGTCGCACTTATTTCTGAATTTACACGGTCTTTACTAAACAATGTTACTGACATTAAAATAATAAATGAAAATGGTAATCCGACCATAATTGGATGGACACCAAATGGGTGACCTAATATTTGCCATAAAACAGATAGTCCTAAACCTGCCCACATCCCGAGTACACCTGCCATTCGCGTCGGACGTTTCCAAAACATGCCAAGGACGATAGGTGCTAGTAAAGCAGATACTGACATCGCTGTTCCTGTCACCATCAAGTTAACTAAGCCTGGTATTTTCAGCGCTAATATAACCGATATAATTGATACGATTAAGACGGATAAACGGCTATACAGAACCATGTTTGCTTTTTCTTCATCTTTTACAAGTGGACGAATAATATCGTTAGCAATCGATGATGATCCAGCGATGAAAAATGAATCCGCACTAGAAATAACGGCTGCTAATAAAACGATAACCATCACGATGACTCCATATGTCGGAAATACCGCTTGAATCGTATCGTAATAAATAAGTGCCGGGTTTTCTGATTGAATATTTAAACCGAATCGACTAAATACACCCGTCCCGACGATAATTGCTCCTAAACCGACAGCAATAATCATTGACAACCAGTAACCATTACGAGCTGTTTTTAAACTGTTTGCTGCCCAGATACGTTGCCAAACATCTTGGCGAATAAACTGGTAACAAGCGAGTGTTAAAAGATAAATCATAATTTCGTTTGAGCTAATATTAAAGACATTTAACATCGCATGCTCGTTTTGTGCAACTGCTGTTGAACTTACTTCACTCCAACTACCTGACTGCTGCCAAACGACGATAAATAAAATAATAACCCCGATTGTTAGCAATGACCCTTGGATAACATCTTGCCAAACGACAGCCTTTAAACCACCTAAATACGTTTTAATCGTTAATAAAATCCACCCGATTAAAATACCGACCGTCATACTTATGCCGAGCGTTAAATTTAAAATCGTTGCAATCGCAACAAACTGCATACCTGTCATCGCGCAATAAGAAAATAAAAAACTAATAACTGTCGGTAAACGCGCCTTTTCTCCGTAACGTAAAGCCGCATAATCACCAACTGTTACCATTTGATGCTTTTCGCCAATTTCGCGAATTCGCTTTAAGAAAAACAGTGCAAGGACGATAACCGCACTAATCATCGTAATATGAATCCATTGCTGCCCCATTCCTAAGCTGTAACCGTTTTCCATATAACCTAAAAGCGTTGCACCACCAACCCCTGTTCCGATAAATGTTAATATAAGTGGTAACGTTGAAACGGATCGTCCTGCCACGTTATAATCATCATACGTTTTTATTTTCTTGTTAATAACGAAAGACAAGCCGATAAGAAAGATAAAATATATAAGGACAATTACCCCAATTAACATCTGTTCACTTGGATTAAACACATAAAAACCTCCCCTAATCATTAGTAAAAGACGTGTTGTGAAAAGTTTCACAGCACGTCTTTCATCATAGCAAATATTCAAAATTTTAGTAATAAAAATATCACTTTCTTTTAAAATGTTACTTATTACTTATTGATCTATTTCTTTTTACGTAAACGAATTTTCGACCGGAACTTTTGCAAGATGCTTTCCTTTTTTTCTTCAGTTGGCTCGTCCGCTTCATCAATTGTTCGTAAATCTTCTTTTAAAGTTTCTTTTAAGTCTTTTTCTTCTGCAACGATTTCTTCCTCAGCTACCATCTCTTCTTTTGATGACTCAGCCACTTGCTTCACTTCGTCCATCGAAGCTTCTTTCATATAATAAGCGATAGCTGCTTTCCCGATAGAATACGTTCCAGACGCTGCCACGCCACCACTGATAGCTGATCCTGCACCTGGTACGACATTTAGTAATTTACTTCCTTGCTGTGCAACAAATCGTAAACCAAAGCCGAACAAAAACACCGCTCCTAAAGAAATAATAAATTCACGCGCTGTTTTTGCACTTACTTCATTACCGCTTAAATATGCGATGAGCATCACTTCGATCACTTGAATCGGTAATAAAACTAAAATATCTGCAATTGGAATTGGCGTCGTCCCAACGACTGCACTTGCAGCTGTAAAACGCTTCACAAATACGTTTGCAATTTTTTCTAAAGCATTTTCGACTTTATTATTTAGCATTAAATCGAGTGCCGCTCGAAATTCAATATGATCAACAAGAACATTAATGAGCTCGTCGATATTATATCTACCGTCATAAACGATTCTGAGCTTCTCTCTTTCCTCGGCCGAGAGATCCTCTGGAGAATCATCACTCCATTCAACATAAGATGACACTGGAACAATGATTGCATCTTTCAATGATGCATCATCAAGCACTTGCTTGACTTGTTTTACTTTATCTTCAATGTTTTTTAATTTTCTATCTGTATATTCTTCAGCGATTTTTATCCGCGACGGCTCGATTTCATCGATTCGATTAATCACTGTAAGAAGTGGCGGTTTTACATTCAGATGATCCATCAGTTCCTTAAGTGCAATCGTATCTTCACGTAACGTCGAACGATCAGCACCACTCGTTAAAAACATAAACGCATCTGGCTGAAAGTCCTCAATAACCGTCCGTAAATCTTCTTCTGCTGTACGCGATTGCTCAGAAATGTTTTCTTTAATACCACGTGTATCAATCACTTCGAACATCGTTTTCCCTTGTTTTTTATACTTAAAAATTTCATGTTCAATCGTACCGACTTCAATCGAACTTGTCTCTGCTAAATACGTATCAAACATCGCATTAATCAAACTACTTTTCCCAACGCCTGAACGTCCAACAAGGACAATTCTCGGTGCCCGTCGTTGTTCGATATCATCGATAATACTTTTAATTTCTTCTGAATGAAATATTTCCTCAATCATTTTTCGAGCAAATGATGGTATCGCAATATCTAATTCATCAATAAACGATGACGATGAATTCATCAAATGTGCGATGTTTTTTAACCGTTCTTCAATTTCTTTTGTACGCTCCACAGTCAATCATCTCCTTAACTGCTCCTATAACTTTATTTTATCCTTTTTCTTTTCTAATAGCTATAACTTTTGTCGATTTTACCTCGTTTTAACGTTCACATGATAGAATCGCATTACTTTAAAAAAGGAGAGTGCCTATGAAATTACGTGCAAACTTATTTATCTTAATGGCCACTATCTGTTTATCATTAGTTGGTTGTGGAAATGGTGATGAAGAAGCATCTGAACAACAGGCCGAAGCACCACCTGAACATGAAAGTGATGAAGAAATCGAATCTATATTAGATGCTCATCCTGAAACGATTGATATTCAGAAAGAAGAATCATCTGATATCGGTACGTTTCACGTCATTACTGAACGAACAGATGAAGAAGAAATGATCAGCTTTAGTTCATCAAACATTATTTATACGATTGATAAAGCACAATTAGCTTTTTTAGAACCAGATGAATCAGTTGCTGACTTGTTTGAAACCGAGAAATACAATCCAATCGTTTTCGCGGACGTCGTCGTTGAAAATAAAACAGACGAAACGATCACACTCGAATATCCTTATGCATTAGATATTCGAACAGGAGGTTTTACAGGAGACGTCATTACAGAGTTGTCTGATGAAATAGGTGGAGAATTCTCACCTGGTGAAGAAAAAGAAGGACGGATTTATTATGAAGGTACACCGATGCTAGATGATTTAGAGGAGTCGTTTGAATTTGTGAAAAGCGGATTCACTTTCGGATCAGAACCATTGTTAGATGCTGACGGTAATGAAATTGAGGACGACTTAGGTGTCGTTTACGAAATTACACTATATTGAAAATGATTTTAAACGAATAAAACACTCTTTACTCATGCAAGTAAAAATTGCGAGTAAGAGTGTTTTTATCGTAATGAATGGATATTTGTTTGTTCAAGAGGATTAATATCATCTGCGTGAATCACTCGGTTTCTTCCTAACCGTTTCGCCTCATATAATGCTCCGTCAGCCTTTTGAATAAAAGAAGCAATAGACATTTGACGAGGATGCAACAATGAACTAACTCCTATACTTGCCGTCACAGATGTCGTTTGGCCATTTATATCTATTTCTAATTGCTCGATTACGTGACGAATCTTTTGCGCACAACGCATCGTCGTTTCCTCATCTGTATTTAACAATAAAACAGCGAATTCCTCACCACCATAACGAGCGACAAAACCATTATCTTCTTTTAAAATAGTGACAATCGCCTGAGCAACTTCTTTTAAACATTGGTCACCTGACAAATGACCGTGCGTATCATTATACGTTTTGAAACAATCGATATCTATCATTAAAAAGCCAATAGGAAACTTTTCACTCACAAGAGTGTCCCACAATTCCTGCATTGAGTGATCTAAATAGCGACGATTAAAAACACCTGTTAATCCGTCAACCATAGACATCGTTTCTAATTCTTCGTTAATCATTTGTAACTCAATGTTCATTTGATCCGCTTTTTCGTTCGCCTTAACGAGAGACGTTTCAACGTCCTCTCTTACACGCATTTCTTTACGTAATCTGAAAATCCAGTAACTTGAAACAGACAAAATAATAATAAACACGACAACGATAGCCGCTGTCACTCGTAAAAGAGGGCCATAATCAACGTCTGTATCTATATTTATCCATTTACTACTTATTGCACGTATGTCATCCTCTTCAATCATCGAAAATGCTTTATTAAAAATCGATACTAATTCTGGATGTCCTTTATAGCCTGCAAAATATAATCCTTGTCGTTTATCGGCTTCATAAGCGATAACACGTAAATCAGCGATACCATTCGTCCGTAATATATGCTTCGTCGTCGCTAAGTTACCGACATAATATTTCTCTTCACCTGTCGCAACAGCAACGAGTGCCGCTTCAGCCGTGTCATATAAACTTAGATGGATATTTTTCTGTTGCAATAAATAGCTATGGTGGGAACTATTCTTCTGCACAGCAATTGCTGTATGATCTAAGTCTTCAACATTCATGACATTCGTATCTTCACTCCGCGTCACGATTACCCGCTTAAACTGAAAGTATGGTCTCGATAATATAAATTCCTTCTCTCGCTCTGGTGTTTTTCCGACCGCAGCTAGTCCATCTAACTTTCCGTCCATCGCTAAATCATACGCTTCTAGCCACGTTAAATTTTCTTGTACTTTAAATTGTAAACCGGTTTGCTCTTCAATAAGCGATAAAATATCCCGAACAATTCCCTTATACTCTCCGTCTTCATCAATAAATTCAAAGGGAACAAATTCAGGGTCTATTCCAATCTCTACAACTGGGTGTTCTGCAATAAATGCGCGTTCTTCCTCTGTTAAATCAAGTGATTCACCTTTAACAGAAGGAACAATAAAAAAGACTGAAGTGAGTAAAGAAACGATAAACGTCATCACATAAAATTTTCTCACGGGTTCTTTCCTCTCAAGTAAAATACATGATACCGATCATAATGATTAATCGTATATTATCGCTTTTCTTTTAAATAAGCAAATTAAGTGAAAATTAAGTTATCTTAACAATTCAACATATGAGTAACACATTATTTTTGACAGAGACTTCGTTTACTACATACATATTAGGGGTATATAGAAAGACTCAGCATTTTTAATAAAGGAGTTTGATATACGTGAGTGAACATCATTCTCATGGCCATAACGACGATCATCATCACCACGAAAGTATGGTCGAAGATTTCAAAAAAAGATTTTATATATCGCTCGTTTTAACAGTTCCTATTTTAATTTTATCTCCGATGATTCAAGGGTTTATCGGAATTGATTGGCGCTTTACAAGTGACCAATATATTTTATTCGCCCTATCTACAATTGTGTTTTTCTATGGTGGGTGGCCTTTCCTAACAGGTGCTATCGATGAATTAAAAAATAAAACACCTGGAATGATGACTCTGATCGGCCTCGCCATCTTAGTCGCTTACGGTTATAGTTCATTAACGGTCTTCGGCCTTTCTGGAAGTGACTTCTTTTGGGAGTTAGCCACTCTCATCGATATTATGTTACTCGGACACTGGATTGAAATGCGTTCGGTTATGGGTGCGTCACAAGCACTAGAAGAGTTAGTAAAACTAATGCCTGATGAAGCACATAAATTAGATGAACAAGGAAATATTACAATCGTTAAAGTTTCTGACTTATCATTAAATGATCATGTACTCATTAGACCAGGGGAAAAAATACCTGTTGACGGCATAATCATTGACGGCTCTTCGTCAATCGACGAATCGATGTTAACAGGTGAGTCCATTCCTGTCGAAAAGAAAATAGACGATGAAGTCATTGGTGGATCTGTTAATAAAGCAGGCTCTTTAACCGTGACCGTAGAAAAGCTTGGCGAAGAATCTTATCTATCCCAGGTGATCACGCTCGTTCAAGAAGCACAAGACTCACAATCAAGAACACAAGATATAACGAACAAAGCTGCTAAATGGTTGTTTTACGTTGCGCTTGCTTCAGGTTTCATTACACTTATTATTTGGCTTATGCTCGGTTATTCATTTGACATCGCACTTGAACGAATGGTTACTGTAATGGTTATTACGTGTCCACACGCACTCGGTTTAGCCGCTCCATTAGTCGTAGCCGTTTCTACATCATTAGCCGCTAAACATGGACTTCTTATTCGAAATCGAACGAACTTCGAAGGAGCGAGACAATTAGATGCTATTTTATTTGATAAAACAGGAACACTTACAGAAGGTTCTTTCGGTGTAACAGACATTATTCCGACCAACAATTATGATGAAGAAACCGTCCTTCGCTTTGCTGCTAGTTTAGAACAACATTCTGAACACCCAATTGCAACAGGTATCGTTTCTTCAGCAAAAGAAAAAGGAATTTCCCTACAAGAAATATCTGAATTCAAATCAATGACTGGTAAAGGTATTCAAGGAAAAATTTCTAACAAAAACATTGCTGCTGTCAGTCCCGGATTCGTTCAGGAAAACAACTTACCTTACGATGAAAAACTGTTTTCTGACTTATCTTCAACGGGGAAAACAGTTGTCTTTTTATTAATTGATGACGAATTAGCTGGTATGATTGCCTTAGCAGACATCGTTAGAGAAACAGCTAAAGAAGCTATTTCATTATTAGAAAAAGAAGGTATTCGTTCAATCATGTTAACAGGTGACAATGAAAAAGTAGCCTACTGGGTGGCGGGGCAAGTCGGGATAGAAGATGTATATGCCGAAGTTTTACCAGATGAAAAAGCAATTCATGCGAAACAAATCATGGAAGAAAAAGGGTGGAAAGTAGCTATGACTGGCGATGGTATTAATGATGCCCCAGCATTAGCAACAGCAAATCTCGGCATTGCCATTGGCGCAGGAACAGACGTCGCTATGGAAACAGCAGATGTTGTTTTAGTAAAAAGCAACCCTAAAGATGTCGTGTCACTCATTGATTTATCGAAAAAAACATATCGAAAAATGGTACAAAATTTGTGGTGGGCGGCTGGTTACAACATTGCCGTCATCCCACTTGCAGCAGGTATATTAGCTCCTGTCGGTATTATATTAAGCCCTGCTGTTGGTGCTGTACTTATGAGCTTAAGTACGATTATCGTCGCTATAAATGCTAAGTTATTAAAAATTTAAGAAAGAAAGAGAGTTTCAGTTTATAACCGAAACTCTCTTTTATTAATTAAAGTAAACTTCATATATATTTAGCTCAAAAGGTGATTGATCAGCAGCCGTATTGTCAACGACAAATTCACCGACAAAAATTGTTTCCATTGAATCAAGGTCGTACACGTAAACATTACTACCCGCATCATAACTATTAACATACGTTGGAACGATATATAATTTCCCATCTTTTACATGAACAAAATCATCTAACGTCGTGTCTCCTGCGACTTGTGATGAATCATTCACTTGTGGTAACGTATAGTACTTTTCCTCATCTTTAGCTAAATTGTAAGAAACGAGTTTACCGTCTCCTTCTTTTACCGTTAAATAATACAATGTTCCATCATAAAGCTGCAATGGCCCATATCCTGAATAATCATCTAACTCCGATACTTCATATGCTTCTAATTCCTTTGACTTTATGCTATATGAGTAAGCCTTTTTGATAGCCGTCGTATCAGGTCCATATTCATTAAATGCCACTGCTTTTTGAACAATATAAATCTCATCATCAGACGCTTCATCACGAATAACCTCAACATAATCACTCGTCGATTCAGTCATCGATTGATCAAACGTTTCGATAAGTTCTGTATTGACTAAATCACCTTCTGTCATATCAAATGCATGAACGAACAATTCCTCCGTTTGATCTAAATCTTCTCCACTCGTATGATTCTTCACGTGTATCGATGTCACGTAAACGATGTCTTCATCTACGTAAACATCTGCTACATCAACGTAAGAATATGCCTCGTAATTCGGTATATCTTCAACGATTGTCGTGATTTCATCATCGTCTTTATCAATCAAACTGACTTCAAATGTTGTTGGGAATGAATCCCACATCGTAAACGGTGTATAAACAAATCCTATTTGATCGTCTGTTTCATCAAGATAAGTATAATGCTCTTCTTTCCCACGCATGAAAGAAGGATGTTTCTTTTCAAGTTGATAAAATGTTTTTAGTGACAAGCCATTATCCAATCGATCAAACAGTGATAACTCTGATTTATACGTCACTTCATTATCAAGTAAACGAAAAGGCTCAAACACGCCATATTCCTGGATATCCATACTGCCGTCAATCACTAAATCCTCAATATGTGACGCACTTTCACCGTTACTGTAATTTTTTAATGACAGCTTAGGCATCGATTCATTCAACCGTTCAGCTGAAAACAAAAATATACTATATACACTAACAATAAGCACGGTAATACCGATTAACTTACTATATTTTTTCATTCATCTTCCCTCCTATACAGTTACTTTTTTATTCATCAGATAGCGACTAAATAATAATGAGCTCACAAGAACAATTACGCCAGTTACAACTAGTAACATGACAAGCTCAGACGGATAAAAGTATTCATAACCGAGAATAAATTGAACAATTGTCGGACTTAAAAAGATTAAGAACATGACAAATGCATACACAACTCCATAAACTAAACCGATTAAACGATAACTACGCTCTAGTAAAATCGCCGTAAATATAACGACAATGAATAAAATACTTAACAATTGGTAACTAATAAACTCACTAACATTTACTGGAAACATCGTTAACAATAAACTAAAGTGTCTCGTAACGTATACCGTACTTAAATCCACTCTAAATACGTCAGGAACAATTAAATGAACGAGTTGATTTTGCAAAAATATAATAATTAATTGAAAAGCAGCTACGCCAAGACCTGTTAAAAATATCGTTAATAGCTTTGAAAAATAAACGTTCATACGCGATGAAGGCAATGTTAGTAATCGATAAATAAACGTATTTTTTCCTAACCAATCACGATACCAAATGAAAAATGTGTAAAACAAAATACCGATTAAACTAAGGAACAATGGCCCGACAAAATATAGATGATACATATGCCCAGCTAAACTAAACATACCGACCGCTTCAATGACACTTGATTCTGCTATCCCTTCTGCTAAATGATTATTAACCGTACGATTGTACGAAAGTGCAGAAATGACAATTCCACCGACTTGTACGACGAACATGAATATAAACAGTGTGACGTATAATTTAAAGAAGCGATTAAATTCAAAATTTAGTAACTTTATAAATGATTTCATTGGCGATAAACCTCCCGCATGACATCAACAATCGACTTACCTTCTTCCTCACGAACATTTTCTGCATAAAACTGCCTCACGACGACGCCTTCGTCTAATAAAACGACTTGATCGATTAAATGCTCAATGTCTTGAATTTCATGAGTCGTTATAATTACACCACGATCTGCAATTAAATGAGACGTAAACACGTCTGTTATTTGTTCACGACTAAAAATATCAATACCTGAAAATGGCTCGTCCATTAAAATATAGTCGACATCTAAAGCTAATCCTAAAAGCATATTCACTTTAGCTTTATTTCCTTTTGATAAACTTTGTATCTTTTCTTCTTTCTCTAACTTGAAAAATGACAATAACTCTGTTGCGCGCTTTTCATTCCACGCGTGATAATGTTCTTTCATAAACGCAAACGCGTCTTGAATTTTCATTGACGGTAACATCGTAATTGTATCTGGGATATACGTCATCCGCTCATACGTCTCTTTCGTTAACTGTTTCCCATCAATTAAAATATTACCTTCCTGAATAGGCGTTAAATTCATAATTGCATTTAAAATCGTCGTTTTTCCGGATCCATTGACACCGACGAGACACGTAATTTCTCCTTTTTCAGCTGTAAAAGAAATATCTTTTAACACACGCTTTCTCCCATATGACTTCTTTACATGCTTCACGTCAATCATAATGATTCCTCCTCTTTCTCACGTGCTTCTAACAATGGAATAACGTCATCAACTGACATCCGAAGCGAACGGACTGTTGCCATAAATGAATGTATCGCATCATTTAAAAGCGATTCCCTTATTTCACGAATCATTAATTCATCTTCTGTCACTGTACTCGGTAAATTACCTTTCGTTTGAATAAGTCCGATTGATTCCATCTCCTTATATGCCCGTTGTACCGTATTTGGATTAATTTTTAGTTGATTTGCCAGCTCTCTTCGCGAAGGGATTTCTGCACCAGCTTCAAGAGCTCCACTTGCGATTTGCTTCTTAAAATAACGCACAACCTGGACGTAAACAGGCTCACGTTTATTTAACTCAATGTGCAAAGCAATCACTTCCTTTCAGTGTGTACCAATCACTTAATACACATACATTAAAAAAATATATTCCATTATGATAAAACATTTTCAGAACAAATAAAAAGTGTACTAAACAGGTAATACACTTAACTGTATTATCCACATAGTACACTTTATTGTCAAATATTATTTTAATCGTCCGCGCGCACTAACATCCCACGCTTCGATAATTGATCCGTCTTCATGAACGACATATTGATCAAATAAATTAACGACGGTACATGCGTGATTCGGTACAATTGTTAATACATCACCTATCTCTAATTGCGGGTAATCTTCTGGATTACAATCAATCACGCCGTGTTCTTCTGACAGCCGACTAATGATTAACTCCGGGTATTCTTTAATATAACCGTGTCCCGCGATACTTTCATTGCCATGCGCACCTTTATCAAGGCTAAGTGTTTTACTCCCGGCATCAATAACGATTCGATTCCGTTTAATAGATGCTACACGACTAGCAACTGTTACTGCACAATCTTCAATGGTCGCTACGCCAAGTCCGACTTGTACCATGTCATAAAAAATCGCATTGCCAGGCCTAATTTCTGTAATGCCATCGACTTGACCAGCTATTTTAAATGTTGGAGTAGATCCGATACTTTTATGCGCCACTTGCACACCTAATGACTCGCAAATATGTGCACTCGCTAACACGACTTCTGCTTCCTTTTCAGCAATTTCTTCGAGTGCTTCAGTTGAGCTCGCTGCGTATGAATGACCTGCATGTGTGTATATGCCAGTTAGTTCAACGTAATTTTTATCCGTCATTCGTTCAACTAACGCTTTCACATCTTCTACTTCAACCCCACATCTATTCAACCCACTATTCACCTTTAACCATACATATACTCGTTCGTCCTTCTGTCTGAAAAATTCATTCACGACGTCGACTTGTTCTTCAGAATCAATCGTTAAAATAATCTCCGCTCGGTCTAATAACTGATAAATACGTTCTAGTTTTTCAGCAGTAAAAATCGGAAAAGCGATCAATATATTTTCGACTCCACCACTTACCATCACTTCTGCTTCACCGACTGTAGCGACAGTAATTCCAACAGCTCCGCTTTCTAGCTGCATCTTTGCGATATCAATACTTTTATGTGTCTTTATGTGCGGACGATAAGCGACATGATTCGCTTCTGCAAACTGTACAATGTTTTGTAAGTTTTGCTTCATCACACGTTTATCTAACAATAAAGATGGTGTATCTAAATGACTAATATGTCGTCCTTTCATCAGTAACAGCTCCAATCCATTTATTTGTCTTACACATTTTTATTAAACGGTTAACTATTAGTATAAAATTAACCCTTTTAAAATGCTAGTTACTTTCTATTCTTTTCACATACTCCCATACGAGATTTTTTAATTTAACCGTCATATTTAATTGACAAAAACGAACAACTCTTTTAATATGCTATTAAACATATCAAATTACTATGAATTTATTGGAGGGATATTTATTATATGATTTACATGATTTCTACAGGACTGTTATGCGGCGCTTTACTTGGTTTTATTATGCAACGCGGACGATTCTGCTTAACAAGTGGTTTTCGCGATATGTACACGGCGAAAAACCCCATCCTATTTTATGCCTTACTTATTGCCATTGCCGTGCAAAGCATTGGTGTTTATACAATGATTCATTTTGGACTATTCGATTTTGCAGCAGGTGAATTCTCATTAAGTGCGACAGTAATCGGTGGCTTTTTATTCGGAATTGGTATCGTATTTGCAGGCGGTTGTGCAACTGGAACTTGGTACCGTGCAGGAGAAGGCCTATTAGGTAGCTGGTTAGCGCTTTTCGGTTATATGTTCATGAGTGCGGTTATGCGTTCTGGTATATTTGCTTCAGCGAACGAAAACATTCAAAGTGACTTCGTCATGAACAATTCAATCGCACAAACATTTAACGTATCACACTGGATATTTATCATATTTTTCGCGGTCATAGTTATCGGGATAGTCGTGCGTGAATTACGCAAACCAAAAGTTAACATTCCAAAATTACCGGCTAAACGAACAGGTATTGCTCATTTTTTATTTGAAAAAAGATGGCATCCATTTTTCTCAGCATTATTAATTGGCTTCGTTGCCATGCTAGCATGGCCATTAAGTGCGGCAACAGGGAGAGTGTTTGGCTTAGGTATTACTGCACCATCTGCAAACATTTTGCAGTTTCTAGTCTTAGGCGATATGTCATTTATTAATTGGGGTGTCTTCCTCGTCCTAGGAATTATGGGTGGATCATACGTGGCAGCAAAGGGAAGTCGCGAATTTCGCTTTCGTATGCCCGACTCAAAAACAGCCATCCGAAACTTTTTAGGCGGAAATTTAATGGGAGTTGGCGCTAGTCTTGCTGGAGGTTGCTCAATTGGTAATGGATTAGTTAATACAGCAATGATGACGTGGCAAGGATGGACGGCTTTATTGTTTATGATTTTAGGTACGTGGACCGCTTCTTACTTTGTTCTCATTCGCCCACGTAAGAAAAAATTACAACTTACTGTACAAACAGCATAAAATAAGGAGAGTTTAAAAAATGAAGAAAACATTAGATACGAAAGGACAAGTATGTCCATTTCCACTAGAAGAGGCAATAACAGCCGTTAACGAAATTAATAGCGGCGATGAATTAGAAATCATTTTCGACTGTACACAAGCGACTGAAAGCATCCCGCAGTGGGCAGTCACAGAAGGATTAGAAATAACATTATTTGAACAAATTGACGACGCTATATGGTCAATTACATTACAAAAATAAACATACCTCCGTACATTCAATTTAATATTGAAACGTACGGAGGTTTTATATAAGTAATTCTAAAAAGAAAAGTTACTATTTAACTCACTTCTCTTCTACATCCTCAATAACATATTCTATCTTCTGTCCGCCTTTACTATAATCTGACCTCTCAACAAAATCTCCAACAAATTCTGAGCCATCTTTCCCATAATGTTCACGAACGTAATTCCATTGATCTGAGGCACTCGCTGGATCAACTTCAAATGTCATATCCTTTCCTTCGTGATATTCATAATCAAATGTCGACGCGAACGTTCCATCTTTCTGTACTCTCGTTGATCCATTAAGACCAGCATAAGTGAGACGAATGTACGTCCCTTCAAGCATATTCGTTTTTCCCGTTACGTAAAAGTACATCCCGTCATTATCTATTTCGACATCTTCAATCCACACACGTCCGTCCCCGTAGTCTTCTGGGCGTTCTTCCCAATCTGGCGCTCTAATCGTTAAGTCATTGTTTTCTTTCGCTTTATACGGAATAACTACTTCCGCTTCTTTCCAATCATCTTTTCGTCTTTCATAAACGAACGGACCTTCTAAATGTTCACCTTCTTTTCCATAATGTTCAAAGATCTCGTCTTCTTGGCTTTTAAAATCGTCAAAGTCAAATCGTATATGAATATCTGCATCACCATATATGTGGTGCTCTAACTCCATTTCAAATGATCCGTCTTCTTCAACAGGCACTTCTACTTCAGAAAAAACAGTTTCACCTTTATCAACGACAACTTCTCCTGTTAAAATTGATTCTGGTAATAAGTTACTTTTTCCTTTGACGATAAACGATTCATCTTCTTCTATCACTTCACCTGATAAATCAACGGTATAATCACCGAGTTCACCTGTTTCTTCTTCATTCTCTTCTGATGTTTCTTCCTTTTCATCATCGCTACATCCAGCCGCAAGGAGGACGAACAAACAAGCAATAGAAATGAGCAGTCGTTTCTTCATCTATAACCCTACTTTCTTTTTCTATTTAAGTTTAACAATTACTTCTACGCGTCGGTTTTTCGCCTGTCCTTCTTCAGTATCATTTGATGCTGTCGGCTTTTTATCAGCGTATCCTTTCGTTTCAAACGTCATTTCGTTATTTTTTATTTGTTTCTCTAAATAATCTTTCACAGATTTAGCGCGATCTTCCGATAAATCCATATTATATTCAGTCGACCCTTCATTATCTGTATGACCTGCAATTTCAATGTCTAAATCTTTTTGATTAAATGATTCATCTAACACTTTAGCAATGTCATCTAGCGTTCCTTTAGCATCTGACTTTAATTCATATTTATCATAGTCAAATAAAACATCATCAGGAACGAGCATTGTAACGTCAGAACCGTCAATATCTAACTCAACATTATCCGGTACGTCGATTTCTTTTGAATCATCTGTAAGTTCATACATAATGTACTTTTCATCTTCATCATGGGCGCGACCAGTCGCTAAATCGCCTGCTAGTTTTTGCCCATATGAACCGTAAGTTTCTTCAATCACATTCCACTGGTAATCAAATGGCGCAAAGATCATTTTTTCTGGCCGTTCTTCTGGATCATAAGGGAACTTAAAACTAAATGTACCATCTTGATCGATGAGCGTACGGGATACCGTATGTCTCGTATTATCTAAAGTTAATGAAACCATACTTCCTTCAATCAAATTACTTTTCCCTCGTACGTAATAATAATCACCATCATCGTTATATTCATCTACTTCAATCCAAACGTTTGGATCTCCTTGATCATCTGGTATGTCACCAAGTGTTGGTTCTTTGAATTGACGGATGACTTCATCGTCTGAAGGCGTAAAGCTCGTCACGACTTCCGCTCGATTAAAGATGTATCTCGGCATCGTATTTCCTTCTTCATCACGGTATTTGTATATGTAAGGACCTTCCATATTTTCACCGTTATCTCCGTAATGTCTGCGTACTTCATCTTCTTGATTTTCAAATAAATCGAAACGAACAGATACGTGTGTTTCTTTATCTTTTTCACCATGGTGATCAATCGTCATCGTAAAGCTTCCATCATCCGCTACAACTTCTCGCGTATCTGCTTGATATTCATATTCTTGAAAGTCACTTGAATAACGATAACCTTCAGTGTCTGTACTAATCGACACTTCGCCAATCAGTTTCGAACCTGGGAGCAAATTACTTTCCCCTTCAATAATAATTTTATCGTCTTCTTCCCTCATTTCACCGGTAATGTATACTTCATAATCACCTAATTCACCTTCGTACTTATTTTCATGCGTTTGATTGTTTTCACTCGTTTCTTCTTCAGATGCTTCACTTTCGTTTTCTGCTTTTGATTCTTCTTCACTATCATTACTCGTTTCACTACTTGAGCAAGCTCCTACGACGAGCATAATAAAAAATAATATAACAACACGCGCTAACATTTTCATAAAAGGTCCTCCCTAGTCTATTAACTATTAAAATAAACATAACATAGAGGAAATATTGACTGATAGTCTTATATAATAATTGATACATTATACCTTGTCAGTCATTTTTGTTTAGATGACATTTGACCTAAAAATATAAATGATTCGATATAAATAACTAAAAAAGAGACTCGCTTTATATTGCAAGTCTCTTCATGATACCTATTATTTATTTTTATCTAATATCTTCTGTAATAGCGCTTCAGCTCGTTCTTTCGCTCGTTCTGTTTCTTCTTTTAAAATGTCCACTTGTTTTACTTTGTTTTCTTCAGTAAATGATACATTTAAAATATGTCCTTCTGCCACATTTTTTGGGAGTTCATTCGTATCTACGACGACGTGAATCGCTTCATCTTCTCTTAAAAGAAGTGTCGCTTTCCCTTCAGATATACTATCAACAGTATACTTTTTCATACAATCACCCTTTATACAGTTGCTTCAATCATCTTCTTAACAGATACTGCACCAATACCTTTAATTTTCGTTAAATCACTAACACGCTTAAACGTTCCACCAGCATTCCTATAGTCAACAATTCGCTGCGCAATCGTTGGACCGACGCCAGTAATGTTTTGCAATTCTTCATAACTAGCTGTATTAATATTTACTTTACTAGGTGTCGGTTTAGGATCTGGTTTCGGTTCTGGCTCTGGATCAGGCTTTGGTGGAGATGGTTTATCCATTGATTTTGCGTTAATTTTATACGTTAACCCATTGGTCGTTACAGTAATATTACCAGACTCTGCTGTTGAATATACTTTTGACCCACTATTGAACAGGCGATTAACGACGTCTGAATGAGGATGATCATACTGATTTCCTTTACCGTAAGATAAAACAGTTACTTCCGGGTTTACTTTATTAATAAATGCCTGCGTACTACTCGTGTTTGACCCGTGATGTCCTGCTTTATATACTGTACTTTTCAATGGGAATTGACGATTAATCATCTCGTTTTCAGCTGCTTTTTCTGCATCTCCTGTCAGCATAAAACTCACATTGTTATATGCTGCCCTCACAGAAACAGAAGCGTCATTAATATTTGTTGCATTTTTATCAGAATGAATAACTGTCATCTTAAATCCATTATCAAAGACATATTCATTACCGACAGAAGCAATCTCAAACGGGATATTTTTCTCATCGATTAATGATAGTAAATTGTAATACGTTTGCGACGTATGAGTTTTCCCACTATCAACAAATTTTTCTACTTTAAAAGCATTTAATACAGGAATCAATCCCGCAATATGGTCAGCATGCGGATGTGTCGCAATGACCATATCTAACTTCCCGACATCTTTTTCTTTTAAGAAATTAACGACTTGTTGACCAGCCGATTGAATGCCTGCATCAATTAATATGTTTTTGCCACTTGGCGTTTGAATAAATGTAGCATCTCCTTGGCCAACATCTAAAAAATGTACGTCCATATCTTTTAGTGGCTCTACTTTAAAGGAGTCATCCATCGCTCGAGCGAGCATTACAGAAAATTCTGCCCGCGTAATACTTTCTGTCGGAACAAAAAGCCCACGATCATTCCCAACAGCAATGCCATTCGCATGTAATGAACTTATTTCACTCCTCGCCCAACTGTTCGTTGAGTCAGGGAAGTCATTCTCTCCTTTTGATGTTAACGCGTAAGCTTCAACAATAATTTTTGCCATCTGTTCGCGAGTTAACGTATCGTTCGGGCCAAATGTACCGTCCGGGTAACCCGATAAATATCCCGCTTCTACACTCGACTCTATTGCTTCAGCATAATATACGTAATCAAACACATCAGGAAATGTACTGTTTTTACGTTTCGGTGTAGGTAGTTTTTTAGCACGCGAAAGCATAAGAGCTGCATCACCACGCGTAATTGTATCGTTAGAACCAAACGTACCATCCGGCAACCCTGCGACGACCTCTTCTTCATTTAAATAAATAATTTCTTCACTCGCCCACTTCGGTAAATCTGGGAATGTTTCGGCCGTAACAGACGCCGGAACTAATAGACTTATAACGATAACGACAAAAGCAACTAACCGTAATTGTTTCATTTATTCCGTTCCCCCTTCTCATCCATTTCATAAAGTATACAGTAAAATGGCGTTTTCACACCTTTTTATAACTGATTATTCAATATTATACGCAACAGCCTATACAAAAATTTGTTTTTACATTTAAAATGGACAAAAAGTGAGATCTCTGATAGATCTCACTAGCGAAACACTTTAAACTCATACGTCCTTTTAATATACTGAATAAGAGATGGAGGGGATACAATTGTTTAAATCACCAAAAAGTTTAGTCATATTTTCTGCTATCATTTCTCTACTCATGATTTCAAATAACATGTCAAACATTGAATTTACAGGACCAGCATCAAACACCACTCAAATAGGAACTTACCTCGTAACATTTATAGCCGTATTTAATACCGGCTATTTTATGCGACAATATCTTGATTCACGGAGGAAATAGAAGTAGCTATTTTAGCAAACTAACATCAAACGATCTATGTACGTCAGAAAGCAGGCTTAAACAAATGAAACGCATTAAAAATCAATTAAATATTGAACTCGCTGCTCCAGCAATGATCATGGCTTTCGGTATTTGTTTCGTCGATGTGATTAAATTTATTCCATTAACATCTTCACTCGAATACTTGTTAATCATTATGTTTACATTAAGCAGTTTAATCATATTCACACTCGTTGCTATTTATCATATAAATATGAATAGCGTAAAGGAACTTTTATTACATCCTATTCGAATTTTTGCAATTGGTACTTGGATTGCCGCTTTATCAACATTTCTTATTGTCTTAAATCAATATGAAATATTGAATCACTCAACTCTTACAAAAATCGCCATCATAAATATGTGTTTATTATGCTTTTTTATTTTATGTTGTATGTATGGATTCATTCAATTATTTGTTCATAAAGAGTTAAAAGTCGATGGTATTGTCTTACTATCAACTGTTAGTATTCAATCAGTCGTTATTATGCACTTTTTTATTTTTGATTCAGCGATCCATTCACTGACACCTTTGTTCATTTCTTTAGGACTTATTTGTTACGTCATCGGTCTAACTTTTATGATAATAGATTTTAAAAGAAGACATTGGACGCTTGCAGACGGATGGGCAAATACGAACTGTATTATTCACGGCGCTCTATCAATCACTGGTTTAGCAAGTGTTTTAACACAGTCTTTTACGAATGTGTTCATTTTAGCTTTATTATGTCTAACGACAGTTTTATTTTTCATCGTAGAAACAATCGAATGTATCAGGCTTTTCCACCGCTTCAAACAGTATCACTTACGAGATGGTGTTTTTAATTATCACGTGACACAGTGGTCACGCAACTTTACATTCGGTATGTTTTTTACGTTCATTTATACTGTCCAAGCGAAAGGATTACTAAATTTCAGTGAGCTATTATCTTCTGTTACCTCCGTGTTTTTACACGTTTGGGCAATTATTGTCGTCATTTTCCTTATAATAGAAACGATGTTGTTCATTCATAGTAAATTAATTTTACTATCACGTAAAAGAAAAGTTTCTATCCATTAAAAAAGCCAAAGAATGCTTTTATAACATTCTTTGGCTGTCATTTATTTTTTCTTTTTTCGTAAAATTATAAACAACACAGTAAGTGCTCCGGCAATAAATCCTAGTATGACATAAATAGACAGATTGAAGTTGGTCGTATCTTCCGCTTCGCCTTGTTTAGCGCGTTCATCTGCTACATCTTCCGAAATTTCTTCGACTTCTTCAACTACTGCTTTTTCCTCTGTAAGTACAGAAACTTCAAACGTTTGATGAATAACTTCTCCCGACTCATCTAACGCTTGCACGCCGTATAAATGATTTGTATGTTCATGAAATTCCGCGTCTGTAAACGATAACGATTCAGTTTCTTCAATTTTTTCCCTGTCTCGAAACACTTCATACGTAACAGCATCGTCTACTGACTCCCACGAAAGTTCAATACCATGCTCATCGCTATTTTCTACCGTTAAAACACTTTCTTCTAGCGTGTCAAAAAAGCGATATGTTTCTGGGGCTTTTTCTTTTAACTGTTCTTTATAATTGCCTCCTGAAAAGTAATACGCTAATGCTTCAGCAAAATATTCTTCGGCGTAATCAAAGTATGGATCATCCCCGAATAATGACTGTTGCTCAGCTATATGCAAGTCTCTAAACTCTTCTGTCGTACTTAACGGTTCATTAAATGTATAATTATCAATCGCATGACCGTACTCATGATACTCTAAATTTATAGAATTATGTAATTCTCCTTGCGCACTATAACCAATTCTCGCAACAGTTGTACGGCCTCCTGCTCCTGGAACATCATCCCACGTATATCCTCTACCTTCCCATCCGCGCGGAACTTCGCCAACTAAATGTGAGTATTCATCTAATTCAACGAGTGGAAAGTCAATGAACAATAACTTCACATCATTATCTACCGTATTCTTAATCATTCTTTCAGGTATCTTTCCGATACGATCAATCATCGCTTGCGCTTCATCGTAATCATAATCGTCATCAAGTGCCCACACTTCTATCAATTGTTCAACTGTATCATTTTCAAACGAATGCCTGTCAGTAAACTCTACATGATCAGCTGAAAACACAGCAGTCACATGACCGAATAATAAAAATAATATACACGCTAAAGCGAATAATCCTTTACGAATCATTTATTAATCACCTCTTTATAAAAAAATAACTATTGATTAGTACTTTCCCCTGTACTTCTTCTTTAAACGTGTTGAAAAAATAAAAAAAGCAACGGCTGAGCGTTATTAAGCTCAGTCCATTGCTTTTTAGTTATTCTTTTACTTCCAATTTTTGTTGCAATCTTCCTAACAAATAGTCAAGAATAATTGCTAACATGGCTGCCATAATCGCTCCACCATAAATTTTATTTCCATCTCTAACATTAATTCCTGCGACAATCTCTCGTCCAAGTCCTTCTCCACCGATAAATGGTGCTAGAGTAGCAACTCCGATGGCGATAACTACCGCTATTCGCAGTCCTGCAAGTAAAAAGGGTAATGATAAAGGGATTTTCACTTTAAACAATATTTGCATCGGTGTCATTCCCATACCATTTCCCGCTTCTATTGCGTGAGCATCTACTTCACGAAGGCCGACAAATGTGTTTCGTATGATCGGAAGCAAGGAATATAAAAACAATCCAATAACAATCGTTTTAAAGCCGAGACCGAAAATTAACATCAATATCGCTAACATGGCAAGACTCGGAATCACTTGGATAAGGTTAGCTAGCCCTAAAATAAAACGTTCCATCGTTCGATTTCTCGTACATAAAACGCCTAAAGGCACACCAACAATTAATGCTAAACCAATTCCAACTGCGACCATAATAATATGTTCATAAGTCATGTAGAATAAAGATGTCCAGCTATCTCCAAGATACGAAAAGAATTTCGTTAATGCTTCCATTCACCTTTCACCTACTCTATTAAGCCTTTTTCTTTCAAGTATTCTACTGCTACATCTTTAACTTCTTCACCATCATTATCAACTTTTCCTGATAAAGCTGCGATTTCCTCTTCATCAAATGCACCAATTAACGGTTCAAGTGCCTCTTTAATTTCAGGATGATCGTCTAATACTTCTTCACGAATAACTGGTACCGCATCATAAGGCGGGAAGAAATTCTCATCATCTTCTAGCATTTGTAAATCATATGAAACGATACGTGGGTCTGTTGAATAAGCAAGAACAATATCGAACTCTTCATTCTTCACTGCGTCATAAACGAGACTAATTTCCATCGGGCTCGTATCTCCGAACTCAAAGCCGTATGTTTCTTTAAATGCAGGATATCCATCGTCTTCTCTCTCTAACCATGCTGTGTCAAAACCTGCGCTAAATTCTTCTGCATATTCTGCAACGTCAGAAACCGTTTCTAAGTCATATTCTTCAGCAATATCTTCTCTCACTGTGAAAACATACGTGTTCGCATAACCAAGGTTATCTAACACTTCTAACTTAAAGTCGTCTCCCGCGAATAATTCTCTCATCTGCTCTAATGTTGCATCTGAATCTTGCGGGTTTTCTATTTCTTCAAATGATGAAACTGAAGTTCCTGTGAACTGTGTAGAAATATCAATGTCCCCATTTTGCATACCTTCAATAACAACAGGACTCGTTGCAATATCATGCTTCATTTCTACTTCTACATCTGTTTCCTGCTCAATTAATTCTCTGTACATTTCGGCAAGAATCTTAGTTTCTGTGTACGTTAAACTTGAAATCGTTACTTTGTCTCCTCCACCGCCACATGCAGCTAGGAATACAACCATCATAATAACGGTAAAAGCTTTTGTTAAAGTTTTCATTGTGTTTGTTCCTCCATCGTTTTAGTCTTTTTAGAAAAATATGTTTCTGTTCTTGATAATAAAAAGTCTGCTACAAGTGCTAAAAGCATAGCCGCTACAGCAGCTGCTAAAATGAGTGGTTTATTATTTACACCCATCCCACCAATAATTAATTGGCCTAAACCACCTGCACCAATTAAGGCAGCTAATGTTGCCCAGTTAATAATATAAACAGTTGTTAATCGAATACCTGACATAATAAATGGTACGGCTAGTAACAACTCGATTTGAAACAATCGTTGAAGAGGGCTATACCCCATCCCTATGGCTGAATCGACAATTCCTTCATCGATTGATTTAAACGCAGCGTACGTATTTCTTAAAATGGGAAGTAATGAATATAAGAACAACGCAACGATTGCTGGCTTTAATCCGATACCAATGATCGGAATAAATATAGCTAACATCGCTAGACTCGGGATCGTCTGAAATATATTCGTAATCGTGAATGTAACAGATTTAACCCATTGCTTTTTAGTCTTTGCCAAATAAACACCTAACGGAATCGCAACAATCGAAGCAAGTACAATCGCTAAAATCGTTATATATAAATGGCGTAACAATGCTTCTGATATATCCTCATAACGCTCAGCAAAGACGTATATATAATCCATCATCTACTAAGCACCTCTAATCCCATTTTCGGCGTATACTTCCCTTAAATAACCGACAACACTTCCACGAGTTAACATGCCGATTAACCTTTCGTCTTTATCAACAATTGGGATGTACGATAATTCACTATTATCAAGTGACTTAACTGCCTCTGGTAATGGCATATCTGGTGGGAATACTTTAGAAAACGGCTGAAGAATGTCTTTTACACGTGTTTCTTCATTATCAAATGCAAGGTTTACATCGTAAATAGATATATACCCTTTGACATAATCATCATTATCTAACACTGCTAAAGAATCCACTTGATTCGTTTCCATCATCTTGACTGCTTGTGCTAATCCACGGTTTTCATAAATAGCGATTGGCTTTCTAACCATCACTTCACCGACTGTTGGAACGTCCGTTACTTGTTCGAGACGCTTCTTACCGATGAAATCAACGACAAAGTCATTTGCAGGGCGTCGTAACAATTCTTCTGGCTCTGCACTTTGGACAATTTCGCCATCTTTCATCAGAACGATTCGATCAGCAATCTTAAGTGCCT
This sequence comes from Bacillota bacterium, assembly GCA_035301345.1. Taxonomy (GTDB): domain Bacteria; phylum Bacillota; class Bacilli; order Bacillales; family Amphibacillaceae; genus CALAMD01. The sequence goes on from DATGUM010000014.1 coordinate 76,851, forward strand.
CGTCCATATCATGCGTAACGAAAACGATTGTTTTCTTAATATCCTTCTGCAATCTATTTAACTCATCTTGTAATTGCTCTCTACTAATCGGATCAAGCGCACTAAACGGTTCGTCCATTAAAATAATGTCCGGCTCAGCAGCTAATGCACGTATAACACCGATACGTTGCTGTTGACCACCACTTAATTCATTTGGATAACGATCCCTGTATGTTTCTGGTGGGAGACCGACCATATTTAATAATTCATCTACTTTTTGTTCGATTTTATCTTGGTCCCACTTCAACAGTTTGGGCACAACACTAACGTTTTGAGCGATTGTCATATGTGGAAACAATCCAATACTTTGGATAACGTAGCCAATTTTGCGGCGTAACTTTACGGGGTCAACTGTAGATATATCTTTTCCATCAATATACACTGAACCTTCTGTCGGACTTATAATTCTGTTAATTAATTTCATCGTCGTCGTTTTCCCACAACCACTCGGACCGATGAATACGGTGATTTCACCATCATTACACGTTAAATTAATATCCTTTAATACGACTGGCCCGGCATTATACTGCTTCACAATGTTTTTAAATTCAATCACGTCTGATCACCTGCACTTTTGTTAAACATCTTTCTGAAAAAACATATTGTATAATGTTTTTCTCCTCCTTCATTACAGCATTCATACATTGCTATATGTGTTACATGTTTAGAGAGTGATAGATAGTATCCCTTTTGAAAGCGTTTCCGATAAATCATAATTAGATAAATTTAAGCGGACCTTTCTTGACTATTCGTTAACACATCATCAGTCGACATACTTTTCTATTTTCTCTCTACATTGTGAATGCATAATATTATTTATAGTAACACTATCCGAAAATTGTTTCAAATATGTTACAAGAAAGAAACGTGAATTGTCAATCAAAACCCCTTATCATTTTTCACTGTATGTACTGATATTGACAGAATAGCTACTACTTTCGTTTACCGTAAGTTATTAAATTAAAAATCCGAATAGAATCGCCAAAACACTCGGTTAAAAGAGTAAAGCGTCTATGAAAATACCCTTTATCATTTAGTTTTTTCTCGAATAGTCGCATAATAAATTGCTAAGATCAAGCCTATGATAGCAATAAATGTTTCAGCAATAAACGTTGCTTTCATTCCTATAAATTCAGTTGCTTCTGATAAATCTCCAGAAAATGTATTCAAAATAGTTACTAACAATCCCGTACCTACTGCGGCTGCTACTTGACGAGTTGTATTGTTCATTGCTGAGCCGTGAGCAATTAAATATGTTGGCAAAGCATTAATTGATGCGGTCGTTAACGGTGTAATAATCCCTGCATTACCAATACTTTGAATCGTAAATATAATAATAATCATCGATAAACTCGTACGGTCATCAAAGAATATATATGAAACAGTAGAAATGGTAATTAAACTCATACTAATGACGGAAATAGCTTCCCCGCCGTATCGATCGAATACTTTTCCTACGACTGGAGACATGCCACCCATTATTGCACCACCAATTAATAAGACAACACCAGATTTTAATGATGAGAAACCGAGCATTGTTTGCATATAAATAGGTAATATCGTTAAGTTCGCTAAAAACAAAATAAACATACAAATAATTAATACAATTGGTATCGTGAAATGACGTTCTTTAAATACTCTAAAATCAAGTGTTGGTTCGCTCATATTGAGCTGACGTGTAACATAAAAATAAAGCATAATAATCGAACCGACTACAGTCGTAATAATTAACCAGTGCGTGAGTCCAATTTCCCCTATCATACTAGCTGCAAATAATAGCCCACCAAAACCTAAAGTAGATAAAGTAATTGAAGGCTTATCTAATTGTGCCTCTTTCATTTCAGTAACATTTTTCACATAAAAAAGAGCAAAAACAAAATCTACTAATATAATGAGAAAAACGACAGCAAAAAGAATTCTCCACGAACTAAAATTAACAATCCAACCAGCAAAAAACGGCCCAACAGCTGGTGCAAAAGCAATGACTAAACCGAAGATACCCATAGCAGCCCCTCTTTTTTCAACAGGAAAGACGATGAATAAAACTGTTTGGATAAGAGGCATAAGGATCCCCGCACCTGCACCTTGGATGGCTCGACCTATTAGAAGGAACATAAAGTTTGGTGCAAAAATGCAGATTAACGATCCTATGAGTAAAAATATTAAAGCAGATAGAAATAACTTTCTATTGCCAAACTTCTCAGTCAAGTAAGCTGTCATAGGAATCATAATTCCTATAACGAGCATAAAAATTGTCGTAAGCCACTGGGCGACACTACTAGATATGTCAAAATCAATCATGATTTTCGGCAAGACAGTAGCTAACATCGTTTGGTTCAGAACACCAAAGAAGGCTCCAATCATCATAATAATAACTAGTATATTTGTTGCGGAATTATTTTTAGTGATAGAATGAGTTTGTGACATAAACGTTCTCCTTTTATTTTCATTTAACTTAATCGGACATATGTCCACTTCACTCTTTTAATAATAAACGGACATGTGTCCTCTTGTCAATAAAAAGAATCGAGGGATAATAATGAGCCAAGCAAAAAATAAACGAATTGATGCGAAAAATAATAAAGATAATATCATTAAAGCTGCCAGTATCCTGTTTGCCGAACAAGGTGTGGAAAATGTGAGTATGCAAAAAATTGCACAAACCGCTAAAGTCGGTCAAGGAACACTGTACCGTCATTTTAAAAATAAATCGGCGCTATGTTTGGAGTTAATGGATGAGGATGTAGAGATGTTTTTTCATAAAATAGCTAAGTATTTAGAAGAGAACGCACAGACGAGTGCTCAATCGCAATGTAAAGATTTGATTCGCTTCGTTATTGATTTAAAGGAAGATAATTTAGAGATGTTGACTACTATTGAAAGTGCTGGTGATAAAGGACAGTCCTTTCTACAAACGCCCTTTTACCAACGATTGCAAGAGGTTTTTGCGAAGCAATTTTCAGAGATATCGTCGATTAAAGATCCAGAATTTCATGCCGACATCTTGTTGAATACTTTTTCTAGCGATATATATAATTATCAAAGATTTAAGAAAGGATTAACAAAAGAAGATTTGGCCGTAAAAATAAGTAACATATTTTTACGTGACTAACGATAACAAAGCCTTTACGCCGAGCAATAGAGTAATCCGTCTTGTGAGCCTGTTGTTACTCGGACTTTTATCGAATATTGCTCTTCATTTATCATTTCATTGTTCAAAAAAACATGATAAGCTATCCGATAGAAATAATCGATAACTATAACTTAGAATGCATAATGAGGTGTATTAATGCAACAATCTTTAATTCTTTTCGTTTCACTTTTCGCCCCCCATTACAATTATATTCTTTTTATTTATGGGGTATAGGACGAAGAAAAAAGGCGAAAAAGATGAACCATTTTACATTAAACTAATAACGTCGCTCGCAATTTCATTAATATTGACAATCGTATTCATGTTTTTTATTTTTATTGTCATCGGTTCGATAACTATCGCTGAATCCTTTTCTACCATTAAGTTAGATGTGAGTAAAATAATGTTTATTTCAATTACTATCATCTGTTACTCATTAATTTTTGATCACTTAATATTTACTACAATAAAACACTTACTCGGAAAAAATATGTCTTTAGTTATCATCATGAGTATGATAAGATTCCTCGTGTTTTATACAATTGGAAGCTTCTATTTGGTGCAAACGAACATTAATTTAATCATGACAGTAATTTTAGTTTTAATCTCTTTATCGATTGATATTATCAATATTTATAATGAAAAAACAAATGAAAATTAATTTTTATCATCATTGATTTAAATGAAAAAAATTCTGTTCAGCTTAGTACAGCCTTCTACTTTCTACGAACAACTGTTATATAAAATTGTTCGTAGAAAAAGAGGCTGTTCACTCTGAAACTTGCGATAAAAGCAGCATGATTTCTTGAGAAATTGTTGTTAATTGCATGTTATTTATTATAATTTTTTCACGCTATATAACTGGAAAACAATTGCGATGACCATCGCTATAGCTGCAAAATAAATTAACGACGTACTACCTAGCCCAATCGCAATCACAACTCCACCTAACATAGCTCCTATTGAACTTCCTAAATAATTAATAGAACTATTCAAAGCAATAGCTATACTGCCATTTTTAGGTTGATAAGATAATAAAATGTGTTGTTGAGGGGCCAAAGAAGCCCACCCTACTGCTCCCCATACAAAGAATGGAACATATTTTAAAAATGGTATATGTATGACGAATGGTATACATAATATAGAAATTGTTAAAACGACTAAAATAACTGTCACTAATGTTTTTGGTTTATTAAATAAATCAATTAAATAACCAATCATTAAACTACCGCACAATCCACCGAGACCCCAAACCCATAAAAACACCTTCAAGTGACCGTCGATTGTTAGATCATCGATGAGTACAGATAAATATGTGTATAATCCTAGGCTTGCAATACCTGCAAAGAAAGTAATAAGGACAGTTACAGTCACTCTTTTATCTAGAAATAATTTTAATCGTTCTTTTAATGCTGGTGGCGGCACTGTTGGTATATTTGGTAATAAAATAATCATTCCTACAATTGCTATAATACCTATGACAACTAATGTCCACATCGTTATTTTCCAATCATATAATTCTGATATGTATAAGCCTACAGGAACCCCTAACACAGTACCGATACTCATTCCACCAACTGTCAGCCCTAAGGCTCTTCCTCTTTTTTCAGGCGGTACAAATTGTGTAGATGCTGCAACGGCTAATGGTGAAAACAGACCTGCACCAATTCCCGCCACCGCTCTAGATATTAATAAAAGTAAAAACGTTGGAGCGATTGCTGTGAAACCATTAGCAATCGTAAAAATTAACATCGAATATAACAGAACTTTCTTAATATTTTTACCAGCTAATATCGATGAAAAAACTGGTGCTGAAACCGCATAAAAAAGAGTAAATATACTTACTGCTTGTCCTACTTGTGATATATCTTTATTGTACGTCTCGCTAATCCCTGGAATTAACCCCGCAACAATATATGCATCAAATCCTAACGCAAACATTCCAAGTGATAGTAATAATATCTTGTTCAAGATAATCCCCCTACGACACTGAACTTATATTTCGAATAAAACAACTCTACTCATTGTAACAATTTAATTGATAACTTCCTTTCATAATAGTTTGTTATAATGTTTTTACCTTTCAATAAATATATTATCAACATTTCATAGGATTAGGAATAATCGATTTGTTATCTAGTGATAACTAATAGTTATGGATTAAGGAGAATGATTGTATGAATTTAGAGTGGTTACAGAGCTTTTATGATGCTGTAGAGCAGAAGAGTTTCTCAAAAGCAGCAAGAATTAACAATCTTTCACAACCTGCATTAAGTAAGCATATTAAAAATTTAGAAAGCACCTTAAATGTTCAATTGTTTTACAGAAACCATTCGGGGAGTGAATTAACTGAAGTCGGTCAATACTTTTTTGAAACTATCACACCAATTTTGTCTGACATAAAGAAAATTAAAAGCGAATTACATGACTTTCAAAATAAACAACCTTTAGTTATAGGCAGCTTACCTAGCTTAGCAAAATATTATTTATCACCTAAAATTAATCGCCCTAAGCTATTAAACAGGCCGCTTAAGTTAATGATTCAAAATACATCTGATGAGTTATTACATTCATTACAAGAAGGAAGATTCGATGCGATATTAGTCGATACAGAGTTTAGTCGGAATCATCTACAGAGATATGAGTTATTTACAGAAAATTATTATGCCGTTTTTCCATTAAACCACAAATTTAGTCATCAAAAATCAGTGACGTTAGAGGAGTTATATAAAGAACCGTTAATTATTCATCAAAGCCCTTGTGACACGAGAGAATACATCATAAAACAAATTGAAAACTTAGGTTTAAAACCAAACATTATCAATGAATTTGATTATAGTGACTTTATATTTGGAGCAGTCTCTTTGGAAACTGGAATCACAATTGTCCCTCAATTAATTGCTGAAAATATTAGTCATTTAAACGTAGCAACTTTACCAATTACAAACTTTGGAAGAAACAGAACGATATCATTACTTTCAAAAAACAAAGATGTTGGTATAAGACTCGTTCATTTCCTTACAAAAAGTACGAAAAGTTAATTGCCAAATATAAAATAAACCGATCAATCCTGAGGTCACAGGATTACTTAAAAGTTTTATCATACAAAAAAAATCTCTAGTAAGTTTAAATAACTTACTAGAGATTTTCTATAATATATTTCGACGTTAACATCTACAGTCAAAATATAAGTTACAAATACTAATATCACTTTTGATCGGTGATTACATCATGCCCGGCATGCCCATGCCGCCCATGTCTGGCATAGCTGGTGCTGCGTTTTCTTCTGGGATATCAGCAATAACTGCTTCTGTCGTTAATAACATTGCAGCAACTGATGATGCATGCTGTAATGCTGAACGAGTAACTTTTGCTGGGTCAACGATACCTGCTTCGATCATGTTTACCCATTCGTTCGTTGCAGCGTCAAATCCTGTACCTACGTCTTCTTGCTTTAATTTTTCAACGATAATTGACCCTTCAAGGCCTGCGTTTTCAGCAATTTGACGAACTGGTTCTTCAAGTGCGCGAAGTACAATGTTAGCTCCTGTCGCTTCGTCTCCAGATAAGTCGAGTGCAGCTACTTCGTTATATACGTTAATGAGAGCTGTTCCTCCACCTGAAACGATTCCTTCCTCAACAGCTGCGCGCGTTGAGTTTAATGCGTCTTCGATACGTGCTTTACGCTCTTTTAGTTCAGTTTCAGTCGCTGCTCCTACTTGAATAACAGCTACTCCACCTGAAAGCTTCGCTAAACGTTCCTGTAATTTTTCTTTATCAAATTCTGAAGTCGTTTCTTCAGCTTGTGCGCGTAATTGATCAACACGTGAAGAAATAGCTTCAGGATTTCCTGCACCTTCAACGATTGTCGTCTCTTCTTTAGATACGACAACTTTTGATGCGCGTCCGAGTTGTGTTAATTGTGTCGTCTTTAAGTCTAAACCTAAATCTTCAGTAATAACTTCTCCGCCTGTTAAGACAGCTATATCTTCTAGCATTTCTTTACGGCGATCTCCAAAGCCTGGTGCCTTAACTGCTACAGCATTAAACGTTCCACGTAATTTGTTCACAACTAAAGTTGCTAACGCTTCACCTTCAACATCTTCAGCAATAATTAAAATTGGGCGTCCTTCTTGAACGACACTCTCAAGAACAGGTAATACTTCTTGGATGTTCGCAATTTTCTTATCAGTAATTAAAATGTACGGATCTTCTAATTCTGCGACCATTGAGTCTTGATCAGTTACCATGTATGGTGATGCGAAACCACGGTCAAACTGCATACCTTCAACAACTTGTAATTCTGTGTTGAATCCACGTGATTCTTCTGTCGTAATGACACCATCATTTCCTACACGTTCCATTGCTTCAGCGATTAACGCACCGATTTGTTCGTCATCTGCTGAAATTGACGCTACTTGTTCAATTGACTCTTTACTTTCTACTGGTTTTGAAATTGACTGTAATTGGTCAACCGCGACTTCAACAGCCTTTTCAATCCCGCGACGTAAACCTACAGGATTAGCACCTGACGTTAAGTTCTTCAGTCCTTCACGAATCATTGCTTGTGCAAGTACTGTCGCTGTAGTCGTTCCGTCCCCAGCTACTTCGTTCGTTTTTGAAGCAACTTCTGAAACGAGTTGTGCTCCCATATTTTCAAACTTATCTTCAAGTTCAATTTCTTTTGCAATTGTTACACCGTCATTTGTAATAACTGGTGAACCGAATGATTTATCTAAAACAACGTTACGTCCTTTTGGTCCTAACGTTACTTTAACCGCATTCGCTAACGTATCCACTCCGTTTAGTAGTCCACGGCGTGCATCTTCACTAAATTTAATTTCTTTAGCCATATCGTTTGTGTCCTCCCTATGTTTATCTGTTTATTGTTTATGCATCTCTAATTAGCCAATAACAGCTAAAATATCATCTTCACGTAAAATTAAGTATTCTTCGTTATTATATTCAACTTCTGTTCCTGCAAACTTCGAGAAAATAATATGATCGCCTTCAGCAACTTCTAAAGCAACCTTTTCTCCTTTTTCATTTAAACGTCCAGAACCTACTGCAATAATTGTTCCTTCTTGTGGTTTTTCCTTTGCAGAGTCCGGTAATACGATACCACTTGCAGTTGTTTCCTCTTGTTCAACAAGTTGGATAATCACACGATCTCCTAATGGTTTAATCATGTAAACAACCTCCCTAATTTCCTAATCATTATTTTTAGCACTCTAAACACTTGAGTGCTAACACCAATTATTATATTAAATAATTATGACTAAAATTGCAAGTAATTCAGCCTTATTTTTTCATTTTTACAATTGTTGGAGCATTCATTCTGTATGTTCACTTATTTATGATAAACTAAACGTATTGCTTTTTATTTAGTCATGTTTCTTGTTTTATAAATTTCATAATGATTACTAATAAAGGAGTCACATATTTTGCTAAAAAGAAATATTCTCGTCATTGTCGTTTATATTGCGACATTATTTGCAGTCATACCATTAGCACCGTTAGCTCGTACGTTATTTCCCTTAACATTTGTTGAGGCCGTTATTTATAGTACGATTATTAGCTTTATTATCGGTTTATTTATAACGTATCAATTACTTAAAAAAGATATTCGAGCAGAAAAAGAACGTAATGAAGCTGGTGTAACGACGAAACGGATTGTGTTATGGTCAATATATGGGCTCGTTCTTGCTTACGGCGCACAAATTATTGCTAACATTATTGAAACGTCATTATTCAACGTCGAACTCGGTTCAGAAAACACTTTTATGATTATGGATATTTCACGACAGTTCCCATTCTTCATGCTCGTTCCGATGTTTATTGCTCCGATATTAGAAGAACTTGTCTTTCGAAAAGTTCTTTTCGGATCTTTATATAAGCGAACAAACTTCTTTATCGCAGCGATTGTATCAGCGTTTATTTTCGGAATTATTCACGGAGAACCTGAACACCTGCTTATATATGCATCAATGGGACTCGTATTTTCTTACGTTTATGTTAAAACGAAACGTATTATCGTTCCAATAATCGTCCATATGGCGATGAATTCAGTCACTGTTATTGCACAGTTTTCCATTGACCCTGAACAATTGGAGCAATTACAAAATGGGTTTATTCATTTGTTATAACTTTTGAGAGGATGAACGAATGTGGGTTATTCTTTTTTTTACTTTATGCTAGGTATCCTTTTCGCCGTCATCGCTTATAACAACGCAACGACTACAGGTACCATCTTTAACATCGGTACAATCTTATTAACGGCGATTGCAGCGATCGATATCGGTATGGGATTTCGCTATTTAAACCAAGCACGGAAACGACAAAATAATCGTGATAATTCAAGGTAAGGTAAAGTTTTGATTCCTTAATAATCAGAGGTGCAAACAAGTTAAAAACATATCAAATCGCATCTTAAAACACATAGAATTCTAATACTAATTAGCACTGCAATTCGCAGTGCTATTTCCTTTCCTTTTTAGAGGGATTTTACTTTCTATGTTACACTAAAAGACAAGAAAAATTATTAAACAAACGGGCATTTAATTCAATGAAGTAGGGGAGGTAAATATAATTAATTTAGATGATTATGCGTGGAATAAACATGAACAAAAGAGAAAAGAAAAAGTAGGTTTCGCGAACAGTCCACCTAAAATAAACATATCAGATGATACAAATCTTAGAAATAAAATAGAAGAAAATATAGAAAATTTACCTCAAAAACTACTTGCTCAATGGGCTTTAGATGTTGCAACTCCATTTTTACATTATCTCGATAGCCATTTAAAAGATGACCCACGAATAAATTTAGGAATAAAAACATTAGAAAAAAGAATGAATAGAAATATAAGGGCTTATGATTTACGACAAGTTGGGTTTACTGTAAATGAACTTGCTAAAGAATCAGAAACCAATATTAGTAAATATTCCGCACGCTCATTTGCTCAAGCAATCGCAACTGGTCATATGAGAGAACACGCTATGGTTAGTAGTGATTATGCAATAAAATCAGTAAATATTTTAACTGATAATTCATTAGGCGCATCAACTAAAGAAAGGAAGAGACAATTAAAGATAGTAGGTGATTTATTAGATTAAAATGATTGCACTAAAAAGTTTTAACTATACCGCAAATGGGCGCGTCTGTGGAAGATTAAAAACACTGACATATCAATAAAAAATAGGATACCAAATCTAATGTGATTTAGTACCCCTTTTATTATACGAATTATCTGTTTGCACCTTTCAAGAGAATTCGTCATAATGATCGTTTGATATTTTTAAAATTATCGCCAAGCGAGATGCCCCTAAAACTAGACATAAATCTAGTGTTAGGGGCTTTTGCTAGTTCTTATTCATCGAGCGTACTTTCTCTTCTCGTAACTTTACAAACAACTATTTACGAACGATTTAAAAAGCATTTTACTTTTTTCACACGTCTCAATTAAAACTTCTGGGTGCCATTGTACGCCAATGACGAACCTGTTATCAGCTACCTCTATCGCTTCAATTAAGCCATCTGGAGCCTCAGCTGAAACAATAAAATCTTTTCCTAATTCCTTAACCGCCTGATGATTAAAGCTATTCACTTGTTGTTCGTTTGTTTTTAAGATGTTTTTCAGTCGGGTTTGTTCACGTATATGAATAGGATGAACAGTTTGAGTTTTCACGGTACTTACGCGTGAATGATCGAGGCTATTCACTCTTTCTGTCCTTATGTCTTGATATAGCGTTCCGCCCGAGACAATATTTAATAATTGCATGCCTCTACAAATACCTAAAATGGGCATATTTGTTTCAAATAAAACATGTTTAGCAAGTAATATCTCGTGATTATCCCTTTTAGGATTTGTCGGGCCTAGCTTGAAAGAAGGATATTCATTATAGTATTGCGGATCAATATCTGATCCGCCTGTAAACAAAATGCCGTCTAAATGTTTCACTAATTGGATGACGCTTTGTTTATCCTCAATAATCGGAATAATCATTGGAATTCCTCCTGCTTTTTCGATAGCACATATATAGTCATCTGCTATCATTTGCCATGATTGCCCGTTCATTCCTAAACTTGTAGAAAGCCCTGCATTTTCATTGTATGAATGATTGACACATACACCGATGATTGGCTTCACTCGATCGACTCTCCTATAAATTATTTTTTATAAAGTGATGTTGCTAAGTCAACAATAATATTTTTATAAGTCTCTACTGATTCTAATTCTACATTTTCTCTCTCACCGTGCCAGTCCTCTCCTGTTGGACCGAATTCAACAGCGGGTATACCGTACCGTGAAAAATATCGCGTATCGGCAAAACCATGTTGCCCGAAAACACTGACTTTATCTTCTTTTGTATGTTTTTTGATCGTATCTATTAAGTGTAAAATTTCCTTATCTTCTTCACTATTATTAACAGGATCACCGTATAAAATGACATCCACTTGGTCACCCGTTATTTGCTTTATTTGATGTAAAATATCGTCTTTTCTTTGACTCGGTAAAAAGCGAATATCAATGGACATTTTACACGCATCAGGAACTTTATTATAAACATCTCCGCCTGATATTTTTGAAAGGTTTATTGATGGTGCTTCAAAAAAACTAGATGATTCTTTAGCGAAAGGGAGACTTTTTATTTGCTGATACATATTAACTGCTTTTTCAATCGCATTTTCACCTTCCCAAGGACGGCTACTATGGGCTGGTATACCTTTTACATGTATGTCTAATTGTAAAACTCCTTTTGCTTGAAGGCCTATGCCTAACTGCGTTGGTTCTGGACAGATGACAAAATCCCCTAAATAACCTTCATCTGTTAAATAGGCTGCACAATTTTTCCCACCAATTTCTTCATCTGAAACTAACTGCAATTGAACGTTACAATCAACCACTATTTTATTTAATTCCACAAATGCACACATGATTGCTGCGACGCCTGCCTTCATGTCAGCTGAGCCTCTTGCATATAATTTTCCGTCTTCTACAATTGGCGTGAACTGTTCTTTATTACCACTAACAACGTCTACGTGCCCATTAAGTACAATCGTTTGTTCACCAGATCCTATGTCAGCTATTAACATTTTATACCCGTTATTCTCCAAAATTTTTATGCGAGATATCCCTTCTATTTTTAGCCAATTTTCTGCAAATTCAATTAAGTTATTTGCTTCTTCTTTCGTTGAACTATCTACTTTTATTAGCGAATTTAATAGACTATTTAACTGATTCACTGTTGTTTCCTCTCCTTTTTGTCCGTGTTGGTTGTAGAGTATAAATTATAAATTAGTTATTGACAAATTATTTTATTTTTAGTAATCTATGTTCAAGTTAATATTCACAAGCAACGGCGCTTATTTATCATTCTTTGATTATTCAAAGATGTTAAATGAGCGCTTTTTTTGTTTTCTATTTTATTTTGTAAATTATTTATCAATATAAATTTTACACACTCGCTTGACTGAATATTCTATTAATTAAGTCGCTTTAAACGTATTCCTAAAAAATAAGGGAGGGTCAAGTATGGTAACGAAAGATTTAAACCATAATTGGATAAATGGTGAAAAAATTGTAACAAAGCAAGTGATTGATGTGACAAATCCAGCGACGAAAGAAATCATCGGTAAGACACCTTCAGTAACAGAAGAAGATGTAAAGCTAGCGATTAAAGCTGCTTCTGATGCCTTTGATTCTTGGTCAACAACTGTCCCTAGTGAACGGGCAGTTCATCTAGATGATTGGGCAAATAATATTTTGGAAAACAAAGATTCTCTCGCTCGTATTTTAAGTGAGGAGCAAGGAAAACCTTTACACGAATCTGCAGGCGAAATTGAAGGTTGTGCTCAATTTATTAAATGGTATGCCGAGGAAGGAAAGAGAATTTATGGGGAAATCATTCCTCCATCAAATAGTAACCAGCGCATATCAGTTATCAAACAACCGATAGGTGTATGCGGTCTCATAACACCGTGGAATTTCCCAGGTGCAATGATTGCCCGTAAAGTCGCACCAGCACTCGCAGCTGGCTGTACGATTATAACGAAACCTGCAAGTGAGACACCGAGAATTGCAATTGCTTTATTTGATGAATTAATGAAGACGGATCTTCCAATCGGCGTCGCTAACTTAGTAACAGGTAAAGCTTCAATGATCTCTAATGTTTTATTTTCTGATGATCGTGTTAAAAAGATATCGTTTACTGGCTCTACTCAAATCGGAAAGATGTTAATGGCCCAATCGGCTGATCAAGTGAAAAAGCTTTCGTTAGAGTTAGGAGGAAATGCTCCGATTATTATTTTCCCTGATTCAGATCTTGACGCTGCTGCTGATGCGATCGTTGGAAATAAATTCGAAAACTGCGGTCAAATGTGTAACGGAATTAATCTCATCTACGCCCACGCATCTATTAAAGAAGATCTTGTAGAAAGAATTGTTTCACGAGTGAAAGCGCTTAACGTTGGCGAGTGGAGTGAAAATGATATCCACATCGGTCCATTAATAAATGATAGTTCCATACAAAACGTTGAGCAATTAGTAGAAGATGCCGTACAAAAAGGTGCAAAAGTTCTCGTCGGTGGAAATCGCCTGAGCAATAAAGCATCTGATCTATTTTATGAACCGACTGTATTAGATAACGTCACAGATAATATGGATTTAGTCGATACGGAAATATTCGGTCCAGTAGCTCCTATTTTATCATTTGAAAGTGAAGACGACGTTATTAATCGATCTAATCAATCACCTTATGGACTTGCAGCATACTTCTTCTCTAACGATATCAATCGTATTCATCGAGTAAGTGAACGTTTAGAAGTAGGTATGGTAGGAGTTAATAGTACACAATTAAGTGTTCCTCAAGCACCGTTTGGAGGAATTAAAGAAAGCGGGATGGGCCGTGAAGGCGGACATTACGGATTAGATGGCTTTCTCGAAATTAAATATATTTCATTAACTTTAAACGACTAACCCTAATTATGTAAAGGAGAGATATCTATGGAAGCATTAATAAATGATTCAAAAAAACTTGGAACAGTAACATATGATGAGTTCATGACTATGGTTGAAAATGATGAGATTAATACATTAGTTTTAGCATTTTGCGATATGCAAGGACGCCTAATGGGTAAGAGAGTGACTGGTGACTACTGTCTAGATAATGACATTAGTGAAGGTACTTTCTTCTGTACTTACCTTCTAGGTACAGACTTTGAAATGAATGTTCCAGAAGGATATGAACTAATGAACTGGGATACAGGTTATGGGGATTGGCTAGCAAAGCCTGACCTTAACACTTTAAAAGTTATTCCTTGGTTAGACAAAACAGCTCTCGTGTTCTGCGATGTTTATAATAAAGACGGCGATAAAATCGTTCCAGTAGCTCCGAGGAATATTTTAAAAGAGCAAATTGATCGAATAAATAAAATGGGATACAAGCCATTCATGGCAAGTGAATTAGAATTTTATTTATTTGAAGACACTTTTGAAGAAGTTCATAACAAAGGTTATAGAAATATCGATGCTGCAGGTCATTATAATGAAGATTACAACTTACTACAAAGCACGCGAAACGAACCTATTTATCAAACGATTAGAGAACAGATGAGAAAGTTAGGTTTATTTGTAGAATCTTCAAAAGGTGAAGCACATATTGGTCAACATGAAATCAACTTAAAATACACAGACGCAATGAAAGCTGCGGATGAACACCTTATGTTCAAACATGGAACAAAAGAAATTTGTATTCAAAATGATTACTCGATTACATTTATGGCTAAACCACACCATAGCTGGACGGGATCAAGTGGACATATTCACTTAAGCCTTATTGAAACGGACACAGGAGAAAACGCCTTTTTTGATATAAACAATGATCAAAAAAATATGTCTCCATTAATGAAACACTTTTTAGCTGGTGTGATTAAGTATACAAATGACTTTGCTCTATTCTATGCACCATTTATTAATTCATACAAACGATACATTCCTAATAGTTGGGCACCAACGAGCATCGCTTGGAGTACTGACAATAGATCGTCTGGTTACCGTGTTGTTGGTGATAAAAACAGTATGCGTTTTGAATCACGCATTCCTGGTTCTGATATGAATCCATATTTAGCATATTCAGCTTTGTTAGGTGCTGGTATGTATGGAATCGAAAACAAACTTGAATTACCAGAAGAATTAGTAGGAAGTGCGTACCAAAATCCAAATGTCGAGCAAATTCCTACATCTTTAAATGAAGCTATTACAAAATGGGAAAACAGCCCCGTTGTTAAAGAAGTTTTAGGAGAAACTGTTTGGAAGCACTATTTACACGCTGCAAAAGTAGAACAAGAAACATTTGATCGTATCGTGACTGAATGGGAAATTGAGCGTTACTTTGAACAAGGTTAAATTTTATTAGTCATTAAATTTTTGAAATATTCCATTAGTTAAAACAGGAGGAGTTTTTATATGAGATTAAAAGATAAAGTTTGTATCATCACTGGTGCTGGTGGTGGTATGGGAAAAGTTGCTAGCTTAATGTTTGCACGAGAGGGTGCTAAGATTGCTGTAGTTGAACTCAATGAAGAAGCTGGCTTAAAAACTGTTGAAGAAATTAAATCTGAAGGCGGAGATGCTTCACTTTTCCAATGTGATATATCGAATGAAAAGAGTGTTGAAGCAGCCGTGAAAGAAATCGCTAAAGAATACGGCAAAATAGATGTTTTATACAATAACGCTGGCGTCATGCCTGCAGAAGACCATTCAGTTGTAGACACTTCTGAAGATGTATGGGACCTAGTAATGAATATTAACGTCAAAGGAATTTTCTTTATGACTAAATACGTTATTCCAGAGATGGAAAAAAATAACTCTGGGTCTATTATTAATATTGCTTCTTTTGTTGCTTTCATGGGATGCAGTGTTCCACAAGATGCATATACAGCATCTAAAGGAGCTGTTTGCTCACTGACAAAGTCTCTAGCTATTCAATTTAGACCGAAGGGTATCCGTACAAATGCTATTTGCCCAGGGCCAATTGAGACGCCTCTACTGATGGAGTGGCTAGTTAAAGACGAAAAAGCGAAAAAAGAACGGTTAGATCGACAACCTACAGGAAGATTCGGTAAACCAGAAGATATAGTAAACTGTGCACTTTACTTAGCTTCAGATGAATCTGACTGGACAAATGGTGCCCTTTTAAATATTGACGGCGGCATTACATCAAATTACTTTTAAAAAATATACTTGGGATTGTTACGTTTAAACAGTCCCAAGTTATTTGATTCTTCATACAATCTTGACATTATTTTCAAAGTCAATTACTATTACTTGCAACAAATTAGATAAATAGGTGAATGTTAATGAGTATGCTTTTAAAACAAGTATGTAAACAACATACAACTCTCTCTATGAAAGATATAGAGGTACTTTGTACGATTAATTATAGTTTGCAACAATATGCTAATTTAAATCAAGCGAACATGTTTATCGACTGCTTAACAGAAGAACCAAACAAAATGGTCGTTGTTGCCGAAGCTACTCCACACGATGGGAAATCACTTTATAAATACCCAGTCGCCGGTGAATTTGCTTATAAATCATTCGAACCAGCAGTTTTTCAAGCTTTAAAAAGAGGTGAACACGTACTATCTCACCGAGCAATTACCCAAGAAGGAAAAATTGTCGAACAAAATGTCGTCCCAATTATTGGTGAAAAAGACAAAGTAATCGCAGCTCTAATCATGGAAAAAGATATTAGTGATAAAGTACAAGATGAAGACAAAATCGAGGCTTTATCAGAAGCTACCGAAAAATTAAGTAAAATAATGTTTAACTCTTTTCAAACTGAACCAATCGTTACTGAGGCCATCGAAGAAGCCCTTTTCTACTTGGACGAGAAAAATATTATTAAATACTTTAATACGTCCGCTGCGAGCTTAGTTAATAACTTTAATATTGAAAGTTGTAAAGTTGGATTATCAATAACTAGCATTCTTCCATTTACGAAAAAAATTTTAGATTCTTCTGAAGCACTTTCAGTAAGGGAGAAACAAGTGAATGGAAACTTTTTTAAATTAAAGAAGATTGATTTAAATCAGAACAATCCAGAAGATGGCACACTGCTATTCATACGCGATCTAACTGAACTTAAGAAAAAAGAAAGAGAATTAATATTAAAGTCTGTCGCAATTAAAGAAATTCATCATCGCGTTAAAAACAACTTACAAACAATTGCTAGTTTAGTTCGCCTGCAAATGCGCCGAGGGATTCCACCAGATAGTCAAAAATATTTTAAAGATACATTATCAAGAATTTTAAGTATTTCATCTGTTTATGAAATAACATTAGCGGAAAATCATACGGATAATGTTGATGTCGATTTATTAATCAAAAAAATATGTCGGATGTTATTAGACACTGAAGAACACCATACGAAACAAATTAAATGTCTCTTCGATGTAGAAAACTTACAAACTTCATCCGATACAGCAGTCACTATTGCTTTAATTGTGAATGAGCTTATTTTAAATTGCATCAAACATGCGTTTAAGCAAAATGATACGAAACTCATTAACATCTCTTTGAATACGAAGA
Source organism: Bacillota bacterium (assembly GCA_035301345.1). Taxonomy (GTDB): domain Bacteria; phylum Bacillota; class Bacilli; order Bacillales; family Amphibacillaceae; genus CALAMD01. The sequence goes on from DATGUM010000014.1 coordinate 94,614, forward strand.
ACAACAAAGTTTCACTTGCAATAAAAGATAATGGAACAGGATATGTTCCTAGTTCCCATTCATCCTTTGGTTTAGATATTGTGAAAATGATGGTTGAATTTAATTTAAATGGTAAATTTTCAATCGAAAGTAATCATGCAGGTACTTTAGCTACTGTCATATTTCCATTGGAAGGTAGTGAAACAGATGCAAGGTAAAATATTAGTCATTGAAGACGAGCCTCTCGTTCGTCTTGATATTATCGAAATACTTGAATCAGAGAACTATGATGTCGTTGGACAAGGTGGTGACGGAGAAAAAGCAATTGAACTTACGGATTCACTAAGACCTGATCTTATTATAATGGATATTAAAATGCCCAAACTTAATGGGTTAAAAGCAAGTGAAATTATTTGTAGGCGCTTTCATACACCTATTCTACTCTTAACAGCATATAGCCAAAAGGAGTTTATAGACAAAGCTAAACAAATTAACGTACTTGGCTACGTTGTAAAACCATTTTCAAAAAGTCGACTCATCCCAGCAGTAGAAATTGCTTTACAACAATACGAAAATCAAAAGAAATTACGAGTAGAAATTGATAATAAAACGAAACAATTAGATGACAGAATAATTATTGAACGTGCAAAAGGTATTCTTATGGACTTATACAATCTTACAGAAAATAATGCTTATGAAAAGATCCGAAGATTGAGTATGGACAAACAAGTGAACTTAAGTGATATCGCAAACGAAATAATTAATAAATACAGCTGATCATACTAACAAGTGAATAAATTACTTAAGCAATGGCGCTTAGACCTATGACAATAAATAGGTTTAAGCGTCATGTTTTGTTTTAATGGAACTCTTCTTCGTTTATATATAGAACAAATAAGATGGAGGGAAAATCATGGAACTTATTGCAAATTTAATTTTATATATCATTATGGTTTGTGCTGTTCTAGGAGCATTTGCAGCAATGAGAGATCCAAATACCGGACTAGGACATGAATTTATGGAAGGTATATTCGCAGTAGGACCTATTTTTGCAAACTCTGCAGGAATTATGGCTTCTATTCCATTTATTTCAAGGTTTATTGAAAATGTTATGGGACCTTTTTTCGATAAGCTTGGTGCCGATTCTGCTATTGCTGCAACGACTATTTTAGCAACCGACATGGGTGGGTATCAACTTGCCAATGTGCTCAAGGATAGTTATGAAGGTTGGATCATGGCAATGATTGTTGGATTTATGGCCGGAGCAACAATTGTATTCTCTATACCTCTTGGGCTTCCTATGCTTGATAAAAGAGACAGAAAGTTTATGGCTTTAGGAATCATGTCTGGGCTTTTAACCATTCCAATAGGTGCGTTTATAGCGAGTTCTATCATCGTATTAAGTGACACGAAAATCCGAACGATTATAGCGACAAACGCAGAATCTTCACATGAATTTGTCCTTACCTATGCCGCTATTTTCGTTAACCTTTTACCTTTAATTATATTCGTTATTATAATCGCCTTAGGTCTACATTTCTTTGCAGACGCTATGATTAAAGGCTTTATGGTTTTCGGTAAAATATTAGATGTTTGTATTAAAACAGTCCTCGTATTTTCTATTGTAGAAATATTCACTGGATTCTTCACAACTGTATTCGGTGTTTGGGGCTTCGACCCTATTATGGCGGATGGAGAAGACAACTTTAGAGCATTAGAAAATGCCGGAAATATTGCTATTATGTTAGCTGGTGCTTTCCCTATGGTTTACTTAATTCGTAAATATTTATCAGGACCTCTTACTGCTATTGGTAAAAAGATTGGTCTAAGTGAAGTCGGTAGTGCCGGATTAATTGCAACAATGGCTAATATTTTAGCAATGTTTGCAATCGTTCGATACATGCCTCCAAAAGACAAAGTTATTAATATTTCGTTTGGAGTAACTGCCGCATTCTTATTAGGTGATCACCTTTCATACACTGCTAACTTCCAACCTACACTCATGCCTGCCGTGTTAATTGGAAAAATAGTTGCTGGTGCTTTAGGTATTGTATTCGCTTACTGGCTCTGTGTACCGAAAGCTTTAGAACTTGAAAAACGAGATCGAGAGCTCGGTATTATTAAACCAGATGAATATATCACTAAAAAAGAAGAAAGTATTGCGTAAGAAAACAATTAACTAAAAAATAAAGAGGTTAGAACAAAGCGAAGGAAATTATTAAGAAAACGCATGATGGATCGCTTAAGGAGAAATAGTGCGCGAAGACTAAAGAAGACTGAACCTCAATACTTCCGAACGTCATCCCTTTCTGAAACGATTATCATTTACGTTCTTAATATTTCTAATTACTTTTGTTCTAACCTCTTTCTCATACGTTTTACACATTTACTGTTCATCTAGTGGGTAATGCTTTAAAAAATAGACGAGTGCTTGAAGTTCTACAGTTAAATCAATGTGATGCACCCTCACATGTTCTGGTACGGTAATTCTTGCAGGTGTAAAGTTTAAAATACCTGAAATATTATGTTTCACGAGCCGGTCCGTCATCCATTGTGCTTCACTAACAGGTACAGTCAATATTGCCACGTTAACACCATCTAATCTCTCTTCTAATTCATCAATATGATAAACAGATATCCCGCTAATTTCTTCGCCGACTTTTTCCGAACTTGCGTCAAAAGCCATAACAATTTCTGTATTATTATTTCGTGTAAAGTTATAACTTAGAAACGCCGAGCCGAGGTTTCCGACACCTATAAGCGCGACTTCTGTCATCTCATCTTGATCAAGTGTTTTTCTGAAAAAATTAAGTAAGTACTCGACATTATATCCGTAACCTTTTTTCCCTAACGCTCCGAAGTATGAAAAATCTCGACGTATTGTCGCTGAATCTATCTTCACAGCTTTACTTAATTCACTCGATGAAATCCGTGTTTTCCCTTGTTGAAAAAGATTAGATAAAAATCGATAGTAAAGTGGTAAACGTTTTGCCGTTGCTTGTGGTATTTTTTTATCTGGCATGTTTACTATTGATCATTCCCTTCTCGGTAATAATCGCCTGACTTTCCACCTTTTTTCTCTAATAAATACGTCGGGCCAATAACCATTCCTTTATCAATCGCTTTACACATATCATAAACAGTAAGGGCCGTTGCTGAAGCTGCTGTTAAAGCTTCCATTTCTACACCTGTACTCCCTTTCGTTTTCACGAATGCTTCAATAATTAATCGATACTTTTCATCAGACGTATCCCAATCAAACGAAATATCAATTCCTTTTAGCTGTAACGGATGACACATCGGAATCCAATCAGACGTATTTTTCGCCCCCATTATTCCAGCAATCTGGGCAACACCTAATACATCACCTTTACCCATTTCTTGTTTGTTTATTTTCTCATATATTTCTTGCGTCACTTCGACACTAGTCGTCGCAATAGCTGTTCTTTCTGTCGTTTTCTTCTCACTAATATCGACCATTTTTGCCCGACCTTGTTCATTAAAATGAGTGAAGTTTCCCATTGTTAGTAACCCCCATATAATAATCTCTCTTCCATGTATTCTAACAGAAAAATATTTTTATGTCGTGATTAATCAATGAATAGTATTGCGCCCTATTCCTTTAACCGCTACACTTATGTAAGGTGCTACGGCACTTTTTTAAACGCGAGGTGGATAATGTGATACTTTTACAATTAGATGACGTTTCAAAATCATTTGGAGCAGAACAAATATTATCAAATATAAAATTAGAAATTAAAGAAAATGAACGAATCGCAATTGTCGGTAGAAATGGTGCAGGAAAGTCGACGTTACTTAAAATAATTGCTAATGAAATGTCCCATGATAGCGGACAAATTTTTAAGCCAAAAGATTTAACAACTGGCTACCTTGATCAACATACAGCGATTGAATCTTCAAAGACGATTTGGGAAGAAATGTTAACTGTGTTTACACATTTAATTGATCAGGAGAAAAAGTTACGCACACTAGAAGAGCAACTGAAAGATATTTCGGACGTTTCAGAAAGTGAAAGCAAGCAATTACTTCATGAATATGATGAGCTACAACAATCATTCGTGACAAATGGTGGCTACCAATATGAGTCAGACATTCAGGCAGTTTTAACCGGACTACAATTTATGGATGACATGTATCATACGCCGATTCAACAATTAAGTGGAGGCCAGAAAACGCGGCTTTCTCTCGGTAAATTATTATTACAGAAGCCACAACTTCTTATTTTAGATGAGCCAACGAACCATTTAGACATTGAAACGCTCGGCTGGCTTGAAAATTACTTAACATCTTATCCTGGTGCAATTGTTATCGTTTCACATGATAGGTACTTTTTAGATAAAACAGTGTCTATCATTTATGAAATTGCTCATAGTTACTCAAAACGGTATACAGGTACTTATAGTAAATTTCTGCACTTAAAAGCTGCACAATATGAACGTGATTTAAAAGCGTACGAACAACAGCAAGCTGAAATAAAGAAAGCAGAAGATTTTATTCAACGAAATATCGCTCGGGCGTCAACGTCTAAACGAGCACAAAGTCGAAGGACTCAACTCGAAGCGATGCCGCGACTTGATAAGCCTTTAGGCGACTTATCCTCTGCTTCATTTTCCTTTCAAGTGAAAAGAAAAAGCGGTAATGACGTTTTAACCGTACGTGACCTAGCATTTTCATACAAAAATAGTGACGCCTCTTTATTTGAACACATTGCTTTTGATGCGACACGAGGTGAAAGAATAGCGCTCGTCGGGCCAAATGGCGTCGGTAAAACGACTTTGTTAAAAATCATTTTAGGTCGACTCAAACAAACGAGCGGAACGATTCAACTCGGAACGAATGTTAATATTGGATATTACGATCAAGAGCAAGCTGATTTATCTTCGAATAAAAATGTCCTTCAAGAATTGTGGGATGACTTTCCACACGTGAATGAAGCTGATATTCGTACAGTTTTAGGCAATTTTTTATTTTCAGGTAATGACGTTTTAAAAAGCGTTACGTCATTAAGTGGGGGAGAAAAAGCACGGTTAGCACTCGCTAAATTAATGATGCAACGCGCAAACTTACTTATTTTAGATGAGCCGACAAACCATTTAGATATTGATAGTAAAGAAGTGCTTGAAGCTGCATTAAAGAATTTTCCAGGAACGATTCTTTTCGTTTCTCACGACCGTTTTTTCATTAATAAATTAGCGACAAAAGTGCTTGAAATGGCTGAGAATAATGTAACAACGTATCTTGGGAATTATGATTATTTCGTCGAGAAGAAACAAGAAATGATCGAACGGGAAAAGTTGAAAAATGAGCCAATCGTCGAAACGAAACGAGATGAGACAGATCGCAAACTTCAATTTGAGGAAGATAAACGATTGCAACGAGAAGAACGAAGAAGAAAGCGGCAAATTGAACAAATTGAGGAAGATATTTTTAAACATGAGCAAGTATTAGAAACTATTGAAGAGCAAATGACACATAAAGACGTTTATGAAAATCATGAAAAATCGCTTGAACTTTTAAATGAAGCAAATGAAACGAAAGTGATTATCGACGAACTGATGGAACAGTGGTCAGAACTGCATAACACGTAAAAAACGGACGAAATAATTATTCGTCCGTTTCTTTTATTTAAATAAATAATCATTTTGAATGGAATATTCAACAGCGACTCGGTAAACGAGTGCATATCCAATCATTGTCGATAAGATAGAGCTTCCCCCGTAACTAATCAGGAGTAGCGGAATACCGGTTATTGGCATAATACCAATTGTCATTCCTATATTTTGGAACGTGTGAATGAGCAATAAACTCATAAAACCAAAACATATATAAGCACCGAAATCACTATATTTAAACATATTTAAACCGAGTGTTATGAGTCGATAAAACAATAGAAAATAAAGCAATACGACAGCAGCACTACCAATAAATCCGAAGCTCTCCCCAACGACAGAGAAGATAAAGTCTGTATGTGCCTCTGGTAGAATAACTTCTAAACCACTCATTCCTTTTCCGGTTAATTGGCCAGACCCAACTGCTAATTTAGAACGGTCAATTTGGAACGTATCGTTTCCTTGTTGCGTCGGATCAAACCACGTTAATACACGGTTAATTTGATACGGTTTAATGCCAATTAGTTGTTGTGACAACTCAGGAAATTTAATGACGAGGCTAATGATTCCAACACCAATTGCCCCTCCACCTACAATGAGTGTCGATAATATTTTCCAATCAATACCTGAAAGTATCGTCAGCACACCAGCTATAAAGACGTAAACGAGTGACGTCCCTAAATCCGGCTGAATAATTGTAAATAATACAGGAAGTGCTGTTGCACTGATAATTTTAAGAAGTAAGTATATATCACTTCTCACTGTATTGACTGCATACTTGTCCCTATGATGACTTATAATTGCCCCAATAAATAATATAAGAGCAATTTTCGTAAATTCAGACGGTTGTAGAGACAATCCTGGGATTCCAGTGAACCAACTCTTTGCACCGTTAATCGTTTTTGCGATACTTTCTGGACTTAGTCGTAAGATGATTAAAATAACAACACCAAAAGCATATACGAAAATACTCGTTTTATAAAGTTGTGTTAAATCAACGAAGAACAGACCAAATATAAATGTAATACCTGCCCCATACCAAACAGCTTGCTTAATAACAAAGTTACCACCCGCATACTGTTCAAGTTGTTCAGCATTATAAATCGCTAATAAACTTACAACGATAAATAAGAGTAACATAATGATAAATTCATTTTGAATATAATGCGACGTACGCTTCGTCATCTTGATCACCAAATTTCCTTCATGAATTAAATCAATCAATTATCCACAAAAAGTACATAATCAACAAAGTTACACACAAATTACTCGTTATTATTCACAAATAACACTCTGTTATTAACATTTTTGTGTATAAATACATTATTTCTGTGGATAACCACTCAGTTGTAACGATGGATGAGCATTTAAATATGCATCCGAACGTTTTCCTTGTTCATAAAAAATTGTTCCTGCTGCCCCAATCATTGCTGCATTATCCGTACACAAATGAATCGGTGGAATAAGCAGTTGTCGACCCGTTTCTGAAAACTTTTCTATCATTGCCTCTCGTAAACGACTATTAGCTGCAACACCACCGGCAACAATTACTTGTTTAACGTCATACGTTTCAGCTGCGCGATACGTTTTTTCTGTTAAAACATCAACAACACTTTCTTGAAAGCTTGCTGCTACATCTTCTTTCACAATCGTTTCTTGTCGTTGTTTCATATTGTGCAATTTGTTAATAACAGCTGACTTTAATCCACTAAAACTAAAGTCAAAACTACCTTTTTCTAGCCAAGCACGCGGAAAATCTAATACATCTTTACCTTCCGCTGCGAGCCGATCAATGTGTGGCCCTCCCGGATAAGGTAATTCTAACGTGCGAGCGACTTTATCATATGCCTCACCCGCAGCGTCATCTAACGTTTGGCCGATGCGCTCAAATGAGCCGTGCTCTCTCATAAGCACGAGTTCTGTATGGCCACCTGAAACAATCAATGAAAGTAACGGAAATTCAAATGGCTTCTCTAAACGATTCGCATAAATATGACCTGCTATGTGATGGACTCCTATTAATGGTTTATTTTTTGCAAACGCTAAAGCTTTTGCCGCATTAATACCGATTAAAAGCGCACCAACAAGCCCAGGACCTTCAGTGACAGCTATTGCATCAATATCATCCCACGTAACGTTGCACGTAGCAAATGCTTCCTCCAACACGATCGTTATTTGCTCTACGTGATGTCTCGACGCAATTTCTGGCACAACTCCTCCAAACCGTTTATGACTTTCAATTTGTGACGCCACAACATTAGTAACTATTTCCGTTCCATTTTTTATAATAGCGACTGCTGTTTCATCACAACTCGTTTCAATACCTAAAATATACGTGTTTTTTTCACTCATAAATTCACCCACATGACGATTGCATCTTCTTGATTATCCGTATAATATTTTTTGCGAATACCTCCGGGAACTAGCCCATACTTTTCATATAAACGTTGAGCAGCTAGATTAGACACCCGTACTTCAAGTGATAATCGCTGTGCGCCTAACATCAATGCTTGATGCAACATAAATTGAAAAAGTTGTTCCCCGTACCCTTTTCCTCGATAATCAGAATGAATCGCGATATTTGTTATTTGTGCGTCATCAATAACGACCCACAGACCTGCATACCCAATAACTTTACTATTCAACGTCGCTACAAAATAGTTAGCATACGCATTATTAACAATTTCTTGATAAAAAATATCTTCTGGCCACGGCTCATTAAACGATGTTGATTCTACGCTTAATATATCTGTAATATCGTCTCTAATTGCTTTTCTTATAATGAGTCGACCCATCTTCACTTATTTTCCTTTTGTTCTTTTAGCCAATTAACTTCCGCTTCTGCTAATCGTAAATAATTTGGCGTTAATGAAAACTGATCGACAGATTCTCTTTCTATGCCTATCTTCGCCAAATGTGACGGGCGTGGATAGTTGAAAACATCATCAAGAACGACAGAAGAAGCGCCTAATCTATCGATAATTTTCTCACGATGTAAATCAATATGTGGACTAATAAAAAGGACCTGATCATTTCTTTCTTTTAACATATTCAACCAATCTTCCATCAATACATTCGTATGATCACTTACTTGAACGATTGTATTGTCAATCCATTTATACAATCCAGTAAAAACTGTCCCTCTTCTAGCATCAAAAAATGGACTAATGAATTCTGGAAAATTTTTACCGTTATATGCTAACAACTCAAGACTCGACACAGCAACAACTGGAATATTTAAAGACCACGCAAGTGTTTTAGCTGTCGTAATACCTATACGAACACCTGTATAAGAACCTGGTCCTTCAGCAACGACTATTCGGTCGAGCTGTTCTGGCACCATTGATGCTTCATTCATAATGAATTCTATCGCAGGCATTAATCGCTCAGTCTGTCCTCTTTTAGAATCAGTGACAATTTCACCTAAAACTTTGTTATTACTTAAAAGAGCCACTCCCAATATATGATTTGTCGTATCAATTGCAAGTACATTCATAATAAATACTCCTTAATTTCTCGAAATAATCTTGCTTACCATTTTTTCGTATATCTCACCATGTGGCTTAAAAGTAAATTCCCTACTCGTTTCATCGACATACGTAATAACAATTTCTAAATATTCTTCTGGTAAATAATCATCAATAAATTGTGCCCATTCAATAACCGACACACCATTTTTATTAAAGTACTCTTCAAGTCCAATATCATCTTCAGCAAACTCTAATCGGTAAGCATCTATATGATACATAGGGAGAGTTCCTTCATATTCCTTAATTATTGTAAATGTCGGACTAGTAACAGGTTCATTAATGTCCAAACCTTTCGCAATACTTTTCGCTAAATGAGTTTTACCAACACCTAGCTGCCCTTCTAAAGTAATTATGGCATTTTCCTTTATCAATTGCGCGATCTTTATTCCAACACGTTCTGTTTCCTCTAAATTATTAACTTTAATAGTCATTTCATTCATTATTTTCACCTTGTTTATCATAACATTATTTAGTATTTCCATAGCCTAAATAAATCAACTATGTATAAGTATATCAAAGACACCCTATATTTAGGTACTTATTTGATATTTAAATGTATAAGAAAATAAAAAAGCATGATCCCTTAATTAAATGGAATCATGCTTGAAAGTTTAAATATAATGGCGGTCTGGACGGGACTCGAACCCGCGACCTCTTGCGTGACAGGCAAGCATTCTAACCAACTGAACTACCAGACCATTATAAAATTGAACATATAAAACGAATCATTGGTTGCGGAGGCAGGATTTGAACCTGCGACCTTTGGGTTATGAGCCCAACGAGCTACCAGACTGCTCCACCCCGCGATATTGTAAAAATAACTTGTAAGCCAAAACCTATTATATCAATTACGAGAATGGAATGCAAGTGTTTTATTATGTTTTATACCCTGAAAACTAAATAAGAGTGTCGTATCAACAATTGTTAGTTAAATCCTCGATCAATTAGTATCCGTCAGCTCCACGTGTTACCACGCTTCCACCTCGGACCTATCAACCTCATCGTCTATGAGGGATCTTACTCATTTAAAATG
>DATGUM010000015.1:0-44092 GCA_035301345.1 Bacillota bacterium
TACGTAAAGCACTTAATGACTTAACAGGTAAACGAGTTCACATCAACATCGTTGAAATTAAAAAAGTAGATTTAGATGCTAAATTAGCTGCAGAGAACATTGCTCGCCAGCTTGAAGCTCGTATCTCATTCCGTCGTGCACAGAAGCAAGTGATTCAACGTGCTATGCGTGCAGGAGCGAAAGGTATCCGTACTCAAGTATCAGGACGTCTTGGCGGAGCAGACATGGCTAGATCGGAACATTACAGTGAAGGAACTGTTCCACTTCATACATTACGTGCAGACATCGATTACGGTCTTGCAGAAGCAGACACGACATTCGGTAAGCTCGGAGTAAAAGTATGGATTTATCGTGGAGAAATCCTTCCAACGAAAAAAACAAAATAAGGAAGGGGGCAGCGCATTATGTTAATGCCTAAACGTGTAAAATATCGTAGACACCACCGTGGACGTATGAAAGGTACAGCTAAAGGTGGAACTACAGTATCTTTTGGAGAATATGGATTACAAGCAGTTGAAGCTTCATGGATTACAAGCCGTCAAATAGAAGCGGCACGTATCGCAATGACTCGTTTTATGAAGCGTGGCGGTAAAGTTTGGATTAAGATTTTCCCAGACAAACCATATACTGCTAAACCCCTTGAGGTTCGAATGGGTTCAGGTAAGGGGAATTTAGAAGGATGGGTAGCGGTTGTTAAACCAGGAAAAGTACTCTTTGAAGTTGCAGGAGTATCTGAAGAGGTGGCGCGTGAAGCTTTACGCCTCGCATCTCACAAGCTACCAATCAAAACGAAGTTTGTAAAACGTGAGGAAATTGGTGGTGATAGCAATGAAGGCTAATGAAATTAGAGAACTAACCACTGCCGAAATTGAACAAAATGTTAAATCATTAAAAGAAGAATTATTTAATTTACGCTTCCAACTTGCAACAGGACAATTGGAAAACACTGCTAGAATCGGTGAAGTTAAAAAGTCCATTGCTCGTATGAAAACAGTTGTACGTCAACGAGAATTAAGTGTAAATAACTGATAACTAGAGAGGAGGTTAGCCTCAAAATGAGTGATCGAAATCAGAGAAAAGTGTACACAGGTCGTGTTGTTTCAGACAAAATGGATAAAACAATTACGGTAGTTGTGGAAACTTATAAAGTTCATAAATTGTATGGAAAACGTGTAAAGCATTCGAAGAAATTCAAGACACATGATGAGAATAACCAAGCGAAAAACGGAGATATCGTTAAGATTATGGAGACTCGTCCATTATCAAAGACAAAGCGTTTTCGTTTAGTAGAAGTAGTAGAAGAAGCAGTTATTATTTAAGGAGTTTCTACTTTGTAGAATCCGAAGGGAGGTCACATCGATATGATTCAACAAGAATCAACTTTGAAAGTTGCAGATAACTCAGGTGCACGTCTAGTTAAAGCAATTAAAGTACTAGGTGGTACTGGTCGTAAGACTGCAAATATCGGTGATGTTATCGTTTGTTCAGTTAAACAAGCAACACCAGGTGGCGTTGTTAAAAAGGGCGAAGTTGTAAAAGCAGTAATCGTTCGTTCTAAAACAGGCGCACGTCGTACTGATGGATCGTATATACGTTTCGATGAAAATGCAGCTGTAATTATTCGCGATGACAAGAGTCCACGCGGAACTCGTATCTTCGGACCAGTTGCAAGAGAATTACGAGATGCTAATTTCATGAGAATCGTCTCTCTAGCTCCAGAAGTGCTATAAGAGCATATTGAAAAGCCGATGATAGGGAGGTGCGTTAATCAATGCACGTTAAAAAAGGTGACAAAGTTAAAGTAATCACTGGTAAAGATAAAGGAAAAGAAGGAACAATTTTGCAAGCATTCCCGAAACATGAACGTGTTCTCGTTGAAGGAGTAAACATGGTACACAAACATGCGAAACCTTCTCAAGATAACCCACAAGGTGGAATCTTAAACCAAGAAGCAGCTATTCATGTATCAAATGTTATGCCAATTGATCCAAAAACCGGAGAACCAACTCGAGTTGGTTATGAAGTTCGAGACGGAAAGAAAGTACGTATCGCTAAAAAATCCGGTGAACTACTAGATAAGTAATTAAAGCCGAGGAAGGAGGGCGATCGTTGTGAATGAATTAAAGACAAAATACGAAGAAGAATTAGTACCATCTCTTATGGAGAAGTTTAATTATAAATCAGTAATGGAAGTTCCTAAAGTTGAAAAGATTATTATCAACATGGGTATTGGTGAAGCTGTACAAAATGCTAAAGCATTAGACAGTGCAGTTGAAGAACTATCATTAATTTCTGGTCAAAAGCCAATCGTAACTCGCGCTAAAAAATCGATTGCAGGCTTTCGCCTTCGTGAAGGAATGCCTGTAGGGGCAAAAGTTACACTTCGCGGTGAAAGAATGTACGAATTTTTACAGAAGTTAATTGCTGTTTCACTACCAAGAGTTCGAGACTTCCGTGGAGTTTCTAACAAAGCGTTCGATGGACGCGGTAACTATACATTAGGTGTTAAAGAGCAACTTATTTTCCCGGAAATTGATTACGATAAGGTGAGTAAAGTCCGTGGTATGGATATCGCAATCGTAACAACTTCTAATACGGATGAAGAAGCTCGTGAACTGTTAACACAGTTAGGAATGCCTTTCCAAAAATAAGCTCAGTTATAAGGGAGCTAACACAAGGAGGTTAATTTGTGGCTAAAAAATCTTTAATCGTAAAAGCTAAGCGCCCACAAAAATACAAGGTTCGTGAATATACACGTTGTGAACGTTGTGGACGTCCACATTCTGTCATACGTAAATTTAAATTATGCCGTATTTGTTTCCGTGAACTTGCCCATAAAGGTCAAATTCCTGGTGTTAAAAAAGCAAGCTGGTAAACCTATATGGAAGGAGGTAATATGTAATGACTATGTCAGACCCAATCGCAGATATGTTAACACGCATTAGAAATGCTAACGTTGTACGCCACGAAAGACTAGAACTTCCTGCTTCTAAATTAAAGAACGAAATCGCAGACATCCTTAAGCGTGAAGGATACGTTCGTGATTACGAAGTTATTGAAGATAACAAGCAAGGAGTTTTACGTATTTTCTTGAAGTACGGAGATAATAGAGAACGTGTAATCACTGGTCTTAAGAAGATTAGTAAACCAGGATTACGTGTTTATGCTAAAGCAGATGAAGTACCACGTGTACTTAACGGATTAGGTACAGCTATTGTATCTACATCTAAAGGTGTTCTCTCAGACAAAGAAGCTCGTTCACAAGCAGTCGGTGGAGAGGTACTAGCATATATTTGGTAATTTAATAATTTAAAGGTATAGGAGGTGCACCGAGATGTCACGTATCGGATTTAATCCAATTGAACTTCCTGAAGGCGTTGAAGTTAAACTTGACGGTAACGTTGTTACTGTTAAAGGGCCTAAAGGAGAATTAACAAAAGAATTAAGTGATGAGATTAAAATAAACGTTAATGAAAAAGATATCGTTGTTGAACGTCATAGTGAATCAAAAGAACAACGTACATTACACGGAACGACTCGCAGTCTCGTTTTAAACATGGTTGAAGGTGTTTCAAAAGGTTACGAGAGACACTTAGAAATCATCGGTGTTGGTTACCGTGTACAGAAACAAGGTGAAAAATTAGTTGTAGGTGCAGGTTATTCACATCCTGTAGAAGTTGAACCTGCTGAAGGAATTGAATTTGACGTACCGAAAAACACAGAAATTATTGTTAAAGGTATTGATAAGCAATTAGTAGGTGCTACTGCAGCTAACATTCGATCAATCAGAAGTCCTGAACCTTATAAAGGTAAAGGAATCCGTTATAAAGGCGAATACGTTCGCATTAAAGAAGGTAAAACTGCTAAGTAATGCTAGCTAGTTTTGAGAAAGGAGTATCATAAATGATTACAAAGCCTACAAGAAATTCAGGGCGTAAAAAGAGACATGGCCGTGTACGTACGAAAATCACTGGCACTCAAGAACGTCCACGATTAAACGTATATCGTTCAAACAAAAACATTTATGCACAACTTATTGATGATCAAAGTGGAACGACATTAGTAAGTGCTTCAACTGTAGATAAAGACTTAGGCATTGAGTCAGCTGGTAACATTGATGCAGCAACTAAAGTTGGCGAATCAATTGCTAAAAAAGCTCAAGATAAAGGACTTAAATCAGTTGTTTTTGACCGTGGAGGATACTTATATCATGGCCGCGTAAAAGCATTAGCTGAAGCAGCTCGTGAAGCAGGACTAGAATTTTAATTGACAAAGGAGGGGACCATTTAGATGGCAAAGAAAGTTGACCCGAACAAAGGGGAATTAGAAGAACGTGTTGTAACAATTAACCGTGTTGCTAAAGTTGTTAAAGGGGGACGTCGTTTCCGTTTCTCAGCATTAGTCGTTGTTGGTGATAAAAATGGCCAAGTAGGATTTGGAACTGGTAAAGCTCAAGAAGTTCCAGAAGCGATTAAAAAAGCAATTGACAATGCGAAAAAGAACTTAATTACTGTACCAATTGTTGGCACTACAATCCCACATGAGATTCACGGACAATTTGCTTCAGGTAACATTTTAATGAAACCTGCAGCAGAAGGTACGGGAGTTATTTCTGGGGGACCAGTTCGTGCGGTACTAGAATTAGCAGGTGTTGGTGATATTTTAACGAAATCACTCGGTGCAAACACACCAATTAACATGGTTCGTGCGACTATCAATGGTTTATCAAACTTAAAGCGTGCAGAAGACGTAGCAAGACTTCGTGGAAAGTCTGTAGAAGAACTGTTAGGATAAGGAGGGAAAACAATGTCTAAAAAATTAGAAATCACCCTCACACGTAGTGTCATCGGTAGAACAGGAAGACAGCGTCAAACTGTTCAAGCATTAGGACTTAAAAAAATTAACGATTCTATCGTTCGTGAAGATACTCCATCCGTAAGAGGTATGATCGATAAAGTTTCTCATATTGTTGCGGTAAAAGAAGTTTAAATGATAACAGAAAATAAGGAGGTGCTCGTATGAAACTTCATGAATTAGAAAGTACACGTCAACAAAAAAATCGTGTAGGGCGCGGAATGTCATCTGGAAGTGGTAAGACTTCTGGAAGAGGACAAAAAGGTCAAAAAGCTCGTTCGAAAGTACGAGTAGGATTCGAAGGTGGTCAAACACCATTATTCCAACGTTTACCAAAGCGTGGATTTACGAATGTAAACCGTAAAGAATATGCAATTGTAAACTTAGAAGCATTAAACGCTTTTGATGAAGGAACAGAAGTTACACCTGAGTTATTAAAAGAATCTGGTGTTGTAAAAGATATGAAATCAGGTATTAAAGTTCTTGGTCGAGGGGCTATTGAGAAGAAGTTGACAGTAAAAGCTCACAAATTCTCTACTGCAGCCAAGGAAGCAATCGAGGCAGTGGGCGGTAAAACTGAGGTGATTTAATGTTTCAAACGATCTCCAATTTTATGCGTGTCGCAGATATTCGTAAAAAAATAATATTCACATTGTTAATGTTAGTTGTTTTTCGACTCGGCACGTTTATCCCTGTACCATTTACGGATAAAGAAGCAATCGACTTTATGAACCAACAGAACGTCTTTGGTTTCTTAAATACATTTGGTGGTGGAGCGTTACAAAACTTCTCCATTTTTGCTATGGGTATTATGCCGTACATTACGGCATCAATCATTATGCAATTATTGCAGATGGATGTCGTTCCAAAGTTTTCTGAATGGAAGAGCCAAGGTGAAATGGGTCGTAAAAAGTTAGCACAAGTAACGCGTTATGGAACGATCGTTCTAGCATTTGTTCAAGCAATTGCTATGTCAATCGGATTTAACGCAATGGCTGGTGGGCTTTTAATTTCGAACCCGAGCTTCTCTAAGTTCTTAGTTATTGCACTTATCTTAACAGGCGGTACTGCATTCTTAATGTGGCTTGGAGAACAAATAACAGCAAACGGTGTCGGAAATGGAATTTCTATTCTTATTTTCGCAGGTATCGTTGCAGCAGTTCCAAATGGTGTAAACCAATTGTATGCCCAATATTTTGTAAATCCTGGAGACGATTTATTTATTAACATCGTAATCGTTGCATTAATAATCTTAGTAGTTATTGCAGTTACAGTAGGGGTAGTCTTCATTTTAGAAGCACTACGTAAAATCCCTATCCAGTACGCAAAGAAACTAGTAAACAGATCACCTGTTGGAGGACACTCTACACATTTACCACTTAAGTTAAATGCTGCAGGAGTTATTCCGGTTATTTTTGCAATTGCATTCATTATCGCACCTCGTACAGTCGCCGGATTTTTTGAAGGTAATAATATCGCATCATTTATTGAAAAGACATTTGATTATACGCAACCTGTCGGTATGATCATTTACGTGATATTAATCATTGCTTTCACTTATTTCTACACATTCGTTCAGGTAAATCCAGAACAAATGGCAGAGAATTTACAAAAACAAGGTGGCTACATTCCTGGTATTAGACCTGGGAAAAATACAGAAAGATATTTAACAAGAATTATGTATCGTTTAACATTTGTCGGTTCCATATTCTTAGCATCTGTTTCTGTATTACCTATTGTATTAGGGGGACTAGCAAAGTTACCCGAAGCCGTACAAATAGGTGGAACGAGTTTACTCATTGTTGTTGGTGTTGCACTAACGACGATGAAACAATTAGAAAGTCAGCTCGTTCAAAGACACTACAAAGGCTTTATTAAATAAAGCAAAGCTATTAACGAAAAGTGAGGGACGATGAATTGAATTTAATATTAATGGGTCTACCTGGTGCCGGTAAAGGAACACAGGCAGAAAAAATTAGTAAGGAATACAATATCCCACATATTTCCACGGGAGATATGTTTCGTTTAGCGATTAGTGAAGGTACAGAACTCGGAGTTAAAGCGAAACAATTTATGGATAAAGGTGAACTCGTTCCAGACGAAGTAACGATTGGTATCGTTGAAGAAAGACTTCGTATGGATGACTGTAAACAAGGATTCTTGTTAGACGGTTTTCCGAGAACACTCGCACAAGCTGAAGCGTTAAACGATTTATTAGAAAATATGGGAACGTCGATTGATTACGTGCTACACGTAGATGTTCCAGAAGACAAACTTGTTGAACGTCTAACCGGACGAAGAATTTGTCCGACATGTGGAGCTCTTTATCATACGATATATAACCCACCTAAAACAGAGGGTGTCTGTGATAAAGACGATACAGCACTCATTCAACGTGAAGATGATACGGTTGAAACAGTTCAAAACCGTTTAACAGTAAATATAAAACAAACACAACCATTGCTTGATTACTACGGCTCACAAGGGACGTTAATTAAAGTAAATGGTGACCAGGAAATTGAATTAGTGTTTCAAGATATTCAACAACAGTTAGACGCATAGATTAAACGTATAGAATAGGTGCAAATCTATTTAATAAAAGATATAATGTATACAAAGTGTGCATCGTATCGTTCTTTAATCGTTCTAATGAATAAGAAGAGTAAACCTAATGAAGGTGATCACTGTTGAGTAAAACTGATTCAATTCCAAAAGTAGGTCAGATTGTTCGTATATTGCAAGGTCGTGAAGCTGGACAATTTGCAGTAGTTATTGAGAACATAGATAATCGTTTCGTTTATCTAGCTGACGGAGACAAACGAAAGTATGATCGTCCGAAGAAAAAGAACGTCCGTCATATTGAAGTGACAGACTATATTTCTGAAGATGTGCAAAGCAGCCTTCTCAACACTGGTCGAGTAACGAATGGTAAATTACGGTTTACTATATCCAAGTTTGTTGATATGTACGAATCAAACTTGAAGAAGGGAGACCAACAGGATGGCGAAAGAAGAAGCAATTGAAGTAGAAGGTACTGTAACAGAAACATTGCCGAACGCAATGTTCAATGTAGAGCTTGAGAACGGACATACGGTACTCGCTCACGTATCGGGTAAAATCAGAATGCACTTCATTCGAATTTTACCAGGAGATAAAGTGACAGTAGAACTTTCTCCGTATGATTTAACGAAAGGCCGAATTACGTACCGTTATAAATAAGTAAAGCTCCGATATAAAAGGAGGTAAGATGATGAAGGTAAGAGCATCTGTAAAACCAATTTGTGAAAAATGTAAAATTATCAAGCGTAAAGGCAAAGTTATGGTGATTTGTGAAAATCCGAAGCATAAGCAAAAACAAGGATAATAAATAAGGAGGTGCACCCATTCTATGGCACGTATAGCAGGAATTGATATACCACGTGATAAACGAATTGTTATTTCTTTAACATCGATTTATGGGGTTGGAAAAACAACGGCACAAAAGATTTTAAGTGAAGCTGGAGTTTCTGAGGACACTCGAGTACGTGACTTAACAGAAGGTGAATTAGGAAAAATTCGTCAAGCTGTTAACGAATATACAATCGAAGGTGATCTTCGTCGTGAAACATCACTTAATATCAAGCGTTTAACTGAAATTGGTTCATACCGTGGTGTAAGACACCGTAGAGGTTTACCAGTTCGCGGACAGAAAACGAAAAACAACTCGCGTACTCGTAAAGGACCACGTCAAACAATCGCAAGAAAGAAAGACAAAGCAATAAGGGAGGTAAGTAAATAATGGCACGAAACACAACGAAGTCTCGTAAGCGTAAGGTGAAAAAGACAGTATCAGCAGGTATTGCACACATTCACTCAACATTTAACAATACAATTGTAACGATTACAGACACACAAGGAAATGCAATTTCATGGAGCAGTGCAGGAGCGTTAGGTTTTAAAGGTTCAAGAAAATCTACACCTTTTGCTGCACAAATGGCATCGGAAGCAGCAGCTAAAACTGCTATTGAAAATGGCATGAAAACAATCGAAGTTACTGTAAAAGGACCAGGTGCTGGTCGTGAAGCAGCAATCCGTTCATTACAAGCAGTAGGATTAGAAATTACTGCAATCCAGGACTCTACACCTGTCCCACATAACGGATGCCGCCCACCAAAACGTCGCCGTGTATAATTAAGTATGCTGTATAATATAATTTGTCACGCTGTCTATAATGGAAGATGATAGCTAAGGTATCATACGGATCATACTTTCTTTTATAAAAATTTTAGATATACCATCTAAGAGATTGCAAAAGAAATCATGATAAGAAAATCGCTATCGATTATCAATGTTCAATGCCTTAATATATCGAATCATTGAGACAATAATCGACAAAATTATGAATATAGTGCAAGCATGATTAGTTGCCTATTTCAGGAATTTCGGTTGGGCCTTTGTCTAACCGAGGTTTCGACGTTTTAAAGGAGGGGCTTAACGAAATGATCGAAATTGAAAAACCAACAATCGAAACACTTGAAATCAGTGAAGATGAAAGTTTTGGAAAGTTTGTTATTGAACCGTTAGAGCGCGGATATGGTACTACATTAGGAAACTCCTTACGTCGTATCCTACTTTCTTCGTTACCAGGTGCAGCTATTACATCTGTTCAAATTGACGGAGCTCAACATGAGTTCTCTACATTAGACGGTGTTGTAGAAGACGTAACGACTATCGTATTAAACTTGAAAAAACTGGCACTCAAAATTTATTCTGATGAAACAAAAACATTAGAATTAGATGCTCAAGGATCTGGTGCAGTAACTGCAGCTGATTTAACGTTTGACAGTGATGTTGAAGTATTAAATCCAGACTTGCATATTGCAACACTGAATAGCCAAGGAAAACTTTATATGAAAATAACTGCGGAAAAAGGTCGTGGCTACAGACCAGCTGAAGAAAATAAACATGAGAACCAACCAATTGGTGTTATTCCAATGGACTCAGTATTTTCACCAGTATCACGTGTATCATACCAAGTAGAAGATACGCGTGTTGGACAAGTTGCTAACTTTGATAAGTTAACAATTGATGTTCATACGAACGGAAGTATCCGACCAGAAGAAGCAGTTTCTTTAGGGGCAAAAGTATTTACTGAGCACTTAAATATTTTCGTTGAGTTAACTGAGGAAGCACAAAATGTTGAGATTATGGTAGAAAAAGAAGAAGACCAAAAAGAGAAAGTGATGGAGAAGACAATTGAAGAACTCGATTTATCAGTGAGATCTTATAACTGTCTAAAACGTGCAGGTATTAACACGGTCCAAGAACTTTCAACGAAATCAGAAGACGATATGATGAAAGTACGTAACTTAGGTCGTAAGTCATTAGATGAAATTAAATCTAAGTTAGATGAATTAGGTTTAAGTTTAAGAAACGATGACTAATAGATCGTAGGGACCTTAGAGTTACTACAGGTTAAAATTACACATGGAAAAGAACGATTCGTGTAATTAAACTTGACGTGGCCCTAAGCGAATGTTTAATCACGGATTAAACACGTAGTTTCGGAAAGCAACGTAAAGGGAGGGAAATTTCATGGCTAGAAAATTCAATCGTGCGACAGAAACACGTATGGCATTACTTAGAAATCTGGCAACAGATGTACTCGTTCATGAGCGCATTGAAACGACTGAAGATAAAGCGAAAGAATTAAAATCTGAAGTGGAAAAAATGATTACACTCGGAAAGAAAGGCGATTTGCAAGCTCGTCGTCAAGCAGCAGCATATTTATACAATAAAGAAACTGAAGATGACAACAATGTTATTCAGAAGCTTTTTGATGATATTGCTGTACGCTATGAAGACCGTCAAGGTGGATATACGCGCGTTCTTAAGCTCGGACCACGTCGTGGAGATGGAGCGAAAATGGCGATCATTGAACTAGTTTAATGGGATCCTAACTGAGAAAGGGATCAGGGGCGGGACAGAATCTCTTTTACGAGGTGAATCCAAGCCCTTTTTTTGTTGAGGGAAAAATCAGACGTATAATAATATATGCAAATCGTAGAGGGGGACTTTTGTTTGAACAAGAAAAAATTCATTGAATTTAAAAATGTTTCTTTCGCTTATGGCGAGGACGAACCGTGGGTATTAAAAGATTGTTCTTTTCACGTCTATGAAAATGAGTGGTTAGCAATCATTGGACATAACGGTTCGGGAAAATCTACGATTGCAAAACTTATTAACGGCCTGTTATTTCCTCAAAAAGGAGAAATATTTATTAATGGCGTAGAATTAACGCCAGAGCGCGTTTGGGACATTCGTAAAGACGTAGGTATGGTTTTTCAAAACCCAGACAACCAATTTGTTGGAGCGACTGTTCAAGATGATGTCGCTTTCGGTATGGAAAACAGAGGTATGCCACGTGATTTAATGATAGAGCGTATTGACTCGTCATTACGTGCTGTCCATATGACGGATTACCGGATGACGGAGCCTTATCGCCTATCGGGTGGACAGAAGCAACGGATTGCGATTGCAGGTGTTTTAGCGGTGTCCCCGCAAGTTATTTTATTAGATGAAGCGACGGCGATGCTCGATCCACAAGGACGAAAAGAAATCATGCAAACTGTTGCATCTGTTAGAGAACAAAATGATTTATCGTTAATAACGATTACGCATGATTTAACTGAAGTTGTCCAAGCAGAGCGTGTGATAGTTATGAATCAAGGGGAGAAATGGTTCGAAGCAGATCCTCGAGGTGTTTTTGCTCGCAAAGAAGAATTAAAACAAATTGGACTCGACGTTCCGTTTGTAACAAATTTAACAGATGAATTAAAATTAAAAGGTCTCGATCTTACAGAGGAACCTTTAAACCACAAGGAGTTGCTGAATGATCTATGGACATTACATTCAAGAACGTAAGTTACACGTATCAACCGAAAAGCCCATTTGAACATCAAGCGTTAAATGACATATCGTTCAACATCCCATCTGGTAAATTTGTTGCAATTATCGGACATACTGGCTCTGGTAAGTCAACGTTGCTTCAACACCTAAATGGTTTACTTATGCCGACAGAAGGCTCTGTTGAAATCGGAGCGTACACGTTAGCAAAAGAAGATAAGCCGAAAGATATGAAAGAATTGCGCAGTAAAGTAGGAGTTGTGTTCCAGTACCCTGAACATCAATTATTCGAAGAAACAATCGCTAAAGATATTGCTTTTGGTCCGGAGAACTTTAATGTCTCGGAAGAAGAAATTGATGCGAGAACGAAAGATGTTATTACGAAAGTTGGCTTAGATGAATCGTTTCTTGAACGCTCGCCTTTTGACTTGAGTGGTGGACAGATGCGCCGTGTAGCGATTGCTGGTGTGTTAGCTATTAAACCGGAAGTCCTTGTTTTAGATGAGCCGACAGCTGGTCTAGATCCCCGCGGTCAAAAAGAAATTATGGATATGTTTGCTGAGCTGCATGAAGAAGAACAATTAACGACCGTCCTTGTGACGCATAGTATGGAAGATGCGTTAACATACGCTGACTATATTATTATTTTAAATGAAGGGTCTTTATATATGGAAGGAACATCACGCGAAGTTTTTTCCAATGCTGAAGCTCTACGAAAAGTGAATTTGGATGTACCAGAAATTGTTCAATTTATTCATGCATTTGAGCAAAAATTTTCAACGAGCATCCCATTTGAAAACCAATCATTACAAGAACTTGCGCAAATTATTAAACAGCGGATGGAAGGAGAAGAAGTGTAAATGGGGAATTCATTAGTCATTGGGCAATATGTTCCCGGACAATCTCTTATCCACCGTATGGATCCGCGAACGAAAATGATTATGATAACTATTTTCGTCGTAATCGTTTTTTTCGCGAATAATTTTTATAATTACGGCTTATTAGTCGTTTTTGCTTTTCTAAGTATGTTCTTATCAGGCGTACCATTACGCTTCGTTCTCAAAGGGTTAACGCCGATATGGTTTATTATTATTTTAACCTTTACGCTACACGTTTTTATAACGAAAGATGGAACAGAATTATTTCAAGTATTTGGACTCACTGTGTATTCTGGTGGAGTCATTCAAGGGACATTTATTTCAATTCGTTTCTTCTTATTAATTTTCGTCACGTCACTTCTCACATTGACGACGACACCGATTGAAATTACGGATGCGATTGAATCAATGCTCCATCCACTAAAGAAAATTAAGTTTCCTGTTCATGAGTTAGCACTGATGATGTCGATTTCTTTACGATTTATTCCGACACTTATGCAGGAAACGGATAAAATTTCTAAAGCACAAGCAGCGCGTGGAGTCGACTTTAAAACGGGACCTATTAAACACCGAGTGAAGGCGATTGTTCCGTTACTCATACCATTATTTGTCAGTGCGTTTAAACGTGCTGAAGAATTAGCAATGGCGATGGAGGCAAGAGGTTATCGCGGCGGAGAAGGACGAACGAAATTAAGAGAGTTAACGTTTAGCCGTCTAGACGTTATAACCTTTTTATTCTTCTTTATTGTCGTCGGGGCAGTTATTTATTTAAGACAATTTTAATTTAATTGAGGATGAATGATCATGCAACGAATAAAATGTGTGATGAGTTATGACGGGACAAATTTTTCAGGCTTTCAAATACAGCCGAAACAACGCACGATTCATGGAGAAATCGAACGTGCGTTAAAAAAAGTGCATAAAGGTCGAATGATTCGTATCCAGTCATCTGGACGTACAGATGCAGGTGTTCATGCAAAAGGACAAGTGTTTCACTTTGATACAGACTTACCACTTGAATCGTACGAGTGGAAAAAAATATTAAATGCTCTTTTACCTGACGATACGTATGTACATACTGTTTCAGCTGTATGTGATGAATTTCATGCGCGTTATAGCGCCAAAGAGAAAGAATATCGCTATTACGTTTATAATCATCCAGAAAGATGTGTGTTCAAAAATAATTATTCGCACTTTTATCCGTATGAACTAAACGTTGAGGCGATGCAAGTAGCTTGTCAATCATTTGAAGGAACGCATGACTTTACAACGTTCAGTTCTGCAAAATCTTCGGTAAAAGGTGATAAAATTCGCACGCTTTATGAAGTGAGCTGTACCGAGGAAGGTCCGTACATTATGTTTAAGTTACGGGGGAGTGGTTTTTTATATACGATGGCACGAACGATTGTCGGAGCATTACTAGATGTTGGGAATAACAGGCTAGCTAGTGAAACAATCGATCAATTATTTGCAGAAAAAGACCGTACACGTGTTGGAAAAGCAGCACCTTCAGAAGGATTATATTTATGGGAAGTTATCTATTAAATAAATAAGTATTTAATCATAAAAGCTTGACATAAGACTGCTTTCTGAGGTATTATAGTGTTTGGTATTTTATTTCTAGATCCATAATTAGCCCCGGAATCTAATTGTGTAGATATAGAAAGACTCGTGAATTTTAGAAGTAATGATGGAGGGAAATAGATAATGAAATCAACTTTCATGGCGAATGAAAACAATATTGAGCGTAAATGGCTCGTCGTTGATGCTGAAGGTGCGAGACTCGGACGTTTAGCAACTGAAGTAGCATCTATCTTACGTGGTAAGCATAAACCAACGTATACACCGCACGTTGACACAGGAGATTACGTCATCGTTGTAAATGCGGACAAAATCGAATTAACAGGAAACAAGTGGAGTGACAAGAAGTATTACCGTCATTCAGGACATCCAGGTGGACTTAAGGAAAACTCAGCAGCAGAAATGCTCGATAAGTCACCAGAAAAGATGATCGAAATTGCTGTTAAAGGAATGTTACCAAAAGGTTCATTAGGTCGAACAATGGCTAAGAAATTACACGTCTATGCAGGCGCAGAACATGATAACGCAGCACAAAAACCAGAAGCATACGAACTTCGTGGGTAATTTAAAAGGAGGCAAATAAAATGACACAAGTACAATATTACGGAACAGGTCGTCGTAAAACATCAACTGCACGTGTTCGTTTAGTTCCAGGAACTGGACGTATCGTCGTTAACAAACGTGAAGCAGAAGATTACTTCCCATATGACACGCAGTTAATTACATTAAAGCAACCTTTTGTTGCGACTGAAACAGAAGGAACATATGATGCATTAGTAAATGTTCACGGTGGAGGATTAACTGGTCAAGCAGGAGCTATCCGTCACGGAGTAGCACGTGCTTTACTTGAAGCAGATCCAGAGTTCCGCACGCCACTTAAGCGCGCAGGATACTTAACACGTGACGCACGTATGACAGAGCGTAAGAAATACGGACTTCGCTCAGCACGTCGTGCACCACAGTTCTCGAAGCGTTAATTTTATATTACGTCTATCAAACCCTTTCTCACTTATGTGGGAGAGGGTTTTTTTATATGAAATAATAATTGTGAGTTTTTAGAGAGCACTTTTCACTAGGATAATATAAAAAACTATTAAGTAAAAAGAATAATCGAATGTTAAACTAAAGTGAGTGAAAATCTCCGGTGTAGAAACAGGAAAATGAATGGAGTAAAATGATGATGACAGATCAGCAATTAGTAGAAAATAATTTTGAAGAGAAAATAAATGTATTCACACGTGCTGTTAATGGGACGTTTAACAGCGATGAAATATTTTCCGTAGCAAACACGCGTATTCCGACAGATACGTTTAATACGGTCTTGATAAAGACGGATAAGACGAATCATTTATCTGATATAAGGTTAGCGATTGAGCAATTAATAAAAAACAACCTTCCGTTCAGTGTTTGGGCGAGCGTAGAGCATATGAATGCAGATTGGCGAGAGATGTTGCAATCATATAGTTTACAGGAAGTAGAGCGTCTTGCGATGATGAAGCGGAAAAATACACTTTCTACTCAAAAAAAGACTTCGGGTCAACTCGAGATTACTCGTGTGAAAAATAAGGAAGAATTGTTAAAATATGTCGATGTTTTTCTAAGTTTGTTTGCCGGTACGCCAGAGCATACTGCACTTCAAAGCTATTTTAATACATTTCATTTAGATGCAAGTGTCCAAATGTATATAGGGTGTATAGATAATAAACCTGTGGCGACTGGACTATTAATAGCGTGCGAAAATAGCTATGGTATATATGACGTCATGATAAAAGAACCTTTTCGCGGACGAGGATTAGGCAGTGATATGTTTCAATTTCTTTTAAATCAAACAGAAGATAAAGAGAAACCAATCGTTTTACAAGCATCTGATGATGGTAAGAATATTTATCGTCGGTTTAATTTTGCTGAAGTTGGCGAAATGGTTGTGTTTGAAAAAGATTGATTTAACAACAATGCAACCATAAGTTGACAAGTTGCATACGCCACATGATAGAAATAACAGTGATGTTTTTATATGCTCTTATTAATAACATATAAGGAGTTGAAGGTAGTGGTGTTTGGTGACAAACTTTTTAAGCTTCGAAAAGAAAAAGGTTTTTCTCAAGAAACTTTAGCTGAGAAGCTTAACACTTCAAGACAAGCTATTAGTAAGTGGGAGAATGGTCAAGGCTTTCCAGAAACAGAGAAGCTTTTGATGATTGGAAATATTTTTGGCGTATCAATTGATTATTTATTGAAGGACTCAGTTGAAACAAGTGAGAAGAAAGAAGAAGGTTACTACGTTAGTAGAGAAATGGCAGAAGGATTTTTATTAAGTACACAAAAAACAGCTAAGCATATAGCGCTCGGTTTTAGTCTGTTTGCTTTAGCTTTCGAACCGTACTTTATTTTAGGGAAAGATTCAGGGTTAGGTATCCTTTTAATGATTGTTATTGCAACTCTAGGCATTATTTCTTTTGCAACACTCGGTTTTGATCATGGACAATATACAGTGCTCAAAAAAGAAGTTCTATTGTTCGACTCAAATTACTTTAAAGAATTGAACGGAAGGTATGAGGTTTTCAAAAGAAAGTCTTCAGTAACAATGATTATTGGTGTTAGTTTTTTAGCCATCGGATTTTTAGCTCTTGCCTTGGAAAAAAAGTTAGACATGGGAGTTATGGTTGATTATTATCCAATTTTAATTGCTTTAATAGCTATTGGCTTATATATATCATTACGTATTATTACCATTTTATCGGCGTACCAGTTGCTCGTGAAAAATGATGAACATACAAATCGCCTTGGCTTCAAATTGAGACAAAAAGTAAAGGAAAAGTTTAATGACTTTTAAAACAACTATGTAGCTCTTGATCGGTTATCAAATCCTTTCTCACTGATGTGGGAGAGGATTTTTTGTGTTTGAAATAGCCTGAATTGATTGAAGAAAATTGTAAGCAATAAACGAGAAGCTTTTTGAGCAAACGGAAAAAAGTTTTTTGAAATTAGATTTTCATCGTTAGTGCAACGTCATATGTATCGTGGGATAGCGAAGCCAACCGTTATATTGTCATAGGTTTAAAGTGTTATTTTAATCGGTTTAATATCGTGTTAGGATGAAAATCGATGCTATAAAACACAATACACAAAAAAAGGATGGCTTACATGAACAAAAAGTTAATCGCACTATTATTAGCAGCAATGACAGTTTTACTTTTAGCAGCTTGTGGGGATGAAGATAGTCAAAATGAGCAAGCGCAAAGTAATGACGAAGAAGAAAATGTCGCAGAAGAAAATGACGATGAAAACACATCATCACAAGAAGCGGACGAAGAAGGAAAGGCAATGTATCAAGTAGGTGAAACGGCTAAAATCACAAGTAAAGGGTATGACTTTGAGTATGAAGCGACAGTGAACGAATATGAAATAACGAATGATAGCGATAAGTATGATATGGATGACTTTTATATGAACTATACGGAAGATAAATATAAAGATTCATACATTCTCATTTCAAATGTGACAATCCACAATACGAGTGATGAAAATATTACACCGAGTAAACATATTCCAATGCATGTGTCTGATGCTGGTGCTAAAGCGGGTGAAGATGTTATTTATGATTACTTCCCAGAGTTCGATGAGAATTTAGAACCGGGAGAATCAATTACGGGAGATCTTATCACACATGCTGATATTTATGAACCAGAAGAGTTTGAAGGTTATTGGTTAAAGTTTGAAACAATTACAGCTAATGAAACAATCTGGGAATTACCCAATACTGTTAAATAGAGTGGCTTGTAAATGGATGTTTATCAACCTCTTTCTCATGGCTCTGGGAGAGGGGTTTTTGTTTTTTCTAAAGATAATCAGTTGAGCAGAGACCGAGGAATTATGTTATGTTGTACGTAGTTTAAGAACGAAATTTTAACACAGCTAGGTGAATGTTATGAAGAAGAAAACAGCCATTTTTATTACTTTACTAGTTCTTATTGTATGCGTACGCTATGCTTATGAGTTTTATCATATTAATAAAGATTTATTTCCTTTTATCGATAGAAACGAAGCGTATCCGACAGCGAGAGAAGTGCTTAACGAGGACAAATATGCAGATATTATTAGTTTAGATAATTATATTTATATGAGAAATAAAGATTGGGGCGTTATTACATCTAGTAAGGCAGAAGATTATCTTAAGGATAGAGAAATAGGCGATATTAAAAAGACGACAACAAATGAATTATGGTTTAGAAGTCTTTATGCGTCGAAATTAAAAGAGGGCACGACAGTCTATTCGGAAGATAGAGATTATCGTAGAGGAGACGCGCCTTTTCATATAACAATTGAAGAAGATGGGGAAGTCGTTTTTTACGAAAAGGTTATTAAAGATGATGATATAGAGGATAAAGATCCAGAAGTAAATGATGAAGACGGACAAACATTTATTAACAATCAATTAGAAAAAATTAATAAAGACATAGATGTAACGAAAGCAAACGTCATTAATGATGAGATAAATATTGATGTTGTCACTGACTACGATAAGGATTTAGATGATGATGCAGATATGGAGACAGTTATCTACACGGCTTTTTCATCAGGGATTGATGTGTCCAATATGATTGGGCAAATATTTTATATGAATAAAGAAATTGATTGGGAAACGATAACGATTAACATGGATAAAATAGGTTCTGTTGAGATAAGCCGTCAATTATATGTTGGTATGGATGACAAACTAGAAGAAGCAGCAACATCTGAAGCAGGGTTTTATACGAATCATGCCATTGAAGAAGAATTAGTTAGAAAAGCAGAATGGAAGCTTAATGTTCAAGAAAGCCATGTAAATGGTTATATATTGGATGTGTTAGAAGAAAAATGAATATGTTTTGATTTTTCTTCATGTGAGTAGGGTATAGTCATGTAAATATCATCAAAGTGTTCAATCAATAAGTGATGGGAGGAAATTGATGCGGAATAAAATATTTATCGTTCTCATATTATTTACTTTAGCAATTTTAGGCGCTTGTACAGAGAGTGAGCCAAATGATGAAGAGCATGAGGAAGAAGCGGAAGATACGGTTGATTCTGAACTGGCGGAATTACTCTCAAAGATGAAAAAGGAAGCGGGAGCCATTGACAGTTATTCTCTTGATAAAAGGGAAACCGAAGAGCTTACGTTTGTTGAAGATGAAAAATCTTGGAAGTCGTCTTTTTCGTCTACAATATTTGTCACGTTTGATCCTGTTTCATATAGGCAAATGGACTTAGTTCTAATCCCAGGGCTTATTTATGAAGACCATGAAGATGCAGAAATTGTTTTTACGGGTGATGAATACTATTCGTATAATGAAGAAGAAGAAGTGTGGGAGAAGTACCCTGAAGCGTCCTTTGCGCATATGCCAAAGCAAATAATACAACAATTCGCGATGAAGTCAGTAATAAAAGCGATTGAAAAGATAGCTTATGACATGGACTTTATCGAAGAGGAAGACCATTATTTATTACAAATGATTTATGATGAAGAATCAATGACTGAAGAAGACGACTTGAAGGATGTTCTTGCAATGATTGACCCTCAGCAATTAAAGGACCTTGACGTGAATTATCTGATGTATGAAATAACAATTGATAAAGAAACATATTATATTGATCAGATGAAAACGACTATGAACTTTACAGTAGAAGCTCAGGACCGTGAAGTAGAAGTGGAAAGACAGACAGAAGTAGCATATGAACGGTATAATGATGTTTCACCAGTTAATGCAAGCTCGATATCGATGCCGGAAATTGTTGAAGTTGAGCCATAAAGCTTTTACGGTTGATAAATCAATGCGCAAGAAAATAGATGGAGAAAAGAAGGCGATTGGCATGATGAGGAAGTTAAACGGATCACAATTTAGACAATTTAAAAATGGTCCTTTTGCGATTAATTTCATAACAGCAGGCAGGTTATTAGACAAAGAAGAGGATTTTTCTTTTGGTCCACTAGCGCGCTTTGATCATGCGAATGCCAACGTAGGAACATTTGTCAAAATGCATACACATAAGAATGATGAGATATTGAGCTATATGTGGAAAGGTGAAATGACTCACGACGATTCTACAGGCGAAATTGTAAAAATATCGGATAGAAAGCTTATGATGATGAACTCAGGTGTTGGATTTAAACATGAGGAGTCTGTTCCTGAAAAAGATGTAGAAATGCTGCAAATATTTATTAGACCAGAAAAAGCGGATTTAGATCCCAACATTCAGTTTTTTGATCGCTTAACGATTGAAAAAGGAAAATGGCACTTAATCGGTGGTCCAGAAGGGTCAGAGGCTCCGCTAATTATTCGACAAAATGTATTCTTATATGACCTGCATTTGGAAGCGAACAGTCGCGTAGATGTTCCTGTCAAGGAAGGGTATACACCACTTTTATACGTCATGGATGGAGAAATAAAGCTTGGCAAGGAACCATTGCAAAAGCGAGACGTCGTAACAGACCTTGAAGATCACTTACCAGAAATCACTGCTGTTACTGATGCAACAGTTGTCTTGTTTTTGGTTGATATGGAAGCAGAAGCAACAACTAAAGGTTTGTACAGTGGGATACAGAAATAACGCTATACTTGCACTGGCCTATCCATGTGCTATGATGAAAAGACAAATGTATATGATACGTTTTCTAGGGTTCCGCAACATTTGTTGGACTGGACCGAGAGAAAACTCATAGCGATAGCTGTGCCACGGAGGGATAAAAGCCTGGGAGATAACTATTTAATAGTTACTCTCAGGCTTTTTTTATTTGAATGTAGAGGAGATTAAACATGAAGAAATACTGGGTCACATTATTTGTAGCAGCAGTACTTGAAGTCTTTTGGGTCATTGGATTGGCTCATGCTTACGATGTTTGGACGTGGATAGTAACACTTATTTTAATCGTTGTCAGTAATTACTTAATGATTATGGTCGCGCAAAAATTACCTGCAGGGACTGTGTATACTGTTTTTGTTGGTTTAGGGGCAGGCGGAACTGTTGTAGCAGACATGTTGTTTTTTGGAGGGGTATTTATATGGGTGAAAATCTTATTAATAACAGCACTTTTATTCGGTGTCATCGGCTTGAAATTAGTGACAGATAAAGAAGCGACTGAAAGGAGGCGTGTCTAATGGCTTGGGTTGTTTTAGTGATAGCAGGTTTATTTGAAACATATGCAGTCGCAATGATCAATCAGTTTTCAGTCAGGCGCCATTGGCAAACACTCATTTTAATTGTTTTCGGACTCGGTATGGCACTCGGTTTATTGAGTTATTCATTACAAACGATTCCGATGGGGACAGGTTATGCGATATGGACAGGAATAAGTGTTGTTGGGAGTTCGCTTGTTGGTATTCTTTATTTTAACGAAGAGAAGAGTTGGCAAAGGATATTGTTGATTACAATCATATTGTGTTCTGCGCTTGGTTTAAAGCTCGTGACGTAGTAACAAAAAAGTAATCTTTTTCTCCTGAACGCCGTCAAGTTCAATTCATTGACGTGATGAAAGGGCTTCCATAAAATAGAGATAAGGGAGGCTACTATAATGAATAACAAAGTTGTGTTAATTACTGGTGGTGCAGGTGGCGTCGGTCAGGCAGTAGCTCAAAAATTTCTAGATAGCGGTGCGAGTGTCTCTTTAGTTGATGTAAATAAAGAAGCACTTGAGAAAGTAAAAGAACGTTTAAATGGTGAGGATAGCAAAATAAAGCTCATCCAAGCAGACGTAACGAAAGAATCAGATGTCGAAAATTATGTAAAAGAAACAATTAACACTTTCGGGACAATAGACATATTTCACAACAATGCAGGTATTAACGGACCATTTACGAACATAACAGAATTGTCATTGGAAATATTTGAGCAAATTATGAGTATTAATGCGACAGGTATATTCTTAGGATTAAAACATGTTCTTAAGGTCATGCAATCACAAGGACATGGGAGTGTTATTAATACAGCGTCAAATGCAGCGTATATCGGGGCGGCAGGTATGGCGGGTTATATAGCTTCTAAACATGCCGTTGCAGGTTTGACAAAATCAGCAGCATTAGAAGTTGCCTCATCAAAAATAAGAGTTAATGCAGTAGCGCCTGCAGCAATTGATACGCAGATGTTGACTGATATTCGGGAAAATATGTCACCGGATGATCCCGATTCTGTTGGAGAAGCTTTAAAGCAAGGCATTCCTCTCGGACGTTTCGGAAATCCGCAAGAAGTAGCAGAAGTTGTTTATTTCTTAGCATCTGACAACGCATCATTTGTTACAGGCTCACTATACAATGTTGATGGTGGTATGGAAGCGGATTAATTTAATCATTTAGCAGGTAATAAACCCTTTCACATGAATATGTGAAAGGGTTTTGTGTATGAATACATAATATTTTATTTATATTTTACTCTTTTTTTATAAGCATCAATCGCTAATAAAACATATTCTAAACTATTGTTAACGTGCTTAATCATTTCTAATTCAACTTCGCTTTCTTTCCTCTGACGGATTAATTCAAATAATTTAATATGTTCTTCTAACGGTGAATGATTGATGTGTCGTTCATATTGAAAGTCCGTTAAGTATCTGTAGCGTTCGATTAAAGGTCTTAATCGATTCAAAAAGTTAACAGCAATATCATTTTTACTAATTTCATATAACTTATAATGAAAATAAAATCCGTAATTAATAATTGCTTCATCATTTTTGTCGAGGATAGCATCTTTAATCGATTCAATAATGACTTCTAAGTCGTTGAGCCCGGCTTGAGTGATTTTATTTGTCGCTTCCTTTGCTACTAATCCTTCTAAAACACTTCGAACATTATATATGTTAATAGCATCATCTTTAGAAATGTCTAACGTATATACTCTACCGTTTCGTCGTTTAATGAGTAACCCTTCGACTTGCAGCCTGCTTAGGCACTGACGGATGATCGTTCGACTGACCTCGTGATCATCAGCTATTTTCATTTCACTTAAATGAAAATGAGGAGGTATTTCTAATGTTACAATTTGCTTTTTTAAATTGTCATAAACTATATCTGAACTCGTTTTCCTTTTGAACGTTTCCATGTTAAAAACCCCTTCTATTTCATTTGTTACCATTATAGCAAATTATTTTCCAATTATAATTGACAGAATAGTCTTAACTGTATACAATTCACTTAGAGAAATTATTAGAGGTGATGATTTGATAGATTTACGAAGTGATACTGTTACGCTTCCGACAAGAAATATGTTAGAAAATATTGTTGAAGCTGAGCTTGGAGATGATGGACGAACTGTTAATGGTAGAGGGAGTGACCCGACGGTTAATCAATTAGAAGATATAGCAGCGCATATGTTTAATACGGAGAGTGCTCTTTACTTCCCAACGGGTACGATGACGAATCATGCAGGGATAATGGCACTGTGTGAAAGAGGTTCTCATATTGCATTACATCCTTCTCACCATATATATAGTAGCGCTAAAGCAATGTTTGATGAGAAGTATTTTGGTATGCATCCTGTTTTCTATGAAATGGATGAGAATAATTATCCGTGCTTAGATTCTTTAACCCAATTATTACAAGAAGAGCAGATAGATCTCGTTTGCATTGAAAACACGTATGCAGCTGGAGGCGGGATTCCCATTCCACCAGATCATATAAAGAAAATAACTGAATTAGCAAAATCCTATGATGCAAAAGTGTTTATTGATGGTGCTCGGATTTTTAACGCGAGCATCTGCTTGGATAAAGATGTTTCGATATTGATAGAAGGAGCAAGCGGCGTAAGTTTTTGTTTATCTAAAGGGCTAGGAGCTCCCGTTGGATCCATATTATGTGGAGATGCTTCTTTTATTCAAGAGGCACGAAAGATTAGAAAGAAGCTTGGGGGAACGATGCGACAAGCTGGCGTTATTGCTTCACCCGCTATCGAAGTGTTGAGCCCAAGTAACATTGAGCGATTAAAAGAAGATCACGAACATGCACAGTACATGTTTAACCGCTTAGAACCTTTTCATCATCAGAAGATCAAGTTAAAAGATGCACCTACAAATATGATTATTTTCGAATTACTATTAGCATCTATTTCTTTAAATGATTTCGTTAAATTATTACAGGAAGAAGGTGTAGCAATAAAAATATTTAATGAAGATTTTATTAGACTAACGTTTCATAAAGATATAACACTTGAACATATTAAAGAAGCTAGTCAAAAAATAATTGATGTTTTAAGTACGCATAACTAGAAGGAGGTTGTGTAAATGATAAGATGGATTAAAAACCTATCCTTAACGACGCAAATATTTTCAGGGTTAGGTTTAGGTATTTTATTTGGAATCATATTCGGCGAAAAAATGTTAGCCGTAGAGTTCATAGGGGATATATGGTTAAATTTAATTAAATTAATTATCGTTCCAGTTATTTTATTAATTGTTGTAACGAGTATTGGTGGTCAAAGTGATAGTAAGTCGTTGGGTAAAATAGGTTCAAAAACAATTGGTTATTATATGATGACGACGATTATCGCTACGTTTGTTGGAATTGCTGTTGCATTCGTCTTCAAACCAGGTGTTGGATTTAATTACACAGGGGCTAGCGCAACAGATGTTGAAATTCCTGACGACTTGTCTTTAAAGACTTTCTTCACAAATATGGTATCTGATAATATGTTCGCATCCTTTACTGAAGGAAACATGTTACAAGTGATTGTTATCGCTGTTTTATTCGGAATTGCAATTATTCGCATGGAAGAGAAAAAACAACGTGAGCAAGTGCTCGGTTGGTTTAATTATATGACTGAAATGTTGTTTTCATATATTTGGATGGTTATTAAACTTTCGCCTATTGGTGTTTTCTTCCTTATGGCGGGAACAGTTGGTGAGTACGGGCCAGATATTTTAGGACCATTCTCAAAATTATTAGGAACATTCTATATTGGAATATTTATCCAAATTTTCCTCGTTTATGGATTGTTTATGTGGATCACAAGTCGAGTGAACCCAATTTCATTTATAAGGAAAAGTACGTCACTATGGCTATTTACAATTAGTACGACGAGTAGTATCGCTAGTATTCCAGTGAGTTTAGACGTTGCGAAAAACAAATTTAACATTAGAGAAAAAATTGCCGACTTTGTCATCCCTTTAGGGTCGCAAATTAATCATGATGGAAATGCTATCTTACTCCCGAGTATTGTTGTTTTCACAAGTCAAGCTGTTGGGATTGACCTTTCCATTGGGACAGTCGTACAAATTGTCGTTTTAGGTACACTTTTATCCATGGGTGGTGGAGGTATACCGGGATCAGGTATTGTTAAAGTATTAATTGTTGTCGAAGCGTTTGGTTTGCCGATCGAAATTGGCGCTATGGCTGCTGCGTTTTACAGACTGTTTGATATGGGTATAACGACAGCGAACTGTTTAGGTGACTTATCAGGAGCAGTTATTATTGATAAATTAACACCGAAAGATAAAGAAGCGGAGGCCGAGCTAAAAGAAGTTTAATTTTAGACGGTATACGAAATATGTAAGTAATTATTTTATGCTAGGACGATAAGGAGTAGTGAAAGGAATACTCTGCTTTGTCCTAGCTTTATTTTTAAAAAATAAATATATATTTAAATGTGTCAGTTATTGCTCATCTAACTGGTTCTCATATTGTTTTAACTTTTCTACCGTGTCGATGGCTTCTGCTGCTGTTTGAATGTCGTGTTCACTGAAGAATTGTGCAATCCTGCTCAGTTTATTCCACGTTGCCTCGTGATCCATAAAGAACATATAGTAAAGCAAAACATTGACTACTTCATCTGATAAACGGAAGTTTCGGAAGCTCTTGATCACGTCTTTATCACTTTGTTCAAGCGATTGCTTCGTTAAATGTTCCATGAATTGTTCCGGCGTCTGTTTATTTAATTGTTTAATCATTGTCTCCATTAATAACACCTTCTGTTCACTTTTATCTTTTATTCATCCACTTTTTGATGAAAGCCCCAACGACGATTCCGAATATAATATGGGCAATTACCCACCAAAGCCAAGCAATGAATGAAGTTGCTTCAGGGGGCTGTTCTGTTAAAGCTGTTAAAAAGTAGAGTACACCACTTCCAATCGTATAAACGCCAACGTAAAGTAAAGGTTTCCTTTCGACGTGAAAAATTTTAGCGATATAAAAAAGTCCGACAATACTGATAAAGCAAAATAGAAAATGAAAAACGTACCCACTACCTGTCACGTCATTCCATTGTTTTAACAAGGGGATGTAGTCCATATTGAAAAGCAACATATAAGAAGGCACGTGAAAAAAGATTTGTACAATTTTCAGTACACCTGCTAAAATACTGCCACTAATAAAAGTGATCATAGAAAATTTCACGAATGTATGCAAAAGCTTCACTACTTTTTAGTTTGACGTTTGTTCAATAAAACAATTCCCTGCTTAATGGATCGTAAAACTTATTTATAAAAACCTTAAGACAATCACTCCGATGATAATAATGATCATGCCGAATATTTTTTGGCTCGTGATTTTACTTTTTCTAATCCCTAATATGCCGAACTGATCAATTATTAATGCCATCATCATTTGTCCGATCATGCCGGCTACGATGGTGAGGGCAGCTCCTAAATGGGGCATTAAATAAATGTTTGCGACGATAAATGTCACACCGAGCGCGCCGCCGATAAAGTATGTTGGTTTTAACGGTCCGTATTGGTTTGTCTGTTGCTCTAATGTAAATGTTCGGTTCGTTATGAGTTTAATGATCAGCAAGACGATAAATCCAACAGTGTAAGAAACGAATGATGCCATCAGTGTAGACGCGATTTGCTTGCTTAACAAGCTGTTAATAGCTGTTTGTATAGGTGGTCCCCAACCGACGATAAAGCCCGCAATGAGCCAGCCGTAAAAAGCTATGCTTCCTTGTCTTTGTCCATTCCTTCTCGTTATATTCATTAATATAATCCCGGCAATTAATAATGCGATTCCGATCGCTTTAAATAACGTAAACGGTTGAACAGGTGCGCCGAGCCATCCGAACGCATCAATGATGACGCCCATAACCATTTGCCCGGAAAGTGTTGTAATAACAGTCAGTGATGCACCGAGTCGTGGCAAAAGGAGCAAGTTACCGATTAAATATGTCACACCTAACATGCCACCTGTTACCCAGTAGGAGTTGTACGTTTGTTCACTAAAAAAGCTAATAGAAAACGTCTCTGGATTGAACAATAGATTTAATCCGACTAAAAACAGCGATCCAACACCGAAAGAAATCGTTGATGTGTAAATGGTGGACCGTGTATATGAACTTAAGGCCGCGTTGACAGACGTTTGTAGCGGGATAAACATGCCGCCAACAATACCAAGAATGATTAAACTGATTAACATATGTACCATACTTTCTAAAGGGAGAGCTTCACGAAAAAGCGTTTGCTGGCCCGTCGTTTATTTTATACGTATAAATTTTAGTTTAAAGGGAGTACACGTTGTGCGTCAATTAAAAATAGGGAAGTAATAGACTATACGGATTTAATGATCAAATGGTCACTTAAGTCGGTACATCCATTTGTTTATCAAACGAATGATATAAGTTGTTAACGAATGAATTAAGTCCTTTTACCTAATTTTTCATACGTATTTGAAAGAGAAAAATATGTATGTTAACATTTTAACTTGCACGTTAAATATGTATAATACCTTCGTGAATAACATTTAATATATAACATCTAAACATGAAGAAACATCAATGTTTAGATGTTTTCTTGTGTGTAGGTACATATCGATAACATATTGGCAAAAATTAAGAACGTGTACAAACAATTCAGAGAAAATAGAAAGGAGCAGATTTATGAGAAAGTTAACACCTGTATTCGTTTCATCATTTATATTAGCAATTATTTTTATTTTATGGGGAGCAATCGCTCCGAAAAATTTAGAAGAAGTTTCTGGAGTCGCTCAAGGATTTTTACAAACTAACTTCGGTTGGTTTTATTTAATTTCAGCAACTGTTATTCTAGTGTTCGCTATTTATTTGGCGTTCTCTAAATATGGCGATATTAAACTCGGTAAAGACGATGAGGAACCGGAATATAGTCGCTTTAGTTGGTTCGCGATGTTATTTAGTGCTGGTATGGGGATTGGTCTTGTGTTCTGGGGTGTCGCAGAGCCTGTTTCACATTACTTTGAGCCACCTTTCGGCGAACCGCAGTCGCCAGAAGCAGCAAAAAATGCTTTACAACATACGTTTTTCCATTGGGGATTACATCCGTGGGGGATTTACGCTCTGATTGCTTTATCTCTCGCATACTTTAAATTTAGAAAGGATGCTCCAGGTACAATTAGTGCAACGTTCTTCCCGATTCTCGGTGATCGCGTGAACGGCCCGATTGGAAAAGTCATTGATACGATTGCTGTGTTTGCAACAGTATTTGGTGTTGCGACGTCATTAGGGTTAGGTGCGATTCAAATAAACGGTGGGCTGACGTATTTAAATAGTAATATTCCGGATAGCTTTATTACTCAGTTTATTATTATTATTGCTGTCACTGTTTTATTTATGATGTCAGCCTTGTCTGGCTTAGGAAGAGGTATTAAGTGGTTAAGTAACTCGAACATTGTGATCGCTATCTTGTTATTAGTCTTCTTCTTAGTCGTCGGTCCGACAACTTATTTAATGGACACATTTACAACGACGATTGGCGCTTACGCACAAAATTTAATAAATATGAGTTTCAGATTGTCGCCGTTTGATGATTCTGGTGACGGATGGATTCAAGGGTGGACAGTGTTCTACTGGGCTTGGTGGATTGCATGGTCGCCGTTCGTCGGGACATTTATCGCACGTGTATCAAAAGGGCGAACGATTAGAGAGTTCGTTTTCGGTGTGCTCGCCGTACCGACAATCTTCTGTGCGTTTTGGTTCGCCATTTTCGGTGGAACAGGTATTTACTTTGAAGGTGTTGCAGATGCAGGTATTTGGGAAGCTATGCAGTACGGTGAATATACAGAAATCGCACTGTTCGCAACGTTGGGTGAAATGCCATTTGCAACAATAGCGACAGTACTTTCAATTATTTTAATTAGCACGTTCTTTATTACATCTGCTGACTCAGCAACATTCGTTATCGGTATGCAAACGACAAATGGTATGTTAAATCCACCGATGCGAATTAAGATAATTTGGGGACTCGTTCAGTCATCTGCTGCCGCTGTTTTACTTTGGTCAGGTGGGTTAGAGGCACTGCAAACAGCGTCGATTGTTTCGGCATTCCCATTCGTATTTATACTATTATTAATGATTGTATCCTTGCATAAAGGGTTGCAGTCAGAGTTTCCATCGACTCAACAGAAGAGTCAAAAGAAAAAGATGTAAATAGGAGGATGACATATGTTATTAATAAACGTTCGTAGAGGGCAATTTGTTTATTACAACAATGAGTTGCATAAAGTATATTCTGTCAATCCATTCGTGAAGCAATCAGTTCATTTGATGCGTTTATACGATTTAGAGCAAGTACTCGCAACGGCAAGGGAAATAACGTACTATCGCCCAAAAAACTTAGACAGCTTTATCGTCAATGGAAAAAGATATACACTAAATAAAGAGACGACAGCTAAAGTTGGCGATTACATTTTAGTTATTAATCCGAAGCCAGATTCATTAGATCATCACCACTTACATGCGATGGAAATGGTGTCTTCGATTGAAGAACATGGTGTGATTAGTAATAAGTCAAACGGGATTAAACATAATGAGTACTGGGTGATGGAGCCAGGCATGTTAGATGATGCGACAGTGATTGACAAACTTGAACCTGGAGAACAGTTATTAGAAGAAGAGCTTAACTTTGCTGATACAGTTGATCCACACTTATCTATTCCGAGAGTGGGCGACGTATACCAAAAGAATAATGAAGCTGAATTGCTTCAAGTCATGGTTGTCGGTATACAAGGAAGAACGGTATATTTAGGTAATGGTGAAAAGGTTCAAGCAGAAGAGATTATGGATACAGCCGACTGGAGTTATATTAATTCACCACAGGAAAATTAAATGAGTAATAAAAGGTAAGGATAAAAACATCCTTACCTTTTTTCGTTCAGAACTTGCTTTGTAAAGGGGACTAACTGACCTTTTATTTTCATATCCTCTTTAGTATATTGAAACTGAGTATGAATGTTAGGAAGATGATTTTATGAAGCAGTCAATACAAATAACTGTCAGACATGTATTTGCATTATTTTTATTTATCTTATTTGCTGTTGGTTTTCAATTTCTTTTATTAAATCAAGATGCGTTAAGTGATCGAACAGACGTGACGATTGAATCAAAGCATAGTAAAAAAGGGTTGTACCTTTATCCACGTTATGAAATTAAAATCGAAGATATGGACGAGTATGCTCAAATATCAAAAGAAGAGTTCGAACATTTACGAATAGGCGATACTATATCGGGTTATTTATATAATGAAAATAGTTTTAAGACAGATACTGAGCGACAGTTTGAAATGCGTTTAGGTATATTTATTCAATTTATTTTATATTTGTTCGTATTATTCTTTTTCTTCGGCATGTTGAATCATACGAAGTTTATTAAGCGGCGGAAAAAGCCACACCGGATCGTGACTAACATTTTTCGAAGCACTCTTATTACGATAGTAGCTACTTATTTATTAACAGGATTTATCTTCATGAGTTTAGTAGGTGTTAATCTTTTTCACAAATTCAACGTGTTTAATTTAACAGAAGCGACAACCATTCCTTATGATGACGTGAGTACGACGTATCGCTCACATAGAGGGACTGGATATACGACGGATGAATTGTTCGTTTATTATATAGACGCTAATGACGAGTCGCATTTGACACGTAAAGCTGTCTCGAGTGAAACGTATCGTAAATATTTGCGTGGTGAAGAAGTCACGCTTTATTATCGAAATAATAACGTTGATGATACGTTTGTCAAAGTAGAAAGCATGAAAGAAGTGTGGCCAGCTCTGATTAATATATTAACAATCATTATGGGGCTGTACTTAGTAAGTGTTTTTTTCCTTATTAAGAAATGGCGGCAGAAACGCCAGAAAAAACGAGAAAATAATGAAGAGTGATGACGTAAGGGGTTTTAGAAGAGATGAAAGAAAAAATACCTTTATATAGTACGGTTGCTATTTTAGTTATATTTATTTTTGTGTCCATCGGTTTTTCAAATGGTATAGATGTCATGCTTTATTGGTTAATTGTCCCAGCAAGTTTAATTTTAATCGGAAAAATTTTATTTAAGTATGTGAATGAAGTCCTTGCGTCACTATTAATCACGCTAATTGTTGTCGTTACTGTTCATGTAAGCTTCCGTGTATTACCGCTTACGTTATTGTTAGGTAGTTACTTATTTGCTTTAATCACGCTTAATTATACGATTAAAAATAAAAAAATAGCGTCTATAGCGATGAATGTTGTCAGTGTTATTTTTGTAGGGATTGTTTTTTATTTTACGTTTCAAAATAATGCGTAAAAGCGGGTGACAGTATGTTAAATCATGCGATTGTTTTAAAAGGTTTACAGGAAAATAATTTAAAAAATATTCATTTAACGATTCCGAAAGGGAAAATTGTTGCGTTTACTGGCGTTTCAGGTTCGGGAAAGAGTTCCGTCGTTTTTGATACGATTGCGACAGAGAGTAACCGGCAAATGACGTTAAATTATTCACAATATCTTCGAAATCAGATGCCGCGTTATGAGCGGCCACGCGCTGATGAGATGAAACATTTAAGTCCTGTGATCGTTATCGAGCAGAAGGCTATTCGGACGAATAATCGATCAACCGTAGGAACGTATATGGATATTCACCCACTCCTTCGCTTACTTTTTTCGCGCATAGGTATGCCGCAAATAGAAGAGGCGATCGACTTTTCAAGTCAAAGTGCGTTCGGAAAATGTCCGACGTGCAACGGGTACGGAGAAGTGATTACACCAGATGTGAACCGATTAATTGATTTCAATCAATCACTCGCAGACTATGCGGTACAATTTAAGCCACTTTCGCCCGCAGGTTGGCAAGGCCGTTGGATGATTACAGGTGGCCTATTTGATCCGCATAAAAAAATAAAAGATTTTTCAGCAGCAGAAAAAGCACTGCTTATTGATGGACCTCCAGCAGATGAGAAAGTATTCGCACCATTTCATACGAAAAATGGCCCTCAGCCACACGAATGGGACGGACTTATTCCGCGATTTACGAGGTTGTATATTAATCGTGACATTTCTAAATTGAGACAAGTGTCTGAAGAAGACGTTCTACAGATGACGATTAAAAAGAATTGTGAAACGTGTGAAGGGTCAGGATTAAGTCCAGAAGTGCTTGCGAGTAAGATTAATGGTTTAAATATTGCACAATGTGATCAGCTTCAGTTAGATAAACTACGCGAACAGTTAGAAAATATCACAGATCCGTTAGGTACACGAATAGTTGAGCAAATGATTCCAAAAATTAATCAATTGATTGAGCTTGGATTAAGCTATCTTCATTTAGCCCGTCCGATGAATACGTTATCTGGAGGAGAAGCACAACGTGTGAAAATTGCTCGTCACTTAGGAAGTAGTTTGAACCAATTAATCTATATTTTTGATGAACCAACAGCAGGTTTACACGAAGCAGAAATTCCGATGTTACTACATATGATGAATCGTTTAAAAGAAAACGATAATACTGTTTTAGTCGTGGAACATAATGAATCTGTCATTGAAAACGCTGATGAAGTGATTGAGCTTGGGCCAGGAGCAGGTGCGCTCGGTGGGGAAGTTGTTTTTCAAGGGCCACCCCATCAACTCAATGACTCTCTTGCGCGAACGATGATTAACTCAAGCATCGAAATGAAGCGAGACGTACGTGAAGCGGTTGACTTTTTTACATTAGAACACGTGACTCGTCATCATTTAAAAAATATTTCAATCAATATTCCGAAACACGTGCTCGTTTCAGTATGTGGTGTATCTGGTTCGGGAAAAAGTACGCTTATGCTAGATGTGTTTTTAGAAAATAACCCCGAAGCTATATGGGTCAGTCAAGAACCTATTGGTATATCAAGTCGCTCAACAATCGCTACGTATATGGGGATCATGGATGATATAAGACGCATAATGGCAAAGGAAACGAATGAATCGCCAGGATTGTTTAGTTTTAATTCAATTGGAGCGTGTTCTTTCTGTGGAGGCAAGGGCGAAATGAAGCCAGACGTCGCATTTGCAGACCCTGTCACGATGACGTGTGAATCGTGTCACGGTTTACGTTATTCAAAAGAGGCGCTTTCTCATACGTACAAAGGATTAACAATTGCTGATATTCTTCAGTTAACGATTCAAGAAGCACAGACATACTTTTCTTCTGAAAAAATAAAACGCCAACTCACGATGTTAACAGACGTTGGGATGGATTATTTAACACTCGGACAAACGACGAGTACGTTAAGTGGTGGAGAACTACAACGATTAAAATTAGCGAGTCATTTGCAACAGGAAGGGAACGTTTACGTACTTGATGAGCCTTCACTCGGTTTGCATCGAAAGGATAAAGAGCAGTTGCTAAAGCTTTTTGAAACGCTTGTTGAACAAGGTAATTCAGTCATCATTATTGAACATGACCTTGCTTTTATCGCACGAAGTGACTGGGTCATTGAACTCGGTCCAACAGGTGGTATAGAAGGTGGGTACGTCTTATTTGAAGGGAAACCGCAACAATTACTGACAGCAGACACACCGACAGCTCGTGTGTTAAACGTCGCTCTG
Source organism: Bacillota bacterium (assembly GCA_035301345.1). Taxonomy (GTDB): domain Bacteria; phylum Bacillota; class Bacilli; order Bacillales; family Amphibacillaceae; genus CALAMD01. Next base: position 33,959 of record DATGUM010000015.1, read on the forward strand.
AATAAATGATAAAAGGAGTTTTGTTAATGGATTGCAGAATAAAAGAAATGATTGAACAGACAAAAACAGCATTTGGTTTAGAACATTATTATTTAAAATCGTATACGATAAATCGCGATGTGAATCATTTTCAAGAGATGATTTATACGCTATCAATGGAATGGTTTCCAGAGGGTGTAGAAGCAATAGAAGAAGACGTGAATCCGCCTGGCACAGCTGTGATTGAATTAAATATACATACGCATGAATATGTGAGTGCTATTTTTGTCATGGAGAAAACGTATGCTGAGCATGGCATTCAGTTTTCTGGTGACATGAAAGCATCCGTTATTCAGTGGGTTGAACGAGAGACAGGACTGACGTATAACGACCATTTTCAATTGCTGAAAGAAGCAGGCAACGCGTATGCGTTCGCGTGTGTTTATGAAGGTGTCAAACTATCGCCACTCATGATGATAGAAGTTAAACATGATGAACAAGGGCGATTAACATTCTTTTCGGCGAACTATTCGGCAGACGCTTTTAAAAAGGTGAAAAAAGAAGCGTATACACTAACACTTTCGAGGGTGGAACATCTAGTAAAAGAACAAGTGAAACTCATTCATATGCCATTGTTTGAGGAAGAGCGTATCATTCCTATGTATGCGGCGGAAGAAATATATGTCACGAATGAAACGCTAAGTAAAGTACCGATCAATTTTCTCGATCGTCCGTACGTATCTATGAAAGAAAAGATGACTTATGAACAAATAGAACATAATGAATTTATGCGTCAACCACTTGATTTCACAGAAACTTTAACGGTTGACCAAGCGTTCTCATTAGAATCTAGCCGTGAAATATTACCAATTATTCTAACAGAGCAGGAAAAGTGCCAAGTAGCTGTTAAAAATTGTTTACAAAAAGAGTACCCAAATGAATCTGGTCAGTGGTTACTTAAGACATTGCACCGCGACAAAGACTATATCATTGCGACGCTTCGGCTTATAAATGAGGAAGAGCCACTCATATGGAAAAGAAAGCTAACAGTTATTATCGACGGAAAAACGTACGAACCAATAAATATTGTCGATAATCAGATGATGTTAGAGACATTCGCTTCATTTGCGAAGCCAAAACCTGTTACAATTAATGAAGAAGCGGCGTATAACAAGCTTTATAGTCGATTAATATTTGAACCAGTGTATGTTTATGATTTCACGAAAGAACAGTATATTTTATGCGGTAAAATTGATTGTCATTATAGTGTACATGCACAGACAGGAGAAGTTATGTCGTTAGATGATTGATAAAGGAGTGTTGAGTGAATGAATGTTCAAACGTATTTAACGAGAATAAAAGTCGATGACCCTGTAGACGTAGATTTTGAGTCGTTAGCTCGTTTACAAAATAATCACGTATTAATCATCCCATTTGAAAATTTGGACGTCATGAATGGCGTTCATATTCCGCTTAATATTGAAACGTATTATAACAAAGTTGTTCATCATCAGCGTGGCGGATTTTGTTATGAGTTGAACGGACTGTTTCATTCGCTGTTAAAAGCGTTAGGTTTTGATAATACACTTATTGGCTGTACCGTGAATACGGGGAATGGGTGGGGAAATGAGGAGAGTCACGCATCGCAAATCGTTTATCTCGATCAGCCATACGTAGTTGACGTTGGCTTTGGTGATTCAGCACGTATTCCGTTACCTTTAAACGGTGACTCGCAAGCGGATATTAGTGGTAATTTCCGCGTGATAAAACGTGATGACGGTTATTATCATAAACAAAAAGAAGTGGATGGTAAGTGGCAAACGAAATTTCGCTTCTTACATGAACCGAGAGAGTTAGCAGACTTTGCTGAAGCGTGTCACTATGCACAGACTTCTCCAAACTCCCACTTTACGCAAAGACGTTTAGTGACGCTAGCAACACGTACAGGCCGAGAAACATTATCTGCAAATACATTAACAACGACGAAAGACGATGTGAAAACGAAGCGAGAAATTGCTGAAAGTGATATTGATGACGTCTTGAAAAATATTTTCGGCATCATTGTAGAAACAGATGAAAAGTAGAAAAACGAGCGAAAGAAACATTTTGTCAGTAGGAGACGAAATATTTCTTTCTCTTTTTTTGAAGTCTTATTGAACGGACGATAATTGCCAGGATGCGTAAGGCACTTTTTTATAAAAGAACTGTTAATTAGTTGAGCGCTGCAGAAATTCCGTTATACCCAGAAGAGACATTGAAAACATTCGTATAACCGAGTTTTCTTAATACACTCATAGCTATAGCAGAACGTACACCTGACTGGCAATGCACGAAAATATTGTCATCTTTGGCAAACGGGATATGACTATTTTGTAAGTGCCCGTAATGAATGTGTGTCGCATTTTCTAAATGCCCGTCATTATATTCTGCTGTCGTTCGCACGTCTAAAATATTTTTGTCTGTATAATTTTGAACGAATGATTCGGGCGAAACACTTTCGTAACTGTCATTAACGTACGAATCTACCTGATCACTCGGTACGATAAGTTGTAAGTCATCATAGCCAATGGATGCTAAATCCTTTTGCAATTGCACGGCGTGTGCTGGATCAGTGATAACAGTCATTGGCGCGTCATAATCGATGAACCAACCGATAAACTGTAAAAATTTACTATTGTAAGGAATGTTAATCGATCCTTTGATAAAGCCTTTACAAAACGTCTCTCTATCACGTAAATCAAACACTTGGCCAACGAGCTCAGTAGGTGTTCCTACCTCAATATCTTTCACTTCAAAGCGAGGCAAGCCGGTTTTGTTCACCTGCTTCATTTGGGCAAAGTAAAGTGGCGGCTCAGGCTGATCACTCGTTAGTTCTTTCACGAAGGCATCTTTATTAGTGATTTGAAACGCCCAGTTATTATGTCGTTCATACCCTAACGTTGATAGAGGGACAGCGCCTAATGACTTTCCACACGCACTACCTGCTCCGTGACCTGGCCATACTTGAATGAAATCAGGTAAGTCTGCTAACTTCTGTAAAGAAGCAAACATATCATTTGCACCAATTTCAGTCGTTCCAGCCATATGAGCAGCCTCTTCTAATAAATCCGGACGCCCGATATCACCGACAAAGACGAAATCACCTGTAAAAATACCCATTGGCACAGAACTCTCACCGCCATGATCTGTTAAAAGGAATGAGATACTCTCAGGGGTATGTCCTGGTGTATGAATCACTTTCAATTCAACATTTCCAACGTGAATCGAATCTCCTTCTGTTAAAAACGTCGTATTAGCTGGTACGTTTTCATAAGTCCAATCGTCGCCACCTTCATCAGAGACGAATACTTTTGCGTCAAAACGCTTCGCTACATCTCGCAGACCTGATGCGAAATCTGCATGAATGTGCGTTTCAGCGACATGGGTAATTGTTAACCCTTCTCTACTCGCAACTGCTTCGTAATCATCTAATATGCGCGCAGGGTCAATAATAATTGCTTCATTTGTCTTTTGACACCCGACCATATATGACGTTTGCGCTAAGTTTTGGTCGTAAAATTGTTCGAAAAACATCTGAATTCCTCCTGTTTTTATATTAATAAATTTAAGTGACTATGTGCTACGTTCTGGATGAATGATGCGACTCATTTAAACGTCACGATGTGCACCTGTGTAAGCGGAGAATCCTCCGTCTAAATTAACTGCATCGTATCCCCGTGCATTTAATATGTTTGCAGCTATTTGGCTTCTTCCGCCACTATGGCAATAAACGTAGACTGTCTCATCTTTTGGAATATCACTTAGTCGTTCTTCCATTTGATTCACTGAAATGTGCTTACTATTTTTCAAATGACCGGATGCATATTCAAACGATTCACGTACATCTAATAGAAAAACATTTGCCTCTATTAGCTCATCAATTTCATTAATATGCATGTTTTTATTCGTTTTCATCTTCGTATAATCATCCTTTTTCTTAATGTCTATATCTATCATATACTAAAAAAGTAGAAAAGTAAAATACTATAGGGGGGTATAATAAAAAGAAGAAAAAAGTGCTTATATTTGTATGAATGGCACAAACATAAGCACGTAAAATTTATTGCGCAAAAAGCCCGCCATCTATGACGAATTCTGCACCTGTTGAATAGCTTGATTCGTCTGATGCTAAGTAAAGAACGAGATTCGTCACTTCTTCAGGTTTTGCTGTTCGTTGCATTGGAATAGAACTAGCAATTTGTTCTAGTAATTCTTCCATTTCTTCATTCATCGTCATTGGGGTTTCAATAATGCCAGGGTGAACAGAGTTTGCCCGAATGCCGAACTGTCCGAGTTCTAGCGCTGCAGATTTAGTCATGCCCCTAACAGCGAACTTGGAAGCGACGTAAGCAATTTGTTCTGGCCCAGCGATTAGCCCTGATAGTGATGATATATTAACAATAGACCCATTTTTTGCTTTTTTCATTGAAGGAATGATTGCTTTCATTCCGAGGAAAACAGCGACTTGATTAATATCAATGACTTTTCGATAGTCTGCTTCACTCGTATCTTCGATTAAGTTAGTTGGTGCGATTCCAGCGTTATTAACGAGAATATTAACGGGTCCAAAAGCTTCTTCGGTTTTCCTGACAACATTTTCCCACTGCTCTTCACTCGTCACGTCGTGCTCAATAAATTTAGCATTATTACCAAGTTCCTTCTCAAGCGCCTGTCCTTCATCAACGAGTATGTCTGTGAAAACGACTTTCGCTCCTTCTTGAACAAACCTTCTTGCGTGAGAAGCACCCATTCCCCGTGATCCACCAGTGATAATTGCAACCTTATCTTTTAGCCGACCCATTAAAATTCCTCCTTATTTTTATTAGACAACATAGTGTCTATAATCTATTATAAAAGGTAATGAAAGTTGTTGCAATCATCAGAATATTCAAGTCTGTTGCATAGAAGACACATTGAGAAAGAATGATGATAAAGATGGGTGAAATGATGAAGAAAAAGGAAGATCCACGTGTGATACGAACGAGAAATCTTTTAATGACTGCTTTAACCGACCTTATTCAAGAGGGCAGATACGAAGAAATATCCGTCAGTTTAATTGTTAGAAATGCAGGTGTTAATCGTTCGACATTTTATCTTCACTTTTTAGATAAAGAAGATATTATTGAGAAGCTAGAAAGTCATATATTAACGGAACTTAAAACAGCTTTATATTATCCGAATTATCATTATTCTAAAGCATTACGAGCATTTAAAAAAGACGGAACACCTATAAAATCAGTGATAGCATTATTTCAACACATAAATAAATATAAGCAACTTTATAAATATTTATTGAGAATCAATACATTTCATGCGAAATTCATTGAAACGATCAAAAACGAAGTGTTAAAATTTCATAGTAAACCGTGGGAAGCTATTTATATGGCGAGTGGTATTACTGGCGTCATTACACGCTGGGTAGAAAATGAGCATGGCGAATCCGTTGAAAATATGGGGCTGTTATTAACGAATGTGATTTTATTTCCGTTAGGAGCTTTTAATGAAGATATTTAATCGCTATGAATGACTAATGATAAGAAAGGGATACATATGATACATGATTTACTCCCAATCTATAGAAAAGAAGAAATTTACACGATTTTTTATGATGAAGATGAAGACACGTTTTATACGTTAGGTCATAGGAAGAAATCTTTCGGTGGTATGTATAGTGCAATAATCGGTACATATTTATTTGCTTGGTTGCTCGATGTATTATACGTAGGACAGGCACATGTTATGTATGATGTTGTGATTGCTGTTATATGTATCATCATCACGTATCATGTGACGAAAAAGTTTTATAATAATTATTATTTGCATGAAACGAAGCGGGAAACTATTCTTTATGAACAGACGATTCCTTCGTATGCAAGGAAGGTTTGAAACAATTAAAAAAAGAATGTATAATCGCAATTATTTCCGCACCCATTAGTTTGCTGTTTTTCATTATTTTTTTCGTGACGAGTGAGATACGTGCACTAATGATTGCGATGATTTGTTTAGCGATTTTAATGATGTTAGTTCTGATGAAACCATTGAAACGACGAAAGAAATTACGACATATGTTGCAACAGGAAGGAATGTCTAAATGAAGAAACTGTTATATTTATTTTTGTTCGGGGGGATAATTTTTTCGGCAGGTTGCACGCAGCAAACGGATGAAGAGGATAAAGACGTTGAAGAAGATTTGAGCGTGATTGAACCTGAAGCATTTGGCGAAGTGCTTTTAGCTGGTGAATATAAACGAATCTACGAGTGGATGAGCGATGAATTTAAAGCTGAAGTGAGTGGGAGAGAGTTGAAGAAGCTCGGTCAATCATTTAATGAAGGTGTTACGTCATATAACATGCTATCAGAGGTTCCTTTTGAGGAACGTGCGACTTTGTATACGTGGGCAGATGATGCTGAAGAAAAAGGATTAGTCGTTGTGATGGATGATGACGGAATGATTGAAGGCTTACAATTACTGCCACTTTCAGACGCGCATGACAGTGATGACGTCTACACAGAGACAGTATTTGATTTGCCATTTGAAGATGAATGGTTCGTCTTTTGGGGTGGAACGAACGCTTTAACGAACTATCATTACGAACATGAGAACCAACGCTACGCTTATGACTTTATGCAAATGAAAGATAAACGATCATTTGCTGGCGATAAAGAGAAGAATGAAAGTTATTATGCGTTTGGACAACCGTATCTCGCGTCAGCTGACGGAACAGTCGTCGCTGTTGAAAATAATATAGCAGATAATGAACCTGTTGGGGAAAGCAATGAAGAAGAACCACTCGGTAATCATGTCATTATTGATCACGGAAATGATGAATTTAGTTATTTAGCGCATTTTAAGGAAGGTTCGATAGACGTTACGGAAGGTGATGACGTCACGCGTGGAGACGTGCTCGGACAAGTCGGTAATTCAGGGAATTCGAGCGAACCACATATTCACTTTCACGTCGCAGATTCAGCAGATCCTTATACGTCTAAAAGTATCCGCATTCAGTTGGAAGTTGGTGATCTCGTTCAAGGCGATACGATAAATAATTGAGATGCTTGCACGTGGAAGTTTATTGAGATAAAAATGGTATTAAAGGAGTGCTTAATATTCAGTCATTAGGGAAACTCTTAACGACGATATTCTTGCTGTTCGTCATTGGCATCACTGTATATGCAGTATTTGTTAAAGATATGATTCAGTGGAAATATGGCGCACTTATTATTGTCGTCATAGTGATGTACGCAATTATATTTTTAAAAGTACCCGAAACAATTAAACGAATCATTCGTAATTACTTATAAAAGGGCATGATATTAATCATGCTCTTTTTCTTCTGTGTCTTCTTCATGAAATTCTGTATCAGATTGGCCTGTTATATAATCAAAAGGTGTATAACTATTATCAGGAACTCCTTTTCCAGAGAGCACTTTGTATACAACAATACAGATGAGGATAATAATCAAAATGGAAAAGATACTCATCGTTTCATCATCCTTTTATTATTATTTTTGGAAAATAATGGCCTAACTTCAGTGTAACATGAGGGATTACTCTGACAAAAGCTAGCTTGTTTATTTTACGTGAGAGAAATATGTTAGAATTGAATCAAAGCGTTGAGGGAGTGTCGGTATGCCAGTTTATAATAAACTTGTTCGTGATAAAATCCCAGCAATCATTGAAGCGGATGGAAAAGCTTGTACAACACGTATTTTAAATGAAAAAGAATATGAACTTGCGTTAGAAAAGAAATTAGTTGAAGAGGTCAATGAATTTTTATCAGCTGATGAGCAAGCGGAATCAGTAGAAGAGTTGGCAGATATATTAGAGATCATTCGATCACTTGCTTATGTACAAGGGTCGTCTTTTGAAGACGTTGAACGCGTGAGAGCAGATAAGTTTGAAAGTCGTGGTGGTTTTAAACAAGGAGTTTACTTAATGGAGGTAAAAGATGAGTAAGGATATTTCATTAATTACTCATCAATTATATGAACAATTAAAAGAAGATATTAGATCATCTAAGACAATCTTTATTTTATCTGCATTTTTAATGAATTCCGGGGTACGCCTTATTAAAGATGATTTGCAATATGCTTTAAATAAAGGTGCTGACGTTAAGATTTTAACGGGTGATTATATGTATGTCACACAACCGGAAGCCCTTCAGACATTATTAGATTTAGACGGACAATCACTAGAAGTGAGACTTTGGAAAAGTGAGGGGATATCATTTCATCCTAAGTCTTTTCTCTTTAATCATGATGACAAAGGGGCAATTATCGTTGGGTCTTCTAATCTTTCAAAGTCTGCATTAACGAGTGGTGTTGAGTGGAACGTACGAATTAATAAAACGGTCAATCAACAAGTGTTTAATCAAGCAATGGATGATTTTATGCATTTGTTTTATGCAAAAAACACACGAGTGATCAACGATGAAACGATTAATCAATATAAAGCGCTCTATAAACAATTTGCAGCAACCCAGCCTCATTTCGTGCAAAAGTTAACTGATCAAGAAGCAATCGATATGACTTTACCGATGATACGAGATTCAGACAAAATAAAGGAACCAACTGACGTCTATCATGTGCCATTAACACCAAGACCATCTCAGAAGGAAGCGTTAAAAGCGTTAGAAACAACGTATGAAGAAGGTTACAATAAATCCTTAGTCGTTATGGCAACTGGTTTAGGGAAAACGTATTTGGCAGCGTTTTTTGCTAAAAAGTTTTCAAAAGTCCTTTTTATCGCTCACCGTGAAGAGATATTAAAGCAAGCTCGTCAATCATTTGAAGCTGTTTTACACATAGCAGGAGGCCTTTTTTACGGAAATGAGAAAGATACATCACCTCCATTCATTTTTGCTTCTATTTATACGCTAAGCATGAAGGAACACTTATATACGTTTAAAAAAGATGACTTTGATTTAATTGTTATCGATGAGTTTCATCATGCGGCAGCAAAAAGTTATCAGCACGTTATTGACTATTTTGAGCCAAAGTTTCTGCTCGGATTAACAGCAACACCCGAACGAACAGACGGAAAGGACATTTTTTCTATTTGTGAAGGGAATGTTGCTTATGAAATTAATTTTATTGAGGCGATTAGAAACAATTGGTTAAGTCCATTTAAATACTATGGCGTCAAAGATGATATTGATTATGAACAAATAAAGTGGCTTGGCTCGCGTTATCATTCTGAGCAGTTAAAAGTTAAACAACTGAATCATATGCGTGCAGAGCATATTTTTAAAAATTGGCAAAACCGAAAGCAGACACGAACGTTAGCATTTTGTTCTTCGATTGAACAGGCAAATTTTTTAACGAATTATTTTAATGAGCAAGGAGTAGAGGCGATAAGCTTAACGTCACAGACTATTCATATGACACGTGATGAGGCAATTAAAGCATTGGAAAAGCGTCGGATTGACGTTATATTTACTGTCGATCTTTTTAATGAAGGTGTTGATATCCCGTCAGTTGATACTCTGTTGTTCGTTCGTCCGACAGAATCACTCGTCGTTTTTACTCAACAAATAGGAAGAGGTTTGCGATTGCATAATGGGAAATCACATTGTGTGATTATCGATTTGATTGGAAATTACCGTCATGCCGATGTAAAATTATCTGTTTTTAACAGTCATGATATTTCGGTAGACTCATTAAATGACTTTACAAACTTGCCTCAAGGCATTGAAATTGAGTTAGAAACAGAAGTCATTGATTTATTGAAAGAAATGAAACGTAAACGTAGTCCGAGGCGTGAACGGGTAATGATGAGTTATTATCGTGTAAAGGACGAACTTGGTAGAAGGCCTACTTATTATGAAATGCATTTGAACGGTTCTGTCTCGTCGCGAGACTTTCGCCAACTTCACGGGAGCTACTTTGGTTTTTTATATGCAATAGGTGAGTTAACAGAACGAGAAAAAAATATTTATGAAACGTACCAGCAATGGTTTAAGAAAATAGAAAAAGAGGTTGTACAATAAATGGTGTTGGTGAAGTATTTTCACTGACACCATTTTTATGTTGATAAAAATAGAAAACAAGTGAATTTCCCTGTAGAATATAAGTCGCCAAACCAATCCTAGGAGGGAAACCACTTGTCTATTTCTA